>NZ_PHQU01000003.1:0-339889 GCF_004332405.1 Synechococcus sp. BS56D | reverse complement strand
CTGGCTGCTGCTGAGTCCACCCCCGTGGCTCTGCAAGCTCCCGCCATCGGTTGATCTGGAATCAACAACAGGTTCAGATCAACTGAACCGGAAAGCCCCCTCCTCGGAGGGGGCTTTTTTGTGGTGACAAATGGTGTCTGCCCTGAGTCTGTGAATCCAAATCTGCCATTGTTGATTTTTAGTCAATCAAGTTCGGTCATGCCTGTGCTGTTTGCATCCCAAACCGCCCCTGGTGGCCCCGCCGTCATTCTTCCCGCTCTGCTGATTGCTGGCATTCTTGTGGCTGCGTCCCAGCTGTTTGTGCCGAAGGGCAATTGAGCTGCGGAATTTGTTCCTTGCATGGCGATCCAGCACGTCTGGACCCTGTCGAGATCTGGCGAAGTGATCGGTGGTTACTCCGTCACCATCCAATCCCGGCCCCCATGGTTGGTTGGTGCTTTCTCGATGCTCGCCGTCACTTGGGCGGGCCCGTGGATTTCGATCCTGAAGAGGCCCGCGAGTGGGGAAGCGTGGTTCAGCGGGCATCACGTTTGGTGTGCGAGCTGAGCGGCTGCGATCGCGTCTATGCGATTGCCTTCGGAGAGGGGGCTCGCCACCTGCATTTGCATTTGATCCCTCGTCATGGCGAGGATCCGAAGACCACCGCCTGGGCGGTGGCCGACCTTTATCGAGCCGTGGAGGCGGGGCACAGCCCCCAGGCGGATCGCGAAATGGTGCATGACTGGATCGGCCGCGCCCGCTCCCGTGCTGCTGCCCTGTTCAGTGGTTGTTGAACCGATGGCACTCAGCGGAGATCGAAGCGATCGAGTTCCATCACCTTGACCCAGGCCTTCACAAAATCGCGAATAAACCGGCTACCGCCATCGTTCTGGGCGTACACCTCAACAATGGCGCGAAGCTGGCTGTTCGATCCAAACACCAGATCCGCACGGCTGGCGGTCCAGCGCTCGGCACCGGTTGTGCTGTCGCGACCGAGATAGGCATCCTGCGCCTCGCTGGTTGGTGTCCAGTGGGTGGTCATGTCGAGCAGATTCACGCAGAAGTCGTTGCTGAGCACACCGATGCTTTGGGTGAATACGCCTTGACGGTTGCCGGCGGTGTTGGCTCCCAACACCCGCAGGCCCGCAAGCAACACGGTCATTTCAGGGGCGCTAAGCGTGAGCAGCTGGGCCTTGTCAATGAGTAACTCCTCGGCCCGAAGGGGAAGGCCGTTGCGCTGCCAATTGCGGAACCCGTCTGCCAAGGGCTTGAGGGCATTGAAGGAGGCCGTGTCGGTCTGCTCCGGCCCTGCATCGGTGCGGCCGGGATGGAAGGGCACCACCACGGTGTGGCCCCCATCGGCGGCGGCTTTCTCCACCGCTGCACATCCTCCCAGCACAATCAGATCAGCGATCGAGACCGATTTGCCATTGCTGGAGCTGCTGTTGAATTGGGTTTGAACCGCTTCCAGGGCAGCGAGAGCACCATTGAGCTGTTCGGGGTCGTTGACCTCCCATGTGCGCTGGGGCAGGAGCCTGATCCGTCCGCCATTGGCACCCCCTCGGCGATCGGATCCGCGGAATGTGGATGCTGAGGCCCAGGCTGTGGCCACGAGGGCGGAAATGCTCTGGCCACTGGCCAGGATCTGCCGTTTGAGGTTGCTGATGTCTGCGTCGTCAATCAGGGGGTGGTTGACGGCCGGAACTGGGTCCTGCCAGATCTGCACCTCTTCGGGGACGTCCGGACCGAGGTAGAGAGCGCGGGGACCTAAATCGCGATGGGTGAGCTTGAACCAGGCCCTCGCAAAGGTGTCAGCAAAAGCCCCTTGATCTTGATGGAAACGACGAGCGATCGGCTCCATGATTGGGTCATGCCGCAGGGAGAGATCGGCAGTGGTCATGATCGGGGCCGAGCTTTTCCCATGCACATGGGCGTCGGGGATCATGTGGTGTGGTTTCACATCTTTGGCCACCCATTGCCAGGCTCCGGCAGGACTTTTGCTGAGTTCCCATTCGTAGCTGAACATCATTTCGAAGTAGCCCAGATCCCAGCGGGTGGGATTCGGTTTCCAAGCCCCCTCAATGCCGCTGGTGATTGTGTGCTCCGCCTTGCCGCTGGCAAAGCGGTTGCGCCAGCCCAGTCCTTGTTCCTCCAAGCCCGCACCTTCCGGCTCAGCTTCTAGGTGATCGGCTGCCGCGGCGCCATGGCATTTCCCGAACGTGTGCCCTCCAGCGACGAGGGCGACGGTCTCCTCCACGGTCATCCCCATGCGCGCAAAGGTCTCGCGCACCTCGCGTCCTGATGCCACCGGATCCGGATGGCCTTCGGGGCCTTCCGGATTCACGTAGATCAACCCCATCTCAACCGCTGCCAGGGGGTTGTTGAGCTGTCCATCGGCGGCATGACGCTCATCGCCCAGCCACGTGGTTTCTTTCCCCCAGAACACATCGTCTTCGGGCTGCCAAATGTCTGTGCGACCGCCGGCAAAGCCGAAGGTGCGGAAGCCCATGGATTCCAGGGCCACGTTTCCGGTCAGGATGATCAGATCGGCCCAGGAGATCCTGTTGCCGTATTTGCGTTTGATCGGCCAGATCAGTCGCCGTGCCTTGTCGAGATTGGTGTTGTCCGGCCAGCTGTTGAGAGGTGCGAAGCGTTGGTTGCCATGGCCCGCTCCACCGCGGCCATCGGCCATCCTGTAAGTGCCCGCGCTGTGCCAGGCCATTCGGATGAACAGGGCGCCGTAATGGCCCCAGTCGGCCGGCCACCAATCCTGGGAGTCGGTCATCAACTCCTGCAGGTCATGTTTCACCGCCTCCAGATCCAGTTCGGAGAAGGCATCGGCGTAGTTGAACTCAGCCCCGAGCGGATTGGAGGCTGGATGGTGCTGATGGAGGAGGCTCAGGTTGATCTGGTCTGGCCACCAGTGGGCATTGGTGGTCCCGCCGGAAGGGGTCGTGGCTCCGGTATGACCACTGAAAGGACACTTCAGATCTGACATGACGTTGGTTCCTTTTCAGCACACATCTTTCGGGAACCTATTCACGGTGTTGCCAGTTCGCCAACACATCCACCACCGTCAGCCGTAAGGGCCGAATCGGCTGGCGCAGGCTGCGCCACAACGGGCCCCGAGTGTTACGGCGTCATCAACGGTCCAGCCGGCGGCGAGTCCGGCGGTGATGCCAGCCGCGAAACTGTCGCCGCAGCCATAGCTCTCCACCAGGGGGCCTGGCAGGGGCTCGGGTGAATAGCGCCCCCCAGGGGTCAGGGTGCCACCGGCGGCACCCTCCGTGGCAATCGTTAGAGCAGGAGCTGGATCAAGCGCGTCCAAGGGGATCTGTTCATCGGCATCCAGGCCACTGCCGATCAGGGCATCGAGCTTCACCCTGGCGTCCTGGAGCAGCGGCAGTCGCAGCCTGGGTGTGGCCGTCAGAACTCTGGCCTGACGAGCCAGGCGCAATCCAGCGGCGTCGCTGGCGGACACAAAGACTCCGTCGCAGTCCTCCAGGCGCTCCCAGTCGAGGGGGTCGCTGGCGAGCGGTGTGAGTCGCTCGCCAATCACCGTGATCGCCCGATCACCACTGCCGTCGACCAGGCTGATCCCCCGTCGGGTCGGTTGCTCGCGCCAGGCCACCACCGGCTCCACCCCAAGCTCTCGCAGGCGAGCTTCACTGCGTTCGCCATGGGCATCGCGGCCAAGGGCCGTGAAGAACAGCACGGGCCTGCGGCTGAGTCGAGCCAGCTGCACAGCCACCACGGCTCCAGCCCCAGCCGGTTCCTCGAGGCTGCGATGGGCGCGACTGATCACACCAGCCTGAGGCAGCGCATTCACAGCTAGGAAGTTGACCCATTCGAGATGGCCAACCACCGCCAGCTGGAGGGGCGGCAATCTCTGTGGCGTTGCGATCACGGGATCGGCAGCACTGATTGCGCTGCGTTGCGCAGCTGAACCTTGATTTTGCCGCCAACTTGTTTGACATCCACGTTGCCATCCACGCTGAGAGGCTGATCCTCCGGGCTCCCAACCAGAATCGGACCCTGGTCAGGACCGTGCACTGTCACAGGAGCGGTCACCTCGTCAACGTTGACGTTGCCGCTCACGTTCACTGCACCCGTGACAGCAACGCCGCCGGGTACTTCCACGTCTGCTCGGACCGGCAGAGTTGCCGAGGCTTCGATTTTCAGCGGTTCTTCACCTTGCACGCGAACTGGTGCTCGAACCTGATCCAGGGTGATTCCACCCACCAGCCTGACGGGTAGGGGCTGATTGCGGTGAAGACCGACAGGGAGCGGTTGCTTGAGCACCTGAATGGTTGCGACAGCGATGGCCCAAGCAGAAATCACGACGGCTAGCGGCCATCGAGACGCCAAGGCAAGGGAAAACCAACGAGGGGGGTCCTGCTGATTGCTCGGGCGTGTGAGTTCTGACATTGATATTGACTGGTCGACAGAATGCCAACTCGTTTTATCTAAAAAACAACGATTTTCAAGGCTTGTCTCTGTAGCCAGCGATCAAAGCATTGATTGATTGCTTCGCTGAAATCTTGGGGTCAAAGCTCGTATTCTTCTTCGAAGCTTTGTATCAAGCCTTGATAGAGAGCAAGAGTACCTTCGCTTTCCTCGGTCACCCCCTCGAGGGTGTAGAGCTTGGCCAAGTGGGTGACTGCGGCATGAACCCTCGAAAAGGCTTCTGCATATTCATTCTGAATATCTTCTTCGCGAATATCGCGGATCTTGGCTGAGATCAATTCCACTTTTTTCTGAGCAGCGCTGATCTCAGCTTCCATCGGCTTGCTGAGTTTCCGTCTTTTCTTTGCCATGGCGCCCACTCGCGGCAAATCACCCTACCTCTGTGATGGACGCCTGTTGGTGGACGTGGGTGGATGCTTGCGATCAGAAGCAGAAGGGCAGGAAGCGGGCGCTGCAGGCGGCGTAGCCGTCCACGAGGGGGCCTAGGCCGATCTGGTGAACAATGCCCTGGCCAGTCAGTGCTTCGGTCAGGATGCCGATGACAATGCCGAGCATGGCAGCGCGACCATTGAAAAGCTCAACCCTGGAGAGCTGTTCTTGGTGGATGGAGCGAGCTGCTGAATCTTGGAACCACTTGTCACTGGCTTGATTGCGCTCCATGGGGATGACCGATCAACTGATAAGAACTGTAACAGGGTTTTGACGAGGGGGATTTTCGTGTGGTTCTCCTTCAGGCCTTCCGCCAAGGCACAGGCTTGTTGCGTTTGGGATACAGCTCTCGGCACAGCGGGCAAACCGTGCCGTCGCAACCCCGAGCCGTGCAGTAGTCACGCCCGTAAAAAATGATTTGTAGATGCAACTTGTTCCAGGCTTCGATCGGGAACAGGCGCTTGAGGTCTCGTTCGGTTTGCTCGACGCTTTGGCCTGAGCTGAGCCCCCAGCGCTGGGCGAGTCGGTGAATGTGGGTGTCCACAGGGAAGGCGGGGACTCCGAAGGCCTGCGCCATCACCACGCTGGCCGTTTTGTGGCCAACGCCTGGGAGGGCCTCCAGCTCTTCGAAGGTCTGCGGCACTTGGCCCTGGTGGGTGTCCACGAGGATTCGGGCCAGCTTTCTGACGTTGCGGGCCTTGGTATTGGCCAGCCCTAGCTGGCGGATGTGACGCAGGATCTCGGCCTCTTCCAGGGCGGCCATCGCGGCCGGAGTGGGGCCCGCGGCGAACAGGGTTGGTGTGACCTCATTCACCTTGCGGTCAGTGCACTGGGCGCTCAGCAGCACGGCGACAAGCAGGGTGAAGGGATCGGAATGGTCGAGGGGGATCGGCGTCTCCGGGTAGCGCGCTTCCAAGTGCGCCTGAATCGCTTTGGCTCGCTCCTGTTTCCTCACGGCTCTTAAGGGTTTATTAAGAATTGATCCGTTGTCTGGTCGGGCGGTCTCTCAATTGATCAGAGTTTTCGGACCTGGACAACGGTCATGGTGCAGAGCGGTCATCCCCGCAGGGGAACCAGCCTGAAATGGGAAGTTAACGGCGAACTTGCCGGTGCCGATCTGCGTCATATTCTTCAGCGCCTCCAGCAGGTAGACCCTCAGGCGCAGGCGATTAATCGCTGCGATCTCGAGGACGGTCCCTCCGCGTCATCTCCCACCTGAATCCATGACCCAGGACCGCCGGTCTGACGAAGGAGTTGCCCAAAGCGCTTACGAACGGGTCATTGCACGGGAGCTCGCCGGGGAAACCGCTCAGGAGAAAGATCAAGAGGCAGACCCGAAACCCATGGGGCCGCTTGATCACATCTCCGATGGGACGGATCAGGATCCAGTCACTGACCAGGATTTACTGAGTGACGTCTATAGGCAACACAGTCATCAGCAGTCGATGGAAGGGGGCTGAAGACGAACGGTTCGCATGAGGACCTCGGCGATTGGTTGAGAGGAGCGTCCCTATGGCTGCGCCGTCACAGAGGGCTTGATTTAGCGTCCGGGCAGTTGCCGGGGCCCAGTGAATCGCACAGTGAGAGGAGTGGTGTACGTGTCTGTCTGGGTTCTGATCTGGGGAACTGCTTCTTCACTGGTGGATTGGTTGCTGCTCACCCGTGAGGTGTACGCCACCGCCTCCTTGGGGCAGGCGGCCACCTTCGCCGGTTACGGAGCTGCTGCGGTGGTGCTGGCCGTTCGACTGGCCCCACGTTTTCTGCCCAGCGAGGCCCCTTGACTACTGCACTCGGAAGGTCACGCCCATGACGGCTGTGATGTCTTTGTCGATCGTGCTCGTGTTGTAGGAGCCGTAGCTGCCCATCTCCGTGGAGTTCGGCACTGTGATCTGGAAGGTGCCTGTATCGGCCTTGGTGATCGCGCCGATTCCTGAGTTCGCCTGGTCGGCGATCGCGATCGCTCGCTTGCGAGCATCCGCTGTGGCCTTGGCCAGCATGTCGACCCGTTTCTCTGCCAGCTTCGTGTAGGTGTAGGCCGGTGGCTCCACTGTGATCGAGACCCCCTGGCCCACCAGATCACTAATTCGGATCGAGACATCACGAATCAGGGTCACGTCGGCTGAGCTGATCCGGATCGGTTGGCGAGCCGTCCAGGTGGTGCTCATCAGCGCACCGGTCACGTGGTTGCGGATGTCATTGCTGGAGGACTGGATGACGCCCCGACCGATCGCTTTGGCCGGTATTCCCTGCTCCTCCAGATAGGCCAGCGTGCGCTGCAGCTGCGGTTGGAGGCTCTGGTAAGCGCTCTGTTGGCTGGGACCACTCCCGCTCACTGTCACGGTCCAATCCACGTAATCGCTGCGGATTCGCTCTGTGCTGGCACCGGTCACCGTGATCGTGTCGGATGCGGTCCGAATCCCTTTCACGGCCACGGCGCCGGCGACCACAAGCCCCGCACTCAGCACCAGCATGGGGAGCACGAGTGGAGGGGTGCGACGGAGTAAGTCGAGGACGCGATGGTGGGTCGTTGCAGGATCCGTCAAAGCAGTGACTTGTTCTGGATTCACCCTAAGAATCATCAGAGTGAAGTCATGACTGAAACCGTCTCGACCTGTGACCAGTGATGACGCCGCCCAGCTGGCCCAGGAGGCTGCCTAGCGTCTGCGGGTTGCGCTGAAGCGGAATCCATGGTGGTGCAGGTGCTGACTCAAGCTCAGCGCACCAAGCTCGATGGTGCCGATGACGCGCTCTTCTATGCAGAGCCGCGCTTTGTGCATCACCTTGATGGTGCCTTCCGTCAACGATTGACCGCGCTCTACAGGCAGCGCATCCCAAGCTGCGCGGTGGTGCTCGATCTGATGAGCAGCTGGGTTAGCCATCTCCCTGATGAAGTGACGTACGAGCAAGTGATTGGCCATGGGCTCAACGCCGAGGAACTGAGGGCCAATGACCGCCTTGATCGCCACTGGGTGCAGAACCTCAATCAGGATCAGCGTTTGCCCCTGGCCGATGCCAGCGTGGACTGCACGCTGATCGTTGCGGGGTGGCAGTACCTGCAGCAACCGGAAGCGGTGGCGGCCGAACTGCTACGGATCACCAGGCCTAATGGGCAGCTGATCGTTGCCTTCAGCAACCGGATGTTTTTCAGCAAGGCGCCCCAGGTCTGGACCGACAGTGATGATCGCGAGCACCTGGCCTACGTGGCCGAGGTGTTGCTTGCCCAGGGCTGGCCTCGCCCCGAGCTGATTGCTGAATCCACCCGGGCGACGGGGGTGTCTGGTTGGCTCGGTGCGCCGGGGGACCCTTTCTTCGCCGTGATCGCCACGCGTCCTGTGCCTTCGTCAGTCGTCTGACGGGGGTAGCGGTTGCCAGCCGCTCAGCCATTGGCTGGAGTCTTTGAGTTCCTGGCAGGTGACGCGAAGGCGCAGCCCCCGCTGCAGCAGGGGCTCGAGTTCAACCCAGCGCTCGTTTCCGCGACCCCCCTGGAGGATCAGTCGGAAGTGGCGATAGCCCTCGCGGGCGGAGCTGCTTGTCCAGGCCTGAGAGAGGCGTGCCGGCATTGGAGGCCACCAGGTCCCCCCCATCGTCGGTGATCCAACGCCGTCTTTGCAGCACCATCGTTACGCTGCCCGCACCACTCCGTGAGGTCGCCCAATGGCGCGCACGATTGCGATCAGCGGTGCTTCCGGCAAGACCGGCTACCGGATTGCCGAAGAACTTCTCAAGGCAGGCGAGACGCCGCGTTTGCTGCTGAGACCTAGCTCCATCTGCCCTGAGAGCCTCAACCATTGCGATCAGCGACGACTGGAGCTTTCTGATCAGGCAGCCCTGGATCAGGCCCTCGAGGGGGTGGATGCTCTGGTCATCGCCACCGGGGCTCGACCGTCGATCGACCTGACCGCGCCGATGCGGGTGGATGCCTGGGGTGTGCAGCGGCAGGTGGAGAGCTGCCGGCGTCTGGGGGTTCGCCGGATTCTGCTCGTCAGCTCACTCTGCGCCGGACGCTGGCGGCACCCACTCAATCTCTTTGGTCTGATTTTGGTGTGGAAACGGATCGGAGAACGGGCCTTGGAAACCAGTGGTCTGGACTGGACCGTCATTCGCCCTGGCGGTCTCTCTGAGCGGGAAGAGCAGCTGGAGTCTGAAGGGATTGTCTGGACCGGCCCTGATCAACAACTGCGCGATTCCATCCCTCGGCGACTGGTGGCCCAGGCTTGCGTGGAGGCCCTGGCAACGCCGGCATCCATTGGCAGGATTCTCGAAGTCACCAGCCGCCAGGATCAATCGCCCCAACCCCTTGAACAACTGATTAAGTGATTGTTCCTACAGCCACCCTGGTCGGGTTGCGCGATAACAGCTCTGTCGGGAGGGACAACCTTCGAGACGTCACGTCGGGAGATGGGAGACGGGCCGCCACCCGTCTTTTTTATGCGCTAGCAACGATCCCGGTGATGGTTCAAGCGGTCGTCCACAGCATGGAGGAGGTCCTTTAAGCATGGATCTGTCCAAGCAGCGGCCCGTAGACCTGGCCGTTATTGGTGCTGGTTTGTCCGGCGCAGCCCTGGTGGCAGGCCTGCGGGCTGGCGGTTATCAGGGCACGATCCTCGTCCTGGAGGCAGGCCGCGGGCCGGGAGGTCGAACCGCGACCAGGCGGCGCCGTGAGGATCCCTGTTGGCGGCTGGACCATGGGGCTCCCACTCTCACCATGACGGGCGAGCCCACAGGGCCTCTGGCCAAGCTGCTGGAGTCGCTGCAGATCCAAGGGGTTCTGGTGCCCGATCGGGAACCGGTTGTTGGCTTGGATCCCGATGGAGGAGTCACGGCTCTACCCGATGATCCACAGCTGGTTGGCCATCGTTGGCGTGGTCAGCCGACGATGGCGACGGTGGCGGAAGCGCTGCTCAGCGCTGGCGGAGCCGGCACCCAGGCCCACTACGGCACCAGGATCCAGCGCTTGCGGCGTCGCCCCGAGGCCTGGCTGCTCGATGACACCTGGCAGGCTCGCTCACTTGTCCTGACCGGGACCCTCCTGGCCCATCCCCGTTCCCTGGCCATGCTGGGTTGGACTGAGGTGCCGCTTCGTGCAGCGGTGCCGGTTGGAGCGGATCCACAGCTGGATCAGGCCCTGGCAACCATCGCTGATTTAGACGCGTCGGTGCGTTGGAATCTCATGCTGGAGCTTCCTGGCAGTGATGCGTCGTTGCCTCGGCAGATTTGGCTGACGGCCTCAGCACGGGAACGCTTCGGTGTCGAACGTCTGGTCTTGCAACGGCAAGGGGATGGACGGCTCGGTTTGGTGGTGCATGGTCTCGATGATGGGCAGGCGATCACCCCTGAAAGTCAACCCACCTTGATCGCAGCACAGGAGACTCGGCTTCGCGCTCAGCTCCCGGAACTCCTGGCTCCCTGGCCTGAACTCGAGCGCTTGTTGCCCCAGGCCCGATCATTGGGGGTCATGCGTTGGGGGGCGGCTCGGCCGACTGGTCGGAGACTGCCCCAGTCCCTGCAGTGGTGTCCCCAAAGCCAGGTGGGTTTCTGTGGCGATTGGATTGCTGGCTCTGGGTACGGGCTCGCCGAGGGGGCGCTTCAAAGTGCCCTTGACCTGTCCGATCAACTGCTCAGTTGCTGATGGAGGTCCTCCAGGCGCCGAGCGTTCACGCCTAGATCGGAATCCCCGAGTCGCGAGACGGATCGGGCTTGCAGCTGCTGGTTGTCTTGGTCTGCATAAAGCTCGAGATCGTCGACAAAGCCGAACAGTCGACTGCTGCAAGTGGCATGCAGATAGTCGTTGCTGAGCTCCTCAACCACTGTTCGTGGGGCCTCGCTGAGCTGGGCAGCCAGGCTGTTGAGCGTCTGCTGCGGATCGCTCACGCTCCAGACCTGGCGGGCGCAGTGGGCGCTCGAGGTGCAAGGACTGAGTTGCCCCTGGTGAACACCAAGGTCGGCGGGAACCGGCCCGATCAGGTGCAGGAGCCCCAGGATCATCGGCAGGGTGAGACGGAGCAGAGAGTCCATGGTTAGGTCCAGCGCACGGGATCCTGCGACTGCAGGTGAAGCACATGATCGGTCTCGGAGCCGAGCAGGTCGCGGCTGATGGTGAGACAGATGCTGTTGAGAGGTAACGAGAAGCTGCTGCCATCGGCATCAAAGGGGCCCTCCACGTAGGCGCCGATCCGCTCGGCCATCAGGAAGCAGAGCATGATCATGAAGCCGTTGAAGCTGCTGAAGCGCCCTGCGTCCTGGTAGTGGAAGCTGAGCATCAACTGGATCCCGAAGACCCAGTTGATGACCCGCACGAACACGTCGTAGGACGCCGGCAGGGGAGTGTTGCGGATGCGCTCCAGGCCTCCGATCGCATCGGTGCAGGCATTGCCCAACTCCATCAGCTGCTGTCGCCCCCAGCCATCGATCAAGCCTTCGTCGTGAAGGCGCTGCAACCAGAGCCCCCGCTGCATCCCGAGTTGACGCAGGTTGGTTGTGCTTGGCAGCCGCAGGCCTTCGAGCAGTCCGTTCTGAAGGCTGCGCAGATCTCGATGCCAATAGTTGCGGAGCTGGAAGTTCAGTTGCCAAACGATCGCCACCTGCAGGCGAACCAGCGATCTGGACCAGCGCCGGCCGGTGGGGGAAGCGGGAAGGTGGGCGGCGAGGGTGTCAGCCCAACTTCGGCTGTGGTTGACCATGGATCCCCAGAGCTTGCGCGCTTCCCACCAGCGACTGATCGCCTGGGTGTTGCGAAAACCGATGAAGATCGACACGGCGATGCCAAGGATGCGCACGATCTCATCGCTTTCCACCCATCCCCTTGGGATGACATCACGCATCACCAGGCCGGTCACGGCCAACAGCACAAGCAGGTCGTAGCGCATGCGGCTCAGCAGCTGCAGGAGGACATGCGAATAGTCCTGACGCCGTGTGCGCGGCGGATTGCCGTAGGTGCCGGATTCGATCATCGGCTTGAGGTCACGGTGTTGCTGCCCATGGGGCGATCATGACGCCACCTGTGTCCTGACGATGCCCCCCAGCTGGAGCGATCAGTGGTGGCCCGTGGCCTACCTGCGCGATCTCGACCCTTTGAGGCCCGCTCGCTTCACCCTGCTCGAGAGGGATCTGGTGATTTGGTGGGATCGGGAGTCTGGGCTTTGGCGTGCCTTTGAAGACGTCTGTCCGCATCGATTCGTGCCCCTGAGTGAGGGACGCATCAATGGGGCTGGGCAGTTGGAGTGCCCTTATCACGGTTGGAGCTTCGATGGCTCTGGCACCTGCCGCAGTATCCCCCAGATGGGGGATGGGGCCGCGCCGGAGGCTCGTCGATCCAGCTGCCAGGCGCTTCCGACGGCGACTGGGCAGGGACTTCTGTTTGTGTGGAGCGGCGATCCGGCCTCGGCCAATCCGCAGACCCTTCCGTTGGTGCCCCTGTTGCGGGAGGAGGGTGCCGGCTGGGCCGATGGCTGGATTGTGCAGGACACCTTCCGGGATCTGCCGATGGATGCGCTCACCCTGCTGGAGAACGTGCTGGATGTGAGTCATGTGCCCTTCACCCACCACCGCACGGTGGGGCGGCGGGAGAATGCCGCTCCCGTTGAGCTGGAGATCACGCGAGAGGGCGATGACGGATTTGAGGGGCTGTGGGAGGAGGGGCCGAGACGGGGGCGTCTTGGTTCCCAGCTCACGCGCTTCCGTGCCCCTCAACTGATGTGGCATGACCTGACGGCCAAGGGATTTGGCCGAATTCTCACGGTGGTGTACGCGGTGCCGATCCGTCGTGGTGAGTGCCGCCTCTTCGCCCGCTTCCCATTTCAGTTTGAGGCTGCGGCTCCGAGGCTGCTGCTGGGCTTGAGGCCCCGCTGGCTGCAGCACATCGGCAATCACAAGGTGTTGGAAGACGATCAGGTGTTCCTGCATTGGCAGGAGCGGGTCTTGGCGGCGGCGGGTGGCAGTGCCGCGGTGGAGCGGGCCTTTTACTTGCCGACAGCAGCTGATCGCTACGTGGCGGCTCTGCATCGCTGGGTCAAGGCCCATGGTGGGGAGCCGTTCGCTGGTCAAGTTCTGCCGCCGCGGCAGGGACTGGAGAGCCTGATGGATCGCTACAACAGTCACACTCGACAGTGCCGCAGCTGTGCGCAGGCTCTCAAGCGCTTGCGGGCCTTGAAGCCCTGGCTTTGGGGTGGGCTCTGGTTGTCGGCGGTGCTGATTGGACTTGGTCAGTTGGGCGCCCTCAGCCTCCTCGGCGTGCTGCTGGCAATCGCGACTGGCCTGGTGATGCGGCAGGTGTCACGTTGGGAGCGGGGACTGCTGGCAGGAGATGGCCTGGCGCCGCGTAATCATGGTTGATCAGGACTGCTGCTGATGCTGTGGCGATTCGTGTGACCTCTCCCTGCCCCGAAAGCGTGATCATTGCTTTGGGGGCGAGGGACTGGCCGATCTGGGGCTGTGAAGTGAGCCGGTTCCCCTGGCACTACGAGCAGCATGAGACCTGCCTGCTGCTGGAAGGAGCCGTCACTGTGACTCCAGAAATGGGTGAGCCCGTGAGCTTTGGCGCAGGAGATTTGGTCGAATTTCCCAAAGGGTTGCAATGCACCTGGGACGTGCACCAACCCGTGCGCAAGCATTACCGCTTCAGCTGAATCGCTCAAATATCTGCATCGCTGCCCCACTGGGGCTCGCAGGTGCGCCAGCCCACGCGAAGCAGTTCGCGCCAAAGCAATTCAGCGGTTTCCCGGCGAAGGTGCACTCTGTTTTTCAGCAAAGGGGGCTGACCTGGAAGAGGTCGCCCTGAATCCACGAACACGCGTGGATCGCGATGCCAGCTTTTTTCATCGGCGTGGAAACGCTTCGTGTCGCTGGTGTGGGGGTCTTGGATCCAACCGTGCCTTGGCATCGCTTGCGGGGCGTGATGACGGAGGCGCGCATCCAGTCCTCGGCCTTAAACGGTGCGTAGGGGGAGCTGGGAGCCATTGGTCCGTCGCTGATACACATGTTCTAGGTGGCTAGTACAAATGTGTCAACGGTGATCGGTGTTTGTTGTGTGTCCTTGGGCAGGCTTTGCTGCGCTGGGTGACTAGAACGTGGGTCTTCTGCTGCGTCGTCCGATGGGCGTCACTGTCTGGCAGGCCCGCGAGGCCGGTGCTCCCCTTGAGCGGGCTGAGCGGCCGATGCTCGAGCCTGCCCGTGATGAGCTGCTGCTGCAGGTGTTGCATTGCGGCCTCTGTCACAGCGACCTGTCGATGCTCGACAACCACTGGGGGATGAGTGCCTATCCGCTGGTGCCGGGGCATGAGGTGGTGGGTCGTGTGGTGCGTGTTGGTGATGGGGTGGATCCCGGTTTGGTCGGACAGCTCAGGGGGCTGGGTTGGATCAGCGGCAGCTGCATGCACTGCCCGCAGTGTCTGGGCGGCACGGGCAATCTGTGCGGGTCGCTGGAGGCCACCATCGTCGGGCGGCAGGGGGGATTCGCCAGCCACGTCACGGCTCGTCAGGACTGGACGATTCCACTGCCCGAGGGGATGGATCCTGCTATCGCTGGCCCTCTGTTCTGCGGAGGGATCACTGTGTTCGCTCCTTTGGTCGACGAGGCGGTGTCGCCCACCTCTCGTGTGGCTGTGATCGGCGTTGGGGGACTCGGGCATATGGCCCTGCAGTTCGCCCGCGCTTGGGGTTGTGAGGTCACGGCCCTCACGACGAACCTCGGCAAGGCGGAGGAGGCGAGGCGCTTCGGCGCCCATCACGTGGAGCTGTTGGAGGCGTTGCCCGATTGCGCCGGTCGCTTCGATCTCGTGATCAATACGGTGAACCAATCCCTCGACTGGTCGGCAGTGATGGCCTCACTTGCCCCCCTCGGTCGCTTGCATCAGCTTGGCGCTGTGCTGGAGCCGATCAGCGTGGCGGCCTTTGATCTGATTGCGTCGCGGCGATCGATCACCGGTAGTCCCACCTCGTCGCCCGCGAGCTTGCTGAAGATGGTGGAGTTCTGCCGGCGTCATGACATTCGCCCTCGGGTGGAACGTCTGCCGATGGATCGCGTCAATGAGGCCATCGAGCGCTTGCGCCTTGGGGATGTGCGTTATCGCTTTGTTCTCGATTCGGTAGCAGATTGAACAGCCGGACGTCTTTACGAGGCGTTAACCATGGGGCTGGGAAATCGGCGCTCGTCTTCCTCACACCAGCGGGCGCTTTTTTTCTGCCATCCTTTAGCCCTAGATCGCTGGAGTGGTTGGAGTTGCGATGGTGACGGCCTCCAGCAATGCGTTGAGCTGGGAGCAACTTCTCGCCCTTGCTCCTGAGCCAGCCGAGCGTGTGCACGGCCCCACCAACGCTCAGGCCGTCCTGCGTCTGTTCGGCGAGCCGGAGTCCGCTGTGCGGGTCACGCTCTACCGCGATCACCATGCCTGGTGTCCCTACTGCCAGAAGGTCTGGCTCTGGCTGGAGTTCCGGCGGATTCCCTACCGGATCCGCAAGGTGACGATGCGCTGTTACGGCCCCAAAGAACCCTGGTTCACCGCCAAGGTGCCTTCAGGAATGCTTCCGGCTCTTGAAATCGACGCTCGTCTGATCACCGAAAGCGATCGAATTCTTGAAGCGCTTGAGCAGACCTTCGGTGCCTTGGGCGCCGGGATGCAAGATCCAGCGGTCCGCCGCTTGCGAGACCTGGAGCGACGTCTCTTCCGCGCCTGGTGTTTGTGGCTCTGCTCTCCGGGGCTCAGTGAACGCCAGGACGCGTTGGCCCGTGATCAGTTTCAGCGCGTGGCGATGCAGATGGAAGCAGCCCTGGCGGATGGAGCAGGTTCCTGGCTGGATCCCGCGGCTCCGGCTGGGGAGATCCCCGGGACGGCCGATCTGGTGTTCATTCCCTACGTGGAACGGATGAACGCCTCACTCGCCTACTTCAAGGGATTTCTGCTTCGCGAGCACCATCCCGGCATCGATCGCTGGCTCACAGCCCTCGAGCAGCTAGAGACCTATCGGGGCACGCAGAGTGATGCTCACACCCATGCCCACGATCTGCCCCCTCAGATGGGGGGCTGCTGGATTCACCCCAATCCTCTTCAGGAGGACCTGGCTCGTCGTATCGATGGCGGTGAGGGAATTGCCGGCTGGGAGACCCGTTGGAGTCAGGACTCCGATGGCTCGAATCCCTCCCCGGAACATCGTGCCCTGGAGCGGGTTCTTCGCCATCGCCACACCCTGGTGCAGCGGAGCTCGCTCGGTTCTGGCTTCGATCAGCCCCTTCGTGCTGCACTCACGCGCATGCTGCACGGGGAACCTGTTCAGCCGGAACCCGGTTCCGCCCTGGCCTTGCGCAACCTGCGCGATCGGATCTCCGTTCCCCGCGACATGCCTCTTCTGAGTGCTCGCTGCCTTCGACAGGCCCTTGAAGCCACCGCGGCTCTGGATGGGCCGGCTCAGCCAGAGCCGCTGCCTCTGCAGCATCGCTTTGATCAGGACCCCCGCCCCTTTCTGGCTTGAGCCCGATGGTCTTGATCTGACCTTTCCTGATCTGAGCTGCCCCGATCTGAGCGACTGCCTGTTCGCTGCGTCACCGGAGCCTGGGCCGACGATCAAGCAAGGTGGTGTGAATTCAAAACGACGCAATGGCTGGCAACGGCTTCGGATCGACCGGTTCCGCTGAAGGTCCTGGCAGACGTCGAAGGGACAGCAAACGCAAACCGGGTCAGTCCAACCATCAGCGTGAGCGCCAGCCCCTAGGGCGCGACCCTGAGTTCGAGGCGATCTGTGCCCGCCAGACCCTTGGGCTGGCTCTGTCCGGTCGCTTAACGGAGCAGGCGGTGAAACGTGCCCACAAAGCGCTCGCTGTGCAACACCATCCCGATAAGGGAGGTGACCCGGAGATGATGACGCGTCTGAACAATGCCCGCGACGTGCTGCTTCAGCCCGAAATGGAGGCCATCGCTGCTTGACGACAACGGTTGCCTTGCTGGGCACAGGCTTGCTTGGTGCAGCGATTGCTCAGCGTCTCTTATCTCAGGGCATCAGCCTGCGTGTTTGGAATCGCAACCCTGACCGCTGCCGATTGCTGGCGGAAGCCGGTGCGCAGGTCGTTGGCGATCCTGCGGAGGCTGCTCAGGGGGTCGCCACTGTGATCACGGTGCTTCGCGATGGTCCAGTCACAGCTGAGGTGGTGACTCGGATTGGAGCGCTTGGGGGAGCCTGCCTGATGCCGATGGGCACCATGGGGATCAGTGAAAGCGTGGCGCTGGCCGCTCAGGCTCGCGTGCAAGGGGGCCTCTATCTCGAAGCGCCCGTGCTCGGTAGCCGCCCGGAGGCCCTGGCGGGCACTCTTTTGGTGATGGCAGGGGGAGACCAGGAGACCTTCGCGCGCCAGAGCTCTCTGCTTGCTCACCTGTCCGCCCAGCCCCGTCTGATGGGAGCTGTGGGCACCGGTGCCGCTGCCAAGCTCGCGCTCAACCAGTTGATTGCAAGCCTCACCCACGGTTATTCCCTAGCCCTGCGACTGGTTCAGGCTTCCGGGCTGGATGTGGAGCGTTTCATGGAGGTATTGCGGCCATCGGCGCTCTACGCCCCCACCGTCGATAAAAAGCTTGAACGGATGCAGTCGCACCACTACGACGACCCCAACTTCAGCACCGCCCTTCTGCGTAAGGATCTTCAGCTCTTCTTGAGGGAGGCGGCCCTCGCCGGGGTGAATGCCCACGGTCTTGATGGTCTGGCGGCTCTGCTTGCAGGCGCCGAGGGAACACCTCTTGATTCCGGCGATTATTCAGCTCTGCATGAGCTGACCCAGGCATCGGACTGATGCTGATGTCTCGTTGGATCGACGGTCTCCATAGGCTGAGCCCCCTTCCCCACCCCTTCGGGGCCTGACTGATGCACCGTCCCGACGCTGATCGCCTGCGCGCTCTGTTCACCAAGCCTTACGGCAAGCCCGCTCCCTCCGAGGCCCAGTGGCGGGAGCTTTACGACGATGCTGTGCATTTTCAGGATCCCACCCAGGAGAAGCACGGGATCGCTGCCTATATCGCAGCTCAGGACGGGCTCATTCAGCGCTGTGACGATGTGTTCCTGGCGCCTGCTGCGATTGCGATCGAGGGGGACACCGCCTTTGTGGAATGGGAGATGGGGCTGAAGATCAAAGGGATTGAGTTCCTCTACCCGGGCACCAGCCGCCTCCAGTTCAATGCTGAGGGCAAGGTCGTGGACCATCGTGATTACTTCGATTTTGTTGGACCGACCTTTGCCCCGGTGCCTGTGATCGGCGGTTTTGTGCGCTGGCTATACCGTCGCTTCGTTGCCTGAGATTTGATTTCTGAAAAAAATCTGAAAACGCCCTGGTTTTGTGTTGGTTCCGACAACTCTGCTCGACAGGTCCCCCCCACTGTGGTGAGAGCTTCTGATCGATCCATGCAGGACTGCCTTTACAGCAACACCACTCCGAAAATGGTGGTGTTGAAGTGTATCGGTGACAACCGATTTTATCTGGAGAAGGTGGTCATGCCCGCGGAAACGTATTGGTTCAACGCTCCTAAGGATTCCAGGGTGGAGATCTGGCAGATGGCGATGAATGGTCAGCTGCTCAGCATGCGATCGGATGTCAGTGAGTACGCCGTGACCGAAGCCGCACAGGAAGCTGCAAGCGAAGCGGTGCAAGCCAGCTACATCGCTGGCCAACCCGCTGCCGCCTGACGTTCTCCTCAGTTGGTGGGCAGCGTGAACCCGCTTTGCATGTGTTTCACGTCAAGCATCACGTAGGTGAGCCAAAGCAGCACGGCGGCGATCCCAGATCCCGCCGCTACCTTGGCGACGTTGCGCATCACCAGTTCCAGCAGACTCATTTCGCGCATCGTTCAGCCATCGGTGGACGCCCATCCTGCTCGATTTAGGCTGGGGTATGGCTGATTCCGCCCAGAGACAACAGATCGAACAGGAGCTGGATCATGCCCGCGAGCTGGGGCGCTGGCCCAGTGACGATGAGCTTGTCGCCCGCGCGCAGGAACAGGATCAGTTGCGTGTGAAGGAGCAAACGGAGCTGCACCACAGGGGAAAGCTTCTAGCGCTCACCGTGGTCTGTCTCCTGATTCCGCCCCTTTGGCCTCTGGCATTTGGCCTCAGTCTCTATCTGCTGTTTCCCCGCAGCACCCGCCGCATCGCCATGGCAGCAGGCTTGGGGCTTTCCCTGCTGCTGATTCTGTTGATCGGCCTCAGTGCAGGGCTTGTGATCTGGTTGTGCCTTCTTCTCTTTTGATGCTGCTGCTGGTGGTGGCATCCCGCGCTGGAGCCACTGTGATTCACAGGCCGCTCTGTGATGGCCCTCTTTTGGTGGGCCACTACTTCTCCGGTTCCAATGTGTTCTGTCTCTCCACCGAGTTGATCCACACCGAGGACCAGGTGGTGGAAACCATCAGCCATGAATTAGTGCATGTAGCTCAGGATTGCGCAGGCGGTGGCATTGCCTCTGACCGCTACGCCCTGCTGCTTTCCAAGGAGAAGCCCAGTGTGGAGGCAGCAGAACGGGAGGCCTATGCGTTGGAATCCGATCCTGAGCAGGTGATGGCGCTGGTGCGCCGTCATTGTTATGGCTCGTCGGCTGAGTAGCGGTTTGCCTCCGACTCGTTTCTGTTCAAGTTGCGGGCCATCGCCAGGGCATTGGATGAACTCTGCAACTGCTGGTTGAGGATCCAGTTGGTGGCAGCTTTTTGGGTTTGCCAGGCCTGGAGTAATTGTTTGGCGAGATCGCGCAGTTGCCCTGGGTCGGTGGTGGCATCGAGGGCGCGGTTGAACTGCTCCACATGAAAGAGCTGCTCGGTGGTGAACTGAATTCCCGACGACATGATCAGCCTCCTGAGGATGGCGTGAATGTATCGAGCGGGCACTGTGGAGCTGTAGCAATGGCCACCCAGACGGGTGAATGTCAGTGTTTCGGGTTGTTAATGAGCTCGCGCTTGTGCTGATTGACGGTCAGATTGAAAAGGTTGCTTGCTGTTCATGCGACTGACTTGGTCCCAGCATCTGCAGGCCGCTCGCACCCTGGAAACTTCTGGTCTCACTGAGCTTGGATCCAGTCTTTCCCTCATGGGAATGGCGTTGTTGATGTTGGTCGAAGACCTTCTTGACCAGGAGATGTGTCAGCAGAACGCTGGTCGTCCATGCCGCTGACTCCCGAGCTGCAGCAGCGTGTGGTCAGCTTCGTGCTCCGAGGTTTGCGAATCGGAGCCAGCACCGTTGCGATTCTCGAGCTTCTCCGCTCCGACTGGCGTGGGGGACTGGCGGCAAGTTTGGCCTGGCTTGTGTTTGTGCAGGTGGAGCGTCGCCGCCGACCGCTTGCGCAGGACGTCGATCAGATTCAGTCACAGATCGAGGGGCCGAATCGCTGAAGCAGCGCTTGTAGAGCCTCAGAGCTGCGGCAGAATCATTTCAGCAGAAGCTCGCTTCTGCTTGGTGAACCGGATGGCGGGCGTGAGACACCCGCCTTTTTTGTGCCTGATCTCGTTCCATCAAAAAGGGCCCCGAAACGGAGCCCTGGATGATTGGCAGTGACTGGTTGAATCAGACGCTGTAACGAACGCCGCGGTAGCGAAGCTCCGAGGGTTTCTGGGGCTTCTGGGCCGTGTGATGGGCGTCGATGTACTCAACGCCCCTGTAGGCCTTGGCCATCAGTCGCTGGGCTTCTTTCAGCGCCTCCGCTTTGCGGATGCGGTTGCGGGTGAGATCGAGGGTGTTCATGGTTGAACTCCACAGTGCCCACGCCCCCGTTGCCTGGCGCGGAACGAACTGCAGCCCGAAGTAGGGCTCAACGTGGTTCAAGCATAGCGACTGTCTGTAGCAATGGCTACTGATTTTTGTTTTGGTTCAGCCCGTTACACAGTGCTTGTTCAGCTGTGTTTGCTTTCAGCGACGGCCAGGGCAGCAGCAGGATCGCCGCTGAGATCGGCCTTGAGGAATGCTGGCGTTTCAGGGAGAGCTAGATGCAGGGCCTCTTCCCGATGCAGATCCACCTCGATCTGATCGCATTGCAGGTCCAGGACGTGGCCGGCGTGTTGCCGGTCATCGGTCAGTAGATGCAGATGGAATCCAGGCACGTTGATCGTGCGGGCATAGCTGGGGGTCCAAAACCCAACCAGGGTGCCGTTCACCCCTTCCTGCTGGAATTCGGCCTGATGGGAGGTGGCGCTGACAAGGTCTGTGCCTGCTTCAGCGCGACAGGCCACCCGGTAACGGATGGAGTTGAAGTGCCCACGCAGACGCAAACCGACGAACAGGTTGTCGTTGTCGCGCAGTGCATCGAGGCGCTGAGTCAGGTCCTCCCATCCCTTGATGTTGCTCAACTGCGCTGTCTTGTCTGCGTGGAAGCGGGTGGTCACCCAGAACGGGGCTTCAGCATCGGCAGGTGCTTCGCGCACACTGCCGTCGCTGCGGGCTTGCCAGCAGACTCCATCAAGCATGATGCCCTCGCCATCGAGGCCGTCGTAGGTCCCGAGGCCGAAGTCGCCATGTTTCAGGATTTCGGCAACGGTGACGCAGCCCTGGTAGACGCCCTGGACGAGAGCGCCCGAGGTGGAGACCTGATAAAGGGTGTGATGTTCCAGGTCGAGGGATTCGCTCAGCAGGCTTCGCACGAGGTGGGATGGAGATTCGCCACGTTGCCTACTCTCTTCGCACAGGGCCTGCCAGAGGCCTGCACCAAGGCGCAGGCTCAGGGTGTGCCCGAGGTCGGGATGGGTTGTCATGGTGTGGGATAGGCGGTCGTGTTCAGTGAATGAAGTCCTGGTAGACGTCCTGCATCAAACGCTGGTTCTTTGAGTAGTCGACCGGGATGTCGATCAGCACGGGCACGTCCTGTTGCAGCCCCTCACGGATCAGGGGAAGCAGTTGGTCGGGGTCATCGATTCGGTGGCCGCGGCAGCCGAAGCACTCAGCGAATTTCACAACGTCGTAGTCGCCGAGCTTCACGCCGGAAACTCGCCCGTAATGGGCTTCTTCCTGGAATTCCACCATGTTGTAGGAGTGGCTGTTCCAGATCAGATGCACGAATCGGCTGCCGATCCTTTTGGCCGTTTCCAGTTCGGTGGCTGTGAACAGGAAACCGCCATCCCCTGATACGGAGAGGATTGGAGCATCGGGATAGAGCAACCGCGCCGCCATCGCCCAGGGCAGGGCAACCCCGAGGGTCTGCTGGCCGTTGCTCACCAGCACCTGACGGGCATGCTGGGCAGGTACATAGCGATTCATCCAGATGTAATGGGAGCCAACATCCAGGGCCAGAATCGTTTCAGGAGTAATCACCTGTTGGATGTCGTGCACCACCCTCAGGGGAGGGACCGGGCATCCGCCCATCTGGGCCCCCTCGGCCACGGTGCTGTGCAGTTCCGCCATGCGCTCAGCGGCTGATCGGCGGAAGTCCTCCTCCACCGTCAGCTTCAACATCCCCTGTAAAGCCTCGAGGCTGGCGCCAATGTCACCGATCAGCTCCACTTCGGGGATGAAGGCCTGGTCCTGATCTGGTGCCACCACATCAGCGGCAATCAAGGGGCGGGGGTTGCCGGTGTTCCAGAGGCTCGGATCAAATTCCACGGCATCAAAGCCGATCGTGATCACGGCATCTGCTTCGTCGAGTAATTTGTCGGCCGGTTGGTTGCGAAACAGACCCACCCGACCGGCGAAGTGCTCGGGGACAACCCAGCGGCCAGGCCCCTGAAACGTGGAGCAATACGGAATCGCGGCGGCCTGCAAAAAGCGCTGGAGGGGCTCGGCTAGCTGGGGTGAAGACGCTTGCATGCCCAGCAAAGCGATCGGCTTGCGGCTGGTGTTGAGGACCTCTGCAGCCCGCTGCAATGCCGCCACTGGGGCGGGTCCAATCGAGTGGGACTGCCCCCAGGCGCCAGGTGGCAGTGCATCCAATGTCGCCAGCCCTACATCCTTGGGCAGACCGAGATACACCGCTCCGGGGCGCCCACTTTCCGCAGCACGCACCGCATTGCCAAACACCTCCGGCAGGTCATGCACGGTGAGCGCGGATTGAGAAAACTTCGTCACTGGACGCATGACATCCACACCGTCCAGTGCCTGGTGGGTGTGTTTGAAGCGGTCATCGAGGGGCACTTCACCGCCGATGGCCAGCACTGGATCACCCTCCGATGTGGCGGTGGCCAGACCCGTCACCAAGTTGGTGACACCGGGGCCAGAGGTCACCAGGCACACACCGATTGTTCCAGTAAGCCGACCGAAGGCCTGGGCCATGAACGCGGCATTCTGTTCATGACGGCAGAGCACCAGCTCGATCGGTGAATCGAGCAGGGCGATGAACATGCTGTCGACCTTGGCTCCTGGGATGCCGAAGACATGGGTAACACCGTGGTTCTCGAGCAATTTGACGAGGGCCTGGGCTCCATTCATTGATGCGTGTTGGTCGCTGATGATCTCTTAGCTACGACGATTCCTTTTGCCTGTGTCGCGTCCCAGCGAGCGTCCCACCAAGATCTGTGCCGTTTGCGGGCGACCCTTTCAGTGGCGGCGCAAGTGGAAGGATGTTTGGGATGAAGTGCGCTACTGCTCAGAGCGGTGCCGCCGCGATCGCAATCGTCAGGGCAAGCCCAGTTCAGAGCTCAATCCTGGCTAGAGGCACCACAGGTCTGCGGATACTCAGGATCACGGCCTCGAGCTGGGATGGCGAAGCGCTCGCGCACCATCTCGAGAGGATCGGCGAAATGATCCCAGGGGTCGATGTCACGGATCAGATCGGTCTTCACATGACTGCCGTGCTCAAGCCCAGCGAAGACTCGATCAGGGTCTAGTTGGCCGAATTCACCAGGGATGAAAGGCGAGGCGCCGATCCCCAGCTCGAATTCCGCCATGGCGAACATCAGCACGTCGAAGGGATCCAGGCGCTCGAAGCCGGCCTGGAATCCCACCACCCCACCTTCTTCTGCTGCCGTGGTGCCGTATCCGCCCAGCACATGACAGCAATCGTGACGGAACACGGGCACCGGCGGTCCGCCCACATCCCCGGGGAAGCTGAACTGGTTGATACGGATGAAGTCGGCATAGGCCTTGCCAAAGCTTCCGGAGGGGTAGTCGTTCAGGCTTTGGAATCGCTTAAGGGTCGAGTCGTCGCGATGGCCGCTCAGCACCTTCAAGGTTGCCGCGAGCATCGGCAGGCCTCCATCGCGCAATGTGGCCCGTGCGGCATCGCGCACGAAGCTTCGGCGTACCAGGTCCAGGCGCACCAAGGCTTGCCGGTCGTGCATCACATGCCGGTAGCTGATCACTGGAGCGGCATCAACCCGGAAGGCTTTGGCTGTGCGTTCCAGCAGCTCGAGAGCCTCGCGGCTTGGTTCTCCGTCGAACATCGCCACCAGGGTCATGCCGCGCAAAATGCGTTCCCGCCATTCCGGATCTGCATCAATGCTGGTGATGCCTGCCGCCATGGCCTCCGGCTCCAGGCTGGGGAGCGCGCTCAACTCCATGTTGCTGGTCATCAGCAGGTGATCGCGGATGCCCTCAATCGCCCTGAGGGCTCGAGTTGAAGGGGTGCCGTGCAGCCGAGCCACGGTCATCAGGCAGGGCAACCCTGCGGTGGCCAAGCGAGTGCGCAAGTCCTTGGGGAGCGCACGCCCAGGCTGGATGCTCACAACAACAAGGGCCGCAGTTCCCCTGTCGATAGCTAAGGCAACCCTGCGGTGCATAAAAATCCCCCGGTTTCAGCCGGGGGTGACCTCAGTCGGTGATGTGCCCCATCACCCGACCCTGAAGTGGACGCTAGAGCGAATGTCGCGTCTTGCCATCCACCTGATCTACCAATAGACCTGGTGTGTGGCCTCGCGCAAGTACCAGATCTGGTGTGATGAGCGCCTTGTGAGCAGCGATCGCGTCGGTGTTTTTGGACTCGCTCAGGCGAGGGCCGCCCTTGCCCCCAGATCTGGCGTGGACGGTTGCGCCACTGGCTGGGCTGGGCGTCCGCCTCGGCGCCAGGTTCGCTGGATGGCGGCGTGCACTTCCCGGGCGCGAGTGCGTTGGGGCATGCGGCGCTGTTCCAGAAAAAGGCCGTCGTTGCACGCGAGGCGGACGAGGATCAGGAGTTGAATGGAGAGGGCACGCATGCTCGCGCCATGACTTGTTGCATGGAATCGAGCTCTGCGTTGAGCGGGCGTAGCGGATGCGCCCATTTCATAAAAAAGCCCCGCCAAAGGCAGGGCTCCAATGCGCTTCCGTTCCGGACGTCTGACCTTGTTTCGACTCCGGTGCGGTTAAGCACTCCTCACGGTCCGACTGTGACGCCCTGGCTGGCACTGTGCCAGTTGGCTGTGGACGGTTTGGGTGTCGGCTGATTTTGTGATGTTATGTGGGTGCAAATTTTTCTATTTCGTTGACAGCGAGCCTTGGAAGGAATGTGTTCTTGCAGAAGTTTGTAAAGATTCATCCTGAATACCCCGCTCGCCCTTGTGCCGCTTGTCTGACTGGCTTCTAATGAGGGAAAGGGGTATGGAGGTTTGCATGAATCATGTCGATTGGTTGGGTTCACTTTCTCTTGTTTTGCTGATGATTGGAATGACGATGGCTGGCTATCGGATGAATCATCCGCTTCACTAGACTAAGGGCGACTTGTTGTTGAGGTGCGGATCAATCTGTCCAGCCTGAGTTGATGTTGTTGGCTGGTGAGTTGTCGATAGGCAAGTGCAACAATGCTGGTTACACCAAGGGCTGTTGCTGAGGCGATCATGAACAGAATCACGATCTGGTAGCGCACTGCATTGGCCGGGGATGCACCCTCCAGGATCTGGCCGGTCATCATTCCTGGCAGGCTCACTAGGCCCATCACCATCATGGAATTGATGGTGGGAATCATTGCGACGCGAATGGCCTCACGCACGATCGGACGGCAGGCCTCCCATCGGGTTGCCCCCAAGGCGAGCCAGCACTCCAGGCTGTTTCGTTGACTGAGCATGCGTTCCATCAGGGTGTCGAGGCCTAGTGAAATCGCGTTGAGGATGTTGCCGAGCACCATGCCCAGCAGTGGAATCCAGTATTGAGCCGTGCTCCAGGGCCTCACTTGGATGATGCCGTTCATTGCCACTCCGGTAACCAGCGCGGCGGCTGCGGTCGTGCTCAGAAAGCTCTGCCAGTAGACGCCGGAGAAACGATGGCGAGTGCGCTGCACGGCAGAGAGGCTGGCGATCAGGGCCATCAGCAGTGACAGCGCCAGGATCAGACCGGGGTTCTGTTGCTGAAACAGCCACTGCAGTACTTGACCGATCAGGAGCAGTTGCACCACCATCCGGAGCGATGCCAGGAGGAGCGGCCGGCCCAGGCCAAGCTTCAACACCGATGACAGGCCGATGTTGATCAGGATCAGGGCGGCGGCTCCTGCGAGCTGCAGGTTGCTGATCGGCAGGGCTCCAGGGCTCATGGCAGCTCCAGTACCCGATTGCAAAAGCGTTGGATTTGTCCTGAATCGTGACTTGTGAGGACGCAGGCTCTGCTTCCCGCTTGAAGCCACTGCTCGAGCAAAGCCTCCAGGGCGAGCGTCGTGGCATGGTCGAGGGATGCGCTGCATTCATCGAGCAGCAGGATCGCAGGATCCAGTTGCAGGGCTCGGATCAGATTCAGCACTTGCAGTTCGCCGCCTGAAAGCTGTTCTGCATCCCAGTCGAGAAACTCGGCAGGTCGGCCGAGCTGCTCTAGCCAGTCCAGCACCCTGTTTCGATCCCATGGGTGTCGTTGTCGATGTTCTTGCCATTGGAGCGGTGATCGCAGGTTTTGCTCGACCGATCCGGGCATCACGGCACAGCGCTGGGGCACCAGCATCACCGTCGAGCGCCACCGCGGCATGCTGATCTCCTCTGCTCTGCGGCCTTGGCAGCGCAGTTCACCCGTTTGAAGGGGATCGAGCTGGGCCAGTGCGCGCAACAACAACGTCTTGCCGGCGCCGGAGGGGGCAACCAAGCCAAGGCGATCGCCGGGCTTGAGGTTGAGGTCGAGGTGGCTCCACAGCGGGCGAGCTTGATGGGAGCACTGCAACCCAATGGCTGACAACAAGGACGTGCCGTGTTCAGACGTGCTCATGTCTGGCTGCCATCGTTGAGCTCACCTGTGGGCCAATTCTGCACCTGATGAAGCTGTTGTGATTGGCAGCCATTGCTACGTCTCTGATGGCGAAGCTCAGCGATGCTCCTGTTGGTGAATGCGTCTCCTGGAGCTCTGCCGTTGGTGGAGCTTTTTTTTGGCTCGATGCTCGATTTCGATTTGTATGGCTATCACTATCGATGTGTCCTCATGGAACTCGATGGTTGATGAAGCGGCTCGTCAGCGCGCTCTTCAGGCGCTGCGACGAAAGCGCAGTCTCAAACACCAGCTGCGTCTCTATGTGATCGTCAACGCCATCCTTGTGCTCGTTTGGCTGGGCAGCGGTCGTGGATCTTTCTGGCCGATTTATCCCATCGCTTTTTGGGGGATCTCGCTGTTGATCCAGGGATGGAGTGCCAGTCATCCAGATCGGGAGTTCAGCGAAGAGGAGATTGCTCGGGAGATGGAGCGCTCCTGACGGATAGGGCGATGGAGCTTCAGCCCACGCCCACCACCTCTCCGGTGCCGGTGCTGGTGAGGGACAGGATCATCAGCAGAAGCACGATGGAGGCTGACACCATCACCACCGGCCAAATCTGGGATTCGCTGTTCATCGTTGCAAGCAAGTAAGGAACGATTCGCCGGTAGCACCTTCTT
The DNA here is from genome assembly GCF_004332405.1 of Synechococcus sp. BS56D. Taxonomy (NCBI): domain Bacteria; kingdom Bacillati; phylum Cyanobacteriota; class Cyanophyceae; order Synechococcales; family Synechococcaceae; genus Synechococcus; species Synechococcus sp. BS56D. The sequence goes on along the minus strand of NZ_PHQU01000003.1, from coordinate 312,325 downwards.
TAGCGTTGATTCAATGGATGCGCCCAAGATGGAGGCGGCGGAGGCTTCGGTGACACGCTTGCGTTACAAATTTGCGTTAACAACGTGCCGTTTTGCCTCTTGCTTGGCGGTTGGTCTCCTCGGTGTTGCTTTGTTGTCGGCGTGCTCTCCTGATCGCAGGGCGGACCTGAGGCGGCAGCCGGATGGCCTTGCACGTCGCCCCCGGGTGCTCACCACCTTCACCGTGCTGGCCGATCTGGCTCGACAGGTTGCAGGGGATCGACTGGATGTGCAGTCCATTACTCGGATCGGCGCCGAGATCCATGGCTATGAGCCCACTCCCAGCGACATCGAGCGGGCCTCCAGGGCCGATCTGATCGTGGAGAATGGACTCGGCCTCGAGCGCTGGGCCCAGCGCTACATCGCTGCGGCGGGAGATGTGCCCACCGTGACGCTGTCCAAAGGGATGGAGCCGATCCTCATCGAGGCGGATGCCTACGCGGGCAAGCCCAACCCCCATGCCTGGATGTCACCGAAGCGAGCCCAGGTGTATGTGGATCGCCTGGTGGAGGCTTTCAGCAACCTCGATCCCGCTGGACGCTCCACGTTTCAGCAGAACGGAGCGGCCTACAAGCAACGCCTGCAAGCACTGGATCAAGAGCTCGGTCAGGCCCTGGCCGGGATTCCCGCCCATCAACGGGTTTTGGTCACCTGTGAGGGTGCGTTCAGCTACCTCGCCCGCGACTATGGCCTCGAAGAAGCCTACCTATGGCCCGTCAATGCCGAGAGTCAGATCACCCCCCGTCGCATGGTGCAGTTGATCGAGACCGTGCGTGCGCGGCAGGTGCCGGCAGTGTTCTGTGAAACCACCGTGAGCGATAAGGCTCAACGGGAGGTGGCCCGGGCCAGCGGAGCCCGTTTTGGTGGCAGCTTTTATGTGGATTCACTCTCCGAGCCCGATGGCCCTGCCGGCAGCCTGATCGATCTGCAACGCCACAACGTGAGACTGCTAATCGAAGGACTGAATCCTGCCAAGATGGACCCTTGAGAGGTAGGGGGCCTACCGGTGGGTTCCAATCGCATCGACGCCGACCAGCTCTGCGTGGAATACAACGGCAACGTTGCTCTCTTTGACGCATCGCTGCATTTGCCCCCTGGCTGCATTTGCGGCCTCGTGGGCATGAATGGTGCGGGTAAATCCACCCTGTTCAAGGCGCTGACGGGTTTTCTGCGGCCGAGTCGGGGGCGGATCCGGATCAATGGCCTGAGGGTGAGCGAAGCCCAGCGGGAGCAGGCGGTGGCCTACGTGCCCCAGAGCGAGGGGGTCGACTGTGCCTTCCCCGTGTCGGTGTGGGATGTGGTGATGATGGGCCGTTATGGCGCCATGAACCTGCTGCGCATTCCCAGCCAGGCCGATCGGGTGGCGGTGCGTGAGGCCCTGAGCCGGGTTGACTTGCTCGATCTGCGCCACCGGCCGATCGGTGCCCTCTCTGGTGGTCAGCGCAAGCGTGCGTTTTTGGCCCGGGCCATCGCCCAGGGGGCCTCGGTGCTGTTACTTGATGAGCCCTTCAACGGGGTGGATGTCCGCACCGAGAAGCTGATGGCGGAGCTGTTTCTTCAGTTCCGCCGCGAGGGGCGCACCATCCTGATCTCCACCCATGACCTCAGCCATGTCCGCGACTTCTGTGATCTGGTGGTGCTGATCAACAAGACCGTGCTGGCCTATGGCGAGACCTCGGAGGTGTTCACTCCGGAGAACCTGTCCCTTGCCTTCGGCGGGCTCCCCCCGGATCTGCTGACAGGGAATAGTTCGGAGACGCTTCCTGACGACTGATCACCGGCATGCGTGCTGTTTTTTGCAGCGGTCGGATCGGTTTAGGGTTCTTGCGATCTCATCGAACAGTGAGCTTCCGTCATGCGCCTTCCTCAACTTGGCCTGCCCATTGGCGTAGCACTGACCTTGATCCCGGCGGGGCCCGCTCTGGCTCAAAAAGAAATCCCCAAAGCGCCTGGCCATGACCAGTGCCCCCTTGGTTATGTCAACACCCTTGGCAGCACCTGCGTTTCACCGGTTTACTACGAGGTCACGCCGACCAACGGCCAAGCTTGCCCATCCGGTTGGATGAACATCGGAGCCGGTTATTGCAAGAAGAAGACGCTCGGGATCTTCTGATTGATGGATTGGTTGCTGGAACCCCTTCGTCATGACTTCATGGTGCGGGCTCTGCTGGTGAGTGCCCTCGTCGGTGCCGTCTGCGGTCTGCTCTCCTGTTACATGACCCTGAAGGGTTGGGCACTGATGGGTGATGCCGTCTCCCATGCGGTGCTGCCTGGGGTGGTGCTCGCCTACGCGCTCGGACTTCCCTTCTCCCTAGGGGCGTTCGTGTTTGGCGTGGGCTCCGTGGCCGCGATCGGGTTCGTGAAACAGAAGTCACGCATCAAGGAAGACACGGTGATCGGTCTTGTCTTCACCGGTTTCTTTGCGCTTGGGCTGGTGCTCGTGTCCAAGACCCGCAGCAATATCGACCTCACCCACATTCTTTTCGGCAACGTGCTCGGCATCTCTGCCGCTGACATTCAGCAGACCCTGCTCATCTCGTCCGTGGTCTGCGCGGTCCTGCTGCTCTTGCGACGGGATCTGCTGCTGTTCTGTTTCGATCCCACCCATGCCCGCTCAATCGGGATCAACACGGGCTTGCTGCACTACCTGCTGCTCTCGATCCTGTCGTTGGCAGCTGTGGCCGGCTTACAGACCGTTGGCATCATCCTTGTGGTGGCCATGCTCGTGACCCCTGGAGCGACGGCTTATCTACTCACGGATCGCTTCGACCGCATGACCTGGTTGGCGGTGGGCAGCAGTGTGCTCTCGAGTTTGGCGGGTGTGTTTCTGAGCTACTGGAGCGACAGTTCAACGGCTGGATGCATTGTTCTGGTTCAGACCGGCCTGTTTCTTGTCGCCTTCCTGTTTGCCCCAGCCCATGGAATCCTTCGTCAGCGTGCTGGGGTGTCCGGCAATAGTCCATAGGCGCCACCGGCCTTCAGAATGAGCTCCATCAGCTCTGTCTGCGCGTTCCCATGGTCTCTGTCCTGCGTCGTTCATCTCTGACTTTGCTGCTCGGTGGTGGTCTCCTGCTCAGTTCCCTTGCGGTCCGTGCCCATCACGTGCCTGGCGATGACCACACCGGCACCATGATCAGCGCTGGTGAAGCTCCAGCGGCGAAGCCATCCACCACCCCTAAGCAGCCGCTTAAGGCCCTTTACGACACCAAGGCAGAAGCAGAGGCCGCCGCTCCTCTGTTCAACTGCAAGGGGGCTCACGCCATGGGGAGCAAGTGGATGCCCTGCAGTGGACACAATCATGGCGGTGCTGCCCATTCCGCCCATTGAGCCTTGAGCTAGAACAGGGTGTCTCGGTTCCGGTGGGGATCAGCCACCGGAGGTAACGGGGAAAGATGGTGTCAATCCATCGCTGTCCCGCAGCTGTGAACCATCGGAGCTCCGGCCCTGATGGCAGTCAGAACGCCCGCCGGGGTTTCCATCGACGAGGATCGACTTGAACCTTTCCCGCTTCTCCGGTGCCTCCCGCGGTATCGGTCTGATCGGGGGCAGTGCCCTGTTGCTATTGAGCTTGGCTGCCCCTGCTCTCGCCCATCATCCCTTTGGCATGCCTGAGGGGTCCGATCTCAATGCCTGGCAGGGACTGATGAGCGGTATCGGTCACCCCTTGCTGGGTCCCGACCATCTGCTCTTCCTGCTGGCGATCGGCTTCATCGGACTCCGGCGTCCTGTGGCCTGGGTGCTGCCTCTGCTGGCCATGGGTCTCTTGGGGGCTTCGCTTTCTCTGGCCCTGCCTCTCGCCAGCAATCTGCAGCCGATGGCGGAAGCACTGGTGGCACTCAGCCTTGCCCTCGAAGGACTGATCGCCCTTGGCTGCCTGCCCAGCGTTTTGCTCCTGCCCGTGATGGGTTGTCACGGTTATCTGCTCGGGGGCATGGTCGTGGGTGCTGAGGCCACACCGCTGTTCGCCTATTTCTTCGGCCTGTTTCTGGGGCAGGCTGCGTTGCTGCTCGCCGTTTGCCTCGGCTCGAGGCGCTGGATCGCCGCCATCGGAGAGAACGGTCGACGTCTGGCTGCCGGCATCTGGATTGGCATCGGTGCCGCTTTTGCCTGGACGGCCCTCGTGGCCTGACGTGACCGCGTTGTTTTCGTCTGCTTCTCCCATGGTTCTTCTCAATAAGCGCCGCCTGCTCCTGCCGGTCGGACTGACCGCCGCCCTGGTCTCCCTGGTTGCGTCTCCCTCTGCCCAGGCCCACGGCGAAGCCTCCGGTGGTCTGATCGCCGGTGTCGCTCACCCGCTGCTGGGACTCGATCACCTGGTCATGCTGGTGGCGGTCGGCACCGTTGCTGCTGCCCTCTCCACGCGCCTTGTGCTCTGGGCCCTGGTTGGTGCCCTGCTGGGTGCCGTGGTCGGGTTTGGTGGTTTAGCGGTTCCTGCCGCTGAAATCCTCGCCTCCCTGGCGATCGCTGCGGTGGGGCTGGTGCTTTTGGCGCCCGCCCGTCTTGCGGACGTGGCGGGTCCGTTGGTTTCTGGTGGCATCGCGATCCACGCCATGCTCCATGGCTTGGAAGCCCCCCGTGATCAGGGCAGCCTGCTCTGGTGGGCGGGTGCCCTGCTCGCATCAGCCCTGGTGGTGGGTGTCACCACCGTGTTGATGCAACGCGTTTCCGCTCCTCTTCTGCGTCGCGCCGGTGCGATGTTTGTGGTTCTCGGCGGTGGCTTGCTGCTGTTGCCGGTGGTGATCAGCGCCTGATCGCGTTGAAGAGCAAGGTCAGAGCAGGGCTGGATTGAGTCGACTCGGCCGGTAGCTGAGCAGGAAGGCATCGTCTCCTGCTCGCACCGCCGTGATGCAGTCGGTGCCAGTGTTCCAGACCCACGCCTGTTGTAGTGCCTTCCCTTCCGTGTCCACGGTGGTGCTGACCGGGGCTCCATAGCGGGAGCGCAGGCCAGCCAGCACTTCCGTCATGGCATCCGGCTCCAGCTCATAGGCGAGCTGCTTGAGCCCTTGATCACCTAGCTGGAGACGCAGGCGCTTGACGGGAATCGCTCCGATGGTCAAACCATGGGCCTCAAGCGTGCGATCACTCGCCTCTGTGAGCGCAACTCCCAGTCGCTCTTCCAGGTGGGAGCGTTCCATTCCCCAATCGAGGCCCGGCACGCAGGCGTTGGCTGCGGCCGGCTGCAGCCAGAGCATCAGCGTGCAAACCATCCCGATCAGCAGGTGCAGGCAGCGTCGACCCATGGATCGGTTCGCATGGCAGTTCATCTCTGGACCTTAAGGAGAGCCAACCGCTCTGTCTGCAGGGTGTGATGTCGGCTTGGTGACAAATCGATGCCATCGTTCGACTTTTGCTTGGAGCGGCTCGGCAACAGAGCCAACATTGTCGACATCGTCACTGGGCTGCTCATGCGTCTCCTTCTCTCCTTTGTCCTTGCTCTCTGCATCGGTTTGTTTGCTCCCCTGAGCGCCTCAGCGGCGGATTCCGCCCTGGGGGCCAAGGTGTTTTCCGCCAACTGTGCCGCCTGTCATGCCGGCGGCGGCAACATCGTCAACGGCGAGCGCACCTTGAAACAGGCGGATCTCCAGAGCTACCTGGCCCAATACTCCAATGGTCATGAGAGCGCCATCGTTGCCCAGGTGACCTACGGCCGCAACGCGATGCCCGCCTTCATCGATACGCTCACAGAGAATCAGATCTCCGATGTCGCGGCCTATGTGGAGGAGCAGGCGAGCAACGGCTGGAGCTGAGTTCGATGAGGCGGCCTGATGGTCGCTCTGTCCACCGCCTGGGCGATCTTTCAGGGCTTGTTGCTGGAAGCTTTGCCGTTTTTATTGTTAGGCGTCGCTATTTCTGCTCTAGCCCGCTGGTTGTTGCCTCAGACCGGTTGGATCCGCTTGCTGCCCCGCAACCCCCTGCTGGCGCCAGTGGTGGGAGCCCTGATGGGGTTTGCTCTGCCGGCGTGTGAATGCGGCAATGTTCCTGTCGCCAGGCGGTTGATCGCTAGCGGTGCACCCTTGGGCACCGGCTTCGGTTTTTTGTTTGCTGCCCCGGTGCTGAATCCGATCGTGATCGCCAGCACCTGGGCGGCGTTTCCAGACCAACCATGGCTCCTGATCGCCAGGCCCTGTGGTGCCTTCCTGATCGCGATGGCGCTCACCTTCGTGTTGCGGCCGGTGCCCGAGCACGATCTGCTAGCCGAGGCCCTGCTTGAGGAGAGGCGGATGACGCAGCCTCTTGCGCAGGTCGGCCTGCTAGAGCGCCGCAGTGGCTTGGTTGGTGTTCACGTCCGCGAAGCGCCGCTGCCATCGCCGGCACCGACTCAGCTGGATCCTGGCGAGTTGTTAGCTCACAGCAGCCGTGAGTTCCTTGATCTGCTCACCTTGTTGATTGTGGGTTGCGCGATCGCTGCCAGCGTGCAGACCTTCCTGCCCAGAAGCTGGCTGCTGGCGGTTGGGGAAGCGCCGACGCTCTCGATCTTCGCCCTGATGGTGATGGCGGTCGTGATTTCGGTGTGCTCCAGTGTCGATGCTTTTCTGGCCTTGGGATTCGCGGCCCAGGTCACGCCTGGGGCCCTGCTCGCCTTTCTGCTTCTCGGTCCGGTGGTGGATCTCAAGCTCGCTGGATTGTTCACGGTGGTGCTCAAGCCCCGGGCGATTGCAATGACGGCATTGGCGGCTGCGATGGTCGTGCTTTTGATGGGGCAATGGGTCAATCTGCTGCTTTTGTGAGGGGGGTGGCAGCGATGGCTCCTTCACTGCTTTTGGCGCTCTGGGGGTGGCTGTTGCTTTGGAGCGGTTGGTCCGGTCGTCTCTCTCTACTCCTCAGGGAGGCGTTTCACCCTCTGGTCAACCTTGCCGGCGCTCTGTTGCTCGCCCTTGCCGTTCTCTGGTGGCTGCCCATCGGGCGGCGGCGCCGACCTCAGGCCCTGCGCTCGCGAGCGAGTGGAGTTGTGCCCTGGCACTGGTTGTTGAGCGCTGGGGCGGCAGCTGCGGTGCTGGCCTTTCCACCGGCACCCTCCTTCAGTGACCTGGCGGCCACCCGGCCTACGGCGCTGCCCGAGGGCCCGTCCCTGATGTTCCATCTGCCCCCTGAGCAACGCAGCCTCACCGAGTGGGTGCGCTTGCTGCGCAGTCAGCCTGATCCCGCTCTGCATGATGGGTCACCGGTGCGGATCAGTGGATTCGTTCTGGAGCGTGCCGGGGAGCCGCCCCAGCTGGCGCGTTTGCTGGTGCGCTGTTGTCTTGCTGATGCCACACCAGCCGGCTTGGATGTGGCCTGGCCCGGTGGGGTGGCGCCAGCGGTGAATCAGTGGCTGGAAATTGAAGGCACCATGACGGTGAAGAACGTGGAAGGTCGACAGAGACCGGTGGTGGTGCCGGAGAGGATCAAGCCGATCCCGCGACCGGACCGGCCCCTCGAGCCATGAGGCAGGCGCTGTTCCTGCTGCTGATCGCTTCCGGCGGGTTGGCGATCGTCCAGCAGCAGATCCTGCTGCGTCAACCGCCTCATCTCGAGAGCATCGCACCGGCGCCGGTGCATTCCGCTGCCGCTGCGCTCGACCTGCGGTTCAGTCGTCCGATGCGCATGACGTCTGTTGTGCAGCGCAGTCGGATGCAGCCCGATCGCCCCCATCGCTTTCAGGGAGAGCAACGGTTGTTCCGGTTGCTGCTTGATCTGAAGCAGCCGCTGCGTCAACCCTTGCTGCTCGAGTTGGGCGGTGAAGACAACCGCGGTCTTCCCCTGCGCAAAACGACGTGGTGGTGGGATCCACGCCCCCATCTGCTGGTGGTGGCCCGCACGCCCCAGGGGGAACAACTGCGGTTGCGTCGCCATGACGGCACCTGGGTGCCCCTCAGCGGCTTGCATCCGCGCATCCTGCAGGTGGAGCCCATTGGCCAAGGCGCTGGCGTGGCCTATGTCAGTGCTGATGCTCAGGGCTATCAGCGAGGTTGGTTGCAACGGTTGAAGTCCCGCGCATTGGTGCCGGCCCTGAAGCGTCCGTCGTTTCCGGAGCGGGAGCAGGCATTTCCGCTCACAGCCCCTGCCCAGATGTTTGTGCACCTGAGCGCCGACCGTCAGGGAGATCTACTCATTCAGACCGGTGGTCAAGAGCCTGGCAGTGATCAGATCACTCTGTTGGAACGGAAGGGTCGTCGTCGATTGCTCGATGTCAAACCGTCGGGCACGATGCAGCTCCTGCCGAGTGGTGGGGCCGTGGTCCTCCCGACCGACAACGGTCTTGCCCTGGCTTCGTTGGAGGCGTTGCTGTCGGCGGATGGTGGCACGGAGCGGCGGCAGCAGCTCCTGCCAGGCAGCAGGGATCTGCGCGCCTTCTGCAGTGGGGCCAGACGGGCGGTGTTAGTGCGTCACTGGCCCGACTACCGGCGTTCCCTGGAGTTGGTGATTCCGTCTCAGGCTCCCCGCCAGCTCTGGTTGGGGGAGCAAGCGGTGATGGCGGCCAGTTGTGATGCGATGGGCACACGCATCTGGATGGTGCTGCGAGAAGGGGGCGTGATGAGTTCGGATACCTTGCTGCAGCTCGATCAGCAGGGCCAAGTGACGGGCCGGCGTTCCCTGGCTCCGTGGTCGCTGGAGAGCGGAACATCCCTCGGTTTTGATCCGTTGGGGCAACAGCTGTTGCTCACCCTGCGCAAGGGAGTGGAGGGGGTGGCTCAACCGGCCTTGATCAGCCTTGCGGGGCTCCAGCTCACTGTGCTCGATCAACCGGTGGCGCTTGCCCGCTGGCTGCCCTAAGGCAAGCCGCGATGCCTGACCAGTCGCTGGATCATTGCCCAGGAGCCGAGGGTGACCTTGATGGCCACCAGGGCGTTGAGCAGCGGGATCCAGCCGCCGCTGAGCAGGGCTCCGAAACGCCCCTGGGGCAGCTCGAGCCCAGCCAGAAAGTGACAGGGCCGGGCAACCAATGGCACAGCGACATGAACCAGGCTGTCCTTAGAACAACAAGCTGAGCCCTGTTCCGACATGGTGCTGCCAGCCAACGCCCCAGCCCTGGCCGCCTTCCGTGGTGTAGACGGGTTCCCAGTGGGCAAACAGCACCACATTGTCTGCAATGGGATATTCCAACTCGATCTCTCCACCCCAGTCGGTACGCTGTGACAAGCCGGAATAACTTCCAGGCGTGTAAAAGCGCGGACCACCAGAAAAGGTGATATTGAGCAGATCAATGTTAAAACCAAAGCCAAGCCATGGATCGGTGTAATTGCCAATAAAGGTGCCATCAGATTCCCAGCCACTTCTATTTTCGACTGAAACAAATACACCGTCAATGACAGACTCGAGGCCATCGCCTAGAGCAAAGTTCACATCACCATCGCCGAAGGCATAGACCACTTCAGCGCCAAGTTCATTCTTCAGGCCAATGCCAAAATCTTCTCCTTCAGCACCCGTGACGTAATAAGGCTCCCAGGCCACCGACAACGCCAGGCGATCATTGGGCTGATAACGCGCCTGGACAAATCCCTTGATATCAGTTCGACGAAAAGGTGCGCCTGATCCATGGGCATGAGCGTGATTGTCATGGTCGTCATGTTCGTGTTCTGACGCGTGCTCTTCATGGTCGTCATGTTTGTGTTCTGACGCATGTTCTTCGTGAGCATGGCTTTCGGATTCAACATGCACGCGTCCGTAAAAATGTTCAGCTTCTCCCCAAACAAAGGTCGGTCCAAGTTGTGCCTCAATGGCAAAACTGCCTTTGTTTGCTAGTCCCCACTCAAGAACAACGCCGAACATGCCGTCGATCGCATAGTGCTGCGGCTGTCCTTCTAAATTGTTTTCAAAACCACCATGTCCTTCGATTGTAATTGTTGGAATTGATCGGAATTCGCCAGCGGCCAGTGGCTCATCTCCTCCTGCTCCACCGTGGGCCATGACTGGATGACACAAGCCAGTCCCTCCAAGAAGTGCCACGAGGGCGGAGGCTGCTTTTAGGCTGCATTGTTGTAGGGATCTCATGGTCATAAAACTGGTGATTGAGATGTGGAAAACGCTCAGCGAATGGCAGCCCAGCGTGTTTGCAGTTCTGCTGCAGCCTGCTGATTGCAGCGACCGCCCTGGGCGAGCACAAACGTGCAGACGTTGCTTGTTGCCGTCTGGATGAGACTTTTCCCAGGGGCCTGTCCATCGGCAAACAGTGCTTGTTTGGCGATCGGTAGACCGCTGCTTCGGCTGATGCGACGCAGTGTTTTAGAGGGCGGAAGTGCTTCGGCAAAGATGGCTTTGCTGCCTGATTGCCGAATCGCCTCCGTGATCGCCCGCAGGCTGGCGGGTCGAAGAATGCCGCCGGTGGCATACGAGTCGATCACTGGAAGTTCTCTGACCCCATAGCGGCGGCCAAAGGCGGAGAAGGCACGGTGCTCCGTCACCAGCACCCGCTGGGGTTTGGGAACGCTTTCGATCTGACGACCCGTCCATTGCTGAAGTGCCTGGAGCACGCTGGTCATCGCCACGCGTCGGCGGTTGAGGGCCGCGCGCTCCTGGGGGCTAACGATCGGGGTCAAGGCTTGGGCGCCAGTGGCAACCATGGCACTGGCCTGGTTGGGGTCGTGCCACACGTGGGGATCAGCGGTGCTGGCCTTTGGAACGGCCCGTTCGGCAACGGCAACCACAGGAGCGCTGGTTGCGATCCGCTTCAGTGCTGGTGTGAGGTTGTATCCGTTGATCAGGACCAGGCGGGCCTGTTGGAGCGCTCGCCGATCCGTTGGGCGAAGGGCCAGGGTGTGAGGGTCAGCGCCTGGGGGGATTAAGCACTCCACCTTCGCGGACTTGCCGGCCAGGGTGCGGGTGATGTCGCACAGCACCCCGTCAGCCGCCACCACGATTGGGGTGATTGGCGCCGAGGCGAGCAGCAGGCCCGAAAGAACAGAAAGAGCCACAGCAAGTCAGACTGTCGGTCTGCGAAATGATAATCGTTCTCACTGCATGGCGCTTTGGATGGGCTTGGTGCGGGCGACCGGCGAGCGTTGAACCCGCTCAGCCGCCGTAGTTCCAGCCGGTGCTGCTGAGTTCCAGAGCCTCGCCATCGCGGTGAAGCATGGCTGTTTTGACCTCGCCGACGAAGACGGTGTGGTCGCCATGGGCCACTTGACCCACCAGCTCGCACTCCACCGCGCCAAGGGCATCACTGAGGATCGGCAGACCCAGCTCCCCCAGGCTGAACGCTGCGGCTTCGAAGCGACCACCCACCCCTTGCTGAGGCTTGAAAAACACAGCCGCCAGGTCTTTTTGGTTGGCCGCGAGCACGTTGAGGGAGAACCGTCCCGTGCGTTGAATCATGCCGTTGCTGGTGCTGTCGGCTCGCACTGCCATCACAACGAGCGGCGGCTCGAATGAGCCCTGGGTGACCCAGCTGGCCGTGAAGCCATTGATCGTGTCGCCCTCGGCGACGCCGCAGATGAACAGTCCGTGGGGGATCTTGCGCAGCAGGGTTTTCTTGGCGTCGGCGTCGAGGGGCATCGTGGGAGTGACGATTGATCACACCATCCTGGCTCCCTGCGCAGGGTGGGCCTTAAGGCTGCAGTATTGGCTCGATTTTTGATTGATCATGCGCATTCTTGTTGGTGCTGTTTTCGCCCTGTTGATCGGTCTGCTCTCCCCGATTGCGACCTTCGCAGCTGATGCTGCCCACGGTGCTCAGATCTTCTCCGCCAATTGCGCCGCCTGCCACATCGGTGGTGGCAACGTGGTGAACGGTCAGCGCACTCTTCAACAGGCTGATTTGGATGCCTATCTCGCCAACTACGGCAGTGGCCATGAGAGCGCCATTGCCTATCAGGTGACCAACGGCAAGAACGCCATGCCTGCGTTTGGTGGCAAGCTCAGTGAGACTGATATCGCTGATGTGGCGGCCTACGTCGATCAACAGGCTGGCAACGGCTGGAGCTGACCACTCTCGAGAGCCCTGTGGTTGTTCCACTGGGCTCTCATACCATTGAAGTCGGTTGCATTCCGGCGTGTCTGAAGCAGTACTGGTCGCAAAGGACCTTGTTGTCAGCTACGGATCGCAGGTTGTCCTTCAGGACGTGTCCCTCAAGCTTCAGGCGGGAACCCTGACGGCTTTGGTTGGTGCCAATGGCGCCGGTAAGTCCACCCTCTTGCAGGTGCTGCAGGGAGAGCTCGCCGCTCGGTCCGGATCCGTGCACTGCGAAGGCGTTCCGATCGTGGACTGCCGAGAGCGGGTTGTCCTTATGCCTCAGCGCAGCCGCATCGATTGGTCCTTCCCGATCACGGTGCGCGAGTTTGTCGCTCTCGGCGCCCTGCGCTCGCCAGCTCGGGCCTGTTGTGAGCGTGAGGCCGCCCTGCAGCGGGTTGGATTGTCGGCACTGGCCTCACGGCGTCTGGATGCCCTGTCCGGCGGTCAACAGCAACGTGCCCTCCTGGCCCGTGCCCTGGTACAGCCCTCCACGGTGTTGCTGCTCGATGAACCCTGTTCTGCGATCGATCCACCCTCAAGGGATCAGTTGCTGCGATTGATGCGCCAGCTCGTATCCGCCGGTCACACTCTTTTGGTGAGCAGCCATGACTGGGGGGAAGCGCTCGACCTCTATGACCGGGTGATTGTGCTGCAGGGCAGGGTTCTCGCCGATGGTTCCCCTGCCGCGGTGCGTCGCTCCCTCAGCGGGCTTGTGGATCCCGGTAATCACTGCTGCGGCTGAGATGGAGATTTGGTTCCTGCCCCTGTTGATGACACTGTTGATCGGTGTTCTCTGCCCTGCGGCAGGAACCCTGCTGGTCACACAACGGCGGGAGTTGCAGGCCAACCTGATCTCCCATGCCGTGCTTCCAGGGCTTGCTGTGGCGGTGGCTTTTGGGATTGACCCAGCGATCGGGGGGGTGATCAGTGGCCTGCTTGGTTCGCTGCTGGCGGAGCGCCTGCAACGGGGAAGGATTGCCAATCACGATGCGGTGGTGAACACCGTGCTCGCTGGCTTTTTGGGTCTGGGGGTGCTGCTGATTCCGCTTCTGAATCTGCGTCTTGATCTCGACGCGTTGCTGTTCGGAGATCTGCTGACCGTGACCTGGTGGGATCTGGTCAGGGTTCTGGTCGCAGCCTCTGCTCTGGGTGCGCTGGTGATGGGGCGTTACTCCCAGCTGGTGTATCTGGGGGTCGATTCCGAAGGTGCAGCGGCTTCTGGTTTGCCGGTGCGGGTGCTGCGCCTGGCGATGGCGCTGGTCACGGCCTTAGTGATTGTCAGCGCGATGGCAGCTGTGGGGGTGATTCTCGTGATTGGGCTGCTGTGTGCCCCGGTGCTGCCGGGTCTTCGTCGTGCCTCCAGTTTGAGGGCGGCCATTTGTGCGGCCTCCCTGGTGGGTTTGGCTCTCAGTGCCGGGGGCTTTCTGCTTGCCATTCCCCTCAATCTTCCACCCGGTCCTCTGATCGGTGTGGTCTGTCTCCTGCTGCTCTGCGTGCCGGGCATGCGCGGAGAACGCACTTAAAGAGGTGACGAAAGAACGGCGTCACGGCACGATGGGGCACTCATGCATGATTCCCATGCGTCCCATCGCCCTGCTGTTGGCTGGTGCTCTCGGCGCCATCAGCCCTGTTCAGGCCGGTCTGATGGACATTCTTGAGAGCATGGGTGCTCCAGCGCCGCAGCCTCAGCGCTTGGTGCCGAGGGTTCCGCCGATGCCCGCAGCTGTCGGGCGTGGCAAAAACTGGGTCGGCACGGTGGTTCCCAGCAAGCAAATGCCGATCCTGGTCATGGCCGGCCATGCCGACTCCCAGCGGATGCATGGCTCGGGAACTCCCGGGCGGGCGGTGGATCTTGGTGGAGCGGCGCCGATGCAAGCGGGGATCACCGATGAGCTGTATTGGAATCTGCTCACGGCCAAGGCGGTGGTGGCAGAAGGCCAGCGGCAGGGCCTCAACATCCGCTTCTATGATCCCGGCGTGCGCACGATTCGCAACGAGCAGGATCCCCGCACCAATTGGGCTGTCGGCTACGACCATGCATCGCGTGGTGGCTACGTCTTGGAGATTCACTACGACGCTTACGCGCCCCATGGGGTGGGGCCTGGAGTGATTCCAGCTGTGGCCTTTGGCTTTTCCGTGCTGGATGAGGCGCTGGCGAAGGAATTTGGGGCCTATCCCTACCACTATCGCGGCATCCTCGGTGCACCCCGCCGGGGGATCTCGATGCTCGAGATCGGCCAACTTGAAGGCGTGCTGGAAGCAAGCCTGCGGGATCCGTCTCGCCGGCAGCCCACCCTTGAGCAGATCGCCAGCCGTGTGGTGAAGGCTCTCCGTGAAGGTTTGGCAACCCCAGCACTCAGTCCAACCGCTGACGCAACTGCTGCTGATCCCTCGCGTTCATGATCCGGACGCGAACGGACTGATTGCCGAATGATCCTCGGCAAGACAGCGTTAATGGCCCGTGTCCCGTTCCAACACCGTGCGCAAGCGTTGACGTGCCCGTTGGAGTTGACGGCCCATGGCGGTGGCACTGATGGAGCGTTCTTTGGCCAGCTCTTTCGTGCTGTCTCGTTTCACCACGTGGCGCTCCAGGAGGGCTAGTTCCTCCGGCATCGCCGCTTGCAGGCGATCCAGCATCAGGCGGCGATCGATCTGCTCGAGGGGATCGTCACTCGTACCACCAATCTGTTCGGACAGATTCAGGCCACTCTCCGCGTCTTGGGGATGGTGTGGACCATCGAAACTGCGAGTGCGTGCTTGATTCACCACCATCAGGATCATTTCCATGCTCGCCGGATTGGTTTGCCATTCCTGGCAGAACTGCTCCAGGTTCTGTGTTGGTGGTCGGAAGTTCCAGCGCCGCTCCATGTCCTGCACATGGGCTGGAATTCGAATCGTTGACGCTTGCACTTGAATCAGTCGCTGCACCGATTGTCGGCACCACCAGACGGCGTAGGTGCTGAAACTGCAACCCCGCTCGGGATCGAAGCGGAGCGCTGCTGTATTCAGGCCGATGATTGCCTCTTGGATTAGATCGGCGAATTCCAGGCTGGCACCACTTTTGAGTCGTGGCATCAATCGACGGGCGACCGCCACGGCCAGACGCATGTTGCCGATCACCAACCGCTGGCGTGCGCGTTGTCCGGCCTTGCGTTGCTTCGGGGTGGCATCTGCTGCTTCACCCTGCTGGATCAGCCGGGCGAGATGCAGCTGCTCAGCCCGTGTCGGGATCGGTTGGCGACCAGCACTATTGAGAATCATCGTCACGGCACCGTCGCGCATCGGTCGGCTTTTGTCGGATGCGCAGGTCTTAGGGGGATTCCCTCGATCTGTTCGGACTGCAGCGGATCTGGAGCAGTTGTTGTCTCGTCTTCAGAACTGTCGGCTTGGCCTTCCCACACTGATGGCATCGCGATCAACCGCGTCGTATGGCTCGTATCGCTGCATCTCACCGGCACCAGCGACCTGGCGATAACTCCTGGGGGTGCGGTGTGTGGTGAGATCGGATCTGCTGCTGCCGCTGGAGTCGGTCGATCTGCGCTGTGTTGCCGCCGTGGGCGGAAAATGCGCCTCGCTTGGCGAGATGCTCCAAGCCTTGACCAGCGAGGGGATTCGGGTTCCCGGTGGCTTCACCACCACGACCGAGGCCTTTCGCCTCCTTCTGGATGAGGGCCGGTTGCGTGATCCGCTGAGGCGCTTGCTTGCTGGCTTGGACGTCAGCGATCTCAAGGCGCTGCAGGCGGCCGGCACAGCGGCGCGGGCCCTGGTGCTGCAGACCACGCTTCCGGCGGCCCTGGTCGGGGCCATTCGTGACGCCTACCGCAGCATGGGTTCACCGCCGGTGGCGGTGCGCTCCAGCGCTACCGCCGAGGATCTGCCCGAGGCCTCCTTCGCCGGGCTTCAGGACACGATTCTGAATGTGCAGGGGGAGGCAGCACTGCTGGCGGCATGCCGGCGCTGCTACAGCTCACTGTTCAGCGATCGGGCAATTGCCTATCGGCAGATGCATGGCTTCGACTCACTCGGTGTGGCCCTAGCCATTGGCATTCAACGCATGGTCCGATCCGACCTGGGCTGCTCGGGTGTGATGTTCACACTCGACACCGAATCGGGCTTCCCAGATGTGGTGTTGCTCAATGCCGCCTATGGCCTAGGTGAATCGGTGGTGCAGGGGGATGTGAATCCCGATGAGTATTGGCTGTTCAAGCCAACGCTTGAGCTGGGATACCCGGCGATCCTCAGTCGTCGTTGCGGTTCAAAAGCGCGGCGCTGTGTGCTCACTCCGGAAGGCAGCGTGCGATCTGAATCCGTGCGTCCCGAGGATCAGCATCGCTTTGCGCTATCCCAGGGGGAGGTGCTTCAGCTTGGCCACTGGGCCTGCCGGATCGAAGCCCACTACAGCCAGGTGTCTGGCCACGCCACTCCCATGGACCTCGAGTGGGCGAAGGATGGCGAGAGCGGTGAACTCTTCATCCTGCAGGCCCGCCCCGAAACCGTGCACTCCAGGCATTACGGATCAGTACTGCGCCGTTGGGTCTTGGATGGCGACAGTGGTGAGCCGATCTGCCGCGGGCGAGCCATCGGTTCTGGGGTGAGCACCGGAAAGGCCCGGGTGCTTCGCTCCCCGAGGGAGATCCAGAGCTTTCAAGACGGCGAGTTGCTGATCACCACCCGCACAGACCCCGATTGGGAACCGATCCTCAAACGAGCCTCTGGTGTGATTACGGATCGTGGGGGACGCACCTGCCATGCGGCCATCCTGGCCCGTGAGTTGGGGCTCACCGCCATTGTCGGGACGGGTGATGGCACCGCAAGGATTGAATCAGGGGAGGCGATCACCGCCAGCTGTTGTGAGGGCGAGGAGGGGCGCGTGTATCGCGGGGAGGTGCCCTTTCACGTGGAGGAACGGGATCTGGGCAATCTCCCCGTCACTCGAACCAAGATTCTGATGACTGTGAGCGATCCGGAGGAGGCGTTCAAACTGGCTTCGATTCCCTGTGACGGGGTTGGGCTGGCAAGGCTCGAATTCGTGATCGCTAACCACATTCGGGTTCATCCGATGGCTTTGCTGCATCCGGAACGGATTGGCGACCCCCTGGAACGACAGCGAATTGCGGAGATTGTCGGAGATGCCTCAAGTCCGGTGGCGTACTACGTGGATCAGCTGGCGGAGGGGATGGCGCGCATCGCTGCGGCCTTTTACCCCAGGCCAGTGCTGCTGCGCTTCTCGGATTTCAAGAGCAATGAATACGGCCATCTGATTGGCGGCAGTCCTTTCGAGCCCGTCGAGGCGAATCCAATGTTGGGGTGGCGGGGTGCCATGCGCTACAGCTCCGAGGGGTTTCGGGAGGCTTTCGCCCTGGAATGTCAGGCGCTGCTGCGGGTGCGTGCTCAGCTCGGTCTCACCAATGTCATCCCGATGGTGCCGTTCTGCCGCAGCTTGACGGAGGCTGATCAGGTGCTGGCGGAGATGGCCAGCCATGGCTTGGTGCGTGGGCGGGAGGGGTTGCAGATCTATGTGATGTGTGAGTTGCCAAGCAATGCGATGTGTGCGGATGCGTTAGCGCAACGCTTCGATGGCTTTTCGATTGGCTCCAACGATCTCACCCAGCTGACGCTCGGCCTCGATCGTGATTCAGAACAGATGGCCGCTTGTTTTGATGAGCGCGACCCGTCGGTGCTGGCGATGATGCAGCTTCTGATCCGTGCGGCCAAGCGCAATGGCAAGCCGGTGGGTCTCTGCGGGCAGGCGCCGAGTGATCACCCTTCGATCGCCGAGTTCCTCGTCGGGGAGGGCATTGATTCCCTCAGTCTGAATCCCGACGCCGTGCTGCGGATGCGACTCAAGGTGGCGACGATTGAAGCGGCCCTGGGGTTGGCGTGAAGCAGGCAGCATCACACTGCCCCAGCAATGGGTTGCAGCGGACGCGTTGATCCTGAAAGTGTTCAACCATCAAGCTGGGATTGCGCTCTAATGGCTTAGTGCTCAAGGTGGCGCAACCTCGAGTGGGCTGATGTCTCAGATATGGATGGTCCGCTGGCGTCCTGGGCATGGGCTGGCTGACTGGGCCATGACACTGGCCCTGAGCCTCTCAACGGCTTTGATCATCTTCATCAACCATTGGTCCAGGGGAACCCATGAACACACCTGGCTTGACTGGTGTTTTTTGCCCGTCGTGCTTGGGGCCATGCTGCTCGGCCCCTTGCAAGTGTTGCTTGTGGGGTTGAGTTTCTACGTTTATTCGGGGCTAGCGATTCTTCTGGATGCTGGGGTGCTTGTTCTGTATCCCGGCTTTGATCTGCTGATGCGCCCGCTTGCGCTGACTGGATTGGTATGGATTGCGGAGCTGCGCAAACAAACCATGCGGCAGCAAAACCAGCTCCAGGCTCAACGGAATCAACTTCAGAGCAAGTTAAATCAGAGTTTGCAGATGAGCCTGCTCAGCCATGAGCTGCGCCAGCCGCTCGCTCAGTTGCAGTTGCAAGTTCGTCTGCTGCTCCACAAGCTGGAATCCGAGGCACTCGAAAGTGATCCGGATGCCCTTCGCTCTGGGTTGCAGATCATGTTTCAGGCTGGGGTTGAGATCGAGACGGCGGTGCAGGCGATGGTGCGCTTGTCGCATCGACGCTCGATCAGCCCTGCTCCTTGGGATCTGGTTGCTTGCGTTCGCGATTGCTTGGCTGCGATGAAGACGATCCGAGACTCGGAGTCCATTGGTTTGAGTGTAGATCTGCCGTCTTCGCCTCTGCTGGTGAACTTGGACCGATCTCAAATGGTCATGGTTTTGCGTAATCTTCTAACCAATGCTCGCGAAGCACTGTTGAAGAGTGATCCTGGTCATCGTTATTTGGAAGTGCGCTTGTGCTCGAGACAGGGAAGGGTGCACCTGAGCGTTGCCGATAGCGGTCCTGGACTGAAGACCCGAAACCTTCAGGATCTGGTTTTGATGAGTTCGAAGCCCGATGGGATGGGACTCGGTTTATTAACCGTGCAGGCTTTTACGCGAGCCAATGGTGGCCGAGTCGCTCTCGGTTGTTCTTCAACCATCGGGGGAGCTGAAATTCTGCTCGATTTACCTTGTTTTAGCCTGCATTCAGGCACCAGCTTCGATAGAGAGTTGCCAGGCGAATCAATTGAGGACCGCTAACCCCTAGCTTCAAGGCAACCTGCTTTCGATAGGTCTTGATCGTATCTTCTTTAAGTTGTAAATCCTTGGCTATTTCTTTGTTGAGCATGCCGCGACCGAGCGCCAGAACAAGTTTTCTTTCGCGCGGGGCCAGTGTTTCAATTAAACGCATTTGCTTGATCGTTGGTTGATCGATGGGTTGCTGATGAAGGCGGCGCCATTGTTCGACCGCATCCAATAACGACGTCCAGGCGCAGGCTTTGTCAACCACGGCAACGGTGAACGGTTGGAGTTCGACCGGGGGGCGAAACTTGTTGCCGAGAGCTGTTACGAACAAAAGCTGCGCCTTCGGTTGGTGTTGGTGCAGCAGGTCGACAGCATCCCGATAATTTTCTCCTTTCAGCTTCACATCCACCACCAGAAGGTTGGGTTTGTGCTTAGCAATCAGCGAGCTGCATTCCTGCACGCTGCTGCAGGCACCGAGAACCGGCACCCCTGCCACTTCCCTGAGTAGAGCGGCAAGAGCTTGCCCCACCATGCGGTGGTCATCAAGGACAAGTGCCTTCATGGACAGATCCTTCGATCTCTTCGGTCTAGTCACTGGGGGCATTGAAAGCAATGGCCCATGGATGGGCCGACCCTGCTGCTACGATGCAAAAAATGAATTTGTTAGATCGGGGATTTTTGATCCCCTAAGTGTTTATACCGATCCAACTAATGGGATGCCCAGTTTTGGGAGATTGTGATCGGGTTATTCGGAGTTACAAGCTCAGGCCATCAACTGCATGAGGCCCTGTATGGCCACTTCCCTTGACGATCGACGGATGACCGATCGTGCTGCCTTTCGCTCGAGTCAACGGCTCACGGTGACGTTGCCCTTTTCAATCCTCAATGCCCTCATCGAGCGCAGTCAACTTGAAGGTCGATCCCTGAGCAATCTTGCCGCGTATTTGCTGGAATCGTCCCTTGATCAGTCCCGATCGGCTTAGGTCTCGGCCCGCCGGTATCGTTCACTCAGCAAAGCCTCAGTGAAGCTTGTCCCCGCATGGGGCTCTCCCGTTTCGGCGGTCGAAACTCTGCTCCTAGTTTTGATTTGGGGCGATTGGGAGGTGCGACATGGCTTGTGCATCAGTTGTACGAACAGGGCGGGAAACTCGCCGTTTGCGAGAGCTGCGACGGCTCGATCGTGCGGGCTTGGAGCATGATCCAGCCTTGGCGTTGTTGGTCAAACTCGCCAGTAGCTGTATGGCGACTCCGATTGCGATGGTGTCGATGGTGGAGGCCGATCAGCAGAAACCTCTGCTGGGTCACGGCTGTGATTTGGAGGCCATTCCTCGCGAGTTGTCCTTTTGTTCCATGGCGATTGAGGCTGATGCGGATCTTTTCGTGGTGCCCGATGCCGCGATTGATCCCCGCTTTCGGGATAACCCGCTGGTGAGTCATCCCCTGGGGGTGCGTTTCTATGCCGCAGCAGTGCTTCAGGGGCCTTCCGGAGGACGTCTCGGCACTCTCTGTGTCTTAGATCATCGTGCACCCCATCAGCCCAGTGATCGTCAGCTGCAACAGTTGCGCTGGCTTGCTGACCTGGTCACCCTGGCTTTGGAGCGGCATGAACAGCACCTGCTCTGCCCGGTGACAGGTCTTCCCACCCTGGGTCAGCTGCTTCGCGTGGGACGCAAAGAGTGGCAGAGCGCGCTCAACGCAGAGCGTCCTCTTGCCCTGTTACTCCTCGACCTCAACAACTTCCGCGCCATCAATCGATGTTGTGGCCACGAACAGGGAGATCGGTTTTTGCAGGAGGTTGCCGGTGCCATCGCCAGCCATTGCCGACCCGAGGATTTTGTCGCCCACGTCCAAGCCGATCGCTTTGCGCTTTTGTTGCCACTGGCCAATGCGGATGAAGGTCTCGAGCTGGCTCGAACGTTTCAACAGATGTTGGCGACCCTGGACCTCGGAGTTGCGCCCCCCGGCTATCGCATGCTGCCGGTTGCTGGCCTCGCCCTGAATCATGTTGATGATGAGGGGTTTGATGCTCTGGTGCATCGCTCGGAACAAGCGCTGGAACTGGCGCGGCTTCAAGGCAATGGAGCGATCGTTGAATTGCGTGATGGCATTCCTTCAATGGCCGCGGCTCACTCCGCAGGCCATTGGTAAGAAGGCTGTTCCAGGGTCTGGCAAAGCCGATCCAAGGAGGCACGGATGAAGATGCGATCGGCCATGTCTTTCAGCCAGGCTTCCGCTTCCGGGTCTCGGTCATCAAACCAGGCGATCAGCTTGCTGAGCTCATCGTCGTGATGCTGTTGGGCCATGGGTGAATTGGCTGAGCCTCGTGATAATCGGCGTAATTTGTTTTCAGAAATTCATGTGAAGCGATACTGCCTCATCGTTGCTTCATGACAGGACATTCGCTGTGCACCCCTTGGCGTCTTCTTTTTGTGTGCAGAGATGCCTGTAGTCAGGTGGCAAGTAGTTTGAGCTGCTGTTGCACCTGATCTTTTATGCTTGCTTGATAGGAGATGAAATGTTCATTGAGCATCAAGAGCCAGAGATATTCCCCCAGCACCAGAGAATGCTGTGTGCTGATTTGAATCAAGCGTTTCCAGAACAGCCAGCGCGTCTTGCGTCGGAGCCCTTGGCGCCAGCAGAGAATGGTCAGCCCACGCAGTAGCACCGAGCCTTGATTCCAATTCCGGCCTTGACGCTGATCGCTGCTGATGCGTCGTCGGCCTGCATCAAGGGCGCAACAGTAGCGATACACCCGCTCGAGATAGGCGTGAGGGTCATAGAGAGCGGAGAAGGCCTCAAGAAACTCCCCAGCAATCTCCGGCATCGGCCGCTGCGTGCGGAAGTTGAGCAGGTGGGTCTGCACCCCCTGATCAAATCCATCGCTGCTCTCCAGCAGCCGTCCTTCCTTTTGCAGTCGATCCCACAGGGCGGTGTTCGGGAGCGCAATGAGGATTCCCACCATGGCGAGGGGGATCCCGGTGCGTTCAATGAACTGCACGATGCGATCTCCGGCTCCGCTTGTTTCGCCATCAAAGCCCAGGATGAATCCGGCCATCACCTCCAGGCCATGGGCGGTGATGTCAACGACAGCCTGGTCTAGGGGGTGGCGTGTGTTCTGATCTTTGTGTGTGAGTTTGAGACTGTTTTGATCGGGAGTTTCAATCCCGAGAAATACACGCTCGAAGCCTGCCATCGCCATGGCGATCATTAGCTCCTCATCTTGTGCGAGATCCAGGGAGGCTTCGGTGGTGAAGCTGAAGGGCCAGTTGTGGATGCGTTGCCAGTGCTGCAGCACTGGCAGCAGCCGCTTTACATTGCGTTTGTTGCCGATGAAATTGTCATCAACAAGGAAGATTTCGCCGCGCCATCCCAAGCGGTATAAACAGTCGAATTCAGCCAAGAGCTGCGATGGTTCCTTGGTGCGAGGCTTGCGACCGTAGAGAACAATGATGTCGCAGAATTCGCATTGATACGGGCAGCCCCTCGAGAACTGCACAGCCATCAGGCTGTAGTGCTGCTGGTCGAGTAGATCGAAACGTGGGATCGGTGATGTCTGCACATCCGGTCGTTCACCGCCCGCTTTAAATAGTCCTTGTTTCTGACCTCGTTCGAGGGCCTTCAAGAACAGCGGGATCGTGATTTCCCCTTCATCGAGGATCAGATAATCCGCCTCTCTTAACTCCGCTGCATCCGGCGTCGACGTGGCAAAGGGGCCACCCACGGCCACCGGTAGCTGGTGTTCCTTGGCGCTGCGAACGAGCTGCGCCAGGTGATGGCGTTGCACGAGCATGGCGGAGGCGATCACCAGATCCGCCCAGGCCCAGTCCTGGAGGCTCACTGGTCGGATGTTGGTGTCCACCAGTCGCAACTCCCAGCGCTCTGGCAGTAGTGCCGCCACGGTGATCAGACCTAGAGGTGGCAGAAGCACCTTCCTCCCCAGTAACTCCAGCGCTCCATGCAGGCTCCAGAAAGTGATCGGGAACTGCGGATAGAGCAACAACACGCGCATGAATCCCTTGGTTTCTCAGGGAAGGCTGGTCTCTGCATGGGCCGATGGATGGGGGCGCTACTGCTTCGCGTCGCAACCGCGTCGTCGTCGCGTCTGCCTGCGATTCAGCCCCTTTGATGACGACGACGCACTGAACGATTGGAGTAGGAGCAATCCGAGCAGAAACCAGCCCACGTTGGCTGCAGCGGGGTCATGGTTGGATGTCGAGAAGACTGGCTGTCATGACGATTGTTTGACCGTGATGATCCAATCAACGCCTCCTGCGGCTGGGCTTCAGCCTTCCTGAAAAGAAGGGGTGTCCTTTAGGTGCTGCGGCCGTAGAGACCGGTCAGGCTGGCTTCCGCGAGCACATGGGGCTGCATGGCTGTCCGCAGGGCCGACACCGTGCTGCCTGCTGGCAAGGGCAGATGGGAATCGAGGGCAGCGATCTGAAAGACATAACGGTGCAGCTCCCCATTGGGCGGGAACGGACCTTGATAACCAATGCGCTGATAGCGGTTGATTCCCCAGCAGCTGCCATGGCGTGCTCCATTGGACAGTTGCAGCGATTGGGGCTGAGCGGCCGTCAGCGAGCGTTGATCGGCAGGAATGTTGAAGAGAACCCAGTGCACCCAAGGCCCAGCAGGGACATCCGGGTCATCAACGATCAAGGAGAAACTACTCGTCCCCGTGGGAGCGCCTGCCCAGCGCAGGGGGGGAGAGAGATTGAGACTGTCGGCAGCGTGGATGGCGGGGATGAGATCGCCATTGTGAAAGGCCGGTGAATCGAGATGAAACTTACCGTTGCTGCTTGCCATGCGCTGTCGGGTCAATGCACAAGCACTCTGCAAACGGGGTGGCTCGCTTCTAAGCCTTGCAGCAGATCCGCAGACGCCTCACTCCATTGCTGCCTCTCGTGTGGTGCAGGCCAGTTCGCTCACAGGATTGACCGATACGGTTCGGCGGTCGTCATCACCATTCCATGATTGAGCTGATCGAGGATCTGCCCTCAGCAACCGTGGGCTTTCGTTGCAGCGGACAGGTGAGTGAAAGCGAGATGCAAGCGGTCGTTGTGCCCACGATCGAATCGAATCTGTTGGAGAACGATCGGGTGCGAGCGTTGATCGTGTTTGATTCAGATTTCCAGCGCTTCAGTGCGGCTGCGGCCTTTGATGACGCGACTCTCGGCTTGCGGCATTGGGATGGCTTTGAGCGTCTCGCTGTTGTTACGGATCTTCCCTTGCTGCGTCATGCCATGCACGCCATGGGCCTCATCCTCCCCTGTCCGGTGCGTGTATTCCCCCTCCATGCTCTTGAGGAGGCACGTCGCTGGTTGAGTGAATCGCTTGGAACGATTCATCTCGAGCGTGCCGGTGATGTGATTACGGTTACTTTGATTGGCTCACTCGACCGGGGCTCATACCTTCGGATCGAGGATGATCTCTCTCGCCTCTTCAGTGCTGGTGAACGACCGCGTGTGCTGGTGGATCTGCGGCAGTTTGATGGTTGGCTGGCCTTGAGTGGTCTGCGCGATCACCTACGGCTGATTCATTCTTACCGGCAGCAACCAAGCCGACTTGCCGTGGTCACTGCTGAGGCTTGGCAGCAACTGGTGCAGCGTCTCGTCGCTGGGTTCGCCGAACCCAAGGTGCATCTTTTCACGGGGGGACGAATGCTTGAGGCTCAGGAATGGATCTGTCGTGACTGATTCCATGCTGTGCTGCTACTGCAGATCGGTGACGGCGTTCTCCAGACCTCGTGTGTACCCATAACTTGAAAAGGTCTACTGCATCCTCTTTGAGGTGACGTCATGAGCTTGATCAAGTGGGAACCGCTTAATGACATCGAAGCGATCATGGACAAAGCCCTTGCCATGCCGTCGTTTCCCTATACGGCCACCATGCCATGGAATGAATGGGGGCCACGCGTGGACATTTATGAGGCCAATGGAAACTATCAATTCAAGGTTGATCTTCCCGGACTGCGTCGTGATGATGTGTCGGTCATGGTCTCCGGAGACCGCCTCACACTTCAGGGTGAGAGGAAGAAAGAGAAGGAGGAGAAACACCCCCGCTTTCATCGGGTAGAGCGTCAGTACGGCAGCTTTAGTCGTAGCTTTACGCTGCCGGATGATGCCGACCTCCAAGCAGTCAAGGCCCATTGTGTGAATGGTGAACTCACGATCACGATTCCAAGAAAGGCGGGGGCCATCGAGACCGACGCGGTCAGGATTCCCATTGAATAGTCGCCATGAATTGAGGGGGGATTCAGCGTTGCTGGTGGTCTGCTGCGAAAGCGATGCAAGGGCTGAATGAATGCTTTCAAACATGGTTTTCTTATGAAGCTCTTCAGTCCTCTGCATGACACTTCCAGTTCTTCTTCAGCAGGTGTCTTCGCTTGCAGATGTTCGCTTTGATGGTGCAAGATCCCATGACATCCATGTGCATGATCAGGCTTTTTTATCGGATCTGATTCAGCGTGGTGGGCTTGCACTTGGGGAACGCTATGTATCCGGTGATTGGGATTGTGATGATCTGCCCGAGCTGATTTCCAGGTTGTTGCGTGCTCGACGGCAATTGGAAGCTAGTCCGTTGATGGGGGTACGTGAGGCCTGGATCCGTTTTCAGGAATGGTTATTGAACCCCCAGGCGATTCATCGCGCCTTTCGCGTTGGCCAGATTCACTACGATATCGATCCCCGTGTTTACACGGCAATGCTCGATCGTCGCAGGATTTATAGTTGTGCAATCTGGCAAGAGGGTGACAATCTCGATCAGGCCCAGGAGCGCAAGCTTGATCTGATCTGCCGCAAGTTGCAGCTTCAACCGGGACAGCGCTTGTTAGATGTGGGCTGTGGATGGGGTGGATTATTGGCGTTTGCCTGCGAGCATTACGGCGTCATCGGAACTGGAATCACCATTTCATCGCGGCAGTATTGCCATGTCCGTGATCATTATTCCGATCTTCCGATTGAGGTGATTCTCGCTGATTACCGAGCTCTTCCGTCGCTCGGCCTTGATCGCTTCGACCGGATTGTATCGGTTGGAATGTTTGAGCATGTGGGGCCATCTAACCACAGTAATTTTCATCGAGTTCTTAAGCAGATGCTCGACCCAGAAGGCTTGCTTATGCTTCAGACCATCGGACACTTTGTTTTTTCTAATCAAGCGGACCCCTGGATTGACCGTTATATTTTCCCTGGGGGACGACTCCCTTCCCCTTCGCAGCTTGCCAGGGGTCTTGAAGGTATGTTTGATCTTCAAAGTTGGGAGAACTATGGTCCGCATTATGAGCAAACACTGTTGGCTTGGTGGATGAATTTTGAGGAACAATGGCCGCACCTTAGAGGATGGCTGAGTGAGGATTTCTTCAGGATGTGGCGATACTATCTGCTGGCATGTGCTGGTTTTTTTCGCTCCCGTCATGGTCAGCTCTGGCAGCTTGTTCTGCGTCCAACGGTCTAAGTTGTCACGTGCGGCCACAAAAAAGCCCCGACAGATGGAGTCGGGGCTTTTGCCTGTTTAGAAATAACGGGGTTTGTTGCCGGGTGGATGTTTGCCGGCGAGGGTTTGTTGGTGGCCATTGCCCTGGCCATAGCTCATGTTGGCCTGGCCATTGCGTAACGGATCGCGTAGCGCTTCTTCGAGTAGAAATGCGCAGAGGTTTGAAACGGATCGTCCCTCTTCTTCTGAACGGGTGAGCAGGGCATCATGAACGTTGTGGCTGAGCGTGATCGAGATCCTCTTTGGTTGTCTTTGCAGCACGCGAATACGGTTGTTCATGGAACGTTGAAGCTGTTTGCTCGACAACTGAATCTTATTTGCAATTGTGGTTTTAAGTCGCTGCGACGATGCAGCGTTTCGGCTGCTGATCTGATCTTCAGTTTGGTGTGACGTTGATCTGCTGATGTTTAGCTGCGTTTCTGTTGATGGGTGAGTTGCTTGTGGTTGTTTTACCTATGACTGTGTGGGGCGCGCGCCTCTTCTTTGTTCCTTTTTGGATCGTTCTCAATGACTTTTGAACTGATTTCTGATCTCCACGCTGAGACCCTCCAGGGTGGTGAACGTGGTGGCAATGGTCGCGATCGTCGCTGGGGTGGTGCTTCTCGGTCCACCCGTCAGGCTGCATTTGCTGTCAACTATGGCAAGAACTACAGTTCTGACCGCGCTGTTGCACGTAACCGTTCTTCGGCTATGTCCGGTGGTAACTCCCAGGGCAACATTGGCCTGATTCTTCTCGGTCAGGACGCCTGATTTCTGGTTCAACTGGGCGGCCTCGTGCCGCCCTTTTATTCTTTTAAACATGGAAACTCTCACTGATTGCCAGGCCGAAGTGATTGGTGGTGGCGGCTCGTTGATTACCATCTCGCCGCGCATCACAACCAATATTTCGCCTCGTACGACGACTACCATCTCGCCCAGGATCGCTACCACCGTTGCTCCTGCTATTGATCTAGACAACACTGTTGCTCTCAATAATCAGGCGAATTTTGCCAACTCGATCGCATTTGCTGCATTGGGTTCATCGGCGACTTCGTTTAACGGACTCATGCGTAATCGTGCCTCGATTCGTAGTTTTTCCTGAACCTTGCTCAGCTGTGGATTTTTCCGCAGCTGGGTTTTCTATTTTGCTGATGATCTGAATCGTGCGGAGCCCAAAACTCTTGCTTCGGTGGTTTGTCAATCACTGGAACAACTATCCCTGTGTTCGTCAATTCGATGAGGAGGACTGCGGTGCCGCCTGCCTGGCGACGGTGGCCAAAGCCCATGGGATCACGCTTTCTCAGGGATTGATTCGCGATGCCGTTGGTACGACCAGTAACGGCACAACGTTGCTTGGGCTACGACGGGGTGCGGAGCAGCTTGGTTTCACGGCCCGTGCCGCTAGGGCCCCTGAACGATTTCTTGATGCACTACAGGAGGTGCCTCTCCCTTTGATTTGTCATTGGGATGGTCAGCACTGGGTTGTCCTCCATCGCCTTGTGGATGACGAAGTCTTGATCGCCGACCCTGCTGTTGGCCTGCGCCGTCTAAGTCGCGAGCGTTTCCTTCAGCATTGGAATGATGGCGTGGTGTTGCTTCTGGAGCCCGATCCTGCACGCCGACCGGACACTTCTGAGGCTCCGAGCCATGCCCTTGCCGTCCTGCTGCGCTACGTCGTTCCCTTTCGGCGCTTGTTGTTTCAGGCCCTTCTGCTCAATGTCGTGGTGGGCTTGATGTCTCTGGGGTTGCCACTGCTGATGCAATTGCTCACCGATGACGTCTTGGTTCGGGGTGATCAGCGCATGCTCGTGAGTCTTTGCCTTGGCTTGATGCTGCTCTTCGGTTTTCGTTCCTTGATCGGGCAACTCCAGGGGCACTTGGTGGGCTATTTCGGCCAGAAGCTGCAGCTCCAGATGGTGATGCATTACGGCCGTCAGTTGTTGCTGCTTCCGCTCCGCTATTTCGAAACGCACCGTAGCGGTGAGGCGGTGAGCCGAATCGGAGATATCGAGCACGTGAACAGTCTGATCGGTTCCGTTGTGCTGGGGCTACCCAGTCAGTTCTGTATCGCATTGATTTCGCTCCTGTTCATGTGGGCCTATTCCCCGCAACTGACCCTGGCGGCTTTGGTCGGCTATTCAGTGGTGATTGCCTGCAGTCTGGTTTTTCTTCCTGCTTTGAAGGCCGCTTCCCAGGAACTGCTTGTTCGCTCTGCTGATAACCAAGGCTTTTTGGTGGAACTGTTTCGTGGTGCGAGTGTGCTGAAAACCAGTGATGCCTTCGCTCAGGCCTGGCAGGAATACCAGAGCAATTTTGGACGCATGTCTCACCTCGCCTGGCGTGAATTGCGTTTACAACTGACTGAATCCACGCTGACCGGTGCTTTAGGCAGCGTGATCACTGTGGCGTTGCTCTGGTATGGCAGTTCCTTCGTGATTGCGCGGGAGCTCTCGATTGGTCAGTTGCTGGCGTTCAATGGCTTCGGTGCCAATGTGCTCGGGCTTCTGGCTTCCCTCAGTGGCATCACTCAGGAGTTATTACTCGCCGATGTGGTGATCCGGCGCATGAGTGATGTGCTTGAGCGTAAAGCTGAGGCTTTTGGCAGTGGCTCCGGTTGTGATGTTGCCATTCCGGCTGATGCATCCATTCGTTGTGAAGCCATCACCTACAACCACCCTGGTCGTCGCCCGCTCTTGCAGGATCTTTCCCTGATGATTCCCGGTGGCTTGACCTCGGCCCTCGTGGGCGAATCCGGGTGTGGCAAGAGCACCCTTAGCAAGATTCTTGCTGGGATCTATCCCCCAGATCATGGAACCCTTCATTACGGGCCTTTCAACAGTCAGGATCTTTCGCTGGATTGTCTTCGTGCCCAGGTTGTATTGGTTCCCCAGGAGTCGATCATCTTCAATCGTTCAATTTTCGACAATTTCACCTTTGCCCATCCTGGGGTCAGTTTTGAGCGAGTGGTGGAGGCCTGTCAGCTGTCCCTTGCTGATGATTTCATTCGCCAGTTGCCCGATGGTTATCGCACTGTGCTTGGCGAGTTCGGTGCCAATCTCTCCGGCGGTCAGCGTCAGCGCTTGGCGATTGCCCGGGCTCTGATTAGCAATCCGCCTGTGTTGATCCTCGATGAAGCCACCTCCGCCCTCGACCCTGTGCTCGAGAGCCGTTTGATGGAGACGTTGCTGGAGCAGCGCAAGGGGCGCACCACCGTGCTCATTAGTCATCGCCCTTCGGTGATCATTCGGGCCGACTGGATCATCTATCTGGAGCAGGGAAAGGTGCTGGCGCAGAACACACCTCGACTGCTGCGTGATCACGCCCCTGTGTCTCCCTTCCTGCAGGTGGCTTGATGACAACCCCGCTCCATCACGTGCCCCATCAGCTGCCCCCTGCTGCAGCCGATGAGTTTTTGCCACCTCCAGGTGCTTGGGCTCACCAGTTGGGTGTGCGAACAGCCGCCGCTGGAGCGGCGCTGCTGTTGCTGGCTTGCGTCTGGCCCTTTGATGAGTCGGTCAGAGCTCCTGGCAGTGTGCGGCCGCGGGGCGAAAACTCTCCCGTGCAGGCCCTTGGTGGTGGTCGCCTTCAGCGGGTGCTCGTGTCCCCCAATCAACAGGTGCGGGCCGGTCAACTGCTCGCCCAGTTGGATCTCGAGGCGATTAACTCTCAACAGCGCCAACTGCAGCGTGAGCGCGCGCAGCTACAGGAGCAGCTTCACCAGGCTGCTCAACAGTTCACCGATCTGCAGGCCCAATCCCGATCCATCCATCGGTTGATGACAACTCAGATCGCGACGGCCCGCGGTGGGGTCGCCCAGGCGCTTGCTGGTTCCCGTTTCCAGGATCGGGAGCTTCAGCGACTCCGCGGCTTGGCCGCGGAGGGGGCCATCCCCCAGCTGCTTCTTGAGGAGAAGGAGGCCGGCGTCGCAGTCGCTAAAAGCCAACTCGATCAAGCACGCCTTGGGGTCGGTGAGCAGCGGGCCCGACTGCAGGCCGAGCAGGCGCGTTTGCGCCAGTCCCTCAGTGCCACGATCAGTGCCCGTGCTGAGTTGGAGCGTCAACTGGCGGCTGTGGATGGTCGGCTCCGAGAGACCGCCCTGGCTCGACAGCAGTCCCGCCTTCTAGCGCCAGTGGATGGCACGGTTGTGGAGACCAAGCTGCGTTACCCGGGCCAGGTGCTCCAACCCGGGGAGGTGGTGGCCACCCTGGCTCCAAAGGGCCAGCCCCTGGCCATCAAGGTTCAGCTTCCCTCTCGTGATGTGGCGCCGCTCAAGTCTGGCCAGCGGGCTTATTTGCGCGTGGGCAGTTGCCCACACACGGATTTTGGGGTGCTGGACGGGCGCATCCAGGCCATCGCCGCTGATGCCGTTGACGGTCGCTATGCCGTCACGATCAGCCCTGTCGCGGATCATTTGGTGCGCGGGCAGCGTCGCTGTGTTCTGCGCCCCGGCATGGAGCTTGATGCCGATCTCGTGATTCGGAGGGGCACGGTGATGGGGCTGTTGTTGCGCAAGCTGCGGCTGCTGGCCTCCACCTGATCCGCAGCATTCCCGGGCCGCCTCTCCTGCTGTCTTCCTGCCAGACCTAGGTCAGATCCAGACCCCTCAATGGTTTGTCGTCATGGATCATCAAGCTCCCGTTTGGGTCGATCGCCATCAGGCCGGTCTGGCGCTTGCCGAATGCCTGCAGGACTGTGCTGGAGCCCGTGCTGATACCTGTTTGGTAGCCCTTCCCCGTGGTGGTGTCGCCGTGGCGGCTGCAATGGCGCAGCGCTTAGATCTGCCACTGCTCACCTGGTCGGTGCGCAAAATTGTCGAGCCCTCCAGGCCAGAACTTGCCCTTGGTGCTGTGGCTGGAGAGGGCGTGGTGCTCTGGCGCCATGAGCCCGGTGATCCAGCCTGGTCCATGCTTCCCCAGGCCCAGGATTGGCTACTCAACGCCCAGGAGGAGCTGGAGCGTCGCCATTGTTTGTTCGATGGCCCCGACCTCGGTCGCCTGTTCAATCACCATCTGATCGTGGTTGATGACGGGATTGCCACCGGCATGACGGTGCTGGCGGCGCTTCAGTCCTTGCGCCTGGCCCGGCCATCCCTGCTCACCCTGGCCGTTCCGGTGATGGATCGCTCCTTAGAGGAGACCATGCGTCTGCATGTCGACCGTCTGGAGGTCTTGCGTCTGGTGGATCACCTGTCTGCAGTCGGCCTCTGGTATGAGCGCTTTGAACAGCTCAGCGATCGTGACGTTCTCAACCTTCTACGAAGTCAAGGTGCGCCAGGCGACCGGACTGCTCCCTTAGGCAGTGCTTCGCCTGGTTGAGCACCAGGCGCTGACCGGACGGGAGCTTGCGGCCCGCTCGGTTGATGTAGAGGCAGAGCATGGCCATGGCACTGCCATACACACTGCGCTTCCGCGCGCGACTTTGTTGGGCCGAGCGCAGTAGCGAGGCGGCGATCCGCTCCGGCTGCTTCCAGGTAAAGAGGCCTGGTTCGAGATCTAGCACTGGTGGGCGGCGGTTCACCTCCGCGGCCCAGTCGTGTCTTGTGTCGTGTTGCACGCTTGTTTCAGAGCAGCGGGGCGGATTGCATGCGGTGTCGCCTCACCCCTTCTTCCAGGTCGCAGGGCTTGTAGTCACCGCACATCTGGTTGCGACTGGTGTAGGGCCAGATCGCCATCGGAATCTGCAGGTCATCGATGCTGTTGTCGTGATTGAGAAAGGCCTGAAGGTCGGGAGGTGAGCCCGTCAGCGCAATCGTCTCCAGGTGGAAGTGTCTGGGGGCGTGACGGGTGCATGGGGCGATGGCGCCGAGGCTGGTTCGCTCCAGCCCGTGGGCCTGGTCCCAGAAGCTGCAGGTCTGGCAGTGCGGGTGGGTCATGGCGGGATGCATTCACTCGCTCAGCCAAGCCAAAGCTTCTGCAGATTCCAGCCAGTTCTACGGATCTGCCCAGCCTTTGCCGCGCTGCCATGCAGGCCACTGCGCCCTGCTCAACGGTGCCAGTGAAGCTGCAGCATGCTGCCGGGAGGGACGTTGTCGCCGCTAAGGCAACCGCCGTAGGCATCCTGAAGCCGCTGAGCCAGACCCCGGGTGATGTGGTGGCCGCTGAAGGCAATCACGGTGGCTCCGCTGAGGTCATTGCTCTCGATCCACATCAGGCGCTCGAGAGGGTGTTCCGAGCGATAGCGCTGCTCGTTGTGCAGCAGCAGCTGCATCACCTCGTCATGGTGTTCGGCGAGGAACGGGCCGCTGAGCTTGAGTTCCCCGGCCGGTAGGCGTTCGGCAATGCGTCGGCAGGCTGGACAGGTCAGGGCGGCTGCACGCTCCAAGGCCTGATGCCAGCTCCAGCGTCCCTGGTGGACGGTGGCCCCGCAGTGGGGGCAGCAGCTGTGTTCTTTGGGTTTGCGGGTCTCCACAAAGGGGTCCAGCCGCCCTCGTTGCCCCATGCCTGACTGGCGGATGCGATGGCCTGGGCTGCTGGTGTGCACATCAGGGCCGCTGGAAGGCTCTCTCATGGCTGGCTTGGTTCACTCGCCTGATCCTGTGTTGCTGGCCTGGTTGGAATCCCCGCCTGCTGGTGATCTGAGGCATCACCGCTCCGGTGTCGCGAAAGTGCATGGACGTCTCGCTCCCGCAATCAGAACCTGTTGCAGTCCCTGCTGGTGGCTCTGATGGCCGATGCATTCACGGATTACCTGCGCCAGATCGCCGGCTCCCCCTTGCTGACGACTGCGGAGGAGATTCATCTGGGCACATTGATCCAGTCCTGGCGCCGTGACGCTGCCCCTGATGCTCGACGCATTCGCAGTGGGCAGCGGGCTCTCTCCCGGGTGGTCACAGCCAACCTGCGGCTTGTGGTGGCGGTGGTGAAGCGTTCCCATTCCCGACTTCAACAGTTGGGCATCGATCCGATGGATGCCGTTCAGGCGGGCAATCTTGGGCTGATCCGCGCTGCTCAGAAATTTGACCCCGCCCGTGGCTATCGCTTTTCCACCTATGCCTTCTGGTGGGTGAAGGAGGCGTTGAATCGCTTTCTCCATGAGCAGCACAGCTCCATTCATATTCCCGCCAACGTGCTTCAGCTCGCCTTCAAGGTGAATACGTTGCTCTCCGGCCCCGATCGCTCTGGCTCAATCGAGGCGATCGCAGCGGAATTAGAGGAAAAGCCGGAACGGCTCCGCTTCGTGTTGCGTGCACTCCAACTCTCGCGCCTCGCTTCGCTGGATCAACGGCTCGATGCCACTGAGCCCAGTAGTTCGCTGCTTGAGACGGTCTGGGATGGCCGGCTTCAGGAGCCGGATGATGACTATGGGTGGCTGTACCAGGTGATTGGGCGTTTGAGTGCCCGGGAGCAGCAGATCCTGGCGCTGCGTTATGGGGATGGCGACATGGTCAGCCTTAGTCAGGTTGCTGATGGGATGGGCCTGAGTCGCTATCAGGTGCAGCGCCTGGAGCGGCTCGCCCTGCGCAAGCTCAGGACCCACTTGCAGCCGATGCTTGATCCTCAGACTCCCACGGATCGGGAGGAAGGCCCCAGATCTCACGGCAGCCATCGGCCAGGATCGGAAAGGCTCGGGCAATCCGTTGCTTCGCGAGCTGCAGTTCCTGCACTGCAGGCCTCAGGCTGAGGCAATGGCGCAGCACCCCCGCTTCGGTGGCGACCGTCACCTGGCGGGTTTGGTGGCGGATCGCCTCCACGCAGCTGGAGACCTGGGGACCAAAGGGAATCGAGACACCGAAGGCCCCCTGGGGCATCCAGTCCTTGTCGCGCACGTTGTCGTCAAAGACGGCGTAGTACTGATTGTCGTAGGGGTAGATGCCCAGCTGCAGATACACGCTCGATGATTCGCAGCTGATCCCTCCTTTGCCCACGGTCATCACCCCCAGCTTGCCGATGGCTGGGTTGATGTTTTGCTGAATGAGATCACCACCCGTGCTGAAGCTGCTCGATTGGTTGGTTTGATTGTTGTTCGGGGTGGCGATCGCCTGGTTGTTGTTGCTTTGCTCGGCGTCCATGGCGCTCTGTTGGGCGAGGACCCGGCCAGGCTGGATTCCCAGCCCTCCCAGCAGCCCTGCGATTAAGGCACCTGCCGCGATGAGACCCTTTGGTTGGCTCCATCCGCTGTTGTCTCGACTCCACTGCATCAGTCGAATGCGAAGAGGTCACCGCGGCCCGTGCGCTCCGAGCTGAACACGCTGCTACCGGTGAAGCGCTCCAGCGAATGCAAGTGCTGCCGGCCCGATTCCTCCATGGTGTAAGCGCCGTTTTGGCCGCCCCGTTCCATTCGAATGTCGAGGCTGCCGTTGAGGTTGAGTTGCAGGCCATCGTTCAGGCTCTCCAGCGATGAGCTTGATCCGATATCGGAGGACTGCAGGCTGATCGTGTCACCAGAGAGGCTTTGGCGCCCAGCCGCTGTGCTGTCGATGGCCTGTAGACCCTGATCACTGATCAGGCTCTGCAGGCCGATGCCGGGAAGTTTCAGCTTCAGGTCATGGTCAACGCTGCTGCTGCTGGAGGCGGTTGCCGAGCTGCTCCAGTTCATCAGCTCCGACTGGCTGAGGCCAGCCGCCGAAAGTCCCTGGCTCAGTTCATTGCTTCCGCTGCTTTCGATCAACTGTTGTCCCTGTCGGCTCAACTGGAAGCCATCCCCCGCGATGGTCATTCCCAGATGCTCCACTTGGCTGCTGCCGCTGAGGCTGTTGCTGTAGCTGCGCTCACTGCGAATCTCCTCCATGCCGGAGGTGATGCTGCGGTTGCTGCTGGAGTGATCCTTGGTCTGATAGGTGCCGGTGCGAAATCCGCCGGCGTCTGCGGCCAGAGGCAGGCTCAGGCCCAAGCTCAAGCTGAGCGTCAAGGTGCTGATCACTGATCGGAACATGCGGTCAACCTGCGGCATGGGTCAGGCGGAACCTAGGGATCCGTTCGGCTTGATTCAGGGGGTGTGCAGGCTTGCGGCAGATCCGACGGTGAGGCGACTCAAAACGCCGTGCCGTCGCTGGGATCGAGACGTTCTGCCAGTGATGCCACCGGCACCATCAGCACCATCGGTAGAGCGCAGATCATCAGTGACCCAAACGACAACGGGCTGGTGCCGAGGAATCGATTCATCCAGGAGCTCTGGCTGAAGAGGGTTTGCACGGCCACGGTGGCCAGGATCCCGAGGGGCACCGCTGGCGCCATCGCGATCTGGCGCCAGCGGCCAAGGCTTCCTCGCCACTGGCCAAGGCTGCCTCGCCAGTGGCTAATGCAGACCAGATACACCAGGTGGGCGAGCACCAGACCCTGCACCGCCATCGTGCGCGCCAGCGCTAGATCCCCGAGGTGTTGCTCGCTCCACAGAAACAGTCCGAACACCACCGTCCAGTTGAACGCTGAGACCACCAACACCCGTTGGATCAGCCCTTGGCTCAGTAACGGCTGACCTGGGGGACGCGGGGGCTGCTTCATGAGCGCCGCACATCTGGGTTCAAAGGCCAGGGCGATCGACATGGTCAGAGAGCAGACCATGTTCAGCCAGAGCACCTGCAGCGCTGTGACGGGCAGCGCCGTGCCAAGGGCCGCGCCCAACAGGATGGTCATCGAGGCCCCTCCACTGACCGGCAGCACGAAGGCCAGGGTCTTGTGCAGATTCAGCGCGACTGTGCGACCTTCCTCAACGGCAGCCTCGATCGTGGCGAAGTTGTCGTCCGTCAGCAGCATGTCGGCGGCATCCCGGGCCACTTCAGTGCCTCCGGCTCCCATGGCGATTCCAATGTCGGCCTGGCGGAGCGCTGGCGCATCGTTCACACCATCACCGGTCATCGCCACCACCTCCCCATGGCTCTGCAGCGCTTCCACCAGGGCCAGCTTCTGGGCTGGAGCGATCCGGGCGAACACATCCACGCGCTGCACTACCCGCGCGATGGTCGCCTCGTCCATGGCGGCTAACTGCCTGCCGTCGATGGTGTCACCGCCGCTTCCGATGCCGATCTGTCTGGCGATGGCGGCGGCGGTTTCGCGGTGGTCGCCGGTGATCAGCTTCACGCGGATGCCGGCCGCCCGGCAGGTGGCCACTGCCTGAATTGCCTCGGGGCGTGGGGGATCTTGCATCCCCTGCAGTCCAATGAAGTCGAGGTTGGCCATCACGTCCTGATGCCGGAGCTGCCGCTGCGATCGATCGGCTTTGCCGATGGCGAAGGCGAGCACCCGTTCACCAGCCATCGCCATCGTTGACACAGCCCGATCGATGGCGGCCCTATTCAGCGCTTCTGGCTGCCCTTCCGTATTGAGCTGTCGGCTGCAGCGGGCGAGCACAGCCTCCACCGACCCTTTGAGAAGGATGCGCTCCCGGCCATGGAGTGTGGCCATGAATTGTTGTTCCGATTCAAACGGGATTGCATCGCGGCGGGGATAGCGAGTCCTTGCTGCGCCCTGATCCATGCCGAGGGAATGGGCGGCTGCCAGCAGAGCCGTTTCTGTGGGATCGCCGACCAGGGTGTTGCCGTCATCCACCCGAGCATTGCTGCACAGCAATCCAGCCACAAGCGTCTCCTCCAGGGCCATGTTTTGCAGGTCCGCGCTCCCGCGTTCGTTGCCGGGCCAGAGATCCTCGAGTGCCACCAGTGTTCCGCCGGCGTAGAGGTGCTTCACCGTCATGCGGTTTTGGGTGAGCGTTCCTGTTTTGTCTGAGCAGATCACGGTGGTGCTGCCCAGGGTTTCCACCGCCGGCAGTTTGCGGATGATCGCCCGTCGCCGCGCCATCCGTTTCACGCCAATCGCCAAGGTGATCGTCACGATTGCGGGGAGTTCCTCAGGGATCGCCCCCACCGCCAGGGCGATGGCACCGTCGACCATCTCTTCAAGTCCCTTGCCCCGGCCAAGGCCCACCATCAATGTGAGTGCGGCAAGCACCAGCACGGCCTTCAGCAGGGTGTGGCTGAAGCGAACGAACTGCCGCGTCAGCGGCGTGGTGAGCTGGCTGCGCTGTTGCAGGGAGCTCGAGATCTGACCCACTTCCGTGTCATTACCGGTAGCAATCACAAGGGCACAGGCTTCCCCTGCCGTCACGTGCGTTCCTGCGTAGGCGATTGGACGACGCTCGGCCAGGGGAGTGTCCGGTGCCACCGCTGCGGTGCCTTTACGCACCGGAAGCGATTCACCGGTGAGCATCGATTCATCCACCTCGAGATTGCGCTGCGTGAGCAAGCGCAGATCGGCAGGAATCCGTTGTCCAGCCTCCAGCTGAATCACATCACCGGGCACCAGCTGATCGGACGGCAGGTTCTGCAGGGACCCGTCGCGGACGACCTCCACATCGGAGCGGAGCACCTGCGCGAGGGCTGCGATCGCCGACTCCGCCCTCCTTTCCTGCACAAAGCCGATCACGGCATTGATCAGGGTGACGCTGCTGATCACCAGGGCATCGGTTGCCTCCCCCAGGAGCATTTTCATGAGGGCCACCGCCAGCAGCGTGATCAGCAGTGGACTGTTGAACTGCTGCAGGAAATGGAGCCAGGCTGGCGTTCTTGATTGGACCTGCAGGGTGTTGGCCCCGTGGGAGAGCAGCCGGGCTCGTGCTTCGAGTTCCGAGAGTCCACAGTCTTGATCACTGCCTAAGGAGCGAATCAGCGCCTCGCTCGATAAGGCATGGGCTTGGGCCTGGTGCATCGCTGAGCTCCACGGGGCCCTTCCAAGGCTGCCTGGCACTTCACCATGCTATGGAGATCCCAGTCGTTCACGGCAAGGGCGAGAACGGGCGATGTCGCTGTGAACATCATCCTGCTGCGATCCTCCGACCCCTGGATCGATCCTTCCACGGTGCGGTTGGAGGGGCGCCGGGCTCACCATCTGTCGGTGCAACTCAAAGGCGCTGTTGGCGATCAGGTGCGTGTGGGTTTGCTGGGTGGATGGCGCGGGAAGGCCCGGATCACGTCGATGGATGGGCAGTCGGTCTGCCTGAATGTCTCTCTGACGGATCCACCGCCACCGCGCCATCGCTTCGACATCGTGTTGGCATTGCCGCGCCCGAAGATGTTGCGTCGCATCCTGCGCACGGTGGCGGAGTTCGGTGTGTCGAACCTGCACCTGATCAATAGCGCCAGGGTGGAGAAGAGCTACTGGCAGACCCCGCTTCTGCATCCAGGCAAGCTCCAGGAGGCCCTCGAGGCGGGGCTGGAACGATCCCAAGACACGCTGGCGCCAACGGTGCATTTGCATCAACGCTTTCGCCCCTTCGTGGAGGATCAACTGGCGGATCTCTGCGCTGGCAGGCCCTGCTGGATTGCCCATCAGGAGGCCCCTCAGTCCCTGGCGCAGGTGGCTTCTGACCCTGCGGTGGTGATGATTGGTCCGGAAGGCGGGTTTGTGCCCTTCGAGCTAGATCTGGCGGAAACGGTGATCGCCAGGCGCGTCCATCTCGGGGTTCGAACGCTCAGCGTCGATACGGCACTGCCGGCGGCGCTTGCCCAAGCGCTGCCTTTCTAACACGTTTTCGTGTTAATAGCGTTACGAAATCGTGCCGCTCTACTGGGCCGCGGTGGCTGGTGCCCCTTTGGCTTTGACGTGGTCACCGTGGGCCAGTCGCGCCAGGTAATTTGTGCCTCGAAGCAAGAGTGGTGAGGGCCGTAGGCGTTTCCGTGAGTCCATCTGGTTCCGTCACTAGCGCCGATCAACGCTGGCCCTGGTGGCCGCTGCTGCCTCTGTATCCCTACGGCCGGCGCGCCACCTATGTCGAGGAGCTGATCCCCGGTCAGGTCTGGAGTTTTGAGCAGCTCCAGGGCATCTATTACGTGGCCGTTCCGATTCGCCTCACCGTTGTGAAGGTGCCGGGGGGACTGATGCTGATCAACCCGCTTCCGCCCACCGCCGAGCTTTGCGCCGGGATCCGCGCTTTGGAGGCGCACCATGGCCCCGTGCTCACCATTGTGTTGCCCACTGCGTCGGGCTTAGAGCACAAGCTGCCTCTCGCTCCCCTGGCTCGTGCTTTCCCTGACGCCACCTTGTGGGTGTGCCCTGGCCAGTGGAGTTTCCCCTTGCCGTTGCCCCTCAGCTTGCTAGGGGTGCCGGCCAGGCGTACCAGGGTGCTGATCGACGATGGGGTGCCCCACGGTGAGGTGTGCCAGTGGATCTCCCTTGGCCCCCTGGATTTGGGCGTTGGACGTTTCCAGGAGATCAGCTGTCTGCATCGCCCGTCCGGAGCCTTGCTCGTGACGGATGCCTTGGTCGGGATTGGGGCCGACCCTCCTGCGGTGTTCGACACCGATCCCACCCCGTTGTTGTTCCACGCCCGTGATCGTGGCGATGAACCCCTCGAAGACAGCCTGGTCAACCGTCGACGCGGTTGGGCACGCCTGGTGTTGTTTGCCTCTTATCTCAGGCCGGAGCGGCTGGAGATTCCAGGCTTTCGGGTCTTGCTGCGCCATGCCTTTCAGCCAGGGCTTCGTTCGGCCCGCGCCCATTTCGGGATTTATCCCTTTGCCTGGCAGGAGGGATGGCAGCAGGCCGCTTCCGCTCTGATGGGGCAGCAGAGCCCAAGGCTGCAGGTGGCACCTGTCCTCGAGCGGCTGGTTTTGCCCAGGTCTCGAACCGCTCTGATCCAGTGGTTGGAGCAACTCGAGCGCCTGCCAGAACTGCGCTGGCTGGTGCCAGCTCACTACAGCGCCCCGCTCCAGTTTGGCCTTGCTCAGGTCGAGCAGCTCAGGGCCGAACTTCTGATACGGCCCTGGGCCCCCAGCGATGGCAACTGGCAGTTTCTCGGAGACCTTGACCGTCAGCTGCTTCAGCTCGGCCTGGTGCCGGAAGATCCCAGCATTGGCTGAGATTCAGAGCTTGAGATCGTCGTCGGGATTGACCGCCATGGCGTCGTCTCCGAACAGCGTTTCCTCCAGCTCCTTGCGCTGTTCCATCTGGCGCAGGAAATAGCCAGTCATCATGGCCGAGGCAAGCAAATTGGCGAGGTTGTCGCGGCTGGCGGTCACCTTCACGTCGAAGTGCTCGCCGGGGAGCATGCCCAGCAGACCCTGCACGTTGTGGCGAATGATGTCCTGAATATCGGTGCTGGCGGATTTGGCCACCCGTTGCAGCACGTCAGGCGACTGGTCCTGCAGGTACTGAATCAGACCGTTGACGGGTTGGCCGTCTTGGCTGTCGGTGGTCAGGAACTCCGGGTTGAACATCCCGTGTGCTCTCCGTCACGACGTTGACCCTACCGCAGCTGCCTGAATCACACCCGCAGCGGTTGGGTGGGGGAACCGTATCGGACCGAACCGGCTCAGCGGCCAGTAGCGCCAGACCGCTGTGCCGATCACTCGTTCCTGGGGTAGAGGGCCCCAGAGGTGGGAATCGAGGCTGGCATTGCGGTTATCGCCTAACACCCAGAGCTGATCCTGTGGAACTGTGATCGCGGCTTGGGTGTAGTCAATCGGCTCCTCCAGCCAGGCTTCACGCACCGGTTGTCCGTTCCGCAGCAACACCCCATCGCGCACTTCGAGGACATCTCCAGGACGTCCCACCACCCGCTTGATTAAGGCCGCATTCGCGTCGTACCCCGCCATCACCAATTGGGGCGGTGCCGCAAACACCACCACGCTGCCCAGGGGCAGGGGTTGATGCCGGCTTGCCGCCAGCCTGGGGCGCAGCTTCTCCACCAGGATCCTGTCCTGCAGTTGCAGGGTGGGCAGCATCGAGCCCGACGGGATCCAGCGGGGCTCGAGCACGAGCCAACGCAGCAGCAGAGCCACCAGCACCCAAACCAGGAGGCTGCGCCAGCTGCCGCCAGAACGGCTTGTTATTTGTGGGCTGTCCATGGCTGGATCCGTATTCAACGAGGATCGCATCAGACCTGGGGTTCCCTTTGCCGCGCCCACTCGCCAACCTGCAGGCCGCTGTGGCGCTTCTCGAGGGCCTGATCTGCCATGGGCTCTCCGATGTGGTGCTCTGCCCCGGGAGTCGCAGTGGCCCGTTGGCCCATGCCGCCGGGGGGCTCCAGCGGGCAGGTCTGCTCCGACTCATCACCGCCATCGATGAGCGCTCCGCTGCCTTTCATGCGCTCGGGCTCGCGGCCTCGAGCGGCCGTGCCAGCGCCGTGATCACCACCTCGGGTACCGCCGTGGCCAACCTGCTGCCGGCGGCCGTGGAGGCCGATCGTTCCTGTTTACCACTGCTCTTCCTCACTGCCGATCGGCCCCTGCGTCTCAAGCACTGCGGTGCCAACCAGACGGTGAACCAAGAGGCGTTTCTGGTTCCAGTGTGTCGCTGGAGTGGCAGTGCCGATCTGGCCGGTCTTGATCGCATGCTCCCACTCGCCATCCATGATCTAGCTGCTCAGGCCTGGCGTGAGGCCCACCACTGGCCTGGCCCGGTTCACCTCAATCTCCCCTTCGAGGAACCCCTCCATCCCTCTGTGGAAAAGCAGGAGCACTTCTGGAGCGGATGGTCTGCCCCGACAAGCGATGGCGAGGCAGGCTGCCTGCAGGAGCCCATGGAGGCAGACCCCTGGGAGGCGCGTTTCGCCCTGGATCCCGACCGTCCTGGCCTGGTGATCGCCGGCCCCTGGCGAGGTCGTCCGTTTTTGCGGGCTGCCCACGAACAGGCCCTGCTCGCCTGGCAGGAGCGCAGTGGCTGGCCGGTGCTGGTGGACCCCCTAGCCGCCGTTCCCGCCGAGCTGCCCGGGCAGATTCGCGCTTGGGATGTCTTGCTCCCCGACGGTCTGTCTTGGCCAGCGGAGCTCTCCGCGGCCGATCTGCAGGTGCTGCGCCTGGGGCCGATGCCGGCCAGCCGCCGGCTTGAGCGCTGGTTGCAGGCATTCGATGGTGCCCAGGTGCTGGTCAGCGAAGGCGATCAGCGCGGGCTGGATCCCCTCCGCAAGGCCTCCCAGTGGTCGACAGGTCTGGCCACCTGGTGGAAGCAGCAACAGGATCAGTGCGCATCCGGCTCTACGGGTGCGGAACCGGCTGGCCTCGCTCTATGTCGCCTGTGGCAGCAGCGTGATCAGCAGGCTCGCCGTTCCCTGGAGCGCTTGTTGCCGCAGCAGGGAGCGATCACGGAGCCCGCTTTGATGCAGGCGCTTCCCCCGCTGTTGCCTGATCCCTGCACGGTGATGCTCGCCGCCAGCAGCCCCGTGCGCGACTGGCAGGCTTTCGCCCCTGCGGCCGGTCCCGGGATCCGCTGCTTCAGTTTTCGTGGTGCCTCA
This sequence comes from Synechococcus sp. BS56D, assembly GCF_004332405.1. Taxonomy (NCBI): domain Bacteria; kingdom Bacillati; phylum Cyanobacteriota; class Cyanophyceae; order Synechococcales; family Synechococcaceae; genus Synechococcus; species Synechococcus sp. BS56D. The sequence goes on along the minus strand of NZ_PHQU01000003.1, from coordinate 269,593 downwards.
GGGATTGATGGCACCCTCTCGTTAGCGCTCGGCCTGGCCCGGGCCCGCGGGCGCACCCTCTTGCTGACCGGCGACATCGCCCTGTTACACGACAGCAATGGCTGGTTACTAGCCGATGCCGATGGTCCTCCCTTGCTGGTGCTGCTGATCGACAATGGCGGTGGTGGCATCTTTCAGCAACTGCCTGTGCCGACGGCCCCCCAGGAGGCCTTGGAGCAGCTCTTCGCCATGCCCCAGGCCGTTGATCCGCTGGCCCTTGCCGCCGCCCATGGCCATCCGGTGCGGCAGCTGGCTTGCCTGGAGGATCTCCCCGAGGCATTGGCTTGGGGCTGGGCCCAGGCCCGTCCTTCCCTGTTGCGGGTCTGTACCGACAGGGACGGGGATGCGCGCCTGCGGCAGGAGTTGCGCAGAACCCTTCAGACGGAAGATCCGGGTGGGTGATCACAATGGCGCTGCCGATGGGGCGAGGCCATGACCGATCACCAACACCGCCGCGTGCTCCCCGGGGAGTCCAACGGGGAGTCCAACGTGGTCTGGGAGCCCTGGGGGAACTACCAAGACATTCTTTTGGATCGCTGTCCTGGTGGTATTGCCCGGGTGGCGATCAATCGTCCACGCCGGCGTAACGCCTTCCGGCCCCGCACGGTGGTGGAGCTCTGTGATGCCTTCACGCGGATCCGCGATGCCAGTGACATCGGGGTGGTGTTGTTCACGGGAGTTGGCCCCGCCGAAGACGGTGGCTATGCCTTCTGCGCCGGAGGAGATCAGAGCGTTCGCGGGGATGGCGGTTACCTGGACGAGGAGGGGCTGCCTCGCCTCAACGTGCTCGACCTGCAGCGCATCATCCGCAGCCTGCCCAAGGTGGTGATTGCCCTGGTGGCTGGCTATGCCATCGGCGGTGGCCAGGTGCTCCACCTGCTCTGCGACCTCAGTTTGGCCGCTGATAATGCTGTGTTTGGCCAGACCGGCCCAAGGGTTGGCAGCTTTGACGGCGGCTTCGGTGCCGGCTTCCTGGCCCGGGTGGTGGGGCAGCGCAAGGCGCGTGAGATCTGGTTCCTGTGCCGCCAGTACGGGGCTGAGCAGGCTCTGGCCATGGGTCTGGTGAACGCTGTGGTGCCGCTGGAGCAACTGGAGGCCGAGGGCCTTCGCTGGGCCCAGGAGGTGATGCAGCACAGCCCGACGGCGATCCGTTGCCTCAAGGCGGCCTTCAATGCCGAGACGGATGGCATGGCTGGGATTCAGGAGCTGGCGGGTCAGGCCACCCATCTCTTCTATCGAACGGCTGAGGGCCAGGAGGGCCGTAATGCCTTCCTGGACAAGCGATCCCCCGACTTTTCTGCCTCCCCCTGGCTCCCTTAGCTAAACAAGGGCAGCGCTTCCACCGCTTTCGTTCTCGACCGCTTTCGTTCTCGACCTTTTTCGCTCCGACCGTGTTGCGTCTTCGCCCGCGTCTGCTGCTCACCGCCACGCTGACGCTGACCTTGGTCAGCACCATTCCCTGCTTGGCCCGTGCCCAGGTCCAGGGAGGAGAGACAGCACGTCCGGCTGACCCGATTCCGCCGCTTGCCGAGCCGATCTCCGAGCAAGCCTCCCTGCAGCGCATCCCCCCTGATCTTCTGGATGCGAAGGGTCTCCAGTTGGTGCTGGATCGCACCCACCGCCAACTGATGGTGCTGCGCGATGGAGTGCTCACCCATCGCTTCCCAGCCGCCGTAGGCACCGAAGGCTGGGAGACACCGGCCGGTCGCCATCGGGTCTTGCAGAAGATCCATGAGCCGGTCTGGACCCATCCGATCACCGGCGAAAACATCGGTCAGGGGAAACGCAATCCCCTCGGATCCCGCTGGATCGGTTTCTATCGCGATTGCAAAGGGCGTTCGGGCTGGGATGGTGAGCAATACCTCGATATCGATGGCTGCACCGTCGCCGGTTTCCATGGCACCCCTTATCGCTGGACCGTCGGCCGGGCCGTCTCCCACGGTTGTGTTCGCCTTTACGAGGAGAATGTGCAGGAGCTCTTCAAACTGGTTCGTCTGGGAACGCCCGTCACCGTGATTCCCTGAAGCTCTGGCCACGGGCGGTTTCCCCGGCGTGATTCCCCTTAAAGTCGCGGCGCCTTCTTGGGGTTCCACCGACCATGCGCATTCTTTTTGCTGCTGCCGAGTGCGCCCCGATGGTGAAGGTGGGTGGCATGGGCGACGTGGTCGGCTCTCTGCCACCTGCCCTGGCCAAGCTCGGCCATGATGTGCGCCTGATCATGCCTGGCTACAGCAAGCTCTGGAGCCGCTTGGCCATTAGCGACGAGCCCATCTGGCGCGCCCAGACCATGGGCACAGAATTTGCGGTCTACGAGACGCGACACCCCAGCAATGGGATGACGATCTACCTGGTCGGCCATCCCGTGTTCGATCCTGAGCGGATCTATGGCGGAGAGGATGAAGACTGGCGGTTCACGTTCTTTGCCAGTGCAGCTTCAGAGTTCGCTTGGAACGTCTGGAAGCCTCAGGTGCTGCATTGCCATGACTGGCATACCGGCATGATTCCGGTCTGGATGCATCAAGACCCCGAGATCAGCACGGTCTTCACCATCCACAACCTCAAGTACCAGGGCCCCTGGCGCTGGAAGCTCGATCGCATGACCTGGTGCCCCTGGTACATGCAGGGAGACCACACCATGGCTGCAGCCCTGCTGTATGCCGATCGTGTCAATGCCGTCTCTCCCACCTACGCCTGTGAAATCCGTACGGCCGAATACGGCGAAAAGCTCGACGGATTGCTCAATTACATCTCCGGAAAGCTTCGCGGCATTCTGAATGGGCTCGATCTTGAGGCCTGGGACCCCGCCACGGATCCTGCGCTTCCCTCCCACTTCAGCGCCGACGACCTGTCCGGTCGTCCCGAGAACAAGCGGGTTCTGCAGGAGCGCATGGGACTCACTGTGAATCCCGACACCTTCCTCCTTGGAATGGTGAGCCGCTTGGTCGATCAGAAGGGGGTCGATCTGCTTCTTCAGGTGGCCGATCGTCTGTTGGCGTACACCGATACCCAAATCGTGGTTCTGGGCACCGGTGATCGCGGCCTGGAGTCCGGTCTCTGGCAGCTTGCCTCACGGCATCCCGGACGGGTTGCCGTCTTCCTCACCTACGACGACGCCCTCTCCCGTCTCATCTATGCAGGCAGCGATGCCTTCCTGATGCCAAGTCGCTTTGAGCCCTGTGGCATCAGTCAGCTGATGGCCATGCGCTACGGGTGCGTCCCAGTGGTCCGCAAGGTTGGTGGTCTCGTGGACACGGTGCCGCCCCACGATCCCGCCAATCAGACCGGCACTGGCTTCTGCTTCGACCGTTTCGAGCCGGTTGACTTCTACACAGCCCTGGTGAGGGCCTGGGAGGCTTATCGCCATCGGGACAGCTGGCGGGAGCTGCAGCTGCGCGGCATGCGACAGGATTACAGCTGGGATCGCTCCGCCCTCGCTTACGACCAGATGTATCGCGACGTTTGCGGACTCAAAGAGCCCAGCCCGGATGCGGCGGCCGTCGAGAGCTTCTCCCTTGGCCAGGATGCCGATCCCAACCGCAGCCATGCCGATCAAGACCCGTTCGTTCCCGCCCCTGGAGTCGGTCGGGCTCCGCTCGATGGTCCTCGCCGGAATCCCCTGTCCAGACTGCTGGGGAGGAAGCGTTCCTGACGATTGATGGTGGATCCCTCCAGTCGCGATCAGCCCTCGACCGGGCCGCTGCCGGCCCCCTATGCCAATCCCTGGTCGACACTGCTGGAGAATCTGCGAGCCGTTGTCGCCGACCTGCGGTTGCGGCTTCAGGAGCTGTGGCGTCGTAACGCTGAAGGGACTCTCTCCACCCCAGGCTTCTGGCCCCGTGATCTTGCTCCCCTGTTTTGGCCCCTCTGTCTGCTGCTGCTTCTCTTGCTCCTAGGTGGCATCGTGCTGCAGTTGAGGCGGGATCCGTCACCAGAACCCTCCCAGGAGGTGATGCATCTCACCACCAGTCCGCTGTCCGCTGATGGAAGAACCGGTCCGGCGATCTCGGAATCTGCCTCTGAAGCCTCGGCCCTGGGCGATTCAGTCGTGCCGCCATTGCCGGGGGCATCGTCGGAGCCATCACCCGAGCCCTTCGTGGATCAGGCAGAGCAACAGGCCCTCGAGCAGTCCTCCCCTCTCCAGACCCCTGCGCCTCCGATCGACCCACTGCTGCGCTTTCTGAGTGATGACGATGCATGGATCACCGCCGCCACCCCCCAGCCCTCGATCAATGGCGTGCTGTTGGTGGTGTCTGAAGGGTGGGCTGTGCTCCCAGAAGCCAGACGTCAGCAGTGCGTTGATCACTGGTGGGAGCGACTGGAAGCAGAGGGGTTCAGTGAGCTGCGCATCGAAGCGGCCGATCAGCGGCTTCTGGCCAGGACAGCTCGTGTTGGCAGCGGCATGATCCTGTTCGAGTCATCGGGACGCTGACCGTGCTGCAGCTCAGGCAATTGATGGAGATCTGGGGGGCTCCCCAAGGTCTGGTCGACCCGGCGCAGTTGGCGCAACCCCTGGGGCCTGTGTGCACCGACAGTCGCATGCTCCAGGCCGGTGCCTTCTTCGTGCCCCTGGTCGGCGATCGTTTTGATGGCCACAGCTTCCTCTCTCAGGCAGCTGTTTGCCCTGCCCAGGCGGCTGTGGTCAACCAAGACACCCGTCACCCCATACCGGAGGGCTTACTCCACTGGACCGTTGCCGATACCCAGGATGCCTATCAGCAGCTGGCGTGCCTCCATCGTCGCCAGCTGGCCTGTCCTGTGGTGGCGGTGACGGGCTCTGCGGGCAAAACCACCACGCGCGAGCTGATTCGTGCTGCGCTCGCACCGCTTGGAGCTGTCCAGGCCAGTATTGGCAACAACAACAACGACATCGGCGTTCCCCTCACGCTCTTGGGGCTTGGGCCGGAGCACCGTGCTGCAGTGATTGAAATGGGCATGCGTGGCCCTGGGGAAATCGCCCGGCTCTCCCGCTGCGCGGAGCCGCAGGTCGCGGTGATCACCAACATCGGCACCGCCCATATCGGTCGTTTGGGCAGTCGAGAGGCGATTGCGGCGGCCAAATGTGAGATCACCGAGGCCCTAGTCGCCGATGGACTGGTGGTGATCCCGGCCGGGGATCCGCTGCTGGAACAGACGCTTTCCAGCCGCTGGAGCGGCCGGGTTCGTCGTGTCGCACTCGAGGGGGATCCGGACCTGCAGGCCCATCCTCCCGATTGCCTGGGGCGAATCGACGAGGCGGCCGGTCTGCTGGTTTGCAACGGACGCAGGGTTCAGCTGCCACTCGAGGGTCGCCACAACGCCCGTAACCTTCTGCTCGCCCTGGCAGTGGCTGAGGAGCTTGGGGTGGATCTGCAGCAGCTGGAGCGTTTGGAGGTGGACATGCCTGGTGGACGCAATCGTCGCCTGCATCTGGGTGGCATCACCGTGCTTGATGAGACCTACAACGCTTCCCCTGAGGCCGTTCTCGCTGCACTCGACCTACTCGCGAGCAGTAACGGGCGTCGCTTCGCGGTGCTCGGCACCATGCTCGAGCTGGGTGAGCGCAGTGTGGAGCTTCACCGTCAGGTGGCTGATCGAGCCGTGGCACTCGGTCTTGATGGTCTTGTGCTGGTGGTCGATGGGGTGGAAGCGGAGGCGATGGAACCCATCGCACTGTCCTTGCCAGCCTTTGCTCGGGTCAGCACACCGGAAGACGCCATGAATCCACTACGGGACTGGCTCCGTCCCGGTGACACGCTGCTGCTCAAAGCCAGCCGCGGGGTGGCTTTGGAGCGACTGCTGCCTCTCCTCGATACGCTGCCGACTGGCTAGGTCGATTCAAGCCGCGCGATTGAAGGGATGGCTGGTCTCTCGGCGAATCAGATCGATCGCCATTGGGTGGTTGCGGATGTAAGGAATCGACTCCATGGCCAACACCCTGGCTTCATGCACATCACGGGCGTAGTAGCAACGTTCGATTGACGCGCTATTGCGGTCCCGATACCGCACGGTGTATCGCTGTTGGGGAGGCATTGCCGCAGCGCGGGGCGCCCTTACGCTCACACGTCACGGCTTTTTCGCCATCGGGTCAGTGCTGAAGAGTTTCTGCTGTTTAACCAGCCCAGTTCTCCTTCACGAGCTGTTTGGCCCGCCCCAGGGCCAGGGCGCCATCGGGAACATCCTTGGTGATCGTTGAGCCGGCACCGATGGTGACCTTGGCGCCGATTGAGACCGGTGCCACCAGCACCGAATTGGCCCCTGTCTTGCTTTCGTCACCAATGATGGTGCGGTGTTTATTCACACCGTCGTAGTTGGCGGTGATGGTGCCGGCGCCCACATTGACGTTGGTTCCTAGCTGGGCATCGCCGATGTAACTGAGGTGATTCACCTTGGTGCCGTAGCCCAGCTCGCTTTTCTTGACCTCCACAAAGTTGCCGATCCTGCACTGATCACCGATGACCGCAGATGGTCGTAGGTGCGCGAAGGGGCCAATGGCGACGCCATTGCCGACCTTGGCCTCTCGAACCACGGACTGGAGCACGGTCACATCGCAGCCCAGTTCGGCATCCTCGAGCAGGCTTCCGGGACCGATCCGACAGTTGTCCCCGATCTGGCAGCGGCCGCGCAGGTGAGTCTGGGGTTCGATCACGACATCCTGGCCGAAGCTGCAGGCTTCGCTCAGGGTGCAGCTGGCCGGATCGATGAAGGTCACCCCTTCCGCCATCCAATGGTCGCGGAGGCGCTGTTGCAGCAACGCTTCACATTGCGCCAGCTGTTGGCGGTTGTTGATGCCGTTCACCTCGTCGGGGTCTGACACCTCGAGGTGCATGGCTGTATCGAGCATCGCCACGGTGTCGGTCAGATAGAGCTCCCCCTGGTCGTTGTCGGTGCTCAGCTGCGGCAGCACCGTCATCAACGCCTTCCAGTTGAAGCAGTAGATGCCTGCGTTGGTTAAGTCGTTCTGTCGCTGTTCCTCGTTGCAGTCGCGATGCTCAATGATTTCGCTCACTCGGCCTTCTGGATCGGCAAACACCCTTCCATAGCCGGTGGGATCGGCAAGCCGGGCCGTGAGGAGTGTGACATCGGCGCCGCTGCGGCGGTGCTGGCTCACCAGCTGGTCGATCGTCTCCGCTCGCAGCAGAGGCACATCTCCATTCAGCACGAGCAGCTCTCCGCTGAATCCATCCAGGGCCGGCATCAGCTGCTGCACGGCATGGCCTGTGCCGTTCTGGGGTTGCTGCAGCACAAACTCCAGACCATGGAGATGACTGAGCTGCTGCTCGACCCGCTCGGCTTGGTGGCCAACGATCAGCAGACGGCGCTCCGGCTGCAGGTTGCCAGCGCTGGCCAAGACCCGCTCCACCAGGGTGGCCCCAGCCAGGGGCTGCAGCACCTTGGGCAGGGCACTTTTCATGCGGGTGCCTTTTCCAGCGGCCAGAACGGCAACGGCGAGCATGCGCAACGGTCGAGTCGGGCGGAATCTACCGGGATCTCCGTCGCTTGGGACTCGAGGGCCGATCAGCCCATGGATGCAACACGATGGATCCAGCGTCGCTGCCAACGGCTCGTGCTCTCCAGCGTGCAGCGGCCCTGCTCATCCTGTCGACGTTGCTGAATCGATGCGGCCCTATCCGTCCCCCCTGGGTCCCGATAGGGGATGGCCGCACGGGTTTGTAGATGCTCTTGCTCCATGGTGGTCAGGGGTTGCCAGCCGGGCCCGTAGTCCGGCAACGGATCTCTGGGGTTGGGGCGGCTGGCCAGGGTGCCCGAGCTCCACTCCTTGCGTTGGCCTGGAGCCGGCAGCAGCGAGCGCAACTCCAGTCCTGCCCTGCAAAGGCTCCCTCGCACAGCCGCTGCTCTCGAATAGGTGAGCAGCCGTCCTCCGGGAGCTAAGCGCTCCGCCAGACCCCGGAGAAATTCCTCACTCCAGAGCTCGGGGCAGCGGCTGGGGGAGAAGGCATCGTGCAGGATCAGATCAAAGCCGGATCCCGACGGCAACTGCTTGAGGGTTTGGCGCGCATCGCCCCAGAGGATTGTTCCGGCACTGGTGCGGTCTTGCCAGCCACCGTTCCTCTGCAGGGCCTCAAGACGATGGCGTACAGGTTCTGGCCAGAGCTTGAGGAATGGTGCGTGGGCCAACGCCATGGCGAGGGGGCGACGATCCAGCTCCAGCCCCCACCAATCCAATCGAGGTGCTTCTTCCGGCGCCATGGGCCCTTGTCGCTCCTCCAGCTCCGACATCAGGGCGGCGCTGTTGTAGCCGAGGCCAACGCAGACATCCAGCACCCGCAGTGTCGATCCTGCAAGGAAGCGCTGTAGTTCAGCTGGTTGGGCAAATTTTGCCCGCGCCTCCTCAAGAGCTCCCACAGAGCTGTGGAAGGCCTCCTGGAAATGATCACTGTGGAGACTCAGGCTTCCATCCGCTGTTTCCAGGGCTGTCAGATGGCCGAGGGGGCAGTCCTCAGCAGCGCAGTCGCTCAAGGTCGCTCCAGAACGTGGGATAGCTCACGGCCGCTGCATCGCTCCGTTCGAGCGTGGAATCTCCATCCGCCAGCATCGCTGCCACCGCCAGGCTCATGGCCACCCTGTGGTCGGTTTCGCTGTCGAGGGCAGCCCCCCGCAGCGACTGGCCTCCGTGGATGATCAGGCCATCGGGCTGCTCTTCGATCGAGGCGCCCATCGCCTTGAGCTGACGGGCCATCACCGCCAGTCGGTCGGTTTCTTTGACGCGGAGTTCGGAGGCGCCGCTGATGCGACTGATGCCATCGCAGAAGCAGGCGGCCACGGCAAGGATCGGGACCTCATCCACCAATCTGGGCATGATCTCTTCCCCGAACTGGAAGGCTTTGAGGGGGCCGTGATGCACGCGCAGATCGCCCACCGGCTCGCCGGCCACATCCCGCTGGTTCAGCACTTCGATTCGTGCCTCCATCTGCTCGAGAATGTCGAGCACACCGGTGCGGGTGGGGTTCAGACCCACGTTTTCGATGGTGATCTCAGCTCCTGGAATCAGTGCTCCGGCCACCAGCCAGAACGCCGCTGAGCTGATGTCACCGGGCACGACAACGTGCTGACCGGTGAGAGTGGCGCCGGGCCTGACGCTGATGTGCCGTCCCATCTCGCCACCCACTTCAAGGTCGGCCCCAAAAGCCCGCAGCATCCGTTCACTGTGGTCTCGGGAATGGGCTGGCTCGATCACAGTGCTTGGCCCTGAAGCGGTGAGGGCCGCCAGCAGCAGTGCCGACTTCACTTGGGCGCTGGCCACAGGTGTGCCCACCACTGCTCCGTGGAGCTTGCGGCCCTGCACCGCCAGTGGTGCGTAGTTGCCGCCGTCCCGTCCGCGCACTTCAGCGCCCATCAGGGCGAGGGGCTGTCCGACCCGTTGCATCGGCCGTCTTCTCAGAGAGGCATCTCCACTCAGCACGAAATGACGCCCTTCGCGTCCGGCCAGAAGGCCGAGCATGAGACGCATGGTGGTGCCGGAGTTGCCGCAGTCGAGCACTTCAGAGGGCTCCTCCAGCCCATCGAGGCCCACGCCCTTCACTTGGATCACCGCCCCAGACTCAATCGGGCTGATCTCCGCTCCCATTGCCCGCAGGCAGGCGGCCGTGCTGATCGGATCTTCTGCCGGCAGCAACCCCTCAATGGTGGTCGTGCCCTCCGCGATGGCGCCGAACAGCAACGCCCGATGGGAAATCGACTTGTCTCCAGGCACAGTGACCCGTCCGCTCAGACGTCCGCCCGCCTTCAGGTCACGGGGAGAGTCAGTCGTTCCGGACACGTTCGGTCAGCTGCCTTTGGATGCAGCCGATCCTATGGGTCGGTTCTGCAGCAATGCATCCAGGACGTAGCCGAACAGTGCCGGATCGGGGCTCTGATCGTCGAGATCCCCCAAGCCCAGCTCCTCCATGCGGCTGCTCACCCGTGCCTCTAGGTCGGCGGGCCGGCTGAGGGGTTCGCCCCAGGGATGGTTCTTCTCCGGACCGATCTTGGTGGTGGCGTCGATGGCCAGTCGTCCCCCAAGCCCTAGCTGCTCACTGGCGAAATCGAGGCTGTCGAACGGCGTGTTCTCGAGAACGAAAAGGTCCCGCTGCGGATCCACCTGGGCTGCAATCGCCCAGACCACCTGGCGGGGATCGCGCACATTGATGTGGCTGTCCACCACCACCACGAATTTGGTGTAAGTGAACTGGGGCAAGGCGCTCCAGAAGGCCATGGCCGCGCGCTTGGCTTGACCCGGATAGGCCTTGTCGATGGAGATCACAGCCAGCTTGTAGCTGAGGGCCTCCATCGGAAGGAAGAAGTCCTTGATCTCCGGAATCTGCTGACGGAGGATCGGTGTGTAGATCCGATTGAGGGCGATCGCGAGCATCGCTTCTTCCTTCGGTGGCCTACCGCTGAAGGTGGTCAGCATGATCGGCTTCCGCCGTTGCGTCATGCAGTGGAAGCGCACGAGCGGCGAGTCCTCCACTCCGCCGTAGAAGCCCATGTGATCTCCGAAGGGACCATCGGGGAGTACTTCCCCAGGCGTGATCGTGCCCTCGAGAACGATTTCGCTGTGGCTGGGTACTTTGAGGTCGAGGGTTTTGCAGCGGGTTAGACGCACCCCCTCGCCGGCATAGAGCCCGGCAAACAACCATTCGCTCAACTGCACCGGGATCGGAGTTGCGGCTGCCATCACCAGCAGGGGGTGAACGCCGATCGCCACCGCGACTTCAAGCTTCTTGCCCATGGCCGCTGCTTTGCGCAGGTGTCTGGCTCCCCCACGCACGCTCAGCCAGTGCACCGTCATGGTGTTGAAGGACTGCTTCTGAAGGCGGTAGACCCCGACATTGGGAACACCGGTCTCGGGATCCTTCGTGATCACCAGCCCCAGGGTGATCACCCCTCCGGCATCTCTGGGCCATGGCCGGATCAGGGGAAGCGCATCGAGTGTCATCGCCTCCCCTTCGAAGACCTGTTGATGGCAGGGCGGCGTCAGGTCCCGATCCGGCACCGCCTTCAGCAGATCCCAAAACACCCGAGCAAAAGCCTTCGTTTCCGTCAGTCCCTTGGGCGGGCGGGGTTGTTGGAGCAAAGCCAGGCGACTCCCGAGGTCTTCCAGCTGTTCGGCCCGTTCCAGACCCATGCTCCAGACCACGCGCTCGACGGTTCCGAGCAGGTTCACCGCGACCGGCATCGAGCTGCCGATCACGTTCTCGAACAGCAGGGCGGGGCCCCCTGCGGCCAGCACCCGATCGGCGACCGCTGCGAGCTCCAGATCCGGATCCACCGGTGCCGTGATCCGGCGCAGTTGTCCTTTGCTTTCCAGCAGCTCGAGAAAGCCCCTGAGATCACGGGTCGCCGGTCCGGAGCGAAACAGGGCCATGGAACTGACAGTGACGGAACGGGCGATCCCGGTACTGTGACGCACCCGCTCCATCTCCGTGGCCATGCAGATCGCTTACTTCCACGTTGCGGCCGATGTGCCGGAGGGGCCGGACAGCTCGAGGGTTGATGCCGCTGTCGTGATCGATGTGCTGCGTGCCACCACCACCATCGCCTGGGCGCTCCATAACGGGGCTGAAGCGGTGCAGACCTTCAGCGATCTCGATGAGCTGCGCAGGGCAGCGGCAGCCTGGCCCGCGGGAGAACGTCTGCTGGTGGGTGAGCGGGGCGGCCAGAAACTGGAGGGCTTTGATCTCGGTAACTCCCCGGTAGCCGTGGTGCCTGAGCTGGTGCAGGGCAAGCGTCTTTTTATGAGCACCACGAATGGGACCCGCTCCCTGCAGCGGGTCCGCGATGTTGCTCGCGTGTTCACTGCAGCGCTTCCCAATCGTCAAGCGGTGGCGGATCGCCTGCTGGCGGAACCCCTGGAGACCATGTGGATTGTCGGTAGCGGCTGGGAGGGGTCTTATTCCCTGGAGGATTCCCTCGCCGCTGGTGCGCTGGCGTCCCTGCTGATTGCTCAAGGTGGATCCAGCGCCAACGATGAGATGGAGGCGGCGCTCGCTCTCTGGAACCAATGGCAGCAGGATCCCGAGGCCTGTCTTCGCAAGGCCACCCATGGCCAGCGTCTGATCGGTCTGGGGAACCATGACGCCGATTTCCGCTGCTGTGCAGGGCTCGATGGGCTCCGAGTGGTGCCGACCCAGGTGGAGCCAGGGGTGTTGCGAGCTGTCTGAGCGGCACTCTCTGCGGGCTTGCTGATGCGGCAGATCCCTTTACAGTCGGACCCTTTCAGGGATTGCTGTGAGCGACTTTCTGGCGGCGGCTGTGCAACTGACCAGCGGCTCTGATCCGGAGAGCAACTTCAGTGCCGCCGAGGAGCAGATCGAACTGGCGGCCCGCCGTGGGGCGGAGCTGGTGGGCCTGCCTGAAAATTTCGCCTACATGGGGGACGACGCCCGTCGGCTCGAGTTGGCGCCGGCCTTGGCTGAGCAATGCCAACGCTTTCTGGTCACGATGGCCTGCCGTTACCAGGTTGCGATCCTCGGGGGTGGATTCCCCGTGCCGGTGGGCGATGGCCAGCACACCTACCAGCGCGCTCAGTTAGTGGGCCGTGACGGTCAGCTGCTTTCGAGTTACGACAAGATCCACCTGTTTGATGTGGATCTGCCTGACGGCAGCACCTATCGGGAATCGGCGAGTTTCAGTCCCGGAAGCACCCATCCACCAGTGGTCAGCATTCCAGGCCTCTGCCGGGTGGGGGTGTCCATTTGCTACGATGTGCGGTTCCCTGAGCTCTACCGCCATCTCGTCGGCGACGGAGCCGAGGTGTTGATGATCCCTGCTGCCTTCACCGCCTTCACCGGCAAGGATCACTGGCAGGTGCTGCTGCAGGCCCGGGCGATCGAGAACACCGCCTACGTGCTGGCACCTGCCCAGACAGGGCAGCACGGAGGCCGTCGTCAGACCCATGGCCACGCCATGGTGATTGATCCTTGGGGCACGGTGCTGGCTGACGCGGGTGTGCTCCCCGGTGCCGCGGTCGCGCCCATCGATCCCGATCATCTGAAGCGCATTCGCGGTCAAATGCCGAGCCTTCGGCATCGCCGGCCCGCCCTGTTCTGATTCCATGCGCCCGGCCCGTTCCCGTCCCCTGGCCCTGCTGGCGCTGGCGCTGCTGCAGCTCCCTGCCGCTTTGGCCTCGTTGCCGGCCAGAGCGGCCAGCGCCCTGGCGGCCTGGTCGTTCACTGACAATGGAGTGCTTGAGCTGCGCACGGCCACCGGTGCAAGGCTTGAAGCCTTCTTTGAGGCTGGTGACCGTCGTCAGGGACCGCGGGTCTGGATTGATTTTCCTGGGGAGCTGAGCCGTTCAAGGAGCGTTCGTGGCAGTGGGGCGCTTCGGGAGATCCGCCTCGGCAAGCCCACGCCCGGCAGCACGCGCTTGGTGCTGGAGTTTCAGCCTGGTGTAGAGCTTGACCCTGCTCGCCTCAAGCTGGTGGGCACGGCCGCCGACCGCTGGAAGCTTGTCTTTGAGGGGATGCCGACCAGGGGCTTGCGTGCCATCGGTGAGGGCGACCTCACGGCCCGTTCCGGTGGTTGGTCGTCGGGGGTGCAGATCACACCGACCCGGACACCGATCAATGCCGCGGGTCTGCCGGATGTTCCCCGTGGTCGTTACCACGTGGTGATTGATCCCGGGCATGGCGGGCCTGATCCAGGAGCGGTCGGCATTGCTGGTTTGCGCGAGACCGATGTGGTGCTCGACATCTCGTTCCAGGTCGCCCAGCTGCTGGAGGCCAAAGGTGTGCAGGTGACCATGACGCGCACGGCGGACGTTGACGTGGACCTCCCCCCCCGGGTGGCACGCGCCAACCGCGTCGGTGCCACGGCGTTCGTCAGCATCCATGCCAATGCGATCAGCATGTCTCGCCCGGAGGTCAATGGCATCGAGACCTTTTACTTTTCGGATCCCCGTTCAGCCCGGCTGGCAGCGCGCATTCAACGTCAGGTGCTCAACGTCTCCCCCGGCAGTCCCGATCGGGGAGTGCGGCAGGGGCGCTTCTTTGTGATCCGACGCACCACCATGCCCTCGGTGCTGGTGGAGACCGGGTTTGTCACCGGCAGGCTCGATGCCCCCCGCTTGGCGATGGCAGATCATCGCCGCCGCCTTGCCCTCGCCATTGCCACCGGCATCCTCGAGTATCTCCAGGAGGCCCGGTGAGCATCTGCCTTGGCCTGTTTGACAGCGGCGTCGGTGGGCTCACCGTGCTTCGGAGCGTGCTGCGCCGTCATGGTTCGGTGCCCGTTGTGTATCTCGGAGATACGGCCCGGGTGCCCTACGGCAGTCGTGCCCCCTCTGAGATCAGGGCCATTGCGGCCGAGGTGGTCGCCTGGCTGAAGGATCAGGACGTCTCCACGGTGGTGATGGCCTGTAACACCACCAATGCCCTAGCCCGCGACGTTGCTGAGGGCCAGGCCGGGGTCCCGGTGGTGGGCTTGATCGGTGCTGCTGCCGCCCTCGTTCGGGAAAGTCGGGTTGGAGTGCTCGCAACCCCGGCGACGGTGGCTTCAGGCGCCTATCGCGAGAGCATCGAAGCGCTCCATCCAGGTTCCCTGGTTGTGCAGCAGGCCTGCCCCGATTTCGTGCCGAGGATCGAGTCGGGTGATCTCAGTAGTTCGGAGCTGCGTGAGCTGGCGATGGGTTATCTCAGTCCTTTGCTGGAGGCATCGGTTGAATCGGTGATCCTGGGCTGCACCCATTACCCACTCCTTGAACCATTGCTGCGCAGCCTGCTGCCTGATGGGATCCGCCTGATTGATCCCGCTGAAGGGGTGGCCCGTCAGCTCGATGCACTGTTGGGTAGCCCCGTGGAGGACGGCCATGCCCCTCCGCTCTCGCTCGCCACCACCCGTCTGTGTGTGACGGCGGATCCGGAGGGTTTTGCAACCCGCGCCACCCCCTGGTTGGGCGAACGCCCGCTGGTGGAACTGGTGGACCTGCGACCCCAGGCCTGCTCCCCCTAGGATCGCCGCACCGAGGGGATCCATGGCCACCGTCACAGAGCTGCTGCAGCCGGTTGAACAGGATTTGGAGACACTCCTGAGCGATCTGCGCAGCCTGATCGGGGCTGGCCATCCGATCCTTCAGGCAGCAGCCGAACATCTGTTCAGCGCTGGTGGAAAACGTTTACGCCCGGGGATCGTGCTCCTGATCTCAAGGGCACTCTCTGCCAACGGTGAATTAACGGCGCGACACCGCAGGCTGGCAGAGATCACTGAAATGATCCATACGGCCTCGCTTGTCCACGACGATGTCGTCGATGAGGCTTCGACCCGTCGCGGAGTGGCCACAGTCCATAGCCGTTTCAATCATCGGGTGGCTGTGCTCGCCGGTGATTTCCTTTTTGCCCAAGCCAGTTGGCACTTGGCCAACCTCGATGATCTGGAGGTGGTGAAGCTGCTGAGCCGCGTGATCATGGATCTCGCGGATGGTGAGGTGAAGCAGGGCCTGTTCCGTTACGACACCGGTCAGACCTTTGCAACGTATCTCGAGAAGAGCTACTGCAAGACCGCTTCCCTGATTGCCAACAGCGCCAAGGCCGCTGGGGTGCTCAGTAACGAAAGTAGTGAGCATCTGGATTCTCTTTATCACTATGGGCGCCAGCTCGGACTCGCCTTCCAAGTGGTCGACGACATCCTTGATTTCACGGGTAGCGACCAACAACTGGGTAAGCCAGCTGCCAGTGATCTCGCCAGTGGGTACCTCACCGCTCCAGCGCTCTATGCCCTTGAGGAGCAACCGAAGCTGGCTGGACTCATTGAACGGGAATTCAGCGGTGATGAGGATCTCGCTCAGGCTCTCGAGCTTGTGCGCGCTTCCCGGGCGATTCCCCGCAGCCGTGAACTCGCTGAAACCTTTGCCCGCGAGGCGAGGGAAGCCCTGGCCTGGCTGCCCGAGTCTCCATCCAGGCGGGCTCTGATTGAACTCCCTGAGTTTGTGCTCGGCCGTTTGTACTGACGCGTCAGGTCGCGCCGATGAGAGCATGCTCAACCTCGTTGAGGTGGAGGATTTTTTGCCAGGTTCCTTGGGGTAGCTGAGCCGAATCAATACCGCTGTTATCGGCATCCAGTAGCCAGAGTCGGCACCCGGCTGCTAGCGCAGCCCTTGATCCCGCCAAGGAGTCCTCCAGGGCCCAGCAGGCACGGACGTCCACTCCCAACCTGTCGGCTGCCAGCAGAAAGGGATCTGCAGCCGGTTTTCCCTGACGAAGATCTGGGTCATCGCCCAGCACCCTGGTCTCGATCAGGGTGAGCCAGGGATGGGGTTCGCATTTGCGCCGCACAGCTTCCTCGGCGCTGCTGGTGACGAGAGCCATGGCAATGTCCAGGCGCCAGCAGGTGCGCAGCAACGCTTCTGCCCCAGGCATGGCTGGCGCTCCGGCCAGCAATCGACGGGCGAACGGCTGTTGCACTGCCAGGAGGTCCTCAGGAGTGATCGATCTCTCCAACCAGCGGATCACCTGTTCGGCACAGTCCTGGCGCCGACGGCCCCGGAGCTGCTTGAGCTGTGTTTCACTCAGCTCTGAGCCGAAATGCTTGGCCGCGGCGGCCCAGGCCTTCCCATGCAAAGGCTCGGTGTCAAGGAGCAGTCCATCCAGGTCAAACAGGCAGGCTGCAGGAGCGGACATGGCCGGTGAGGGCGTAGGCGTTTGAACAAGCGTGTCACCCTGCCCTGACGGGTGGCCGTGACTGGCTTGAATGCGCCCATTGACTGGTCCACCTTCACTGATGGTTTCCGATCCCTCCACCACGATCGAATCGGTGCTCCAGGAGCAGCGCGTTTTTGAACCGCCTGCGACCGTTGCAGCCCAGGCCCGCATCGGCAGCCTGGAGGCCTACCGGGCGATGGCTGAGGCGGCTGCGGCCGATCCCGACGGCTTCTGGGGCGATGCCGCCCGTCGGGAGTTGCACTGGTTCGAACCGTTCCGCAGCGTCCTCGATTGGAGTGATGCACCGTTCGCCCGCTGGTTTGAAGGGGGCACCACCAATCTGTCCTTCAACTGTCTGGACCGCCATCTCGATGGCCCTCGTGCCGAGAAGACGGCCCTGATCTGGGAGGGGGAGCCAGGCGATGTGCGGCGCTTCAGCTACCGCGAGCTCCATGCCGAGGTGTGTCAAGCGGCTAATGCCCTGAAGGCCATGGGCATCGGCAAGGGAGATCTGGTGGCTCTCTATATGCCGATGGTTCCTGAGGCGGCGATCGCCATGCTCGCCTGTGCCCGCATCGGTGCTCCCCACTCAGTGGTGTTTGGCGGTTTTTCCGCTGAGGCCCTGCGTGATCGTTTGATCGATGGCGAAGCCAAGGCGGTGATCACCGCCGATGGCGGGTTCCGCAAGGACAAGCCGGTGTCGTTGAAGCTTGCAGTGGATGCCGCCCTTGCGGATGGGGCGTGCCCCTCCGTGACCGGTGTTCTGGTGGTGCAACGCACCAAGCAGCCCGTGGAGATGGTCGAGGGCCGTGATCAGTGGTGGCACGATCTGGTGGATGCCCAGTCGACCGACTGCCCCGCTGCGCCAATGGCGAGTGAGGATCGCCTGTTTGTTCTTTACACCTCAGGCTCGACCGGGAAACCCAAAGGTGTGGTGCACACCACAGCCGGCTACAACCTCTGGGCCCATCTCACCTTTCAGTGGATCTTTGACATCCAAGAGAACGACGTCTATTGGTGCACCGCTGACGTGGGCTGGATCACTGGTCACAGCTACATCGTTTACGGTCCGCTCTCCAACGGCGCCACCACCGTCATGTACGAGGGTGCACCGCGCCCGAGCAAACCCGGTGCCTTCTGGGAGGTGATCCAGAAGCATCGGGTCACCATCTTTTACACCGCCCCCACAGCGATCCGTGCCTTTATGAAGAGCGGTCGTGATGTGCCTGATCAATACGACATGAGCAGCCTGCGCCTGCTGGGAACCGTTGGTGAACCGATCAACCCCGAGGCCTGGATGTGGTATCGCGATGTGATCGGCGGTAACCGTTGCCCGATCGTCGACACCTGGTGGCAGACCGAGACAGGTGGGGTCATGATCAGCCCCCTGCCCGGTGCCACACCGACCAAGCCAGGTTCTGCCACCTTGCCGCTGCCGGGCATTCAAGCGGATGTGGTGGATGGGGACGGCAACAGTGTGGCGGCCGATGAAGGGGGCTATTTGGTGGTCCGTCGCCCCTGGCCAGGAATGATGCGCACGGTGCATGGCAATCCTCAGCGCTTCCGAGAGAGCTACTGGGAACACATCCGTCCCGCCGATGGCCAATACATCTACTTCGCAGGGGATGGCGCCCGGAGGGACGCCGATGGCTACTTCTGGGTGATGGGTCGCGTGGATGACGTGATCAATGTGTCCGGTCATCGGCTTGGAACGATGGAGATCGAATCCGCCCTTGTGAGCCATCCTGCGGTAGCTGAGGCTGCTGTGGTTGGCCGCCCCGATGACCTCAAAGGTGAGGGCATCGTGGCCTTCGTGACCCTGGAGGCTGGCCGGGAGGCCACCGAGGCCCTGGTGGCGGAATTGCGCTCTCACGTAGGTCAGGAGATTGGCCCGATTGCGCGCCCGGATGAGATCCGTTGCAGTGATGCGCTCCCCAAGACCCGCAGCGGCAAGATCATGCGGCGAATCCTGCGGGCCCTGGCTGCCGGCCAGGAGGTCAGTGGTGACACCAGCACCCTGGAGGATCGCTCGGTTCTCGATCGCTTGCGGGCCTGATCGCAAAGCGGTCTGGGATCAGACCAGCCCGCTTTGCCATCGAAGGATCGCGTCGATCAAGGTCTGGATCCGGCGGCTGCGGCCAGGGTCATCAGCCCAGTCACCCAGCAGTCCCTGGCGCAGTCCGGCGCTGGCTGGCGTGAGGTGATCTCCGGCCAGCTGCAGCCATTCGCTTTGGTCGCAGCTGCGGCTGCGCAGGCTGTCGAAGAGCGCGTGGCTTTGATCGAGGCTGTCCTCACCAAAGCGCACCACCAGATTCCTGGGGCAGTGGTAATAGCGCTCCACGAGTCGCAGCGTTTCCTCGGGGCCTGGACTGAATTCCGTGGTCACCCCAAGACTGGGGGCCAGGGTGGAGAGCAGGGGAATGGAGCGGTCGGCTGAAAAGTTGTTGAAGCTCAGGGAGATCAGGCCCGCGCTGTTGCGCCCTCCGTCCGGAGCCAGAAGGTGCAACTTGCAACCGAGACTGTGTCCAAGGCGCAGGCTGGGCGGAAGGTCTTCAATCCGCTGACGCAATAAGGCACGGCTGCTGCGGAATCCATCCCAGGCCTGCCTGGCCTGAAGCTGATGGTCGAATCCGGGCACATAACTCCAGGCGTGCACCGCCAACCCCTGAGCTGCCAACCCTTCAAGGAGGCGTCGATAGCTCAGTTGGGGAGTGGCAGCCAGGTAGCTCCCGCCGATGAACTCAACCAGGGCCTTCGGTTGCGCTGGCCAGAGACACCAGCTGTCGCCCAGCCTTCGCCAGCGGCTCATGCAGCGTTCTGCAGCTCCTTCACGATGCGGCTGGCCTCGCGCACGTGGGCAGGACCATCCAGCAGGTTGTTGAAGATGTGGCGGATCGTTCCGGACGCATCGATCACATAGGTCACGCGGGCGGGTAGCAGCCCAAGGGTTTTGGGAACCCCGAAGGCCCGTCGTAGCCGCTGATCGCTGTCGCTCAGCAGGGGAAACTGAAGCCCATGGCGTTCACTGAAGCGTCGGTGACTGACGGCGTCATCGCCACTCACGCCCCAGATCTCGGCGCCGAGAGCTTGCAATTCTTCGAAGCTGTCACGAAATCCGCAGGCCTCGGCTGTGCAGCCCGGTGTGTCGTCTTTGGGATAAAAAAAGAGCACCAGGATGCGGCCGCCAAGCTCGCTGTTGCTGCGCGAGACGCCGTTCTGATCGTCCAGGCGGATCTCTGGGGCTTGATCACCGACAGCCAGGGCCATGAATCCCACATCGAAGCGAGCTGCACCCTAGTGGCACTGGCTCAGTCGCTGGAGAATGGCGGTAGCTCGACGGAACCCATGGCAGATGAGGCCTCATCAGCTCAGTTGAACCTGCTCTCCACACCTGTGGAGCCTTCGATTGTCACCACCAAGACCAGTGCACCGGAGACCCTGCTGATTCTCGACACGGAGACCTCGGGGCTGGATCCTCAGGAGCATCAGTGCCTTGAGGTGGGAGCGATTCTGTTTTCTGTCCCGGAGCGTGAGGTGCTGGTGCAGCAGTCGTTTCTGCTGCCCGTGGAGAGCAACGCGGCAGAAGCGATCAACCACATTCCTGCCAGTGCCACCCGCCGGCACCAGCCCTGGAAGGAGGGGCTTCGTTATCTGCAGGCCTTGATGGATGCGGCGGATCTGCTGGTGGCCCACCATGCGGCTTTCGATCGGCAATGGTTTGGGCAGGGGCGCCTGCCAGAGGCACGAGCTCCCTGGTTGTGCACCATGGAAGACATCCGTTGGCCAGCTGAACTGCAACTGCGCTCAAGACCCTCCGTTCGAGATCTGGCCTTGGCCCATGGGGTTCCGGTGTGGGCGGTGCATCGGGCTCTTGCTGATTGCGTGTACATCGCGGAGGTGTTCCGACGACGGCAGGATCTCGAGCAGTTGCTTGAGTGGGGGATGGAACCGCGGGTGTTGATGCGCGCTCAGGTCTCTTACGACGAGCGCCATCTCGCTCGCTCAGCGGGTTTTCGTTGGAATGATCCCGTGCAAGGCGCCTGGACCCGTCGCCTCAGTGCCCGTGAGGCTCAGGATCTCGAGTTCCCTGTCATCGCTCTTGATCGGGACGAACCGCTCGCCTCGTGATCGGGGTGCGCATCGACCAAGGATTTGCTTCAGCAGTCCGAAAGGACCCGGACGGTTTGCCTCGCTTGCAGGCACCGGCATCAGCCTGGAGTCATGGCTGCATTCCCCCGCAAGGATCGCTATCGGCGACGGCTGCTTCGTTCCCAGGCAGCCTCCTGGGATCCATTAAGGCTGCGTTTGCGCCACTGGCAGCAGGTGCGCACCTGGGCTCGTCTCATTCGGGAGGCAGAAGCCCTTTGGCACGTGGATGTGCGCGAGCTGAAACGGCTTGGTGCATTGGAACTCTCTCAGTTGCTTGAGGAGGTGCCACCGGCGCAGCGCCAGCGGGTCAATCGCTGGTTGCGACGTTATGCCGTCGCCACTCGGTTGCAGGATCACGATTCGGTAGCGAAGCGAACCGATCGCCCCGGCTCTGCTCACTAAAACAGACAAAAATCAGCCCTGTAGAGACTTCTGCTCGGATTCTTAACCTTGCGCTAACGACTGAATCGCTGTTTCTTGGCTACTCCTAGGACGCCGATTTCCCTATGGCTTGCCATGAGCTTCGCTAAGAAGGCTCTTCTTTTCTCCTCCGTGCTCGCTCTCGGAGCCGGTGTGTCTGCTTCCGCCGCCGATCGTCTCAACGGTGCCGGTGCTTCTTTCCCCGCCAAGATTTACCAGCGCTGGTTCGCTGAGCTCGCCAAATCCGGCGGCCCTCAGGTCAACTACCAGGCCGTTGGTTCCGGTTCCGGCCGTAAGGCTTTCATCGATCAGACCGTCAACTTCGGTGCGTCTGATGACCCGATGAAGAAGAAGGACATGGCCAAGGTGAAGCGTGGTGTTGTGCAGATCCCCATGGTGGGCGGCACCATCGCCTTCGGTTACAACAAGCCCGGCTGCAACCTGAAGCTGACTCAGGCTCAGGCTGTCAAGATCGCCATGGGCAAAATCACCAAGTGGCAAGAGCTTGGCTGCGCCCCCGGCAACATCACCTGGGTGCACCGTTCTGATGGTTCCGGTACCACCAAGGCCTTCACCGCTTCCCTGGCTGCCTTCTCCCCCGAGTGGACCCTGGGTGCTGGTAAGTCCGTCAAGTGGCCTGGCGCCAATGCTGTCGGTGCTAAGGGCAACTCCGGCGTTGCCGGCGTGATCCAGAGCAAAGTCGGCGCCATCGGCTACGTGAACCAGTCCTACATCAAGGGCAACGTCAAGGCTGCCGCCCTCCAGAACAAGTCTGGTGAGTATGTGCTGCCTAGCTTCAATTCCGGCGCCAAGGCCCTGAACGGCATCACCCTCGATGCTGATCTGGCCGGTTCTAACCCCAACCCCACCGCCAAGGGTGCCTATCCCATCGCCACCCTCACCTGGGTGCTGGCTTACAAGACTGGCAACGGCAAAAACACCGATGCCATCAAGAAGACCTTCAACTTCATGCTGAGCGACAAGGCTCAGGCTCAGGCCGATGATCTGGGTTTCGTTCCTCTCAAGGGCGGCATCCTCAGCAAGGCTCGCGCTGCTGTGAACAAGATCGGTAAGTGATCGCTCATTGAGTGACCGCTCATTGCCGACTCAAGGGGGGGCCGTATGGCCCCCTTTTTTTTTGGTTGCATTGTGTTTTAGGAAACTTTTAGGTGAGTCTTAACGCTTCGCCTACCGAGTCTTTGCCTGAGAGGTCTGTCGCGCTCCATACAGTCGGGTGTATCCCAGACACGCATTCCAATGGTTGCTGTTCCCTCCCGCGATCGTGCACCTCGTCGCGAAGGATTTCGCGATCTTTTGGAGGCGAATTATCAGAAACGCAACCTGGTGCATCTCAGTGCAGGCAGCGTTGTTCCACTACTCAAGAACAACCTTTGGTTGGTAGTGCGTGGCATGGTGAAGCTCGGTGCCGTGTCTGTGCATGGCGATGAGTTGCTGCTGGGTCTGGCTGGCCCCAATGAACCCTTTGGTGAGCCCCTGAGCACGGTTGAGGCCTATGAAGCCGTCACCCTGAGTGACTGTGATCTTCTTTGTCTGACCATGGCCGAGGTGGAGCAATCACCGCAGCTTGCGGTGGCCATGCTCGAGGCCGTATCCATGCGGTATCGCCAGGCTGAATATCTTCTTTCCCTCCTTGGCCTTCGCCGTGTGGAGGAGCGGGTCAGAGGCTTCCTGGAGCTGCTGGCCCAGGATTATGGACAGGCCTGTGAGGATGGGCTGCGCCTCAATCTGCGCCTCACCCATCAGGAAATGGCCAGTGCGCTCAGCACCACTCGCGTGACGGTGACACGGGTGATCGGTCTGCTTCGCGATGAGGGATGGCTGAAGATCGATGAGCAGCGTCACTTGGTGATCACGCACCTGCCCAAGCGTTGAGCTCACAAAGAACGAGACAAAAAAAGCCCCTCGATGAGGGGCTTTTTCATGGGGTGACGGAACAAAGAAGAATCGGAGCGGCGGGATTTGAACCCACGACCCCCACTACCCCAAAGTGGTGCGCTACCAAGCTGCGCTACGCCCCGGCAGATGCAAGTTATCACAAGGCATTGCCCGCCCCTGAGCGTCGTCGGATTCGCTTCAGGAGTCGGTTTGTGAGTGCCTGACGGGCGTCCCCGCTGTAGCCCCGCAGACGCAGATCTCTGGCCAGCTGACGCAGTTCCGCCAGATTCATCGACGCCAGGTGCAGCTCAGGCACGGCGCGCCACGCTCGGGAGCGCATGGGAAGCGGGGCGCCACCAGGGCGTCCCCCCAGGGTGATGGTGCCATCGGCCAGCCATTCCGGGATCAGCACCACGAGCACGGCAATCAACCCATAAAGCTCCACCAATCCCCGTGGCAACGGGTGGAGCTGACGTCGCTGATGGGGATCGGAGGGAGACGTCACGATCAGCGATCGATGCACTGCCGACCATCACCTTGCCAGGATTCGGCCGTGCTGGGCACTGGGGTGGTCAGATCTGAAGGGATCCTGCCGGCTTTTGATCTGGAGCGGTTCGCCAGAGCAGCGGAGGTTCGCTTCCGCCTGACTGTGGGCGCTGAGAGAACACGAGAGCAAAAACCAGCAGCAGCGTGCAGGCCAGCGCCAGCAACACACCCCAGTCAGGCCACGAGGGTTTCATCGTTCAAGGGTGATGGGAGCGTTATCACCGCGCAGGACGCAGTGACTGATGCTCCAGTCGTAGTGGCTCCAAACGTTGGCAGGCAGCTTGTAGTCCGCGCCTGGAAACGCCTCCAGGGGGACTCCTGTCGGCATGGCGGAGCAGTACGGACGGCTTCCGGGTTTGGCCAGATACTGCTGGTGGTATGTCTCGGCTGGGAAATAGGTCTGATTCGCACTGATCTCGGTGGTGATCGGTCCCAGGCCTCTGCTGATGAGCCCTTGTTGGTACGCGTCACGACTGGTTTCAGCCAGCTGCAGCTGCTCTGGGGTGGTTGTGTAGATCGCTGATCGGTACTGGCTGCCCTGGTCATTGCCCTGACGGTCCCCTTGGGTCGGGTCATGGCACTCCCAGAACAGCTTCAACAGATCACTGAATGCAATCGCTGGAGTGCTCCAGACCACGCGGACGATTTCGGCATGGCCCGTGCGACCGCTGCAAACCTGCTGATAAGTCGGGGAGGGAGTGCGCCCACCGGCGTAACCAACACTGGTCGTCACCACACCAGGAAGGCGCCAGAAGCCTTTCTCCGCTCCCCAGAAGCAGCCGCAGCCGAACATCGCTTCCTCCTGGTCATCCATCAGGGGGGCGTGCAGCGGGGTGCCGAGCACGGCATGGCGCTCAGGCGCAGCTGCCGCGTCGTTCGCGGAGGCACCGGTCAACCAAGAGGGAAGCATCAGGCTGAAACGTCTTGGCTGAACCCTAGGAACCTTGCAGGGGGTCCAGCTGAATGTGGTTGAGCAGGGTTGTCACGAAGGCGAACAGAAGGAACGGCAGGCTCAACACCAGGATCAGGCCAACGCCGACGAGCGCAAACAGTGGACGGCTAGCCCCCATCAGTCCGAGGCCTGCCGCCAGGCTGACGAAGATCACGGCCATCCAGGCCAGCACCTGGAGGTAGATATCACCAAACGTGAGGGTGCAGCGCAC
Organism: Synechococcus sp. BS56D; assembly: GCF_004332405.1. NCBI lineage: Bacteria > Bacillati > Cyanobacteriota > Cyanophyceae > Synechococcales > Synechococcaceae > Synechococcus > Synechococcus sp. BS56D. Next base: position 244,767 of record NZ_PHQU01000003.1, on the reverse strand, counting down.
CGCAAAGGGGGTGCCGGTGGTCATGGGCTGCAGGCCAGGGGAGCATCTCCAGCTAAGCCGCGGTTCGCGCTTCAGGCCACCGCTTCGAGACGTTCCGCAGCCTGTTCCCTCTCCCAGAGCCGTCGATAGGTTCCCTCCCGTTCCACCAGCTCGCTGTGGTGGCCCTGCTGGACCAGGCGTCCCTCTTCGATGACCAGGATCCGATCGCAGGCAGCGGCGGCGGAGAGCTGATGACTGATCATCAGGATCGTGCGCTGCCGTTGCTGACGGATTGAGGCCAGGATCGCTGCAGCGGTGTTGTTGTCAACGCTGGCGAGGGCATCGTCTAGCACCAGCACTGGCGCGGTCATCAAGAGGGCGCGTCCCAGCGCAGTGCGCTGACGCTGGCCACCACTCAGGGTGATGCCCCGCTCGCCCACCAGGGTCTCGAAACCGTCGGGGAAACCTTTCACGTCGTCCAGCAAGCGCGCCTGTTCTGCGGCAGCTTCGACGGCTTCGATCGAGGCATCTGGTTCGCCGTAGCGCAAGTTGTCAGCCAGGGAGCTCGTAAACAGATATCCCTCCTGGGGCACCAGGGCTATCCGTCGGCGTAGGTCGTCGAGGCGCATGGCCGTGACATCGCAGCGATCGAGATACAACTCACCAGAGCCCACCTCCACCATCCGGCCCAGAGCTCGTGCCAGCGTGGTTTTGCCGCAGCCAACAGGACCCACGACCGCGACCAGCTCCCCGGGTTCAATCACAAAGGAGAGACCGCAGAGCGTGTCGCGCTCACTGCCGTCGTAGCGGATGTGCAGATTGCGGGCCTCGATTCGGCCTTGGCCTGGTTGGGTTGGTGTCTGGGGATCAGCAGGGTTTTGAATCCGCGGTCGACGCGTCAGTAGTTCCTCCACTCGCTCGAGGCTCACCTGACCGGTCTGGAAGGTGTTGAGGGTGAAACCCAGGAGCGCCGTGGGGAACACCAGCCGCTCCACGTAGAGAATCAGGGCCACCAGACCACCGATTGAGAGCGTTCCTTTCTCGAGCTGACCGCTACCGAGTGCCAGCAGAAGCAGGAGAGAGATGGAAGAGATCCCCTCCAGCAGGGGGAACAGGGTGCTGCGGGTGCGGGCAAGCCGAATCGCTGCATCGCGATAGTGACGGTTGCGCTCCTGGAAAGCAGCCTGCTCCTGGGGCTCCTGGCCGTAGATCTTGATGGCTGCGATTCCTGAGAGATCTTCCTGAATCAGATCGCTCAGGCCGGCGAGCTCTTCTTGCTGGCGGCGTTGTTGGCGCATCATCCGTCCGCCGAAGAGGCGAACTGACCCCAGCATCAGGGGATAAAGGGCGATCGCCGCCACCGTGAGGCCGGGGTCGATCGCCAGCATGGCCGGAAGGGTGAAGGCATAGGCCAGGGCGGTGTTGGTGAGGCTGAGGACTGCAAAACCAAGCAGCCGGCGCACGTTTTCAACATCACTGGTGGCCCGGCTGATCACCTCGCCGCTGCCGGTGGTCTGCACCCAGCCCGGCTCCTGAAGCAGCATCTGATCAAACAGTTTTTGGCGCAGTTCGACTTCCACCTGCCGGCCAACCCCGAACACCAGCTGGCGCGAGATCAGACGCACCGCCCCCATCACGCTGGCCAGCAGCACAATCCAGCCGGCCTGACGCAGCACGTCACCCACAGCGAAGCCGTCCTGCAGCTCATCGATGATCCGGCGCACTTCCAGAGGGATCGTGACGCTGAGGACGTTGACGATCACCAAAGCCACGGCACCCAGCAGCACTGTGCGGCGGTGGGGGCGAAGGTAGCGACCGATCAGATCAAGACGAAAGGCTGCCATTCACTCGCCGGTGCAGGAATCAACTTAGGAAGTGGTGTGCTGGGGCTGGGCTGACTCCACGCTTGCGTCATCCTCACCACATACCTTTTTCATCTCCAGGGCACTTCCGGGAGTTCAGGCCATGGCCGAATCCAATGCATCCAACGGGGGACAAACCCATCCTCTCGAGGCGATCGATCGGGACGTGGTGGATCGCCTTCTCTCCCGGGAGCAGCCAGCGGATCAGGACATCGTTGATCTGGCGCGTTTGCTGCTCCGCTACGAGGAGTTCCCTGGGGCCGATGGCCTGCGCGATGACCTCACGAGGGCCATGGGGCTTTGGGGGCTGAACAGAGAATCTCTGAACAGCCGCGCCCGTGAGCTCTGGAGCTCCGGTTTCCGGCCCGGCCAAGAACGTGAGGTGGCGGTTGGATCTGGCTTTGATACGGATCAGTCCGAGGCCAACTGATCGACTGATTTCGAGAACCTGACCAGACGTTCTGGCCAGAAGTCGCTTTTTAAGGGATATTGGAAAAGTCCCCATCACCCGGCCCGGCGTGCTCAGCACCCGGGTTTTTTTCTGTCTGCTCATGGCATCTGCATCTGCCCCCTGGTCTCAACTGCTGGAGCGATTGTTGGAAGGGGATGCGCTGCAGGCATCGGATGCGGCGGCATTGATGCAGGCCTGGCTCGCCGAGGAGCTCACTCCCGTGCAGACGGGTGCCTTTCTGGCCGCACTGCGCGCGTGTGGCGCTGATGGCCCCGGTCTGGCGGCCATGGCCGATGTGTTGCGTCGGGCCTGCCCCCTGCCATGTGCGCGTCCTGATCTGCTTTTGGTGGATACCTGCGGTACCGGGGGGGATGGGGCGGATACCTTCAATATCTCCACGGCGGTGGCTTTCACTGCCGCTGCCTGTGGAGCCGTGGTGGCAAAACATGGCAATCGCAGTGCCAGTGGAAAGGTGGGATCTGCTGATGTGCTCGAGGGGCTGGGAGTGCAGCTTCAGGCGCCCCTCCGCCAAGTGGTGGATGCCTTGCCTGATGCAGGCGTGACGTTTCTGTTCGCTCCCGCCTGGCATCCAGCTCTGATCAACCTGGCGCCCTTACGCCGCAGTCTGGGGGTGCGCACCGTGTTCAATCTTCTGGGCCCGTTGGTGAATCCGCTCCTGCCCAATGGTCAGGTGCTTGGCGTGGCTCGTCCTGATCTGCTCGATCCGATGGCGGAGGCCCTGCAGCGTCTCGGCCAGCAGCGGGCTGTGGTGGTGCATGGAGCGGGCGGTCTCGATGAAGCCTCCCTCGCGGGAACCAACACGCTGCGAATTCTGGACAATGGTGTGATTCGCTCTGAAGAGATCGCCCCAGCGGATCTCGGTCTTTGCGAAGCACCTCTATCGGCCATCAAGGGCGGCGATCTTCAGCTCAATCAGACGATTCTTCGCGATCTGCTGCAGGGCCGCGGCAGCGAGGCTCAGGGGCATGTGGTTGCCTTCAACACCGCACTCGTTCTCTGGGTTGCCGGGGTGGAGCCTGACCTGAAACTGGGGGCTCAGCGAGCTCTGACTGCCCTGGCCCAGGGCCAGCCATGGGCTCGGTTGGAGCGACTGCGACAGTCCCTGACCCACGCCGAGGAAGAATGAGAGCACGACTGTTGCTGATGGGGTCCCTCTGTTGATGACTGCTGCTGCTTCCCGGGAGTCGGCTCTACTGGTCTTGGCTGATGGCACGGTGTTTGAGGGGGTGGCCTGCGGCGCCCGCGGCAGTGTCATCGGGGAGGTGGTCTTCAACACGGGAATGACCGGCTACCAGGAGGTCCTCACGGATCCGAGCTATTCCGGGCAGTTGGTGACGTTCACCTACCCGGAGCTTGGCAACACGGGCGTGAATCCTGATGATCAGGAGGCGGAGATTCCCCATGCCCGGGGACTGATCGCCCGTCAGCTTGCGCCGCTACCCAGCAGTTGGCGTTCCCGCCAGACCCTTCCCGCTTGGTTGGATCAGCACGGTGTGGTGGGCATCGAGGGCATCGACACCAGGGCCTTGGTCCGTCATTTGCGCGAGACCGGCGCCATGAACGGTGTGATCAGCTCCGATGGCCGCACGCCTCAGGATCTGCTGAAAGCCGTGCAGGCGGCCCCTTCCATGGAGGGGCTGAACTTGGCGGACCAGGTCTCCACCTCCGAGCCTTACACCTGGACCACGCCCTGTTCCGCGGGATTCGACCAACGGCTGCAGTCAGCTCCAGACCGCCGTTACCGGGTGGTGGCGATCGACTTCGGAATCAAACGGGCGATCCTCGACCGCCTCGTCGGCCACGGCTGTGATGTGACGGTTCTGCCTGCCTCCACCGATCTGGCCTCGGTGATGGCCCATCACCCTGAAGGGGTGTTTCTCTCCAATGGACCTGGAGACCCGGCCGCTGTCAGCGGTGGAATCGCCCTCGCCCGGCAGCTCCTTGAGCAGCCCAACCTCCCTCTGTTCGGGATCTGTCTCGGACATCAGATTCTTGGTCTCGCGCTGGGTGGTTCCACGTTCAAGCTGGCTTACGGCCATCGGGGGCTCAACCACCCCTGCGGCACCAGTGGCCAGGTTGAGATCACGAGCCAAAACCATGGCTTCGCGCTAGACGCAGCCTCCCTAGACGGCGAGCAGATTGTGGTCACTCACCTCAATCTCAACGACCGAACGGTGGCGGCGATGGCCCATCGTCACCAGCCCGTCTTTGGAGTGCAGTACCACCCAGAAGCTAGTCCTGGCCCCCATGATGCCGATCACCACTTCGCCCGTTTCGTTGCACTCATGGCGGAACGGCGTTGAACCGTGGTGAACTGCGGTGACTCTCCCTACACTTCGGCACATCACTTCGGGGGGTTGGTCCCATCACTGAACTGCAGCGATTGACCGTTTCTCTGCGCGGCGGCTTCGAGCAAAGGGATCAGTGTCTGGTGTTCCACTTCACTGGTCAGCTGGATGCCTACTCCGAGAAGCAGTTCCTCGCCTATGTGGGCGATGTGCTTCAGGCCAACAAGTCCTCAGCGGTGATCGATCTCAGCAAGATCGATTTCATCGATTCCTCTGGGCTCGGCGCGATGGTTCAGCTCGCCAAGCAATGCAATGACGCCAAGCGCAGTTTCCTGGTGGTGGGTAACGCGAGGGTGATGCAGACCGTGAAGCTGGTTCGCCTCGAAGAGTTTCTTCATCTCGTGCCTGATCTGGAAAGTGCCATGAGTCAGCTGGCGGCTTGAGGAACTGGATCCGAGACCTGGAGGCCAGCAGCGTCCCGGTCGAGACCCTTGGTCCCCTTCAGCTCGCCTGGCTGGGAGATGCCGTTTGGGAGCTCCACCAGCGGCTGCGGCATTGCGGCAGCCCAGGCCGCTCTGACGATCTGCATCGTGCCGTGGTCTCGGAGGTCAAGGCCGCTGCCCAGGCCGCTGTTCTCGATCGCCTGGAGTCACACCTCACTGAGCAGGAGCTGGATCTGGTGCGTCGCGGACGCAATCGGGCCGGTCGGGGACCCCGGCGGGGGGAGGCATCCGTCTATGGGCGGGCCACGGGATTTGAGACAATGGTGGGCTGGCTCTTTTTGCAGAATCCGGCGCGGCTTGCCGAGCTTTTGGATCGACTCGAGGAGACCGAAAACGACCCGTCATAGCCCCAGTTTCTGCCCATGAGCTTCCGATCTGATCGCCGTTCCTCCGGGGGTGGCCGCTCCGGTGGCGGGCGCCCTTCCTCCGGGGGACGCCCCTCGGGAGGAGCACGCCCCTCCCGCGAAGGCCGTTTCCCGAGAGAAGGCCGTTTCCCCAGGGAAGGCCGTTTTCCCAGGGATGATCGTTTTTCACGAGACGAAGGTTCAGCCTCAGGCGAGGGGGGCTTCCAAGGGCGCCGTCCCTTCCGCGGCGGTCAGGGGGAAGATCGGCCGAGCTCGGGCCGTTTCCCAGGCAGCCGTCCAACGGGCAGCCGTCCAACGGGGGCTCGTCCCTACGGCGATCGTCGCCGGGATGATCGCTTTCGGTCTGACCGCCCTAATCGTTTTGCTGCTGACCGTCAGCCCTTTGGCCGTCGGGATGGGGATCGCAAGAGTGTTGATCGCTTCGATGGCGGTCGGGATGTCAGCGAGCGCTCGCGTCCTGATCAGGATCGCGAGCGCCCGTGGAGGGGGGGCTCCGACAGGTTCGCCGCCAACAGGGGCAGCCGTGATGGGATGAAGCGCTTTTCCTCTCGGCCTGAGCGCAGTCGTCCTGATCAGCGCAGGGCTCCCCAGCGCGCCTGGTTGAAGGATGAGCGGCCCCCTCTTCCCGAGGGGGAGGCCAGCAGTCATGCCCCAGAGGCGCCTGCCGACGATCTGCTCTGGGGACGCCATGCCACCCAAGCGGTGCTGGAGGCTGGGCGTCCGATCCATCGCATTTGGTGCACATCGGAGCTGAGGAGTGCGCCCCGCTTCTTGCAGCTGCTGCGCGATGCCAAGGCCTCGGGTGTGCTCGTGGAGGAGGTCACCTGGGCTCGCCTTGGCCAACTCACCGGTGGTGCCGTGCATCAGGGCATCGCTCTACAGACCGCGTCAGCGGAAACGTTTGATTTGCCTTCATTGATCGAGGGCTGCGCAACCCTTGGCGAGGCACCCTTACTGCTCGCCCTCGATGGCCTCACCGACCCCCATAACCTCGGCGCGATCGTTCGCTCCGCTGAGGCTCTGGGTGCCCACGGCGTTGTCTTGCCGCAGCGCCGCAGCGCCGGTTTGACCGGATCCGTGGCCAAGGTTGCCGCTGGTGCTCTGGAGCATCTGCCCGTCGCGCGGGTGGTCAACCTCAACCGCTCCCTTGAAACCCTGAAGGATGCCGGCTATCGGGTGATCGGCCTGGCTGAGGAGGGCGGGGTGACGTTGGCGGAGGCCGATCTGGATGGCCCTCTGGTGGTGGTCACCGGTTCGGAAGGGGATGGACTGTCTCTGTTGACCCGCCGTCATTGCGATCAACTGATCCGGATTCCACTTCGCGGGGTGACCCCAAGCCTGAATGCTTCCGTGGCCACAGCGATGTGCCTCTACGAGGTGGCGCGACGGGGGTGGATGAAGGATCTGAGAGGCCAGGCACCCTCCCCACCGATCACCAGGCCTCGCCTGAATCATGAGCAGGCCCAACCCGAACAGCTCGATGAACAGGGAGCTGAAGAGCGACCTGAAGAGCCTGCCTTGGTGGCTGCCGCAACGGAGGCGCCTGGGTTGCAGCTCGACCTCGAACGCCCCACGGACGGCGACCCGGAGTCGGACAACAGCGATTTCCAGAGCAGCGTCGAGCTCTGATTCGGATCCAATCTGCTGTTTTCGCTCGATTGAGATCCGCCAAATAGCCGGAATCAGGGCACAATGTCGGAGACATGCCTCCCTCCACATGGGCCCCCTGATCCGGCCGCTGCGCAGCTTCGCCAACGGTCTTGGACTGGCCTGGTGGGCAAGGGTTCAGACCCATGGCCCCGATGTGACCTATTGGTTCGGCCCTTTTGTGACGCGTGGAAGCCTCGAGCGGGAACTGCCCTCGTTTCTTGAGGATGTGGCATCTGAGGCGCCGGTCTCGATCGACCACAGCTGCCTGCGCTGCCGCCGTGGCGAGCCCTTCACCATCCCGGCAAGCGACGGCTGATAGCGTCGCAGCTGAATAGCAGCTCAAGCCGATGGCGATCGCCGAGTGGCGTCAGCAACTTGAACGGGGTGAGGTTTCGGCCCGTGAGCTCACGGACCACCATCTGGCCCGCATCGCCGCCGTTGATCCGAGCCTCCACGCTTACCTGGAGGTGACTGCCGATCGCGCCAGGGCAGATGCCGATCGCATTGATGCCGCTAGGCAGGCCGGTGAGACCCTCCCACCGCTCGCTGGTGTGCCGCTGGCCATCAAGGACAACCTCTGCACGCGCGGAGTCCGCACGACCTGCGCCAGCAGGATGCTGGAACAATTCGTTCCGCCCTACGAATCCACTGTCACCGATCGCCTTTGGAAGGCTGGTGCCGTGCTGCTCGGGAAGACCAATCTCGATGAATTCGCCATGGGCGGATCGACGGAAACTTCGGCCTTCGGTCCCACAGGCAATCCCTGGAACCTCGATCATGTTCCAGGCGGTAGCTCGGGTGGCAGCGCCGCGGCTCTCGCCGCCGGGGAATGCATGGCAGCCCTCGGTTCGGATACCGGCGGGTCGATTCGTCAGCCCGCTTCCTTCTGTGGTGTGGTCGGTCTGAAGCCCACCTATGGCCGCATCAGTCGTTATGGCTTGGTGGCTTTCGCCAGCTCTTTAGACCAGGTGGGTCCCTTTACCAGCACGGTTGCTGATGCCGCAGCTCTGCTCCAGGTCATGGCTGGTGAGGATCCCCGTGACTCCACCTGCCTGAAGGTGCCTGTGCCCGATTACAGCGCCACCCTGTCCGATCCGATCGATGGATTGCGGGTGGGCCTGGTGCGGGAGTGTTTTGAACAGGAGGGTCTCGACCCCCAGGTGAAGGCTGCAGTGCTCGCTGCCGCTGACCAACTTCAGAACCTCGGGGCTGAATTGGTTGATGTGAGCTGCCCGCGATTCAACGACGGCATCGCCACGTATTACGTCATCGCCCCATCGGAGGCTTCCGCCAATCTCGCCCGTTATGACGGCGTCAAATACGGCTTCCGGGCAGAGGCTGCTGACAGCCTGATCAGCATGACGGCACGCTCAAGGGCCGAAGGGTTCGGGCCTGAAGTTCAGCGCAGGATTCTCATCGGCACCTACGCGCTCTCCGCTGGTTACGTCGATGCCTATTACCGCAAGGCTCAGCAGGTGCGCACCTTGATCCGTCAGGACTTTGACGCTGCTTACCGCGCCGTGGATGTGCTCCTCACCCCCACGGCGCCGACCACCTCATTCCGGAAGGGAGCCCATGCGGATGATCCTCTGGCGATGTATCTCGCTGATCTGCTCACGATTCCGGCCAACCTGGCGGGTCTGCCGGCCATCAGCGTTCCCTGCGGTTTCGACACAGCCGGCCTGCCGATCGGTGTTCAGTTGATCGGCAACGTGCTTCAGGAGCAGCGCCTGCTCCAGGTGGCCCATCAGTACGAGCAGTCGGCGGCTGTCATGCAGCGACGCCCCGAGGGTGTGCTGATCCCATCCTGATCAGCATCAAGGTCGATCGTTGACCCCACAGGTGGTGGTTGCTGAGGTGAGTCCACCCTCTATCTTGCGCAGCCGCCTAGGCTGGGTACATGGCATTCGTCCCCCTCCATAACCACAGCGATTACAGCCTTCTCGATGGCGCCTCCCAGCTTCCCCAGATGGTGGAGCGGGTCAAGGAGCTTGGGATGCCTGCGCTTGCACTCACTGATCACGGTGTGATGTATGGGGCGATCGAGCTCCTGAAGTTATGCAAGGCCGCTGGGATCAAGCCGATCATCGGCAACGAGATGTATGTGATCAACGGCTCGATTGAAGATCCGCAGCAGAAGAAGGAGCGTCGTTATCACCTGGTGGTGCTTGCCAAGAACGCCACTGGTTATCGCAATCTGGTCAAGCTCACCAGCATCAGCCATCTACGGGGGAAGCGGGGCAAAGGAATCTTTTCGCGTGCCTGCATCGATAAGCAGTTGCTGAAGGAGCACAGCGAAGGCCTGATCGTGGCCACGGCCTGTCTCGGCGGGGAGATTCCCCAGGCGATTCTGCGGGGTCGTCCTGAGGTGGCGCGGGATGTAGCTCGCTGGTACCAAGAGGTCTTCGGCGAAGACTTTTACCTCGAGATTCAAGACCATGGATCGCTCGAGGATCGGATCGTCAATGTGGAGATTGTGCGGATCGCTCGCGAATTGGGCATCGGCCTGATCGCCACCAACGATGCTCACTACCTCACCCGCAACGATGTGGAGGCCCATGACGCGCTTCTCTGTGTGCTCACAGGCAAGCTGATCAGCGACGAGAAGCGATTGCGATACACCGGCACCGAGTACATCCGTAGCGAGGAGGAGATGGGGCGCCTGTTCGCTGATCACCTCGAGCCCGATGTCGTGCAGGAGGCGATTGCCACCACAGCACGGGTGGCCGAAAAGGTTGAGGACTATGACATCCTCGGCCGTTATCAGATGCCCCGCTTCCCGATACCGGATGGGCATACCCCTGTGAGTTATCTCCAGCAGGTGTCTGAGCAGGGGCTCCGGCATCGTCTTGGTCTCGATGATTCCGCTGCCATTGATCCTCTCTATGGCGAGAGGCTCACCTATGAGCTTGGGATCATGGAGCAGATGGGGTTCCCCACCTACTTCTTGGTGGTCTGGGATTACATCCGCTTTGCTCGAGAACAGGGCATTCCTGTTGGCCCGGGCCGTGGTTCTGCGGCAGGGTCCCTCGTGGCCTATGCCCTAGGGATCACCAATATCGACCCGGTGAGTAATGGCTTGCTGTTTGAGCGATTCCTCAATCCGGAACGTAAGTCGATGCCTGATATCGATACGGATTTCTGCATCGAGCGTCGTAGTGAGGTGATTGATTACGTCACCCAGCGCTATGGCGACGACAAGGTGGCTCAGATCATTACGTTCAACCGGATGACATCAAAGGCCGTCCTGAAGGATGTGGCGCGCGTGCTGGATATTCCCTATGGCGATGCTGATCGGCTGGCGAAATTAATCCCTGTGGTGCGTGGTAAGCCAGCAAAGCTAGCCGCAATGATTGGCGACGAATCTCCCAATCCTGAATTCCGCCAGAAATATGAAAGTGACCCAGTCGTGAAGCGCTGGGTTGATATGGCCATGCGGATCGAGGGTACGAACAAAACCTTCGGGGTGCACGCTGCCGGTGTAGTGATTGCCGCTGATCCCCTGGATGAGCTTGTGCCGTTGCAGCGCAACAACGATGGCCAGGTGATCACCCAATATTTCATGGAGGATGTGGAGTCGATGGGGCTCCTGAAGATGGATTTCCTTGGCCTCAAGAATCTCACCATGATTGATAAGACCCTCGAGCTGGTGGAGTCCAGCCTGGGGCAACGAATTGATCCCGATCAATTACCGCCGCAGGATGATGCGACTTTTGCTTTGTTGGCACGGGGAGATCTGGAAGGTATTTTTCAGCTTGAATCCACTGGCATGCGCCAGATCGTCCGTGATCTCAAGCCATCATCGTTAGAAGATATTTCATCCATTCTCGCGCTTTATCGTCCAGGGCCTTTGGACGCAGGTCTGATTCCAAAATTCATCAATCGTAAGCACGGTCGCGAAGCGATCGACTTTGCCCATCAGTCTCTGGAGCCGATTCTTCAAGAAACCTACGGGATCATGGTGTATCAGGAGCAGATCATGCGAATTGCGCAGGATCTGGCCGGCTATTCCCTGGGGGAAGCTGATCTGCTGCGACGGGCGATGGGTAAGAAAAAAGTGTCGGAAATGCAAAAGCATCGTGGCATTTTCGTGAAGGGTGCCAGTGAGCGTGGGGTTGACGAAAAAGTCGCCGATGAGCTCTTTGACCAGATGGTTCTCTTCGCCGAATATTGCTTCAACAAAAGTCATTCCACCGCCTATGGCGCGGTGACATATCAGACCGCTTATCTCAAGGCGCACTATCCGGTCGCTTACATGGCGGCGCTGCTCACCGTTAATGCTGGTGCCAGCGACAAGGTGCAGCGCTACATCTCCAATTGCAATGCCATGGGCATTGAGGTGATGCCGCCGGATGTGAATGCCTCTGGCACAGACTTCACCCCTACAGGTGAGCGCATCCTGTTTGGCCTTTCCGCTGTGCGTAATTTGGGCGATGGCGCCATCCGCCAGCTCATCGCCAGCCGTGAGGCTGATGGACCGTTCCAGTCGCTTGCCGATCTCTGTGATCGCCTGCCCTCGTCAGTGCTGAATCGCCGCAGCTTGGAATCGTTGATTCACTGCGGAGCGATGGATGCCCTTGAGCCGCAGGCGAATCGTGCCCAGCTGATGGCCGACCTTGATCTGCTGCTTGATTGGGCCTCATCCCGAGCCAAGGATCGGGAACGCGGTCAGGGGAATCTGTTTGATCTAATGGCGGCCTCCTCTGATGATGACGGCCAGGGCGGAGCTGATCTCAGCCTGGCTCCCAAGGCGTCACCGGTGCCTGACTACCACCCCTCCGAGAAGCTTCGGCTTGAGAAGGAACTCGTGGGCTTCTATCTCTCTGATCATCCCCTGAAGCAGCTGACTCCTCCAGCACGGCTGCTCGCCCCAATCGGTTTGGGCAGCCTTCAGGAGCAGGCCGATAAGGCCAAAGTCAGTGCAATCGCGATGATCAGCGAGCTCCGTCAGGTGACGACGCGCAAGGGAGATCGGATGGCGGTTCTCCAGCTGGAGGATCTCACCGGTAGCTGTGAGGCGGTGGTCTTCCCTAAGAGCTATGCGCGTCTCTCCGATCATCTGCTTGCCGAGGCACGGCTGCTCGTTTGGGCCTCTGTCGACCGTCGCGACGAGCGCGTGCAGCTGATTGTTGACGACTGCAGGGCGATTGATGATCTGCGGTTGTTGCTGGTGGAGCTCAACCCCGAGCAGGCCAGTGATGTGGCGATTCAGCACAAACTGCGCGAATGCCTCCAGGTGCATCGCCCCCAGCAGGACGAACTGGGGGTGAGGGTGCCTGTGGTGGCAGCAGTGCGTCAGGGGGCTGATGTGCGCTATGTGCGCCTGGGGTCCCAGTTCTGCGTTCGGGATGCTCAGCTGGCCGCCACTGCTCTGGAACAGCAATCGTTTGCGGCCCGATGCAGTGAACCGCTGCTGCGCTGAGTTCCCGGCCTAGCGCTGACTCATCCCTGCTTCTGGGCCTTGATCGACGCTCGCATCCGTTGGAGGTTCGGCCGAAGATTTTCAAAGCCCAACAGAGTGCCAGGGGTGGGTTCCCAGCTGGCGGAGAGCACGCCGTAGCTGAGTCCGCCAAGACCCAGCAAGAAAAAAGCCCCAGAGCTCACCAAGGTGAGTCCGGGGGGAATGTCCATGATTCCGCGACTGACCAGCAGGTAGCTGACCACAAAGACAGCCATTCCCATCACAGAGGGAATACCCGTGGCGATCACGACCCGCCGTGCCATCCGGTTGGCGACATGCTTCGGAATGGCTTCTGCTGCCTTAGGCCGACCTCCCGATGGTCCTCCCTTGCGAGGCTCGAAGGGCAGAGGATTTCGGGGGTCGGCCATGACGTCAAGAGCTTGGGCGGACCGCAGCTCTTCAGCCGCGGATGCCCAGTTTGGCGATCAGGCTGCTGTAGCGCTCCTCGCTCTTGCCACGCACGTAGCTGAGCAGGCGCTTCCGGCGGCCGATCATCTTGAGTAGGCCCTGGCGAGAGGAGAAGTCGTGGATGTTCTGCTGGAGGTGGCTGCTGAGCTTGGAGATGCGCTCGCTCAGCATCGCCACCTGGACCTCAGCCGATCCGGTGTCGGTGGCGTGAGTCTGATGGGTGTTGATCAGTTGCTGCTTTTCGGTGGTATCGAGCGACATGCGCGGCGTCTGGCCCTGACAGTGCAAACAACCAATTTACCTCCTCATGGGCCCCTGCAAGGTCAGTCGCGCCTCAGCCGGCTTCAAGGCTGAGACGCCGCAGGCTTTCCCTCAGCCAGGCATCCCCATCCGAGGCCTCTGGTTTTGACTCTTCCGCTGCCACCGCCCTGAGGGCCCGGCGGATCTCCAGGTCTTCGTAGCCCAGCGCCATCAGGGTGACCTCAAGCTCCTGCAGGGCTTCCGCCTGGATTGGTAGGGCCTTCACGTCGCTACGGTCCACCAGGGAGAGGGGCGCTTCACTGCGCTGACTCCAGCTCGCTAGCCGCTCGCGCAGTTCCACCGCCAACCGTTCAGCCGTCCGTTTGCCTACCCCTTGGGCCTGGCTGAGACGCCGTAGGTCTCCCTCAAGAATCGCGTTGACCAGTTCCTCCGGATTGCAGCACTCCAGCAGCGAAAGTCCCATCTGAGGTCCCACTCCGTTGACGGCGATCAGAATCCGGAAGAGGTCCCGTTCGTGCCGCTCGGGAAAGCCGAACAGGCTGCAACCGTCGTCTTTTTGCACCTGGTGAATCCAGAGGGTGCAGTGGCTGCCATCGCTCAGTCGGTGCAGATGCCGTTCAGCCAGCTGCACTTCGTAGCCGACCCCTGAGCAGTTGATCAGAAGCCCCTTGCGGCTGCCCTGTTCCCAGCTGTCGATGCGCTCCCCTTGCAGCCAGCCGATCATGGGGACGTTCCTCTCTGCGCCCATGCTGCCCGACCCGACGCCGTTCCCCCAGGGGGTCTTCGCTTTCAGGCGGTGGTTTGCGTTGGTGTTCAGCGCCGTTCTGGCCCTGACGCTCTCAGCCTGCACTGCCAGTTCACAGCCACCCCGTGCCGTGCTTCTTCGCGCGCTTGGGCTTCAGATCACCCTGACGCAGTCGGCGATTGCGCGCTCACTCGATTTAGACGCAGCCGGGGATCCGGAGGTGAGTCGGGTGCGCGTCGAGGATCAGGACTCGATCCGCCTTGGTGACCACCGCGGCCTTCATCTCACCGGACGCTTTGACTGGCAGCTCCCGGGCGATCGGGTCAGGGTCGACAGCCCGTTTGAGCTGTTTCTGGAGCGGGGGGAACGCGGTGAGAGCTGGCGACTGGCTCAACCCGTGGGCTCCAGTGATGGAAGCTCCCAGGAGTGGGTCACTTATCCGCTGCCGATCGACCCCACCTGATCAGGGGGAGGTTGGCGGGCGCTCAAGCTGATCAGGGTCGCCCCAAGGACGCAGGTGGCACCGAGTACCACCATGCTGGTGACCGGCTCTGCGAAGAACAGCACCCCCCAGATCGTGGCAAAGACCACCTGGACGTAGTTGATGGAGGTGGCGCGTGCCGCCGGCAGTGCGGCCAGGCCCTCCGTAAGCCAGACCTGGCCCAGTTGGGTGAATAGACCAACGCCGACCAGCCAGAGCCACTGGGTCGCGGAGGGCCACACTGCCGAATGCCACAGAAAGGGAAGGGTGGCGGGCACGGAGACAAGCGGAAAGTAGAAGACGATCACAAGGGGGTGTTCGCTCCTGGAGAGCTGACGCACGCTCACGTAAGCCAGCGCCGTGAGCAAAGCCCCACCGAGGCCGATCAGCACGGCCACCATCGACAGGTTTTGCACTGCCGTCAGGTCAGCTCCAGCGTTGGCGATCCATTGGGGCTGTACCACCAGGGTCACCCCTAGCCAGCCCAGCAGCACGGCGATGCTGATTCGCTTACGCAAGGGTTCTCCCAACATCAGCCAGGCGGACAGAGCTGTGAGCGTGGGATAGGTGTATTGGATCAGGGTCGCCGCCGCCAGGGGTAGGCGAGCGAGGGCTTCGAAGAAGAACAGCAGAGCCGTGGTGCCGAGCGCACCGCGCAGCAGGAGGAGTCCCCGCCGTTGGCCCCAGGGCGAGACCTGCGCCTGGCGCAGCATGCTCAGCGTGATGGCGATGCTGATGAAGGAGCGCACGAGCACGATTTCCGCGACGGGCAGTTGGCCCCCGAGATGCTTGACGCAAACGGTCATCAGGCTGAAAGCCAGCGAGCAGGCGATCAGGAGTCCGCAGGCTCTCCATTGCGTCGCTGACTGACGCGCTCGGATCGCGTTGAGCAGGGCTCCCATGGATTGCCGGCGATCACCGCTCAACCATGCCACTCGGTGTCAGGTCCCGCAGAATGGACCGATGGCGATGCCCCGGCTCCACCCCCGCACGATTGAAGCCGTCAAGGAGCGTGCCGACATCGTTGATGTGGTTGGTGAGCACGTTGTGCTCAAGAAGAAGGGGCGTGAGTTCGTCGGCATTTGCCCGTTTCACGACGACAGCAAGCCGTCGATGACGGTGTCGCCCGCCAAGCAGTTCTATTACTGCTTTTCCTGCGGGGCCGGAGGGAACTCCATCAAGTTTTTGATGGAGTTGCAGCGTCAGAGTTTCGGCGATGTGGTGCTGGATCTCGCTCGGAAATATCAGTTGCCGGTCGAAACGGTCGAGGGGCCCCAACAGGAGCGTCTGAGGCAGCAGCTCTCGCGCCGTGATCGTCTTCACCGCGCCTTAGCCCTGGCGGCGGGATGGTTCCGCAGTCAGCTCAAGCAGCCTGTCGGCGCTGAGGCGCTGGCCTATCTGCGTGAGTCCAGAGGGTTGAGTGAGGCCACCCTCGAGAGTTTTGAACTTGGCTATGCCCCCGATCAGTGGGATGGTCTGTTGAGCCATCTGCAGCAGGTGGAGGGGATGCCTCCCGAATTGCTGGAAGCGGCCGGTCTCGTCGTGCCCCGTAAGGGCGGCAACGGCTTCTATGACCGTTTCCGCCACCGGGTGATGGTGCCGATCCGCGACCGGCAGGGCCGCGTGATCGGGTTCGGTGGCCGCAGCCTGGATGGTTCGGAACCGAAATACCTCAACTCCCCTGAAACGGAGGTGTTTGAGAAGGGCAAGCATCTTTTTGGCCTGGATCGGGCTGCCAATCCGATCCGTAAGGACGACCGCGCCGTTGTGGTGGAGGGCTATTTCGATGTGATCGCACTCCATGCGGCCGGAATTACCAATGCAGTCGCCTCCCTGGGTACGGCCCTCAGCAGTCAGCAGATCACCCAACTCTGTCGCTGCAGTGACGGCAAACGCATCGTGCTCAATTTCGATGCAGACGGTGCCGGGGTGCGGGCCGCCAACCGGGCCATCGGTGAAGTGGAGCAGCTGGCCTTGCAGGGGCAGCTCGAGCTGAGGGTGCTGCATCTGCCCTCGGGCAAGGATCCTGATGAGTACCTCAAGGAGCACGGCGCCGGCGACTATCGCGCCCTGCTCGATCAGGCTCCTCTCTGGCTTGATTGGCAGATCGAGCAAGTGCTCGAGGGACGTGATCTGGCAAAAGCCGATCAGTTTCAGCAAGCTGTTGCCGCCCTGGTGCAACTCCTGGGCAAGTTGCCCCAGTCAGCCATCCGTACCCATTACCTGCAGCAGGTCGCTGAACGGCTCAGCGGCGGCCAGGGGCGTGTGGCGCTTCAGCTCGAGGACGATCTACGCCAGCAGGTCAAGGGGCAGCGCTGGCATGGGCGCTCAGCCCGGTTCGAGCAACCGGGGGAATCCAGTCAGCGTGAGCGCTGTGAAGCGGAGCTCCTGCGCCTTTACCTGCATTGCCCATCGCATCGCGGTGTGATCCGCAGGGAGTTGCGGCAGAGGGAATTGGAGGACTTTGGACTTCAACATCACCGCTTGCTCTGGTCTGCCATCAGTGAGCTGGAGGAAACCAACCTGGATGCTGGCCAGCTGGAGGCAATCAGCAGGGGGGAGGATCCCGGGCATGCACTTGCGGATCTGGATCTGCCGCGGTTGCTCACCGATCAGCTCATTCTTGAGAACAGCGCGCTGGTGTCGCGTCTGACCCCCCTGTTGGAGCCGGGTGAGTTGCAGATGCTGGCGTTGGCGAATCCGATCCAGCAGCTGCGCGGCACCGCCGCCATGCTCGAGCGGCAGAAGAGCATCAAACGTTGCCGCCATCTCTTGGAAGCCTGGGGTGGTCAACGGCTGGAGACTCTTGAGCGCTGCATCGCCTCTCTGATCAGTCAGGTGCAGCCCGAGTCCGACGTTGCCATCGACATGGAGGCGCGCATCCAGACCATGTTTGAGGAGCTGAACGCGGATGCATTGCGCTTCCAGGATCTGTATTACAGCGAACGCAAACACCTGGCCCATCTCGACCAGCAGCGTTGCGCCGGCTACACCGTGAGCGCGATCCCGCAGACTGATGCGTTGCCACCAGCGGCCTGATGGGGCTTTTTGAGCGGTTTCTTTCCCTTTGGATTGCTTTGGCGATCGTGGCTGGGGTCGCCATCGGCGCCCTGGTGCCCTCCCTGCCCGATACCTTGTCGAGCCTCGAGTTGGCCGGAATCAACCTGCCGATCGCTCTGCTGATCTGGGGAATGATTTATCCGATGATGCTGGCGGTGGATTTCTCCGCGATCGGAGGTCTCAGCCGTCAGCCGCGCGGTTTGCTCATCACCGTGGTGGTGAACTGGCTGATCAAGCCACTCACGATGACTGCCCTCGCCTGGGTGTTCATCCGCGGACTCTTCTCCAGTTGGATTCCCGTGGAGCTGGGGGATCAATACGTGGCCGGCATGATCCTGCTTGGCGTGGCCCCCTGCACGGCCATGGTCTTCGTCTGGAGCCGTCTCAGCGACGGCGATCCCAATTACACCCTGGTGCAGGTGGCGGTCAACGATCTGATCATGGTGTTCGCCTTTGCACCGATCGCTGCCCTTCTGCTGGGGGTCAGTGAGGTCTTGGTGCCCTGGGACACGCTGTTCGCTGCTGTCGGGCTGTTTGTCGTGGTGCCCTTGGCAGCCGGCTGGCTCACTCGGCTGTTGCTCCGCTCCCCTGGCCGGATTGAGCGTCTCGAACAGCGCCTCAAGCCACTCTCCATTGTTTGCTTGATCGGTACGGTGCTGCTGCTGTTCATGGTGCAGGCCCGCTCGATCCTTGCGGAGCCGCTGGCGATCCTGTTGATCGCTGTTCCCCTGATCCTGCAGACCTATCTGATCTTCTGGATCAGCGCCCAGTGGATGCGCCTCTGGGGCCAGCCCCGTGCCATTGCCGCGCCGGGGGCGATGATCGGCGCCTCCAATTTCTTTGAATTGGCCGTCGCTGTGGCGATCAGCCTGTTTGGGTTGCAATCGGGCGCTGCCCTGGCCACGGTGGTGGGCGTGTTGGTGGAGGTTCCCGTCATGCTGTCGCTGGTGGCAATCGCCAATCGCAACCGCCGTCTCTTTCCCGCCTGAGATGTCTGAATTCTTCGAGACCATCTGGCATGGCGATGGCATCGGTGATGGTGCCGATCTAGACGAGGCCCTGCAGGCCTATGTGGCCGTCAAGCCCGACGACAATGATTGGATTGCTGCCTGTGCGGCCGAGGGTGCGGATCCCAGGATCGAGCGTTTTGCCTCCTTCGAGGCCTATCTCGACAACGCCGAAGCCCTGGAGACGATCCCTGTGACCCCACAGATGATCGTGGTTGCGCTGGAGCAGCTGCCTCTCTGATGCCCTCCCCATCGATTGATTTCTCCGACACCCAACCGGTGAATCACCTCTGGCCTGCCATGGTCGAGCGGCTCGGCACCGACAAGGCCCAACGGGCGGTGCGTCAGGCGCTGGACCTCCAGGGGATGTCAGGCCATGGAGGTACCCTGCCGGTGCTGTTTTGTGAAACCTGCGGCTTGGCTTTGGCCAGCACTGATTTGCTCCGGGAGCAGACCGGTCTTAACGCCCATGGGGAGCGGATGGTGTTGCTATGCAGCCGCCGTGAGAAGGCTGTGCAGTTGCTTCAACAGGTCTGATCCTTCGTTGATCAGGACTCAGGAGGGCTTCAGAACCGTCACGTTCAGCGGTTGATTCAGAGGCATCACTTTGATCGTTCCTCCATCGAGAGGCAGCTGGTCAAAATTCAGGCTGCGTAAGCCTGGATTGTCATAGGTCTGGATGTAGTACACCAGGTTTTTTTGGTCAGCAGCCACACTCCACTCCGTGATCTCATAGGTGGTTGTGGATCCGGCTCCACCGAAGGACCCACCTGGCGGAAGCAAAATGCTCCCTGGTGGCAGATCAAACTGGCCCAGCAGACGAAACGCGGTTCCGACCTGTTGCTTGGTGCTGAGATTGGTTGGTGCGAAGCGGCTGAGCAGCAGGGCGCGAATGAAGCGGGAGGTGGAGAGGAAATCCCCTGGCAACCCATGCAGGCCACCACCGGTGCTGGTGGGTGGCAGCTTTAGGCCATTGATTGTCATCTCCGCCGGTGGCATGGCGCTCAAGTTGGCGTAATTCCCTGCCGTCGCCAGGTGATAGGGAAACGGGGGGTCGTTGGTGTAGGTCCCCGTTGGGTTGTCCATCATGGTCAGCGTTCCCTTGATGTATTCCACTGACAGGCTCTTGCCGCTGCGGTCATGCAATGTCATGTGGATGGGGAGTGGACCGCCAAAGGCCTTCACGGCGGCTCCGTTCACCAGGATCTTGGGAAGTCCTTGCTTCACCTCCTCGATGGTGGCGAAGTTGGTCAGCACATAGGTGAGCAGTTGGGCGCTGTTGATCGAGCGCTTGGTCTGTCCTGCTGGAACCTTTTGAAAGTCTGCATAGCCAGCGAAATAGAGCAGGCCGCCGGCCAATCCCTTTTCATTCATGCCATCGGGCACCACATCCTTGAGGCCCAGGGCATTGAGTCCCACCACGGCGTAGCGACTGGTCCAGGCGAGCCCGTTGCCAATGCCGCCGTTGGGCCCATTGCCGCGTAACGGCGTCCCCCGCTGAATCAACACGGCGGCGCTGTTCAGCGGTTGGCCGAATTCCATCGTGCGGCCATACACATGGCCACCGTCATTGCCTTTCAACGTGAAGCTTGTGCAGGCTTGAACGCTGTTCAAACCCGCGCCCCCAAGCACTCCTATCCCCGCAAGTGCGCCAATGACCTTGCTGCAAATCCTTTGCATGTTGTTTTTGTGTTGCGCGATCCACTTCATCGTGTGAATCGATTCCTGTTGTGAGGCGATCTGACCCTCTTTCTTTATGACTGTTTAGGCCCGCACGACCGGCACATCACTGAGCCGAGTGGTGGCGGCTCGTCCCAGTCGCTCCCGGCGCATGGCCCAACTGGGATCCAGTCCGCAGGCAGCCCATTGCACGGTGCCACGGCCGTAGCGCTGGTTCAGTCGGTCGATTGTGTTCATCAAGTTGTCGCGCCGTTGCTGCTCGGCTTCGCTGCAGGGCACCAGCAGGTGATGCTGCAGCTGGTCGCTGCTCTGCAGGTGCTGCATCAGTACCCCGGCTTTGGCGAGCTGGCGGTGCGGCTGGAAGATTCGCTCCACCAGAGGCAAAGCGGCGTTGAGCAGTGTTTGGGTGTCGTTGCTGGGTAGGTCTAGGCGAGTGCTGGCGGCCTGGCTGTAGAAGCCAGGGACGAAGGGACTGGTGCGTGTGAACACCGTGAGGGCGGCGGCCCGTTGCTGTTGCTTGCGTAGTTTCTCGGCGGCGCGCACCACGTAGGTGGCCACTGCTTCGCACAGTTCCTCCAGGCTGGTGATGGGTCGGCTGAAGCTGCGGCTTACGCAGGTCTCCTGCTTGGCGGAGGGGGCCAGATCAAGGGGTAGGCAGCTGTAGCCCTGCAGTTCCCGTTGCAGCCGCACACCCACCACGCCGGCTTTGGCCCGCAGTTCACCGCTGGGCATATCGCGCAGCTGGCGGGCATTGCTCACGCCCCGCAGCCGGCACCAGTGGGCCAGCTTGCGGCCGATTCCCCACACGTCTTCGATGGCGATTGTTTCAAGCCATCGGTCGACATCACAGCAGCGCACTAGATCAAACAGGCCGGCATGGGCCGGTTCCACCTTGGCCAAGCGGTTGGCGAGTTTGGCCTGCCCCTTGCTGGAGCCAAGTCCAATTGCGATTGGTAAGCCCAGGTTGCGTCGGGCCAGGGCGCGCAGGCGTCTCCCCCAGGGCAGGAGATCGCCGTCGGCCGGTCGGCTGAGCCGGGCGAAGGCCTCGTCGATTGAATAGATCTCCAGCTCCTCCACCTCCCCTTCCAGAAGGCTCATCAGCCGCTGGCTCATATCGGCGTAGAGGGCGTAGTTGGAGCTGCGCACCACCACGTCATGGCGTTCCAGGTCGCGCTTTGCTTGGAAATAGGGGGTGCCCATGGCAATGCCTAGGGCTCGGGCTTCGGCGCTGCGGGCCACGATGCAGCCGTCGTTGTTGGAGAGCACCACCACCGGTCTGCCGATCAGGGCTGGATCAAGGCTCTGCTCGCAAGAGGCATAGAAATTGTTGGCATCAATGAGGGCCGTGACAGCAGGCATGGGACTTGCCCCTGAGGGTTCAGAGCGGGTGAATGACATGGATCGCCACTCCCCAGATCTGCACATCGCCGCAGCGATGCAGGTCGAGGGGCGGATAGTCGGGATTAGCGGCCTCCAGGCGCAGCTGGCCGCGATGGCGTGCCAGTCGCTTGAGGGTGAAACCGCCATCAAGCACCGCCACCACCACCCGACCCGGCCTGGGATCGAGGCTGCGGTCCACCACAAGCAGATCGCCGTCATGAATGCCGGCGCCGGTCATGGAGTCGCCGCTCACTCTTAGAAAGAAGGTGCTGGTGGGATGGCGGATCAGTTGTTCATTCAGGTCGATCCCCACCTCCACGTAATCGTCCGCGGGAGAGGGAAAGCCTGCGGCCACCCGTTCGCTAGCCAGGGGCAGGTGGAGCGGATGGCGCTGGAGGCGCAGGGGCTGTGCTGCTTGAAGAGAGGAGCGATCGACCGGCAATGGAGACCATCCGACTCCATGGAATAGTACAGATGTTCTGGCTTTGTGGCTCTTGGGATCGGTGAGGATGCGCCCATTGCTCTGTTCCCGATGGCTGAGGCTCCTTATCTCGTCGCTCTAGCTCTGATCGAGCAGGAGGGGCGGCGGGCCTTGCCCCTCGCCGGTCGTTCGCTGACGGTCGAGGCCGCTGCTGCTGAGCAGCCCGTGGAGGTGGCCCATGCCCTGGCGCTGGAGCTGTTGCTGCGTGTGTGGCAGCGGAGTGACGACGGGCCGATTCGCCGTGTCTGTGGTCTGGACAGTCTGCTGCTGGTGGAGTTGCCGATGGAGCGGTTGCCGGAAGACTTGCCGGCTCTCAAGGCCGCCTGGCTGAACACGGGGGATACCCCAGCGTTCCAGGCCGGCCTTCGGGTCATGGCGGGCCGCGGCTGGACCCTGAGTGTCGCCAAGTTCCAGCCACTGACCCTTACGGCTTGGTGAAGAGGGCTGCTTCGATGGCGTGAACTCGATCCGTCCGAGATCCGCTCAGCTCGATGAATCGTGGTGCATCGTGCTCGGGAAAAACATCAAATCGCCTGTGGCGATAGATCTCTTTGAAGATTGCATCGACCTCATCTCGATAGGGAAGGTCGATTGGACGAATCCCATCGTCTTCCATGGCAACGGGCCACGACTCAGACATGGGAATGAAGACGAGAAGGTCTAGGTGGCGGAGGCTGTCACGAATGGAGCATTCCATGGCCTTGACAAACTGATCGGTGATGTCGGTACTGCCATGGTTGGCTGTGTATTGCGAGTAGGCGATGTAATCAACTGGGCAACGATCGAAAATCACATTGTCAGCAGGACTGGAATAAGAATTGATGCGGCTGGCGTTGTAAAACAACTGAATGCCGTTGTGGAGACGGTTGCACTCCTGCCGGAAGAGAATCTCGTAGTCCATCGCAGCCAGTGCGCGAAATGGTTCCTCTTCTCTGATGTACTCAGGGTGGGCTTGCACCCAGTCGTTCACCAAGGTGCTTTTGCCCAGAGAGTGGGCGCCTGAGATGGCAATGCGCATGGATGCCTAGACAAGGGTTCAAGCCCGGTGATAGGGGCTCCCCTGCAGGATCGCCTGGGCTCGGTAAAGCTGCTCGAGCAGCAGGAGCCGGGCCAATTCATGGGGGAAGGTCATTGGTGAGAGGCTCAGTTGCCAGCGGGCGGCAGCTTTGAGCTCATCGGTCAGCCCATCGGCGCCGCCAATCACAAAGGCCAGGCGTTCGTTGCCGAACTGGTCGAGTCGCGTGGCGAAGGGCACCGAGGCGAGGGTGTCACCCTGCTCCATCAGCATCACCGGGAGTTCATCGGATCGCAGAGCGGCACGGATCGCCTCCGCCTCCTTCTCTCTGCTGCTGTCCTTGAGTTCCACCACGGTGAGCCCAGGGAGTCGCTTGAGGTAGAGCTCCACCCCTTCCTGCACCCAGCCCTTGCGCACCTTGCCGACGGCGATGATCCGGCAGCGGGAGGGATTCAATCCTCTTCCTCGTCTTCCAGTAGCAACTGCCCGAAGGCCACATAGAGGCTTTCCTCTTCGCTGCCCGGCGTGACGGGGGGGCGCTGGGCGCGGGTGGTTTTGCCTTTGTTCGGCCGTTGACTGGTCGTCGGCGGTAAGGGGGAGCTGGTGGTTGCCGGGGGAGGGCGACGTTCGAGCTTGGTGCGCTCTTCCGCTTCCTTCAGGCGCTGCATCAGGTGCTCGGGCACCGTGCCATCGGGGCTCACGTGCATCAGTTCGCGAAACAGCTGCTCCGGGTTCTGCTCCGTTTCCACCTTGTGGCGTCGCTCACTGGCCTTCGGCGATGGTGCTGGTTTCGCCTCGGGCGCGGGCAGGGCCTGGGGAAGGCTCCGGCCCAGCTCCTTCAGGCGTTCCAGGCTGCGGGGATCGAAGCTCATCAGCAGCCGAGGGTGTCGCGGGTGTTGCGGCCGGTCACCGGATTGGTGCCTTCAGCGGCTGCGCAGAGGGTTTTGAGCACATCGCCACGCAGGGGCACGTTCGTGAAGTCAGCGCCGCTGATCGTCACGTTGATGAAGCGGGTGTTGAAGGCGAAGGCGTCCTCCAAGACCGCATTGCTGAGGTTGGTGCCATCCAGCACGGCGGAATCGAGGGTGGCGTCGCGAAGATTGGTGTTACTGAGATCGGCATCCTGCAGCTTGGCGCCGAACAAGCTGGCTCCCTGTAGATCACTGCCTGATAAATCGGCTTCGCGCAGGTTGGTGAGGTTGAAGGTGACGCCCTGCATCTCCCGTCCTGAGAAGTCTGCGCCGATCAGCACCTGCTTGGCGTAGTCCATGGCCGCCAGGGCTGGTGCCGGCTGCAGCACAAGAGAGAGGGGCAGCAGCAGGCCGATCAGAAGCACAAGCAGGCGTGAACGCATGGACCGCTGCGATTCCGGAGATATCGCCATTCTGAAGGGCTGGATCGGTTGGCGAGTGCGCAGTGGCGTTGAGGTGGCGTTGAGGTGGCGTTGAGGTGGCGCTGAAGTGCTATTGAATAGCACGAATTCGTAACGTTATTAACGCGAAGACGTGTCATGCAGTCTCGGCAATGGTTGGGGGGAATGCTTTGTCTTGGCAGTGCTGATCCGGGGGTGTCGGTCATGGGCTCAAGAGCGGTGCAGCCTCCGGATCAGGGCCAGTGGGCCGAACGCAGGGCGCTGCGCCTACTACGCCAGCAGGGCTGGCGCTGTTTGGCGCAGCGCTGGCGTTGCCGCTGGGGTGAGATTGATCTTGTGATGGCCAAGGGAGCGCCACCGCAGGGGCGGTTACTGGCGGTGGAGGTCAAGGGTCGGAGCTCAGCCGGTTTGGATGGATGGGGCCTGCATGCTTTCGGTTATCGCAAGCGCAGTTGCTTGGGCAGGGCGCTGGCCTGCTGGCAGGTCGAAAATCCCCTTTGGTCCAGCACGGGTCTAGAGGTGGTGCTGGCCTTGGTGCCCTTGCCCCCCAGTATCAAACCGGTGCGATGGATCCGGGTGGCTGCGTTCCTGCACAGTGAAGGATGGTCCCAGGAATCATGAGCTTCTCCGGCCACACCACCCGCAAGCGCTTCGGACAGCACTGGCTCACCGATGAGCGCGTGTTGGATCAGATTCTCAGCGCTGCTGATCTCCAGCCCGAGGATCGTGTGCTGGAGGTTGGGCCCGGTCGGGGCGCCCTCACCGAGCGACTGCTGGCATCGCCAGCGGCCCGAGTTCATGCCATTGAGCTCGACCGTGATCTTGTGGCGGGCCTGCAGGAACGCTTCGCAGGTGATTCCCGTTTCTCTCTGAGGCAGGGAGATGTGCTGGAAGGGCCACTCACCCTTCCCGACGATGCACCAGCCACCAAGGTGGTGGCCAACATCCCTTACAACATCACTGGCCCTTTGCTGGAGCGCCTGATCGGACGCCTCGATCGGCCTGTTGATCCTCCCTATCAATCGTTGGTGCTGCTCGTGCAGAAGGAGGTGGCCGAACGGGTTCGCGCCCGCCCCGGTGCCAGCAGCTTCAGCGCCCTGAGCGTGCGGATGCAGCTGCTGGCCAGCTGCCAGTCCGTTTGTGCGGTGCCTCCCCGTTGTTTTCAGCCGCCGCCGAAGGTGCAGTCGGAGGTGATCCGCCTCGATCCTCTGCCGATCAACCAGCGCCTGGAGCCGGAGCTGGCCCGCACGGTTGAGCGCTTATTGCGTATGGCGTTTCTCGCTCGACGCAAGATGCTGCGCAACACTCTGGCTGGCCTCTGTGCACCTGAACAGCTTCAGGATCTGAC
Organism: Synechococcus sp. BS56D; assembly: GCF_004332405.1. Taxonomy (NCBI): domain Bacteria; kingdom Bacillati; phylum Cyanobacteriota; class Cyanophyceae; order Synechococcales; family Synechococcaceae; genus Synechococcus; species Synechococcus sp. BS56D. The sequence continues at coordinate 218,949 of NZ_PHQU01000003.1, read as the reverse complement.
TGCATCAGCGGGAATTCAGCTGCAGCAGCGCCCTCAGGAGATCGCACCCGAGGCCTGGGTCCGCTTCGCTAGGGGTTTGAATCAGGCCGTCATCGCCTCAACGACGTCATGACGGCCACGGTTCGCGTCAGCGCCCCAGCCAAAATCAATCTGCACCTGGAGGTGCTTGGCCTCCGAGCCGATGGCTTTCATGAGCTGGCGATGGTGATGCAGAGCATCGATCTGGCCGATGAGCTCTCCTGCATCAACACCGCAGACGGCAGCTTGCATCTCACCTGTGATCGCGACGATCTGAGCTGCGGGCGCGACAATCTGATCGTGATGGCTGCGGAATTGCTCCGCCAGCGCTCTGGCTTTGGTGAACTGGGCGCCAGGCTTCATCTCAGCAAGCGAATCCCGATCGGGGCAGGTCTGGCCGGCGGCTCCAGTGACGGTGCAGCCGCCCTGGTGGCGCTCAACACCCTTTGGGGCTTGGGCCACAGCCAGGCCGAGCTCGAGTGCATGGCGGCAGACCTGGGTTCCGATATGCCCTTCTGCATTGCCGGAGGCAGCCAGCTTTGCTTCGGCCGCGGTGAAACCCTGGAGCCTCTGGTGGCTGGTTGCCATCGTTTTGGGGTCGTGCTCGTCAAGGATCCCCTGGTCAGCGTCTCGACCCCTTGGGCTTACGGCGAATGTCGACGCCTGCGCGGGGCCACCTACCTCGACGACGAGTCGGCCTTTGAGGATCGCCGTCAGGCTTTGCGTCAGGCGCCCTGGCTGCAGCCCCATGACGACCTGCGGATTCCTCCATTGCGCAACGACCTGCAGGAGGTCGTCGCCCCCCAGACCCCTGCGGTGCCAATCGCTCTGCAGCTGCTCGCGGACCTCCCTGGACAGCTGCGGGTGGCCATGAGTGGTTCCGGCCCGAGCTGTTTCGCTCTGTTCCCCGATCGCAGCGCTGCGGATCTTGCCCTTGAACAGCATCGGGAACAGTTCCATGACGCAGGGCTGGAAGCCTGGAGTTGTTCCTTTCTGGGCCATGGGGCCAAGCTGGCGGCATGAACAGCAAGAACAGCGGTCAACCGAATGAGGAGAGGCGCAAGGGTCCCCTCAGCTTCGTCTCGGGTTCCCTCACAAGCCTGTTGCTCGCCTGGTTGAGCCTCGGCCTCAGCAAGCGCATGGTGCTCTATTTCGCAGCCCATCCTCCGAACTACAGCTCACCGATTGCCCAAAGCATTGCCACGGCGCTCAAAACCCTGTTGATCGGCATGTGTTTCCTGGCCACCTTCAGCTTTGCCTTCATCGGCTTGGGCTTGTTTCTGGTGTTTCTTCGCAGTCTCTTCACAGGCCAGGAGCCCGATGCTGCCTAGCGTCTGACCGTGCCCTCATCGCTTCTAGAGCGACGTTCTTCCATGACGCCCCACGATCTCGGTCAGCTGGTTTTGCTTCTGTCTCCGGGCCTGCTCCTCTCGGTGCTGCTGCTCACAACCTTCGCCGCCGGAGGGTGAAGGCGCCCGGACTGAGATAGCTTGGCCGCTGATGCCGGCAAGGCCGGACCGACAGCAACGCCGTGGCAGGGACGCTTCTTTTCAACGCACTCCGTGAAGCCATCGACGAGGAGATGGCTCGAGATCCCCATGTCTGCGTGATGGGAGAGGACGTCGGTCAGTACGGCGGTTCCTACAAAGTCACCAAGGATCTGTACGAGAAGTACGGCGAGCTGAGGGTGCTCGACACCCCGATTGCGGAAAACAGCTTCACCGGCATGGCCGTCGGAGCAGCGATGACGGGCCTTCGCCCCATCGTGGAAGGCATGAATATGGGCTTTCTGTTGCTCGCCTTCAATCAGATCTCAAACAACATGGGCATGCTCCGCTACACCAGCGGCGGCAACTTCACGATTCCTACGGTCGTGCGTGGCCCCGGTGGTGTAGGCCGCCAGCTCGGTGCCGAGCACAGCCAGCGACTTGAGGCCTACTTCCATGCCGTGCCCGGCATCAAGATCGTGGCCTGCAGTACGCCCACCAATGCCAAGGGGTTGATGAAGGCGGCGATCCGCGACAACAACCCTGTGCTCTTCTTCGAGCATGTGCTCCTCTACAACCTGAGTGAAGAGTTGCCAGAGGGTGAGTACACCTGTGCACTCGATCAGGCCGACCTGGTGCAAGAGGGGACTGACGTCACGATCCTCACTTACTCACGCATGCGTCACCACTGCCTCAAGGCTGTGGAACAGCTGGAAGCCGATGGCATCAGCGTGGAGTTGATCGATTTGATCAGCCTCAAACCCTTTGATATGGAAACGATCGCCCGCTCGATCCGTAAAACCCATCGGGTGATCGTGGTGGAGGAGTGCATGAAGACCGGCGGCATCGGTGCCGAACTGATCGCCCTGATCACCGAGCAGTGCTTCGATGATCTCGATGCTCGCCCTGTGCGTCTCTCCAGCCAGGACATCCCTACCCCCTACAACGGAAATCTCGAGAACCTCACGATCATTCAGCCCCATCAGATCGTTGAGGCGGCTCAGCAGATCGTTCGCGTGGGGATCTGATCAATGGCGCGTCAGCAGGGCTGGTTTGCCCTCATCCTCGCCCTAGCGATTGCGGCGGCATCGGTGCTTGCCAGCTTCCCTTTGCAGCTTGGTCTTGATTTGCGCGGCGGCAGTCAGCTCACCCTCGAGGTGCAGCCCGGCGGTGAGATCAAAACCGTCAAGCCCGAGCAACTGGAGGCGGTGAAGGCGGTCCTCGACCGCCGGGTCAATGGATTGGGAGTCTCCGAGTCGACTCTTCAGACCATTGGTGACGATCAACTGGTTCTGCAGCTGCCTGGGGAGACCGACCCCTCCCGGGCCGCCAAGGTGCTCGGCAGCACGGCCCTACTTGAATTCCGTGCCCAGAAGCCCGGCACAGAGGAGGACATGCGTGGTCTGCTCAAGCTTCGCGCTCAGACCAAGGCCATCCTTGCGGCGCGTCAGGCTCGAGCCGAATCGGCACAACCCTCCCAGCAAAACGAGGATCTCGATCTCGAACAGCTCGCGAAGGCCCAGAAGGCTCTTGGTCTCAGTGGCAGTGCCGGAAGTGAGCAGCAGCAACTCGAGCAGCTGCTGGAGAAGGTCAACCAGGAGATCGTGGCCCGTTTTGAGCCTGCAGCACTCACCGGCAAGGATCTTGTGACGGCAGGTCGTCAGCAGCAGCCCAATACCCCCGGCTGGGAAGTGACCCTTTCCTTTAATCGTGAGGGGGGAGATGCCTTTGCTGAACTCACCCGCTCCATCGCCGGTACAGGGCGTTTGCTTGGCATTGTTCTCGATGGTCAGCCGATCAGTGAGGCGAGCGTCGGTGAACAGTTCAAAGCGGCTGGCATCACCGGGGGGGCAGCCTCGATCACGGGCAATTTCAGCGCTGAAGAGGCGAGGGATCTTGAGGTGCAGCTGCGGGGGGGATCGCTGCCTCTTCCCGTGAAGATCCTTGAGGTGCGCACGATCGGTCCCAGCCTTGGGGCCGAGAACGTCAGGCGCAGCTTGATTGCTGCCCTTTCTGGGCTGGCGCTCGTGGCCGTCTTCATGGTGGTGGTTTACCGGTTGGCGGGCTTCGTTGCCGTGCTCGCTCTCAGCCTTTATGCGTTGTTCAACCTCGCGATCTACGCCCTTCTACCCGTCACATTGACCCTGCCAGGCATTGCTGGATTCATCCTCAGCGTTGGCATGGCGGTCGATGCCAATGTGCTGATTTTTGAGCGCATCAAGGATGAGTTGCGGCGGGGCAACACCCTGATCCGTTCCATCGAGACGGGCTTCTCCGAAGCCTTCTCCTCCATCGTCGATGGTCACCTCACCACCTTGATCAGTTGTGCGGCTCTGTTCTTCCTCGGCACCGGTCTCGTGAAAGGCTTTGCCGCCACCCTGGGAATCGGCGTCTTGCTCAGCCTGTTTACCGCCCTCACCTGCACCCGTACGCTCTTGCGCTTCCTGATGAGTTATCAGGGCCTGAGGCGTATCAGCAATTTCATTCCAGAGCGACAGCTCCCCACGTCTCCCGTCTGAGCCATGGTCGTCTTCAACGTCAGTCGTCTTCGTCGTCGTGTCTGGTGGGTGTCGTTTCTGATGATTGCGGTCAGCGTCTTCGGCATCCTCCTCAGCTGGACCAACCCTCAGATTCATGCTCCCCTTCGCCCCGGCCTTGATTTCACCGGCGGTACTCAGATCCAGTTGGAGCGCCGTTGTGGGACCAGCTGTGGCGCACTGAAGGTCTCTGAGCTTCAGAACGTCCTTGCGGCGGCTCCATTGCCAGACGATGCCGATGCGCCAGCACCAAATCTTGCGTCCGCGCGCGTTCAGCTTCTCGATCGCGGCAAGTCTCTGGTGCTGCGCATGCCCACCCTCAGTGCGGCCCAGGGCCAGGCCGTGATCGCTGCGCTCACGCCTGTGGCCGGACCGTTTCTGCCCGGTGGACAGGCGGTTGACACGATCGGTCCCACCCTCGGTAGTCAGTTGTTGCGCAGCAGTCTCATCTCCCTGCTGGTCGCCTTCGCGGGAATCGCGGTCTACATCAGCATTCGCTACGACAGGCGCTACGCCGTGCTCGCGCTTCTGGCCCTTGCCCATGATGTGGTGATCGTCTGTGGCCTGTTCGCCTGGCTGGGCCTGCTGATCGCCCTGGAGGTCGACAGTCTTTTTGCAGTGGCTCTGCTCACAATTGCCGGTTATTCGGTCAACGACACCGTGGTCGTGTTTGACCGCATTCGTGAACGGCAGCGCCTGGAAGGCGATCGTCCGATTGGTGAGCAAGTCGACAATGCGGTCACTGCGACCCTCACGCGCACGCTTTACACCAGTGGCACCACCTTGATGCCCCTGTTCGCCCTGATCCTCTTCGGGGGAAGCACCCTGGTGTGGTTTGCAGTGGCTCTTGCCGCCGGCGTCATCGTCGGTAGCTGGTCGAGCATCGCCCTGGCTCCGTCGCTTCTCACGCTCTGGTCCAGACGCGCCGTCGCCCCCAGTCGCGCGAGTTGATCCGTGGGTTCTCCCCGTCGCAGCAGCGACCGATGGTTTCCAGCGTTGCTCCTGATTTTGGCGCTGCTGGATCTACGCACTGAACTGCTTCTGCTCCGTGACCACGTCACAGTCACAGCCGTGTCTTACGCGATCCGGCATCATGCCCTCGCGATTGTTGTGCTCTGTGCCATTCCTTCGCTCTGGCGTCGGTACGGGCCTCGCTCAGGAGACTGAGTCGTGGCTGGAGGTTGCGCTGGAGGTTGCGCCATGGCGCTGAAGCGTTATTGGGCTCTGTTGCTTCTCGTGGGCCTCGTCGGCGTGGTGCTCATCGCCAGAACCCAGTCCCAGTTCCAGCCCCATCGCCCCAGAGCTCAACCGGCGAAAGTGCGACCGTCCAGCCTGAATCCGGTGCGCACCAGCCCTCGCAATACCATCCGTCAGCTGAAGACGGAACCGTCGCGCCCCTAAGACAAGGGGGTGGATCAGCTCCAGCGATCCATGATCTGACGCACCACGACCAGTTCCATTCCCACCTGCAGAACCACCACGAGAGGGAGGGCCAGCAGAACTCCAGGCAGGCCGAGCAGGGCGCCCAGGCTTAACTGAGCCATGAGTGCCACAGTCGGCAGCAGGTTCACCGTACGCCGTAACAGAAGCGGCGTGAGCAGGAAAGCCTCCAGGTTTTGCAGCACCAGCCGCAGGATCAGCACCTGAAGGGTCAGGGTCGGCGAGATCAGCAGTGCCAGACCAAGCGGCAGCAGGGTGGCTGCCGTTGGACCGATGGTTGGCACGAAGGTCAGCAGGCCGCAGATCAGCGCGCTGAGCAGAGCAAGCGGCGCTTTTAACAGCACCAGACCCAGCCAAGTGAGAAGAAACACGGCCGTTGCAGACAGGGTCATGCCCGCAAGCCAGCCGCCCAGGGCCGCTCGACATTGATCGAGAACCCGTTTCATCATCGGTCGAGCTGGCCTGGGGGTTGCAGCGATCACCATGCGGCGATGGGAGCCAGGGTCGAGGGCCATGAGCACCGCCAAGAGGCTCATCAGCAGCAGCTGGATCAGCCCGTTCGCTGCACCGCCAGCGACCCCAAGCAGCTGGAAGCCAACGGGTTGGATTCGCTCCCAGCTGAACTGCTCCGGAATCGATTGCTCCAGCTCGGACAGCCTCGGCTGGCTCGCGATGATTGAGCGAAGTTTTTCAACCAGGCTCGGGAGCAGGGAGGTCAGCTGTTGGAGCTGGGTGAGCAGTTCCGGTACGAGCAGCTGAATCACCAGTGCACCGCCAAGAATCAGGAGGGCCAGCACCACGAGCAGCGAGAGGTGCCTCGGTAGCCCTAATTGCATGAGTTTGCGGATCGGCACGTCTAAGGCCACGGCCAGCACCACGGCGCCGAAGAGCACCAGCAACACCCAGCGCAGTTCCCACACCAACAGGCAGAGCACCACAAGGGTGAGGGCGGCCAGCAGGTTCCGGGCACTCATGGTGTGCTTTGCCTGGAGAGACGGAGGCGTCCTTCCGACTTCCAGCGATCGAACATGTCGTGAATCACGATTTCACGGATCAGCACCTGCAGCACCACAGCGAGTGGAAGGGCCAGCAGCAGCCCAAGGGGACCGAACACCACCGTGAAGACAAACTGTGCCGTCAGGGTCAGTCCCGGCAGCAGTTTGACCTGATGGTGCATCACCGATGGTGTGATCACATAACTTTCCAGGTTCTGCACGATCACGTAGAGCCCAAGCACCGCCAGCGCTTTCCAGGGGGAATCCAGCAGAGCGACTGCCATCGGAAAAATCGTGCTCATCGTTGGGCCAACGTTGGGAATCACGTTGAGCAGACCAGCCAGCAGAGCATTGGCCATCACCAGTTTCACGCCGAGGAGCGAGAGACCGATGCCAGCCAACAACGCAACACAGAGGGAGCTGATCAGCACCCCCACCATCCAGCTGCTCAGCGCGTTTCCGCACTGATCAAGGATTCCCTGGGCACGGCGTCGATAAAACGACGGCACCAGAAGAATCGCCACGTTGCGGTAGGCGTTGGGCTGCACAGCAACCATCAGGCTGACGGCGAGTACAAACAAGAGCTGCACCAATCCGCTGCCCAGGTTTCCGGCTAGACCGAGCAGGCTCTGGAGCCCCCCCCCGAGACCGCTCGCCAAGGTGGAGCTGTCTGGGAGTGATGTGACGCCGTTGGCAAACAGTCGATCACTCCAGCTGCCGCTGGCTCCGCTTCCGTAGACCCAGCCGGAGATGACATTGATTGCATTGATCGCCAGGGTCTTCAGCTCACCTGCAGCAGCCGGGAGTTGAAGCAGCAGCTGATGAAACTGGCTGGTGAATGGGGGGACGACGACGGCTGCTCCGAGGCCGATGACCACCAGCAGACCAACCAGACAGATCAGCAGGGCGACAGGTCTGGGAATCGGCCAACGGGCCCGGAGTGTTCCCACCAGCGTGCAGAGCGCCATGGCCAGCACCACTGCTGCAAACAGGTGGATGAGAACGTCCTTGAGCGTCCAGAGCAGGACCACTGCAGCGCCAAGGGCGGCGAGCCCAATCCACTGGGGAAATTTCACCCGTCGCTGTCGTTGTCCTCGGCATTGTCGCCGGAATTCTGGGAATAGCCCAGGTCGTGGCTGTCGGCGTAGCGCTGGGCAAAGCGCATGAAGCGTTCGAAGTCCACCTCACTCTTCCAGGTGTAAGTGGCCTCCAGGGCACTGGCCTTGCCATTCACGAAACGGGCCTTCACCTCACGGGTGACCAGGGTGCCTTCCTCATCCACCAGGAACATGCCGGTGATGTCGCCCATGCTCTCTGGGGCCAGGGCATCGGGCTGCTCAAACACGAACAGGGCCTGGCCTGTGCGTCCATCGCGGCTGCGGGTGAGGCGGATATCCGGCACCACCGGCTCATCGACCCCACGGAAAAACTGAATCGCCGCTGTCGCCTGGCCACCGGTGCTTGCCGCCTCTGCCATGTCGTTTGTCCCCAGCTGACCAAAGGGTGACTTTAGAGCCAGCTCTTCCAGGTTGTGCTCAGCGTTGGCGAGGCTCGATCAGCTGTCGATGCAGCAGAGCATCGGCGGCTTGATCAGCACTCAGGCCGTCCAGATCAACGCTTTGCCGAGCTGGGGAACGGGCTAACTCGTGGTCATAGCAACGGTCGTAGTAGTCGAGCATGGCCCTGCAGGCCCTCGCCCAGTCCTGCTCCTCGATGGCATCGATCGCCTCCCTGGTGCGCTGGGGCCCGAGTCTGCGGCTGATGCGTTCCGTTGCGGCAAGCAGGGGTTCGCGTCCCTGGGATCCGTAGACCGTGACCAGCTGCGCGACACGCTCTTCAAGATTGCGCCGGATCTCCAGGACCGGTGCGGATTGCATCTGGCGAAACAGTGCATTGGGAATGCGGCAACGGCCCACTTGCGCACTTTCGGCCTCGAGCCAGATCTGATCAGCTCCTTGATGGCGCGCAAGATCCAGGGCTTCGGCGAGGCGATTCTCGTAATGCTCCGTGCTGGGCTGCTCCGGAAGGCCCAGGCCACCGAAACTGCTGCCCCGGTGATGGGCGAGACCTTCCAGATCCACCACCGCCACCTCCCGCTGGGCAAGGGCGAGCAGCAAATCAGTCTTTCCTGTGCCCGTGCGTCCTCCCAGCAGGCGCAGCGGCCAGGGCTCCTCAAAACTGGCCAGCACCCAGCGTCGGTAGCTTTTGTAGCCACCGTCCAGAAGAGTGGGATTCAGATCAACCAGTCGTGCCAACCAGGCCACACTGTTGGAGCGCAGTCCCCCCCGCCAGCAGTAGAGCCGCAGTTGACCATCGGCTCCTGCGGCGCAGCGCAGGGCATCGGCAAGATCCGCCAACTGAGGCCCTATCGCGGCCAGCCCGAGCTGGGTGGCCGCCAGTCGCCCTTCCTCTTTGTAGGTCAGTCCCACCTCAGCACGCTGGTCGTCGTTGAAAAGCGGAATGTTGACCGACCCCGGCCAATGGCCTTGCGCGAATTCCGAGGGGCTGCGCACGTCCACGATTGGCCCTGCTGCTGCACGGAAGTGCCTCAGGTCCACGCCTTCACCAGCCACGCCATCACCCACCACCATCACCAACGACTGCATCGATCAGGCCCATGCCTGACATAGTGGGCCAACGCCGAGCCTGTCAGAGCCGGCCCTGATCCATGCTTTCCGGTTCTCCTTCCACCACAAGCCTGCCCGTAGACCAACTGCTGGAGCGTTTCTCCACAGGGTCGACCCGTCAGCGGCGCGCTTTGATTCCAACGATTGAATCGAGGGCTGCTGAGTTGGCGGCTCTGGGTTCCGCGGCCCTCGCTCCGTTCGATCCCAAGGGGGATGCCTGGGAGGCTGGCTGGTTACTGCAGGTGTTCCAGCGTCATCAACCTCAGGCGCTCCCGGCCCTCATCGGAAGCAGGGATGGTTGGTTTGAGGCGTCTTCAGCAGCGGGCATCGACTACGGCCCTCTGCAGCGGGATTTGCTCGCTGAACGGTTCGAAGAAGCGGATCGCTTCACCAGTGCGGCGCTTCGCAGCCTTGCCGGCCCCCAGGCTGAACGGCGTGGTTACGTTTATTTCAGTGAAGTCCCGGCGATGGAGGGGCTGGATCTCGCCACCCTTGACCGGCTTTGGATGGCCTATTCCCAGGGGCGTTTCGGCTTCAGTGTTCAGGCCAGGTTGCTTGCCGGTCTTGATGGTCGCTACGAACGGCTCTGGCCACGGATTGGCTGGAAGCATGAGGGAGTTTGGACTCGTTATCCGGGCGCTTTTCAGTGGGCCATGGATGCCCCAGAGGGTCACATGCCCCTGATTAATCAGCTCCGCGGCGTGCGTCTGATGGACGCCCTGCTTGACCACCCATCTCTGCAGGCCCGTCGCTCCACTGCAAGCCGGTAGTGGCAACCCTCCCGCATCCCGGTATGGTCGAAAAAGAGTGCAGCGTTTCCGATGGCATCCGGGCATAGGTCCGTCGATCCGCTGCAGTTGTTGTTGCAGTCCATCGGTGCCGCTCCTGTGTTCCGCTGGGCCGACTTCATCCTTCCCTCGACACTCCAGCTCAGCCCACTGCTGGAGATCTTGTTAGAGCCTGTCTCCTGTCCTGATACCTGCTGTCGCCTTCAACTGGGTCTTCAGGAGGCTCTCGTTAATGCTGTGCGCCACGGCAACGCAGGCGATCCATCCAAATGTTTGCGTGTGCGCCGCATCCTCACGCCCAACTGGTTGATCTGGCAGATCCAGGATGAAGGGATTGGGCTACCGCCTCAGGCCCGATCCGCTTCCCTTCCCGATCGTCTGGACGCCAATCAGGGGCGGGGCCTGTTTCTGATTCATCAGTGTTTCGATGACGTGCGCTGGAGCCGGCGCGGCAATCGCCTTCAGCTGGCCTGCAGGCGCTATCAAACGCCTGCTCCCGTGGTCAGCGGTGCTGGGGACAGCCTGGGTCCTTCAGTTCCCGCCTGAGCCAGAGCAGCCCCTGGTTGATGAGAGCCTCCACATCGGCCCTCTCCCCGCCCTGAAGAAGTTGCACCAGTGCTCCTGAGAGCAGTTCAGCAGCACGACGATCGGCGTTGCTTTTCAATCGGTGCCAGTCGCGATCATCCAGTCGCAATTGGCCGTGCAGTTCCTGGGCGAGAGGCGGTGCTTCATCAGGCCAGGGGGCTGGACTGCGGGTGGCCATGGCGGTGGGCAAAGCTGTTTCTATCCTGGCGCTAGCAGCGTGCGCGCGAAGGCATGACATCCGCCCGAGGCCTCTGCCCCCGTCGAAACCGTCACGCACTGAGGAACTGTCTCCGGACGCCCTCCGGCGCCCTGAAGCGTCTGGCCTTCTGGTTGACGCTGGAACGTCAGCTGATGATGCGCCCTTCAAAACGTCAGGGACGTCATCACCGTTTGCGCTGGCGTCAGCGCTCTGCCCTGATGCGTCAGGTTCTTGAGGGTCAGCCGAGTCAAGAGGTCTTCAGGCCAGCACCGTCGGGATGGTGGTTCTGGAGAGCGATGCGCTGGGGTGGTCCAGGACTGCTGCTGGGATGGCTACTGGCTCGCCTTTAAGTCGCGCCTCTCAAGCTGCCAGGCAGTCAGGCTGCCAGGGGTTGGGGGTGGACCACCACCAGGGACCCGGGTCCCTCCTGACGCGCTTCTTCTAGAGCTGGGGCCTCGTCCGTGGCACTGCGCGTGAGGTCCTGACCGCGGATCCAAGCTTGATGCAGGGCACGCCTGCGCTTGTCCTCGGCAAGCACGAGCCTGTCGGCAGCTGCCTGGGGGCTTTCACCCGGAAACAGGGCTGTCCTGAGACAGATGCCAAAGCCATGGGCTTCCACCTGAACCTTCCCTTCCATCAGAACGAGCTGGAAGGTCCAGCCCTGAAGCCAGCGCAGACGGAAAGGATTGGACATGGACCCCACGAGGGATAGGGGCACCCTATGGGGCGCGACTCCGTGCGCAAGCGCACATGTCAGGGAATGCCTATGCCCCTTTACTGGCCGACCAGACCCTTGCCATGAAGTGAGACTCGCCGGTGATGCCACGGAAGCCGGCTTGGCTGAGACGCGCTTCGATGTCATCACGGATGTAATCGGCGTAATAAGGCTCGTGGAAAGCGCGGCGGAAGTTTTCCATCGCCACGCTGAACTGCGGTGAGTCGGCCAACTGAATCGAATCGGCCAGCACCAGAACACCACCGGGTTCCAGGACGCGATAGCACTCCTCCAACACGGCCTGTCTGGCTTTGGCTGGTAGCTCGTGGAGCAGAAACACGCAGGTGACGGCTTGCATGCTTCCATCCGCGAAGGGAAGGTGTTCGCCATTCCCCTTCAGGAGTTGCACCAGACCTTGGCGCCCCTGGTTGAGCCATCGGTTGGCCTGCCTCAGATACGCCTCAGAGAGGTCGATGCCAGTCAGAGTCGCTTCAGGCAGGGCTGCACGGATCTGATGCAGGGTTCTGCCCGTTCCCGTGGCCACATCGAGGACCCTGAGGCTGGCTGCAGGTCGGTCCTCAAAGCGACGCAGACCGCGGAGGAGAGGTGCCAGGACACGCCTGCGCATTGCATCTGCTGCGCCATTGAACAGGATGTCCACTTGGAGGTCATAGAGCTCCGCGGAGTGATCACTCAGGTAACCGTCGGTCTGATGGTGGAAGTTCTGTAGGTAGTAGTCGGGGTAGAGCGTTTCGCTTGCCTCATCCGGGAGGTCACGGACATTTCTCTTTTGGCGACGCATCCAGGTGGAGGGAAGGTCCAGCCAGAGACGGGGGTAGCGGGCCGCCCAGTCGATCCAGGGCTGATCGAACAGCTGACGTTTGGGATAAAGCCCGGATTCGGCCTCCTGCCAGTCGGTGTCCTCTAGGGAGGCGAGGGAGCGACGCAGCTCCATGAACATGGCCTCTGGCACGGTTTCCGTGCTTGGTACGGCGTCCGGCGCGACCCATTCCATCAGCCTGGTGCTGAATTCCTTGTGAGCCAGTCCGGCGATGCTGCGGCTCTGTTGAAGGGTGCGGTAGGCGATCTCGGTGATGCTGGGCGTCGCCATCGAGGGTGCCTGCGGGCCAAAGGTTGTCTATTTCAGCTCACCGACCGCCCTCTCTGTGGCTTTCGTGCCTGGCTGATCAATTGGCTGGAAAGATTCGTGTAGTAACGCGAGATTCTGTAGCGGTTGCTACAGACTGACTTCAGTGAAAGAGGAGATGCGCCATGTCTGATGTTCATCCAGTCAACGTTCTCGATCGGCGCCGTCGTGCGGCCGTCGAATTTGTCTCCTGGTCAGATCACCATGCCCATGAGCGTCGTCGGCGTGAGGCAGGGCTCGCCCAGATCGAGACCCATCCCGATGCCCTTGATCAGCGCAATGCGATCGCGCAGCAGAGGGCATGGTCTCGACGCCAGGATCATTGTCGGCATCTCCATGACAGCGCTTTGGCCCAGTTGAGGCATCGTTGAACCAAAAAAATGGGGGGGGCAAAGCCCCCCCCATTCGTCCTTTTGCCTTTGACCAACTCCCTTTGATCAGGCGTCGTAGTACATCACAAACTCATGGGGATGAGGGCGCTGGCGCAATTGCTGCACCTCCTCATATTTGAGATCGATCCAGTTGTTGATGAAGTCTTCGCTGAAGACACCTCCTTCCATGAGGTAGTGCTTATCAGCGTTGAGTGCTTCAAGGGCGCCGTTGAGGGATGCCGGCACCGTGGCGATATTGGCGAGCTGATCGGCCGGAAGTTCGAACAGGTCAACGTCCACCCCTTCGCCAGGGTCGATCTGGTTTTTGATGCCGTCAATGCCAGCCATCATCATCGCGCTGAAGGCGAGATAGGGATTGGCAAGGGCATCACCGGAGCGGAATTCCAGGCGCTTGGCCTTGGGGCTTGGGCCGGTGAGCGGGATGCGCACCGCCGCTGAGCGGTTGCCCTCCGAATACACCAGATTGACGGGCGCTTCAAATCCGGGAACCAGGCGCTTGTAGCTGTTGGTGGTCGGGTTGGTGAAGGCCAGGAAGGAGGGGGCGTGCTTGAGGATGCCGCCGATGTACCAGCGGGCGGTCTGGGAGAGGTTGGCGTAGGTGCCTTCTCCGAAGAAAAGGGGCTGACCACCCTTCCAGAGGCTCTGGTGGACGTGCATGCCGCTGCCGTTGTCGTTAAACACTGGCTTGGGCATGAACGTGGCTGTCTTGCCGTATTTCTTGGCGACATTTCTCACGACGTACTTGTACGTCATGACGTTGTCGGCGGCCTGGATGAGTTCGGCGAATTTGATGCCGAGCTCGTGCTGACCGGCGCCGGCCACTTCGTGGTGGTGCTTCTCGATGGGAACACCTAGCTGCCCCATCAGCAGCAGCATCTCGGAACGAATGTCCTGGGCGGTGTCGTTGGGGGCAACAGGGAAATAGCCCTCCTTGGTTTGGATTTTGTAAGCCAGGTTTCCGCCTTCCTCCAGGCGGCCTGTGTTCCAACCGGCCTCGATGGTGTCGACGCTGTAGAAGCAGCCACCCTCACTGGAGTTGTAACGAACGTCGTCGAACAGGAAGAACTCAGGCTCCGGTCCGAAGAAAGCCGTGTCAGCAAGACCAGTGCCAGCCAGATAGGCAAGTGCTTTCTGAGCGAGTGCGCGCGGGCAGCGGTCATAGGCCTGCCCCGTGCGCGGATCCTGAATCGAGCAGATCAGGCTCAGGGTTTTGTGGCGATAAAAGGGATCGATCCAGGCGGTGGCGGGATCGGGAACCATCGCCATATCGGAGGCATTGATCGCCTTCCAGCCGCGAATTGAGGATCCGTCAAAGGCCAGTCCTTCGCTGAAGGCTGCCTCGTCCACCATGTCGGCGCAGACGGTCAGGTGTTGCCACTTCCCGTGAAGATCAGTGAATTTGAGGTCGATCAGCTCAATCCCTTCGTCCTTGATCTGACGGAGAACGTCCTGTGCGGTCTTGCCCATGGGTGCAATAGATGGCAGGGGGCCAATAGTCAGGGCGGACCGTAGTCAGCCCTTGGGACTCCTTTTGTATCAATGGGTACATTTTCTGCTTCGCGCCGATGCCGCCTCGATCGTCTTGGACCTTCTTGATCCCTTGGGATGGCTTCCTTTTTTGCCCCCTCTGCGCTTTCTGAATGCTCACCGCATCGCGGCATCAACCCGTTGATGAAGGTCGTGGAGGCTGTTCCACTCCTGCCCGTTAGTAACCGTTTCTGTCAACTTGCCCATAACGCTGCTGCAGAGAGCGTTCTGCTGGGAAAGCTGGTGTTACTTTCCAGTTTGACACTGTTCAAGCCTGAGCCATGCGTGATGCCATCACCGGGTTGATCGGTCGATACGACCAGCTCGGTCGTTATCTCGATCGCTCCGCCATGGACAGCATCGATGGCTATCTCTCTGAAGCAGCCCTCAGGCTCAAGGCTGTCGAATTGATTAACCGTGAGGCGGCTGAAATCGTCCGAGAGGCCAGTCAGCGTCTCTTCCTTGACGACCCGGAGCTGCTGCTTCCTGGGGGCAACGCCTACACCACCCGGCGTCTCGCAGCATGCCTGCGAGACATGGATTACTTCCTGCGCTACGCCAGCTACGCCCTGGTGGCCGGAGACAGCACCATCCTGAATGAACGGGTGCTCAACGGTCTTGACGACACGTACAAGAGTCTCGGAGTGCCTACGGGACCCACGGTTCGCAGCATTGTTCTCTTGGGCGATGTGCTTTGCGAGCGACTGGTGGCTGAGGGGGTGGAGTTTGATCGCTGCCCAGTGGTGCGTCAGCCCTTCGAGCACATGGCTTCCGGTCTGGCGGCCACCGACGTCCGCCAGCGTTAGGCCGTTGCATTCCCTCATCTCCTCCCCTGATGGAGGGATGACTGCGTAGGCTTTTCGCCAACGATTTTCCCGTCAGTCCTTGGCGATAGCGCCCTCCCATCTCCAGATTGATTCGAGCCATCGCCGAGATCTGGCTCCGATCGCAACGCCAGATCGGCTCTTGCTTGGCCCTGGCCCTTCCAATGCCCATCCGACCGTGCTGGAGGCCCTGTCCCGCACGCCGATCGGTCATCTCGATCCGCTTTATGTGGAGCTGATGGGTGAAGTACAGGAATTGCTTCGCTACGCCTGGCAAACCGACAACCGGCTCACCCTTCCGATGAGTGGCACTGGTAGTGCCGCCATGGAAGCCACCCTGGCCAACACCGTTGAGCCTGGTGATCGGGTGCTGGTGGCCGTTAAGGGTTATTTCGGCCTTCGTCTTGTTGACATGGCCGGCCGCTATCAGGCCGATGTCCGGGTGATCGAGAAGCCCTGGGGAGAAGCGTTCTCTCTCGATGAGCTCGAAGCCGCTCTGATCGAGCATCGCCCGGCGATTCTGGCGATGGTTCATGCAGAAACGTCCACAGGGATCTGCCAACCCATGGAGGGTGTCGGGGATCTCTGCCGGAAGCACAATTGCCTCCTGCTCCTCGACACGGTCACCTCCTTGGGTGGAGTTCCGTTGCATCTCGATGCCTGGAAAGTCGACCTCGCGTACAGCTGCAGTCAGAAAGGTCTGAGTTGTCCTCCCGGACTTGGTCCTTTCACGATGGGACCGAGGGCCGAACAGAAGCTCTCGGCCCGCACCACCAAGGTGCCCAATTGGTACCTCGACGTGTCCCTGCTGAATCAGTACTGGGGAAGCGACAGGGTGTATCACCACACGGCGCCCGTGAACATGAACTTTGGGATGCGCGAGGCGCTTCGGCTTCTTGCCGAAGAAGGTCTTGAGCAGGCCTGGGCTCGCCATCGCCGCAATGCCGAGGCCCTCTGGTCCGGTCTTGAAGGTCTCGGCTTGGTCATGCATGCACCCCTGGAGCTGCGCCTGCCCACCCTCACCACCGTGCGCATTCCAGAAGGTGTCGATGGCAAGGCTTTCAGTCAGCACCTCCTGAACAATCACGGCATCGAGGTGGGTGGCGGATTAGGTGTGCTGGCCGGCAAGATCTGGCGAATTGGCCTGATGGGATACAACTCCACTCCCGAAAACGTCGATCGACTGCTCAATCTGTTTGAAACGGAATTGCCCCGTTTCAAACAGACCGCCGCCGTCGCTGCCTGAACCAGCACTCCAGCATCTGGCTGGCTTCGCGCTCGAGAACGCCCCCGATCACTCGCATGTGGTGGTGGGCGCTCTCATGGCTGCTGAGATCGATTGTGCCCCCCATGGCCCCACGCTTCGGATCCTTGGCGGCGAAGATCACTTGCCCCATGCGGGCCTGAACCAGTGCTCCAGCACACATTGGGCACGGCTCAAGCGTCACAAGCAGGGTGCAGCTGTTGCAACGCCAGTCCCCCCTGATGCTGGTGGCCTGCTGCAGGGCCACCAGCTCGGCATGGCCCAGGGGGTCCTGATCACGTTCGCGCCGGTTGACGCCATAGCCAATGCAGCGGCCGTGGCAATCCAGAACGAGCGCTGCCACAGGCACTTCACCGCTGTCGCCGACCCGGTTGGCTCGCCGCAGCAGGCGTCCCATCCACAGTCGGCACTGATGCTCAGTCAATGTCAGTGGTGCGCTCACGGCTGCCTCCCCAACGCGCCATCAAGGCCACGTCCACCTTCAATGTGCCACCGCAAGGGAGAATGACACCTGATCTGGCGATGCCCTTGGTTGGCAACCCTGCGATTCATTCGTCGCTGCCGCTTGCCCCATTCGCCTCACCGGATGGGCTCGATCCGCAGCTGCAGGACTTTCTTGATCTGACCTCCGCCAAGCTCTGTCGCTGGCTGGGGGAGGCTCAGGCACGAGGCCCATTGCCCACGCTTGCGGTACTTCCTTCCATTGAGCCTGAGGGGGGCCCCCGGTCGTTCACGCAATTGCTGGATGACCTGCAGCTGGTGATGGACGGCGCCTATCGCCCTTCCCATCCCGGTGCTCTCGCCCACCTGGACCCACCTCCGCTCACTGCCTCGATCGCCGCTGATCTTGTCTGTGCCGGCCTCAACAACAATCTCCTGGCCGAAGAGCTAGCCCCCAGCCTCAGCAATCTCGAGCGTCAGCTTTGTACCTGGGTTGCCCATCGTCTCGGCATGCCCGAGTCGGCCGGTGGCGTTCCTGCTAGCGGCGGCAGCCTCAGCAACCTGATGGCGCTTGTGGTGGCTCGTCAGCAGGCCGGTCTTGGCTCCGATGCCGATGCGGTCGTGCTTGCCAGTGCGGATGCCCACGTGTCTTTGGCCAAGGCCGTGCGGGTGATGGGTCTCCGAGCCGATGCGCTTCAAACCGTTCCTGTTGATGGCAGCGGTGCCTTGCAGGTGGAGGCCCTTGAGGCTCTGCTGTTGAAGCTTCGTCAGCAAGGACGTTCCTGCCTCGCGGTTGTCGCCACCGCTGGCACCACCGTGCGCGGTGCGGTGGATCCCCTGCAAGCCCTCGCGGATCTCTGCGCGCGACATCACCTTTGGCTTCACGTCGATGCAGCCATCGGTGGTGCCTATGGCCTTTCTCCGACCACTGCGGCTTTGCTCAGTGGGGTGGAGCGTGCGGATTCGATCACGATCAACCCTCAGAAACTGCTGGGCATCACCAAGACCTCCTCGTTGCTGTTGGTGGCTGATCGAGGGTTGCTCAGCCGCACCTTTGCCACCGGCCTCCCCTACATGGAATCTCCCTGGGGTGAAGCCCATGGCGGCGAACAGGGCTTGCAGGGATCTCGCCCAGCGGAAATCCTCAAGCTCTGGCTTGGGCTGCGCCAACTGGGCGATCAGGGCATTGAGCAGCTGTTGGAGGGAGCCCTGCAGCGCAAGCAATTCCTTCTCGATCACCTCGATGCAGAGCGGTTTCAGCTGCTGAGTGGGCCTCTCCATCTGTTGGCCTGCCGGCCAATGCACGCTGACCATGACGCGGTGGATGCCTGGTCGGCCTCCACCAGGGCCATGTTGCTTGACCACCAGTTCATGCTCTCCAGACCCCTGTATGCGGGCTGTCATCACCTCAAGGCGGTGCTGGGTAATCCCCATACCCAGGCCCCCCACCTCGAGCAGCTGGCCGCCATGCTCAACAGGTCTGTGCAGGAGGTGCCTTGATGTCAACACCGGCTCCGGCTCGCGGTCGCTGGGTCGCCATCGTCACCGGTGCGCTCTCTGTGGCAATCGGGGTGATCTATCTGTTGTTGATCACCGTTCTCGATTCTCGCGGTCCCATGCGCCCTCCCCCGCCCGAGGCCCTGGTCTCGGCGGTAGTTGTTTCGCCTCCCGACGCTTCAGCGGCTCCACGACCCGCTGAAGCGCTTGGGCAAGAAAATGCTGCAGGGATGTCTCCCGGCGGTTGAGGTCGTAATGGTGTTGGACCACGTCCTGCACGCCACCATCACCCCAGTCCTGATCCTGTTGGAAGTAGGTCATGAAGCTGGCCCCAGCGATGCGCGTCAGCCATGCGGCGGCAACGCCCTGGATGGCTCGACCCAGTAACAGGGTCGGCAGGTTGAGGCTCAGGGCCGTGCCAATCAAAGACATTCCTCCTTTAACAATCCCGAGGCCGGCGAGGGTCCGCCCCACGGATACCGCCAGTTCCTGGGCGCGGCTGCGAGTGAGCTGAACGCCGTAGACACCAGCGATTTCCATCACCATCTGGGCATTCACCGCCGCCGTGCCGAGCAGATCAATGCCTGGGAGAGGTGTGGCGGCCACGACGCCTCCACTGATCCAGCTGTAGCGATCCACGCAACGTCGTGCTTCCTGCATCCGCTGCTGATCGAGAAGGCGTCGTCCGGATTCCCCCAGATGCCTGCATTGCAGAAGGATGTTGTCGGCCAGCAGTTCTTCACCGTCCTGATGGAGCACGCTGGCCAACCGTCGCAGCAGACGCTCTACCTCCGCCGGAGGTTGCCAAGGCTGCTGTCCCGGTCGGGGGACTGATTGCGGTGAAGCGCTCGCAGGCACAACGTCGTCGGCGGCAAGTAGATCACCGCAGCGCTGCCTGAGCAGCATCAGCAGGCGTCGCTCCTCCTCCTCGCCACGAAGATCGCATTTGTTGAGCACCAGCAGGAGGCGCTTCCCTAGCCCTGCCAGATGGCGGGTGACTTCCAGCTCAGCCGCCCTCAGATCCCCATCCACAACCACAAGCATCAGGTCGGCACGACTGGCCTGACGGCGTGCCTCGATCTCCCGCTCCCGCCCATCGCGCCCACTCTCGAGGATTCCTGGTGTGTCCACCAGTTGCAGGCCCCGCTTTAAACCCTTGAGGCGGAGTCGGTAGCGATGGGTTTCGCTCGTGCTCCCCATCGCTGCTCCCACCTCTCCGACCATCTCTTGCAGCAGCGCTCGGATCAGGGAGGTCTTTCCACTGGAGCCTGTGCCGAAGACCACCACGGTCAGGTCGCCGCGTTGGAGCTCCTGCTCGACCCGTTCACGTTCCTGGCGAAGTCCCTCCCGTGCCACGGCGTCTTCAAGCTTCTCGAGCAGTCGATCAATGCTTTCGAGGCTTTGTTCAGCTGCTTGCCGGCGGCTGTCGGGTGGTGCTGGGGTGGAGCCCGCATGTCCACGATGCTGCCCTGAACCAGCTTGTCTTTGGCGCCAGGCGCGCCACCAGGGCAATCCCACCTGCAGGATCACCGCCACCACCAGCAGCGTGCCGATGAGCAGCACGGGTCCGACCAGCCAGGCTGGAAGCAGGTAGCTGAGATCCCAAAGCAGGCTCCGGATGGCCTGCAGAACCATCCCCACCACCACGAGCGCGATCAGGCCACCAACGGCCCACAGGATCCACGACTGTCGAAGCTTCAAGGCGACTCCTTGCTGCCACGTCCCGCTGCACGCATGATGTCTCCCCAGAGGGAGGCTGCCAGGGCACTGGAGCTGGCCGTGGGGCTGTTGTCATCGTTTCCCAGCCAGATCCCCAGCACCCAGTGGCGGCTGGGTTCATAGCCGATGAACAGCAGGTCCCGGCCGTCATTCGTGGTGCCGGTCTTGCCCCCTTCCTGGCCTCCAAGGGAGGCCGCCGTTCCAGTGCCTGCCCGGACAACGCTCCGCAACATGGCCTGCATGCTTTTGGCCACGTCCTTGCGCAGGGCGCGCCGGGCGCTGGTCACCCGAGTGTTGTCGGTGCCGGTGAGGCTGCCGCAGCGCTTGACCTTTTCGGCCGCACAGCTTTCTGCATCCAGCAGTCTGCGGATCGTTGTCGGTGGGTTCCAGAGCCCATCGTTGGCCACGGCTGCATAGGCGGCTGTCAGATCGATCAGTCGCACTTCGCTCTGACCGAGAGCCAGCCCGGGCACTGGGTCCAGTGGGGTATTGATTCCGAGGGCTCTGGCCTGTCGCACCACCTGTTCAAGTCCCACGCGCCGAGCCAGCCTCAGGGCGGCTGTATTGCTGCTGGAGGCGAAGGCACTTGTGAGGCTGAGCTGACCACCACAGGTGCTCTCAAAGCGTTGGCCGCCCCAGTCCAGAGGGCCACAGTCAACGGCATCTCCAGCTTTGATTCCCCGTTGCAATGCCGCCAGGTAGGTCATCAGCTTGAAGGTGCTCCCCGGCTGACGCAGGGCCATGGTCGCCCTGTTGAACTGACTGAAGCGGTAGTCCTTGCCGCCCGTGATGGCAAGCACGCCCCCGTTGCGCTGATCGATCACCACGGCAGCCCCCTCTCGGACCCCGAGCCCCTGGGCTTCGTTGAGCAGCCGTTGCAGTTGTCGCTCCAAGACCGCCTGTAGCAGCGGGTCGAGGTGTGTTTCCACCAGGAAATTTCCTTCGGCTGCGACTTCAGGGCCCACGAGGGCGCTGAGATCTCGACGCACCTGATCGGTATAGAAGGGTGCCGAGCGGCGCGTGGATTGTTGGCTGCAGGCAGATTTCGACAGCTGAATCGGCCGGCGGCGTGCTTGGCGAGCCTGATCGAGGGACAAGCGTCCAGCGTCGGCCATCTTGTTGAGCACGCGGTTTCTCGCTTCCAGCGCCCGCTGGGGGTACTGGCAGGGGTCATGCCCATTCGGTGAAGGAAGTAGCCCCACCAACAGGGCCGATTCCTCCAGGCTGAGTTGCGAGGCGGACTTCCCGAAATAGGTTCTGGCTGCGTCCTCGAAGCCCCAGCCCACCCCCAAGTAGACCCGGTTGAGGTAACTGAGCAGCAAATCCCCTTTGCTGAATCGGCTCTCCAGCTGCAGAGCCACCAACAGCTCCCTCCATTTGCGCCCCAGGGTGTCTCCCTGCCCCACTTGATCGGGGTAGAGGCTGCGGGCCAGCTGCTGGGTCAGGCTGCTGCCCCCTTCCATGAGGCGCCCCCCCGTCAGATTGGTGGCGAAGGCTCTGAGAGTGCCCACTGGGTCAACACCCGGGTGCCACCAGAAGCGGTTGTCCTCGCTGCTCAGCAGCGCATGAACCAGATCAGGGGAGAAGGATCCGATCGACTGCAACTCACGGTGTCGGCTGGAATCAACCGAATCCAGGGGTTTGTTGTTGCGGTCATAAATCGCGATCGGTCCCTGCACGCTCGCGAGTCGCCCCCGGACGGGAACCTGCAGGGCCGCGAGACTGAGAACAAGGCCACCACCCCCGAGGGCCAGAAGCAGCCCTCGGGCGATCCACTGTTCGACGCGCCGGAGTCGTCGTTCGGCAGGGTTGTGGAAGTGAAGGGTGGGGGCACCGGCTTCCGTGGCGGGCGCGAGGCTGACGCGATCCCCGTCCCGTAGTTCCAGCTCGCGGATCCGTCGGCCTCTCCACCACAGTCCATTGGTGGACTCCAGGTCGATCAGCATCCAATGGCGGCCTCGGCGGCGCAGAAGGGCATGCTGACGACTGACTGCCGGGTGCTCTACGGCGATCTCCAGTCCCTCATCACGGCCGAGCCGATAGGCCTCTCCATGGAGCACCAGCTGGCGATCCGGCTGGTTGGGCTGTCGCAAGGTCAGCGTCGCCAACCTTGTGCGTTCAGGCTCGTCCCGAATCATGGCGTCGGCTGAGGGCGTCAATGGCGAAGCAGGCGACCGCAAGATTGATGGCGATATCGGCCCCATTGAAGATGGGAAACGAGATCGGCACCAGTTCCAGGAAGTCGGTGACATGACCAAGCCGCCAGCGATCGAGTCCGTTGCCCACGGTCCCGCCGAGCAACAGGGCTAGGGCTAAGCCTTGCCAAGCTCCCAGTCGTGGTGCTTTCCAAATCCAGATGAGTAAGACGATCGCCACCACCAGGCTGAGCAGCCCGAGCAGGACCGTCGCATCGGTCAACAGGCTGAACGCGGCGCCGCTGTTGCGCACCCAGCGCAGTTGCAGAAACCCTGGGATCAAGGGCGTGGCCACGCCAGGCAAAAGCTGATCGCGGACCCAGGCTTTGCTGAATTGATCAACGAGCACGACCAGCAATGCCAGGAGCAAATAGACCCGTCTGAAGCGTCGCTGGCCACCCGCGTGAATCATCGGAACTCCATTCATTCGATGACCAGAAGCTTGCGCATCAGTCGAGCGACCAGGGCCGCAGCGATGCAAAGCAGGATCTGCGCCCCAAGCGGGCCCAGGGAATAGCTGAACAGGAGCTGGGGAAGCGGCTCACTCCAACGCCCGACCAAGCTGCCAAGCAACAGATTGAGCAGTCCGCAGATCTGAATCGTGAGCAATCCGGCAATCGCTGCAAGGGTCAGGCGGCCCAGGTTGTTCATGCCTCGCTGTTGAGCGAGTCGACCACTGAGCCAGGCAGCGGGAACGAAGCCAGCCAGATACCCAAAACCTGGATTCAGCAGATAGGCCAACCCGCCACCGTCGTGAAACACCGGCATGTCGAATAATCCGATGGTCAGATAAGCGACGGCGGCCATGACTCCAGCCCTGGGTCCGCAGATCAGGGCAACAGCTAACAGGGCCGGCACCTGCCAGGTGCTGGGTAAAGACACCACATGGGGGGGGACGAGCGGCAGAACAAGGGCCGCCGGCATCAAACTGCCGACGAGAATCAGCATCAGACCGGCAGTCGCGCCGCTCCAGGTGGCCAAAGCCCGCACGGGCAGAAGTCAGCTCGACCCATCCTGCAGTAGGAGAGGAGCATTGCCCAGGGATCATGACCGCCGCGATTGGTGACCGCGTTCAGCTGGTACGACCACTGCCGTACCTGAAGACGGCCGATCCCATGCCGATGCTTCGCCCACCTGACCTCGTCACAACGGAGGAATTGGGAGATGTCGTGGGCCTGCGTCCAATGCAGATGGCTGCCGTTCGTTTTCGGAGAGGCACCTTTCTGATCCCGCTCGAGTACCTGCGGGTGCTTGATGCAACATCCGACTGAGCTGCGTCGTTTCAGATCAGCTTGCGCCAGTCCTCCGCGAGGGTGTGGAGCGACTCCTTGGGGCCGCAGAGGCTGAGCAAAGGCGTTTGGAGACAACGGGCGGCGGTTGTCCGCAGCACCTCGGCATCAAGCTCTTTGAGTTGCTCCAGGCTTCTCTGATCGTGCGCATCATCAAGACCGAGGGCCCGCAGCTGGGCGCGTCGCTCAGCTCTCTGCCCAGTGGTCTGGGTGGCGTGGGCGAGTTGTCCGCGGAATTTCGCGCGGGCTAACTCGAGATCCTCCTCGTTCAGTAATCGTTCAGCCAGTTCCTGCCAGCTTTGATGAAGCAGCCGCAGGCTCAACCGAGCCCGTTCCACACTGCTGGACGCGTGCAGGACAAACGGGGCTGCTGCTGCACGGGCAGGGTGGTGGACTCCCACGTCGTAAGCGACGCCGTGGTCCTCCCGCAGGCGCCGGAACAGCAGGCTTGACATGCCAACCCCTAGATGGGCCTGGAGTAGTCGCAGGGCTAGATCGTCGGGATGACCATGGGGGCGAGTGGGCCGCCCCAGCATCATCACCACCTGTTCGGTGGCTAGAGGGTGAAGGCTGATCGCTCCTTGTGGTTGAGGTGTGAACGTTTCATTCGCACACCGCTCGTCCAGCTCGGGCGCCGCTTGGTTCAGCCCCTGGCCTGTTTGGAGCGACTGAAAAGCAGGCATATCCTCCAGTCCGCTGAGCAGTTCCGTCGGAATCGTTCCCGAGAGGGCGAGAACGCTTCCATGGCACGTCAACTGCTCGGCGAGGGGGCGCAGACTTTGTGCATCGAGGACTTGCAACTCATCGCTGACCCCGAGGGGATCGTGCCCATAGGGACCTGTGCCATAGGCCAGCTGACGCCAGCCGTCGTAGGCGAGGTGAAAGGGGTCCTCCCGCTGACGCTGTAGGGCTTGAAGGCTTAATTCCCGCTCCAGATTCACTTGCTCGGGACGGAGTTGGGGGGCGCTGAGCATCCAGCCCAGCACAGGCAGAAGTTCCGCAGCGTCGGTGTCACGGCACTTGAGGCTGATGAGCATGCCGTCTTCATGGGTATCGCAGCGCAGGCCTGCGCCGCAGCCCTCCACCAGATCCGCCAATGCCAGGTGATCAAGCGGTCCACAGCCTCTGGTGAGGCTGGAGCCCAGCAGTTGATGCGCTCCACGTTCGCCGTCGGGATCCGCCCCGCTTCCGCGACGGATCCAAAGTTTGGCGGCCATCACCCCGGGCGTGTTGACGGGGTCGAGAATCAGATCAGGTAGGGGCATCAGTCCTCATCACCAGGCAGGGCCACGAGCGTGAAGGCCTGTTCGGTTTGTAACTGGGAGAACACCGAAGTTCTCAGGGTTTCAGGATCCCAGTGATTCAGATGGATCAACGGCTCAAGCAGCGACTTTGAATGTCCCCAAAGCGTTTGCGCTCCGGCAATCCCGGCCACAGCACCAGGTGCCTCCAGGCTGAAGCGCAGACCGTTACCTACGAGCAGTCTCGCCCGTTCCAGCTCGTTCGCATGAATTGGTTCTGCGGCTACCGCAGCGAGCACGATCCGCACCTCCTGCTCCACTCGCTCCACCAAGTCGGGCGGGCAGCAGGCCTCGAGCATGACCAGGCTGCCCTCTTCCAAAACGGTCAGGTCCATGTCGATGGATTCCACGATTTGCAGCTCCTCGCGCAGGTGCTGTACCAAGCGGCTGCGCCGTCCCTCGGCCAGCACCGTTGTGGCGAGGTCCATTCCCATCACGGCCAGCTGGTCTTCAGCCGGGGCGGCTGGCCAGGCCATGAGAACCCTTGCGGCCTCCAGCCTGGGCACCTGGATGGCAGCGTGCCCAGCCTTGAAACGCAGGGGAGTGCTCCTTTGGACTCCTCCGCCCTCGACATCTTTTTTTGGCAGTGCAGCCATGGCACTAGCCGTCAGTCGGCTCTCAAGCCCTGCCGGAAGCGCACCGGCTACCGCCAGACAGCAATTGCTGCCTTGGTAGCGCCGTTCGTGGAAGCGCCGCATGAGTGCTGGAGTGCTGGCTAGAAGGCTGGTTTCCCAGCCAAGAATCGGACGTCCGTAGGCCTGATCTGGGCAGCAGCGTGTCAGCAGCTGCTGGATCACCTGGTCATCGGGTTGGTCCCGGTATTGAGCGATCTCCTCCAGCACCACGTCCCGTTCCATGGCATAGGCGTCTGCCTCAAGGGCCGGCTCCAGCACCAAGTCGAGTAGTAGGTCGAGCCCCTCCGCAGCGGCTTCTGGAGGCACGAGAGCATGGAAATGCACATCGTCGAATCCAGTGGCGGCATTGCTGCTGCCACCCAGCGCTTCGATGCGTAGATCGAATTGCCCTGGCCCAAGCCGTTGGCTGCCCTTGAACACCATGTGTTCCAGGAAATGGGCGATCCCTTCCTCACCGGTTGCTTCGCTCGCACTTCCGGCTTTACACCAGAAATCAAGACAGGTGAGTGTGCTCTCCGGCATGGGGGCGATCACGCAGCGGCTGCCGTTCGCCAGGGTCTGATGCAGCAGTTCAGGGCCGGGGGTGGAGTGGCTCAGGATCCCGTGTCAAAGTCCCATTCTGTGCTGCATCGCACCTGTGCCGACGACCATCAGCGATTCGGATCTCTCCATGCATCCCCTGGTGGATGCCCTGGCCGATCGGATCCGGATCTGTCGTCAGGATCTGCCCGATCTTGCCCCCCTTGCGGTCGACCCCGATTTGGAGGCGATCACCGCCACGCTTGACGGCGAGGCTCTGTTCATCCGCAACGAACTGCATCAGTGCCGAGGGCTGCGCAAGTTGCATCTCGAGACCGCTCGCCTTGGGCTTGGCCTCCAGATCCTGCACTGCGTGTTTTTTCCTGATCCTCGCTACGACCTGCCCGTCTTCGGTGCCGATATCGTCGCCAGTCCTGCGGGGATCTCTGCAGCGATCGTCGATCTCTCGCCGGTGACAGCCCATCTGCCGGACTCGGTGCGCAGTCCGCTGGAAGACCTGGTGTTACCGCCCTTCCAGCAGGTGCGCGAGCTGCCGGCCTGGGGGTCGATCTTCTCCCCATTCGTTCGCTTCATCCGCCCCGTCGATGCCGAAGAGGAAGGGTGGTTTGTGGATCTGGTGGGTCGCTATCTCGAGATTCTGGCCACAGCGATCAGGCAGGGCGAGCCCGACGCCGCTGATGCGCTTCCTACACTTCAGCGTCACCAGGGTCAGCTCTCCTATTGCCTGCAACAGAAGCGCAACGACAAGACCCGGCGGGTTCTCGAGAAGGCCTTCAGTCCGGAGTGGGCGGATCGTTACATCGAGGAGCTTCTCTTCGACAATCCCCCCGAGCCTTGACCATGTCTGGGCGACTCCCCTGGCTTGCTGGTGGCCTGGGACTGCTCGTGTTGCTGGGCCTGTTTGCGGTGCTACGCCGACCATCCGTTCCCTCACAGCCGGCACCGGCTAACCCGGTGACTGTTCGGCCACCCGAAGCTGTCGCAGCCTTAGGTCAGCTTGAACCCGCCGGTGATGTCCGCCGCCTTGCGGCGCCGGTCAGTGGTTTTGGCGGCACTCCTCGAGTCGCCCAACTGTTGGTGAGGGAGGGGGACAGAGTTCGTCGCGGCGAAGTGCTTGCCAGCTTCGACAGCCGCCCCCAAATTCTGGCGGATCTTTCTGGTGTGCAAGAGACATTGCGCACGTTGGACATTGAGATCCGGATGCAGAAGCGTGAGGTCTCCCGCTACGCCGCGGCCGCTCGTGAAGGTGCGGCCGCCCTTGTTCTCCTCGAAGACAAACAGGATGAACTGGTGCGTCTGGAAGGGGAGCGTCGGGAAACCCTGGCCCGTGAGCGCAAATTGCAGGCTGATCTCAAGGACAGTGAGTTGCGCTCTCCGATTGATGGTGTGGTGCTGAAAGTGATCACCAGGGTGGGGGAGCGTTCCGGTACCGATGGGGTGCTTGAGGTTGGGGCTAGCCAGGAGATGGAAGCTCTGATTGAGGTTTACGAATCGGATGTCAATCGCATTCGCCTCGGTCAGGCGGTCACTCTGGTGAGTGAGAACGGCGGCTTTAGCGGACGTCTTGAGGGCGAGGTGATGCGGATCAGTCCCCAGGTGCGACAGCGGCGGGTGCTCTCCACCGATCCCACGGGTGATGCTGATGCTCGGATCGTGGAGGTCAGGGTTCGCTTGAACGCTGAATCCGCAGCTCGGGTGACCCGTTTGGCCGGTATGAAGGTCATCGCTCGCTTCCAGAACCCCTGAGCCGGTTGCTGTGATGCGTCCTTTCTGGTGGTGGCGGCGAATTCCCCTGGCCTCCCTGATGCTGATCCGCCAGCCGGTGCGGTTGGTCGTGGCCCTCGCCGGGATCAGTTTCGCTGGGATCCTGATGTTCATGCAGCTGGGATTCCGCGATGGCCTCTTCGATGCCAGCGTCACGGTGCATCGACGTTTTGATGCGGATCTGGTCCTGATCAGCCCCCGCTCCACCAGTTCGGTGCGGATGGCTGGCTTTCCCAGGCGGCGTTTGATTCAAACCATGGCCGATCCTGCTGTTGAGGGCATCACTCCGGTGCACTGGAGCCTCATGCTCTGGCGCAATCCTGAAACCCGTCACACCCGTTCGATCCTGGCGCTCGGATTTGACCCAGAAGATCCTTTTTTTACCGATCCAGATTTACCCGCCAAGGCGAGATTGTTGTCTCAGAAGGGCCGGGTCTTGTTCGATGAGCGATCCCGTCCGGAATTCGGTCCAGTTGCTGCTTGGTTTCGGGAGGGTCGCACCGTTGAGAGTGAAATCGGCGGTAATCGAGTGAGAGTGGCCGGTCTGGTTGCCCTCGGCACCAGTTTCGGCGCAGACGGCAATCTGCTGACGAGTTCGGAAACCTTCTTGGATCTCATGCCCAACACCCCCTCGGGCAGCATCGAACTCGGTCTGATTCGTCTGCTTCCTGGCGCCGACCCTGAACAGGTGCGTCAGAGGCTCCAGGCTTTGCTGCCTGAGGATGTGCGTGTGCTGACCAAGCAAGGGTTCATTGATTTCGAACAGAACTACTGGCGAAGCAGTACGTCCATCGGATTCATCTTCACCCTCGGTGCCGCCATGGGATTCGTGGTGGGATGCGTGATTGTGTATCAGGTGCTCTACACAGACGTGAGCGACCACCTGCCGGAATACGCCACCTTGATGGCCATGGGCTACCGCCTCCCCACGTTGCTCGGGGTTGTTGTTCGCGAAGGGTTGCTGCTGGCCATGTTCGGCTACGTGCCCGCCTACCTGGCCGGCCAGGGTCTGTATTGGTTTGTCCGTGAGGCCACGCGTTTACCTGTCGGTATGGACCTCAGCCGTGCTCTGACGGTCTTCACGATGATCCTTGTCATGTGCATGGTGTCCGCCTGCCTGGCCATGCGCCGATTGGTCGATGCAGACCCAGCTGAGATCTTCTGACCCATGTCCAGCCCGTCCGATCAGCTGATTCGTTCTCGGCAGCCCGAGCCAGCCAAGCCAACCTCGTCGTTCACTGTTGAGATCCAGGGGCTGAGCCACTGGTATGGCCGCGGCTCCACCCGCCGGCAGGTTCTTCAGGCTGTGGATCTGAGGATTGAACCTGGAGAGGTGGTCCTCCTGACGGGACCTTCGGGCTGCGGGAAGACCACCTTGCTCACCCTGATCGGAGCCCTGCGCCAGGTGCAGCAAGGGGATCTTTGGGTGTTCGGACAGCAGCTCCGGGGGGCTGGCCGCGGCCAGAGGCAGAGATTGCGCCGTCGGATCGGCATGATTTTTCAGGGCCATAACCTGCTGCGCTGCCTCTCGGCGGAACAGAACGTGCAGATGGGCTCTGATCTTCTTGAGGGGCTCTCCTACCGCGCCCGTCGTGATCAGGCACGGGAATGGCTTCGGGCGGTCGGTCTGGATGACCACATGGCCAAGCGGCCCCACGATCTCTCCGGTGGGCAGAAGCAACGCGTCGCGATCGCCCGGGCGCTGGCGGCCAGGCCACAGCTGCTGCTCGCTGATGAACCGACAGCCGCGCTGGACAGCACCACGGGCCGCGAGGTGGTGGAATTGCTGCGTCGCTTGGCCCGTGAACAGTCCTGCTCGGTGCTGATGGTGACCCATGACCCTCGCATTCTCGATCTAGCTGATCGGTTGGTGCGGATGGAGGACGGTCGCCTGTTCAAGGCGGAAGAGTAGGTTGGTAGGAGTCCCAGTCGTCGTCCAGCCCCTTTCGCATGGCCAAGCGCAGAAATCTCAAGAAGGAAAAGCAAGAGCGCAACCGCGCTTACGCCCGTAAGTTCAAGAAGCGCAAGCTCCGCAACGACGGCCGTGGAGAAGGTGCCGGCAATGGTGTGACCGGTACGGCCAACAACGGTGGCGCAGCCGACTGAATTCCGTTCTTGCTTTCGTTTCAGGGGGGCCTTGGCCCCCTTTTTTCATGTCTTTAGGCTGTGGGTCCTTGCCGGTCCTGTGCGGATGTTTGCCAGCGTCGTCATCCCCACCTACAACCGGCGGCCGATCCTGGAGAAGTGTCTGCTGGCCTTGGAGGATCAGCGCCTGACTACCGACCTCGAGGCCTATGAGGTGGTGGTGGTCGATGACGGCTCCAGTGATGGCACGCCTGACTGGCTGCGTCGGGACGCTGGTCGCTTTCCGCATGTGCGTCTGGTGGAGCAGGCCCATGGCGGGCCAGCGGAGGGGCGGAACCGGGGTGTCGATCACGCTCGTGGTGACGTGATTGTTTTCATCGATAGCGATCTTGTGGTCACTCCCACATTTCTGGCCTCCCACGCGGCGGCCTTGAAACAGTCCTGGAGTCAGCGCGGTGATCGGCTTTGTTTCACCTATGGCGCTGTGATCAACACCGCCAATTTTGAGAGCCCCACCGCTGAACGACACAAACTCCGCGATTTGTCCTGGGCCTATTTCGCCACTGGCAATGTGGCGATCGATCGACAGGTCCTGGAACGGTCCGGACTCTTCGACACCGGTTTCCGCCTTTACGGCTGGGAGGATCTTGAACTCGGTGAGCGACTCCGCCAGATGGGTGTTGTTCTCGTCAAGTGCCCTCAGGCGGTGGGGTATCACTGGCACCCGGCATTCCGTCTTGAGCAGATCCCCGATTTGATCAGGGTGGAGCGTGAGCGAGCCAAGATGGGGCTGGTTTTTTATCGCAAGCACCCCAGCCGCCGGGTGCGATTCATCATTCAGTTCACCTGGTTGCATCGCTTGCTTTGGGAGCTGCTCACCCTTGGCGGTCTGCTGAACGAACGCTCCCTGAGGCCGCTGCTTGCCTGGCTCATTCGCCGCGGGCGGCCCGATCTGGCGATGGAATTGCTCCGGCTACCCCTCAATCGGATCGGAGTGCGGGCTATGGCGCTTGAAGCTCGCCAGCAAGGGATGGCTTGAACCTTGCTTTGGTAGGTTCATCTGGTCCTTTCAAACCGCACACCTGTCTGTTTCGGGTGCTGGTCCCATGACCATCCCTGACAGGTGGAGGCGAACCCGAAACCTCAACTCCCATGGCTGTTGTCACTCTCGCTGAGATGATGGAAGCTGGCGCCCACTTTGGGCACCAGACCCGTCGCTGGAACCCCAAGATGTCGCGCTACATCTATTGCGCGCGCAACGGGGTGCACATTATTGACCTCGTGCAGACCGCTGTCTGCATGAACAATGCCTACAAGTGGGTTCGCTCCGCTGCACGCAGCGGCAAGCGGTTTCTGTTTGTCGGCACTAAAAAGCAGGCGTCCGAAGTGGTGGCTCTCGAAGCTGCCCGTTGCGGAGCGTCCTATGTGAACCAGCGCTGGCTGGGCGGCATGCTCACCAACTGGACCACCATGAAGGCCCGGATTGATCGCCTCAAGGATCTTGAGCGCATGGAATCCAGCGGAGCCATCGCCATGCGCCCCAAGAAAGAGGCCGCTGTTCTCCGTCGTGAGCTCGATCGACTCCAGAAATATCTGGGTGGTCTGAAGAACATGCGCCGCCTCCCGGATGTTGTGGTTCTTGTCGATCAGCGACGCGAGACCAATGCTGTGCTCGAGGCACGCAAGCTTGATATTCCTCTGGTGTCGATGCTGGACACCAATTGCGACCCTGATCTGTGCGAGGTGCCGATTCCTTGCAATGACGACGCTGTCCGCTCCGTTCAGCTCGTGCTCAGCCGCCTTGCCGATGCGATCAATGAGGGCCGTCACGGTGCCAATGATCAGCGCGGTGCCGACGACGCCGAAGGCTGAGGTCCTCGAACCGCTAAGTTCACGCCGCCGTTCCGCTTGAGCGGGTCGGCGGTTCTCCATTTCCAGTTCCCACCACCACCTCTTCACGATGGCTGCCGTTTCCGCCAAGCTTGTCAAGGACCTGCGCGATAAGACCGGCGCGGGAATGATGGATTGCAAGAAAGCCCTTGCAGCGACCGATGGTGATTGCGATAAGGCCATTGAGTGGTTGCGGCAGAAGGGCATTGCCAGCGCTGAGAAGAAGTCCGGCCGTACCGCCGCTGAGGGCTCGATCGGCAGCTACATCCACACCGGCGCCCGCGTGGGTGTTCTGGTTGAGGTGAACTGCGAGACCGACTTTGTGGCACGTGGCGACATGTTCCAGGAGCTGCTCCGCGATGTGGCCATGCAGGTGGCCGCATGCCCCAACGTCGAATACGTCACCACTGACGAGATCCCTGACGAGATTCGCGAGCGCGAAAAGGCGATTGAGATGGGTCGTGACGACCTGGATGGCAAGCCTGAAGCGATGAAGGAGAAGATCGTTGAGGGCCGTATCGGCAAGCGCCTCAAGGAGCTTGCTCTGATGGAGCAGCCCTTCATCAAGGACAGCTCGATCACTGTTGCTGAGCTGGTTAAGCAGGCCGCCGGCAAGATTGGTGAAAACGTCAAGGTGCGTCGCTTCACCCGTTACACCCTTGGCGAGGGTATCGAGATTGAGCAGGTGGACTTCGCCACTGAAGTCGCCTCCATGACGGCTGGCTGATCAGCCTGCCGAGATACGGCATTTCTTCCCCGTTGCACGATCCCAGCGAACAACTTGCCCGTCTTGAGACGTGGGGGCAGTCCATGGCCCCACGTCTTTATCGCGAGCAGGCGCTTTATCTGCAGATCCTTCGAGATCTGCTCCCACCAGCTGTCCGTGCGTCTCTGGCCACGCTATTGACTGCTGATGACGGTCAGCGTCTGGCGGCAATCGACGTGGCGCGACGGGCCGAGATTCAGGGAAGGATTGATGCGCTGGTTCAGCGCTGCTGTTCTCTTCTCACCATTGAGCAGCTGATGGATCTCTCCCGTCAGATCTCGCGCGAACAGGTGGTCAGAGTCCAGCAAGCCCAGAAAGCGTTGCTGGAGGATCGGCCGACTGACGCGGTTCACCCTGAGCTGTCACCGACTGATTCAGGCCCTAGGGCGACGCAGTCGATCCAACTGAGCCTGGATCCTCCGATCCAGCAGCCCTCGCTGCTTCAGGGTCTCCTGCCTAACGGTGGGCAGGAGGACAGCGAGATGGATTTGGCTGAGCTCGAGCAGGCAGACCACGAGGAGGCAGACCACGAGGGGATCCCCAATGAGCAGAGCCTTCCAGAGGAGGACGAGATTGAGGACGACGACTCGCTGCAGAGTGAGTGGTCTGGGCAGGGAGCCACATCTGATTTGGCGATGTTGCGCTCGTTGTTCGTGATGGCAGGCCAGGCGATGGTTGCTGCCGAGTCTTCAGGGGGTTCAGAGCAGGATTCATGGCCCCGTTCCCTCCCCTCAACTGAGGCGGGGTCTGGTCTGTTGCCAGCCATGCCCAGGGAGCTTGTGCGTTGGTTGGACGGTCTTGATCGTGCTTTGTTGAGGCGTCTGCGCAATTTGTCCCACGCGTTGAATGTTGAGCTGATGCGCTCAGGATTGGCTTCCAGCCTGTTGCCCATCAGCCTGCTCGATGCAGCGCTGAGTGGTCAGGTCGAGAGTCTCCCGGCAGCGTCCAACCTTCTGAGGCTTCGTGTTCCACTCCCTGAAGCCTCTGTGGATCAGTGGGTCGAACTCAGCTGCCTGTTGCTTCGTCCCTCAGAGCTGGAATTTGATCACGCTGAGCTGCGTCGTTGTCGCATGCGTCTGCGTCATCGGCGGCGGGAACTGCTCACAATGGTGCAAAAGCAACGCCACTGGCAGCGGCGTTCCACGATCCGGCAGGTGCAAGAGCAGTGGTGGCCCAGCCCTCCGAGCGACCCCCAGACGAGAGCCTGAAGCCTGCGCTCTCGGCGCGGGAGATGGATGTTCTGAAGGCATGGCTGCAGCCTTTGCAGACCGCCCTCGGCCTCGAAGCGGATCGTGGTTTCTCCAATCTGCAAGGGCGTCAGGAGCGTTTTCATGCGTTCCTGAGTCGACAGTGCGCTGCTCCTCCCCCCTGTCCCCTGCCGCAGGACAGCCTTCACCGTTTGGCGACGTTGGCCCAGGAGTTCGCCGGCTATCCGGAGCTGGAGGAACCGTCTCGACGGCGATTGGTGACCACCACGCGTCAGTGGCTCCACGGCCTTCGCCAACGCTTGGAGCCCTCCACTCCCATGGCCCCGCCGCGTCTCCGTGTTCAGGCGGCCCCAGTGTCGTCTTCAACAGGGAACGGCCGTGAGTCGCTGGCCTTGGATGCAGCCCTCTCCAAGGTTCGCGGGATTGGACCAAAGCTTGCTGAACGATTGGCCGCTCTTGGTTTGCTTGTGGTGCGGGACCTTTTGCTGTATTTCCCCCGCGACTACGTCGATTACTCAGCATTGCGACGGATCGAAGCACTTGAGCCAGGGGAGACGGCGACGATCGTGGCCACAGTGCGTCGTTGCCATGGCTTCACGAGTCCGCGTAATCCCAACCTTTCGATCCTCGAACTGCAGCTGCAAGATCCCACCGGCCGCTTGAAAGTCACACGCTTCTTAGCCGGTCGTCGCTTCAGTTCACCTGCTGCCCTTCATGCTCAGGCGCGTCTTTATCCTCCGGGTGCCACGGTGGCCGTCAGTGGTTTGGTGAAAACTGGCCCCTATGGCGTGAGTTTTCAGGATCCGCTGATTGAAGTCATGGAGAGCGCCAGTTCTCCTTTGCGTTCCCGCCAGATCGGTCGATTAATCCCGGTTTATGCACTCACAGAGGGACTGAGTGCTGATCGCATGCGCAGTCTCGTGGAGACGGTCCTGCCGGCTTCATCCCAATGGTCGGACCCGCTGCCAATTGAGACGCAACGCCGCCGGCAGCTCATGCCTAGACCGGACGCCCTGCGTGTGATCCACCAACCCAGCGACCGGGAGCAACTGCAACAAGCCCGCCGCCGTCTTGTGTTCGACGAATTCCTGTTGCTACAGCTCGGTCTGATGCAGCGTCGGTCTCGTTGGCGCCAGCGACAGGCTCCGGTGTTGTCGATTGCTGGCCAGCGGGATGGCTTGGTTGGTCGGTTTCTCGAGCAGCTGCCCTTTCAATTCACGGGTGCACAGCAGCGTGTGTTGGCGGAGATTGAGCAGGATCTGGCTCGCGCAGAACCGATGGCGCGATTGGTACAGGGGGATGTGGGCAGTGGCAAAACCGTGGTGGCCATCGCGGCCCTTCTCAGGGCGGTGGAGTCAGGTTGGCAAGGGGCTCTGATGGCACCGACCGAGGTCCTTGCAGAGCAGCACTATCGCGGTCTTTGTCGTTGGTTGATCCCACTCAATGTCACGGTGGAACTGTTGACAGGCTCAACGCCAAGGCCCGCTCGGCGGCGAATGCTGACTGATCTGGCGAACGGAACTCTGCAGATTCTGGTTGGAACCCACGCGTTGATTGAAGATCCTGTGGATTTTTCTCGCCTTGGGCTGGTCGTGGTGGATGAGCAACATCGGTTCGGGGTGAAGCAGCGCAACCGATTGCTTGCCAAAGGGTTGCAACCCCACCTGCTCACGATGACGGCGACTCCGATCCCCCGAACGTTGGCGCTCTCCCTCCACGGTGATCTCGATGTCAGTCAGATCGACGAACTACCACCAGGACGCACCCCGATCCAGACGCAGCTACTGGCGTCAACATCTCGCCAGGAGGCCTATGACCTCATCGCCAGAGAGATCGCCAAGGGACAACGGGCCTACGTGGTTCTGCCGCTGGTGGAGGAATCGGAAAAACTTGATCTGCGATCAGCGGTGGATGTGCATCGCCAGTTGAGTGAGGAGATCTTTCCAGATCGATCCGTGGGCTTATTGCATGGCCGATTGAACAGTGCTGACAAGCAGGCTGTGATCCGAGCGTTTGCAGAAGGGCGTTGTGATGTGCTCGTGTCTACGACCGTGGTGGAGGTGGGTGTTGATGTGCCGGAAGCCAGCGTGATGATGATTGATCATGCCGATCGTTTCGGTCTGGCCCAATTGCATCAACTGCGCGGACGTGTCGGGCGCGGTGCTGCAGCGTCCCACTGTCTCCTGGTGAATGACAGCCGCAATCTGCTGGCTCGTCAGCGACTTGAGGTGTTGGTGCGCTCCCATGACGGCTTCGAGATCGCTGAGATGGATCTGCGCTTGCGCGGACCAGGACAGGTGCTTGGAACACGCCAGTCGGGCCTGCCTGATCTCGCCCTGGCCAGTCTTGCGGATGATGGCAGTGTGCTCGAGGAAGCGCGGGAGGAGGCTTCAAGCCTCATTAGCCAGGATCCCGCTTTGGAGCAGTACCCGACTCTGCGTCAATTGCTTGAGGAACAGCAACGTCGTCTGACCGCAGCAGGCCAGCTGAACTGAGACCGCTCAGCTGACAACGTTCTCCACAGGCTTGAGTCCCTTCTGAGACTTGCGCCACTGTTGCCTTCTGATTTCTGTGTTTTGCAACACCGTTTTGGGGCTTGTTTCAGCGATGTTTGCCCATTGTCGATTCCGCTCATTGGTTTTGTTGGGAAGGAAGGATTTCAGTGTTGGCCTTCGTTTTCAGGGCCGACCCTCTCTTTGTTTTTGAGATGAAAGAATTTCTTAGGACTTGTCAAGATTTATGGAAGATCCCCGCCTGTTGTCTGGTTGACGATCGCCCTGGGAATGAGCCGCGTGAGACTCAATCTGGGGAAAACGCCTGTCCCTCTGTGGAAATGATGCAGCTTTTGCATTCTTGTTGAGGGCGTTGCATTGAGGTCTGGCAATCTGGCCGCAACGACCCTTGTCCTGATGGTCAGGCCCTGGCGTGATTGTCCAATCAGGGACTGCGGTGAGCCTCTGCTGCCCTTGGAGCCCGCTCTCCTTTGTTTGCGGCCGCATCCCTATGTGTCTCTGGGGGCTCCCTACGGTCCCGGCTCCGATCCCTTCCGGCTGCGGCAGGGGGTTCGGCAGCGATTGCTTCTGGCCCAGGATGAGCTTCAGCGGCTTCAGCCGTCCCTGCGGCTCGGCATTTTCGATGCCTGGAGGCCAGTGGTTGTTCAGTCCTTCATGGTGGAGCATGCGTTCCTAGAGGAATGCAGGCGCCGACAGTTGGATGCCAATCAACCAAGCCAGGCCTCGAGGCATGAGGAGGTGAGACAGCTTGTTGAGCGCTTCTGGGCTCCCCCTTCTTCAGACCCAACAACGCCCCCTCCCCACAGCACCGGAGCTGCTGTGGATCTCACACTCGTCTCCGAGGCGGGCATGCCTCTGGATATGGGGGGGGAGATTGATGCGATCGGTTCTGTCTCAGAGCCGGACTTTTACTCGGAGCTCGCGCATCGGAATCCCGACTCAGCCGAAGCTGTCTGGCATGAACGCCGTGAGCTTCTCGCGTCATGTCTGAGCGTGGCGGGATTCGTGCGTCACCCGAATGAGTGGTGGCACTTTAGTTACGGAGATCAACTGTGGGCTTGGCGTACAGCGGCCGCTGAGGCGGTCTACGGACGCTCGGATTAGGTGCTGGTGAGCAGCTCGCTCACCGCTGCATCGCCCAGCTTGCTGATGTGATCACCAAGGGTGCGCCGCCCTCCGGCTTCGCGCCAACTGATCAGCAGAGGCTCAAGGGTGGTTTCCAGCGATTCCAACGGCATTTTGTCCAGGAAGGGACGAGCCAGGCGCTGGAGATTGGCGCTTCCACCCAACCAGAGTTGATACTGATTGACCCCGCTGCCGACGAGTCCGAGTTCCGCCATGTAGGGGCGTGCACAACCATTCGGGCATCCCGTCATCCGCACCAGGATCGGTTTACTGATCGCCAGGCGTTCCAGTTGGGTATTGAGCCGCTTGAGGATCTCCGGAAGAATTCGCTCTGATTCAGTAATCGCCAGGCCGCAGGTCGGCAGTGCCGGGCAGGCAATGGCGTGGCGTGCCAGGGCCTCAGGGGATTCAGGTGTCTCGATGCCAAGCGCTGCAAGGGCCTGTCGCACTCCGGCCCGTTGCGGAGTGCCGATATTGCAGAGGAGAAGGTCTTGATTGGGGGTCAGGCGAATCTCGAGCTGATATGTCTCCACGATCCGACGCAGGCCGGCTTTGAGTTCGCCCTGCAAGCGCCCGCAGAGGAGGGGAATCCCAACGAACCACATCCCTGCACGATGGCGGTGCCAGCCCAGATAATCCACGAGCTTGGCCTTGGGCTCATTGCGGAGGGACTTGAGCTCTCCTTGGAAATAGCGTGCTTTTAGCTCTTGCTTGAACCACTGCACCCCCCGGTCGTGAAGCAGATACTTCATTCGGGCATGGCGTCGCAGCCGGCGATCTCCGTGGTCCCTCTGGAGGGCAAGAATCGACTGAACCAGGTCAAACACCTGATCGGCTGCGACGTAACCAAGGGGGTCAGCGACGCGGGCAAAGGTCTCCTCCTTGTTATGGGTTCGACCCATGCCTCCGCCCACGTACACGTTGCAACCCTTCAGGGCTCCTGTGGCATCGGCAAAGGCCACAAGACCAATGTCCTGGGTCAGCAGGTCCACGGAATTGTCACCGGGCACGGTGACGGCCACTTTGAATTTGCGTGGCAGGTAAGTGTCGCCGTAGAGGGGTTCCTGCTCACTCCCTGAGTTCACACCACCTTCTTTTTGCCTTTGTCTGGCCGCTTTCACGCCACGACTGGGTTTGATGCGATAGCTGAGGTCTCCATCCACCCACAGGTCTAGATAGGAGCCTTCAGCAGCTTCCGGACTGAGCAGGTCAGCAATCTCGTCGGCCAGTTGTCGTGCCGCTGGGTAGCCATCTTTTTCAAATGGGGCCGCCGGAGCCATCACGTTGCGGTTGATGTCTCCACAGGCCGCAAGCGTTGAGCCCATTTGACGGATGATCGTTCCGATGACCTCTTTGAGGTCAGATTTGGCCACCCCATGCATCTGGAATGCCTGGCGCGTCGTGGCCCGAAGGCTGCCATCACCGAGGCGATCCGAAAGATCATCCAGTGCCAGGAACAGATCAGCGGGGATGCGGCCACCCGGGCTGCGCAGCCGCAGCATCATCTGCCAATGCTTGTCACGACCCTTTTCGCGGCGGTCGCGATCATCTTGTTGATAACTGCCGTGGAATTTAAGGATCTGCAGGGCGTCTTCACTGAACTGAGGCAGCTCGTTCTTCAGCTCAGTCAGCAGGGGCTCTCGCAAATAATCGCTGTCGAGCTTGCGCTGTTCGGCCTTCGGCAGAGCCTGGGAGACCGCGCCGCTGCCATGGTCTTCGAGACCCGTTGAAGCATCGACGTCGCTCTGGCTCACTGGCACTCGGATCAATCCCTTCTGAAGGTAGCGAAACGGCTTCCAATACAGTCAGCCACTGGATGAGCTCAACGGCGTGGCTGCAACCTTTCTGCTCGAGATCGGTACCGAGGAACTGCCCGCCGATTTTGCGCGTCTGGCCTTACCCCAGCTACGGGAGCGCCTGCAGCGTGATCTGAAGGAGTGGAGGCTGGATCACGGTGACATCCAGGTCACCAGCACCCCGAGGCGCCTGGCCGTGCTGGTCGAGAACTTGGCCGATGGGCAGGATGATCTCCAGGAGGAGCGCAAGGGCCCCCCTGTGGCCCAGGCCTTCGTGAACGGCGAGCCGGGACCGGCCGCCATTGGTTTTGCTCGTCGTTGTGGTGTGGACCCTTCAGCTCTGGAGGTCCGCCCCACTCCGAAGGGTGATTGTGTCTTCGCTTCCGTCCTCGTGAAGGGGCAAACGACCCGTGAGCTGCTCCAGAACGCCATTCCGACTTGGATCGATGCTCTCCAGGGCAGGCGCTTCATGCGTTGGGGCTCAGGTGACCAGCGTTTCAGTCGGCCCGTGCGTTGGTTAGTGGCCCTCCAGGGCGACCAGATCATTCCTGTGGCTCTGCAGGGGAGCGATCCAGTGGTGAACAGCGGACGTTGCAGTCGCCCCCACCGCCTTAGCTCTGAGGTTGTCGAGCTCTCCAACGCCGGGACCTATGCATCCGCGATGGCTGCAGCGGGTGTCCTGGTGAATCGCGACCAGCGTGCTCAGTTGATTCGGGAAGCCTTGGGTGCCAAGGCTCAGGCGTTGCAGGGTGAACCCGACTGCCCGGACTCGCTTTTTGAGGAGCTCGTCGATCTTGTGGAGTCACCGATGGTGCTTGCAGGGGCGATTGCTGATCGCTTCCTCGATCTTCCACCTGAGGTGATCGTCACCGTGATGCAGTCCCATCAGCGCTACGTCCCTCTTCGACGTCCGGATGTGGCCACTGATCCGTTGCGGCTCACAGCCCGAGAGGTGCTCTGTGCTGATTTCCTGCTGGTCAGTAATGGATTGGATGCTGCTGCAGAGCGCATTTGCCGCGGTAATGAGCGTGTTCTCAGTGCCCGGCTGGCCGATGCCGAGTTTTTCCTCACCGTTGATCGCCGTCAGCCCAGTGCCGAGCGCCGTGACGCCCTCGACCGGGTCACGTTTGCAGAGGGGCTGGGAAGTCTGCGTGATCGCGTTGATCGAATCGAATGGCTCACAGCCCAGTTGCTGGATCAGCTCAGTCTTGATGCCGCGGCGCAATCTGCTGCAATCCGTGCCGCGCACCTCTGCAAGCACGATCTGGTCAGCCAGATGGTTGGTGAATTCCCTGAGTTACAAGGGTTGATGGGTGGTAAGTATCTGCTGGAGGAGGGGGAGCCGCGTTCTGTGGCCCTGGCGGTTGTGGAGCATTACCTGCCGCGAGGGGCTGGTGATCACCTCCCCAGCAGTGATGCTGGCGCCGTTGTGGCCCTGGCCGAACGGCTGGAGCTGTTGCTCAGCATCTTTGCCAAGGGGGAACGCCCCAGTGGCTCGTCTGATCCCTACGCACTGCGTCGTGCCGGAAATGGTGTCCTTCAGATCCTCTGGAATCAGGGTTGGCGGCTGGATTTACTCCAACTTCTGCAGGCCGCAGCCGATCACTGGAGCGCACTGTTCCCGGCGTTTCAAGTGAATACCAGTGGTTTGGTCGCAGATCTAGTGCTGCTTCTGCGTCAGCGGATCCAGTCGCAATTGGAGGAGGATGGCCACGGCGTTGATCTAGTCCAGGCGGTTGCCGGCGAGGGCGTGACCGATGGACGTCTCTTGTCGGATCCGATGGATGTGCTTGATCGCATTCGTTTGCTGGCAAGCCTGCGCAAGCAGGGGCGACTTGGGGGTGTGCAGGCTGTGGTTCAGCGTGCCGCTCGTCTGGCGGAAAAAGGAGACTTGGCGAGCTCCGTGCTTGATGCCAGTGGCGTGGTCGATCCGGCACGGTTCGAGTCGCCCAGTGAACAGGCGATGTTTGATGTCGTGACTCGCTTGCTTCCCCTGGCGTTGTCGAGGGATTACCAGGCGCTTGCCAGTGCCCTAGACGAGGCAACGCCTGCCCTCGAGGCGTTCTTTGATGGTGATCAGAGCGTGATGGTGATGGCCGATGACCCCCAGCTTCGCGATAACCGCCTCAATCTTCTCGCTGTACTGCGGAACCAGGCCTCGCAACTGGCCCGTTTCGAACTGATTCAGTCCTGACAAAAAAGCTTGAGTCATTGAAGTGACTCCAGCTTGATTTTTTCATGAGGGGCTCATTGCTGAGGCGAAAAGCTTCAGCTGACTTCCGCGGTTTCTTTCTCTTTTGCCTGTGCCTTGATCGCGTGCGCAGCTTCTTCTGCAAGGAAGTCACCATCGGAGCGACCGACAGCAGAAGGAACGGGACCGTAATCAGAAGGCGCTAGAGCTTCACCACGGAGCAGGCTTCCGAGTGTGCGAAGCGTCAGCTTGATTTGCTGCCATGGATTCATCAGCACCACTCGCTTGTACAAATAGCTGTCGAAGGTCAGCTTCTGTACATCACGGTCATCACACATTTCGACGAAGGCCTCGCGTGCCGCGTCGTTGCGATAGAAGATGCGTTGCAGAATGTCGAGCACGGCGTAGGTGGCACCGTATTTGCGGTCCCAGCGCTTCAGATAGGTCGACTTGATCTCCTTTTCTGTGGGAATGCGAGAGCCCTTATTGGCGATTTCGACGATGGCCTCGGCGCACATGCGACCGCTCTTGGCGGCGAAGTAGATACCCTCGCCGGAACTCTTGGTCACGTAGCCAGCTGCATCACCCACCAGCGCCATGCGCCCCACCACACGACGGGGCCGTGGATGTTCAGGAATGGGGTGGGCTTCGACCTTGATCACTTCACCTTTGAACAGTCGCTTGCTCGCGCGTTCGCGAATGCCCTTCTGAAGACCCTTGATCAGCGACTGGTTCTGCTGCATGGTGCCGGTGCCGACAGCCACATGGTCAAATTTGGGGAACACCCAGGCGTAGAAGTCGGGGGACACGTCGGTACCCACATACATCTCGGCGAGATCTTCGTAATAGGCCATCTCCTCCGCAGGAAGCTTGATCCGTTCCTGGAAGGCGATGGCGACGTTGTAATCGCCGGCATCCATCGCTTTGGCCACCCGGGAGTTCGCTCCGTCGGCTCCGATGATCAAGTCGACCTCGAGGGTTTTGAGCTCGCCTGTGGGGCCGCCAGAGCTGTAGTCCGCGTAATGAAGTGTGTAAGGACCCTGTCGGTTGTTGCCGGTGTCGATCTTCTGGACAAGTCCATTGATCAGGGTGGTGCCGAGATCTGCAGCGCGATTGCGCAGGAAGGCATCAAACACTTCGCGGCGACACATGCCGATGTAGGCGTTGCGGTCGTAGCCGAGAGGATCAAGCTTGATATCCACCTCACGGTTGGAGGGGGAGATCATCTTCATGTTGCGGACCTTGCGGTCAATGATCTCGTCTGGGATGTCGAACTCATCCACCATGCAGAGGGGGATCGCACCTCCACAAGGCTTGGCATTGTCGAGTTTTCGCTCGAACAGCCAAGTCTGAATACCGGCTTTGGCGAGTACTTCAGCGGCGCAGGACCCAGAAGGACCACCACCGACGACGGCAACTCGAAGCATCTCAGCCTGACTCCGCTGGATTGTTGTGGCGAAGCTACCACCGCCGGAACCTTCGCTGTGGAACGGGTCTGGCGCCCCCCCTTACGATCGTCACAAGACTGCATCAAAGCTGTGGCTCGCGCCGTTGCGCCCCGTCGCACCAGCCGGGACGACATTCCCGTCGCACGACGCACGCGCGCTGGTCGCCGCAGCGGAGCAGGTGCTGGTGGCGGTGGAGGTGCAGCCCTCCTGCTGTCCTGTGGATTGGTCTTTAGTGGTGCCTTGGCAGCGGTCCTGTTTGGACCTTCTCTGCTGGCTCGTCTTTCTGCACCGTCTTCCGTTGTCGAAGGCATCGTCGAACAGCCTTCAGGGGATGGACGCCTTCTCGGTCACTTCCCTTATCCCGAGGTGCCTGTGGTGGATCGTGTCGGTGTTGAGGCGGGCATCGAACTGCATAAAGATGCCGCCGAGGCCTTCCGGGCTCTACAGCAAGCGGCGGCTGCCGATGGTGTGGATTTGCGCTTGCTGAGCGGTTATCGCTCCCATGCGCTTCAGAAGGGGATTTTCTTCGATGTGAAATCCGCTCGTAATCAGACCGCAAGCGAGCGCGCCAAGGTCAGTGCTCCTCCGGGTTATTCGGAGCACAGCACCGGCTTCGCCGTTGATGTGGGAGATGGTGATGATCCGGGCACCAATCTCTCCCAGT
Organism: Synechococcus sp. BS56D; assembly: GCF_004332405.1. Classification (NCBI taxonomy): domain Bacteria; kingdom Bacillati; phylum Cyanobacteriota; class Cyanophyceae; order Synechococcales; family Synechococcaceae; genus Synechococcus; species Synechococcus sp. BS56D. Next base: position 175,337 of record NZ_PHQU01000003.1, on the reverse strand, counting down.
CTTTTGAAAGCACTCGGGCCTTCCGCTGGCTTCAGGATCACGCCGCCAGTTATCACTTCACCCTCTCCTTTCCGGACGGCAATGCGCAGGGTGTGAGCTACGAACCCTGGCATTGGCGTTTCGAGGGCTCGTCGGAGGCGCTCCGCGAATTTGAGCCCGCCCGTCGTCTCGCGCAGGGATCTTGAGAGCTTCGCTGCTCCCTGAGCTGCTGGCCCCCGCCGGTGATTGGTCGTCTCTCAAGGCTGCCGTGGCCCAGGGTGCTGATGCGGTCTATTTCGGCGTGGAGGCCTTCAACGCCCGGCTCCGTGCTGAGAACTTCCGACTTGCGGACCTACCAGAGATCATGGAGTGGTTGCACGCCAGAGGTGTCAAGGGCTTCCTCACCTTCAACGTGCTGGTGTTCAGCGATGAGTTGGAGGCAGCCGCGTCCCTTCTGTTGGCTGCGCACCGGGCCGGTGTCGATGCCTTGATCGTTCAGGACCTGGGGCTTTGTTTGTTAGCCCAGCAGCTTGTGCCTTCCATGGCGCTGCATGCGTCGACTCAGATGTCGATCACCAGTGCAGCGGGGGTGGCCCAGGCGGCAGCAGCTGGTTGCCAACGGGTGGTGTTGGCCCGTGAATTAGCGCTCAAGGACCTTCGCCGACTTCAGAACCAGCTGCAGGATCGCGATCTGTCCATGCCCCTGGAGGTGTTCGTCCACGGTGCCCTGTGTGTGGCTTACTCGGGACAGTGCCTCACCAGTGAATCCCTTGGGCAGCGGAGTGCCAATCGGGGCGAGTGCGCTCAGGCCTGCCGTCTTCCTTATGAGCTGATTGTCGATGGTGAGGCCCGTGACCTCGGGGATCAGCGCTACCTCCTGTCCCCGCAGGATTTATCGGCCTGGACCCTGCTTCCGGAGCTCGTTGATCTGGGGATCGCCAGTTTCAAAATTGAAGGCCGCTTAAAAGACCCCACCTACGTGGCCTCGGTGACCCAGGCCTATCGCCAGCAGCTGGATGGTCTGGAGCCTGACCCCATCGCCGTTCAGCGCCAGCTTGAGCTCGGCTTCTCTCGTGGTCTATCCAGTGGTTGGTTGGCAGGGGTCAATCACCGTCGTTTGGTGCACGGCCGCTGGAGCAAGAAACGTGGCCCCGTGGTGGGTCAGCTTGAGCGCGTGGAAGCGCAGGGCTGGCTTGTGGTCCGGACGGACGAACCCTTGACCTGCGGTCAGGGGCTGGTCATGGAAGTGCAAGCTGGTGCTGGTGAAGCATTGCGGCCGCCTCTTGAGGTGGGTGGCCGGATTATGCGCGTGGAGCCCTGTGGCGCGGCTTTATTGCGGTTGCGTCTCGGTCCGGGGCGTCTCGATTTGCGCGGACTTCTCCCGGGTGCGCCGATCTGGCTTACGGGGGATCCCCAATGGCAGAGCTACTGGCAGCGGCAGGTTGGCCGGGAGACGCCCATTCAAGAGCGGGCTCTCAGGCTCCGCGTCACCGGAATGGATGGCCATCCGTTGATCCTGGAGTTGCTCGAGCCTGTTCCATCCTCTGGGGCTCGCCTCAGCGTGCGCAGCAGCATGCCCCTCCAAGCGGCTAGAGATCAGGGCCTGGATCGCCAGCGGCTTGAACGTCAGATCGGCCGGCTGGGAGGAAGTGGTTGGCGCTTGGATCACCTGGAGATCGATCTGCCTGACGCACTGTTTCTTCCCCTCGCAGAGCTCAACCGCTTGCGTCGGGAGCTGTTGGATCAGTTGGATATGGGTCTTGCTTCCTGCAATGCCCCTTCGTTCACAAACTCTTCGCCAGCGAGTCCAGAGTCCGATCAGCGTGTCATCGCCCAGGCGCTGGAGCATTGTCTGCCGCGCCACAGCACCGATTCTGTTTCGACTGACTCGAGGAGTCGGCCCCCGTCTCTACATGTGCTGGTGCGCAGTCTTGAGCAGTTGCGCGCGCTCGCTTCTGAATCTGATGGACTCCCGCTGGCCGGAGTGGTCGCCGATCTCGAAGCACCGGCCGATCTGAAAACGGCGGTTTCCATCGGGCGTGGTCTTTGGCCTGATGGTTTGCGTCTCGCCGGGCCACGGATCACTCGACCGGATGAACGTTGGAGCCTTGAGCCACTGATCCGTGCCAATCCGGAGGGCTATCTGGTGCGCAATGCCGATCAGCTGGAGACCCTCACTCCCCTCGCTCCCTGCATCGGCGATTTTTCCTTGAACACGGCGAATCCACTCACCCATCGCTGGTACAGCGATCAGTGGGGGCTCCAGCGCCTGACCGCGAGCTATGACCTCAATCTTGATCAGTTGTTGGATCTCATCACCGGGGTGGACCCAGGCGCGCTTGAGGTGACCCTCCATCAACACATGCCGCTGTTTCATATGGAGCATTGCCTCTTCTGCGCCTTCCTCTCTGAAGGGCACGATCACACCGATTGCGGAAGGCCTTGCGAACACCACGTGGTGCATCTGCGTGACCGCAGCGGTGTTGAGCATCCGCTCCAGGCCGATCTCGGCTGCCGCAACACCTTGTTCAACGGTCGGGCCCAAAGTGGGGTGGAAGCCCTTCCTGATCTGCTCGCCGCTGGTGTGCGTCACCTCCGCCTGGAGCTTTTGGATGAAGACGGGCCGTCGACGCTCCGTCGTGTTCGCCTCTACGCCCAGGCCCTGACTGGTGAGATTCCCTCCCAGGCTGTCTGGCGACGTGAGCGCATCGACCACCGGCTTGGGGTGACCCGGGGCAGTCTGCGGGCGGAGCGGCCGGAGCGCACCAGTCAGCTTGGATCCTGACCGATCTCACGTTGAGATAGCCTGGGCCGGCTGCGCCTGCGGGCGACTCCCAGCCTTCTTTTCAGACCGTCACGGACCCCAATGAGCGCCCCGAACAAGGCGATTCGCAACATCGCGATCATCGCCCACGTTGACCACGGCAAGACGACCCTGGTCGACGCCCTGCTCAGTCAGTCCGGGATTTTCCGTGACAACGAGGCGGTGCCGACCTGCGTGATGGACTCCAACGACCTGGAGCGTGAGCGCGGTATCACGATCCTCTCGAAGAACACAGCGGTCACCTACAGCGACACGCGTATCAACATCGTTGACACCCCTGGTCACGCCGATTTTGGTGGTGAAGTGGAGCGTGTGCTGGGCATGGTGGATGGATGCCTGCTGATCGTGGATGCCAACGAGGGGCCCATGCCCCAGACCCGCTTCGTGCTCAAAAAGGCCCTGGAGCAGGGCCTTCGCCCGATCGTGTTCGTGAACAAAATCGATCGCGCCCGGGTTGATCCCGAAACGGCGGTCGACAAGGTGCTCGATCTGTTCATTGAGCTTGGTGCCGATGACGATCAGTGTGATTTCCCTTATTTGTTCGGCAGTGGTCTTGGCGGCTTCGCCAAGCCCGATATGAAGACCGAAAGCGACAACATGCGGCCGCTGTTCGACGCGATCCTGCGTCATGTTCCGCCGCCGGTCGGTGATCCTGAGAAGCCTCTTCAGCTTCAGATCACGACTCTTGACTACTCCGATTTCCTAGGTCGCATCATTATCGGACGCGTCCATAACGGTGTGATTCGGCAGGGTCAGAGCGCCTCTCTGATTAAGGACGACGGCAGCGTCAAGCGTGGCCGGATCAGCAAACTGCTCGGATTCGAAGGTTTGCAGCGGGTTGAGATTGAGGAGGCTTCCGCCGGAGACCTCGTTGCCGTGGCAGGTTTCGACGATGTGAACATCGGCGAGACCATCGCTTGCCCGGACGAACCGAAAGCTCTGCCTCTGATCAAGGTGGACGAACCCACCTTGCAGATGACCTTTGTGGTCAACGATTCCCCTTTCGCCGGAAAGGAAGGAAAGTTCGTCACCAGCCGTCAGGTTCGCGACCGTCTGCAGAGGGAGCTGCTCACCAACGTGGCTCTGCGGGTGGAAGACACCGACTCCCCCGACCGCTTTGCTGTGAGCGGACGTGGTGAACTCCACCTTGGCATCCTCATTGAGACCATGCGTCGCGAAGGGTATGAGTTCCAGGTGTCGCAGCCTCAGGTGATCTTCCGCACGATCGATGGCACCCCCTGTGAGCCTGTGGAAACTCTGGTGATGGATGTCCCCGAGGAATCCGTCGGGGCCTGCATCGAGAAGCTCGGAACCCGTAAAGGCGAGATGCAGAACATGGAGACCGGACAGGACGGACGCACCCAGCTGGAGTTCATCGTTCCCTCCCGTGGTCTGATCGGGTTCCGAGGTGAGTTCATTCGTGCCACCAGGGGCGAAGGGATCATGAGCCACTCCTTCTTCGAATACAGGCCGATGCTTGGCGACTTCGATACCCGCAGGAACGGCGTCCTGATTGCCTTCGAGGAGGGAACTGCCACCTTCTATGCCCTGAAGAATGCTGAAGATCGCGGTCAATTCTTCATCTCACCTGGCACGAAGGTCTACAAGGGAATGATCATCGGCGAGAACAACCGCCCCCAGGATTTGGAGATCAATATCTGCAAGGCCAAACAGCTCACCAACATGCGCTCGGCCGGTGCTGATGAACTCGATACCCTGCAGGCGCCCATTCAGATGACCCTAGAAAGGGCCCTTGAATACATCGGACCTGACGAAATGCTGGAGGTGACTCCGGAATCGATTCGTCTTCGCAAGCTTCCAGCCAAGAAGATGGCGAAGCGTTGAGTTCGTCGCCCTCCAATCGTGAGCAGAGTTCAGGGGATTCGCTGACCATTCAGTCGGATCCCCGTTTCTGTGAGGGCATCGCGCTCTTCAACAGGAAGGAGTGGTACGCAGCCCACGATGTTCTCGAAGAGCTCTGGCACGAGACATCAGGGCCTGAGCGCCGCGTTTTACAGGGCCTGATTCAGGTGGCAGTGGCCCACGTGCATCTTCAGAATGGCAATCAGCGTGGGGCGACGATCCTGCTCGGCGAGGGGCTTGGTCGGTTCGCTTCCCCTTCAGCCCCCGATCTTGGTCTCGACCTTCTGACGCTGCAGCACCAGGTGACAGCGCGTTTAAAGGCGTTGCAGCACGGGGAGGACCCGGATGTTCTGGAGGCCCCAACCCTGCATCCACGCTGATCGGGTTGTCAGTACATTGGCTTTTCGCTGATGGCCCCCTTTGCCAGCTTTCGTCTCCCGGCTGACAGCACTGGCACCACTATTGGTTCAGATGCTGCTCATTGGCGGTGTCAAGGCCGAACCGCAGCCAGCCCAAGTTTCGGCCGGACCTGCCCCAGCTGTGCAGGCTTCAGACGGTCCCAAAGGTTTGATCACGATTGAATCGGACACTCAGAGCGCGGACAACATCACCGGTGTGGTGACCGCCCTTGGCAATGTGCGGATCGTTTATCCAGCCCGCCAGATGGTGGCCACATCACGACAGGCTCAGTACTTCAGCAAAGAGGGTCGCCTGGTGCTCAGCGGTGATGTTGACGTGATTCAGGAGGGCGGCAACACCTTGAGGGCGGAGCGTGTGGTCTATCTGCTCGATGACGAGCGCGCCGTCGCTGAACCAGCCAAGGGAGCGCAGGTGTTTAGTCAGATGGTGATTCGTCAACCCGCTACTGAAACCAAGAACCCCCCCGGGGTAGGCCCAGCTCAAACCCCATTCACCCCATGAGTCTCTCCCTGGAACGGGTGGCCCTCACCCTTGGTGGCAGGCCGTTGGTTCGTGACCTCTCCATCTCCCTTGATCCTGGCGAGGTGATCGGCCTGCTTGGACCGAATGGCGCTGGCAAGACCACCACCTTCAATCTGGTGATCGGACTCCTGCGACCTGACCGTGGTCAGGTCCTTCTCGATGGTCACCCGATCGCCGGTTTGGCGATGCCTCAGCGGGCGCGACTCGGCATTGGTTATTTGCCTCAGGAACCGAGTGTTTTCCGTCAGCTCACGGTGCGGGAGAATTTGGAATTGGTTCTGGCACAAAGCTGTCTCCCCCGCCCGCAATGTCGCGAGCGCTTGCATCAGCTGGTTGATGACTTTCACCTCGGTCCTTTCCTGGACCGCCGTGGTTATCAGCTCTCGGGTGGGGAACGCCGTCGTTGTGAAGTCGCCCGTGCCCTTGCCGTTGGTCTTGAGGGACCTCGATATCTCCTGCTGGATGAACCTTTTGCCGGGGTCGATCCCCTGGCCGTGGCCGACCTTCAGCAACTCATCCAGGTGCTTCGTGATCGGGGTATGGGCATCCTGATCACCGATCACAACGTCCGCGAAACCCTTGCGATCACTGACCGTGCCTACATCCTTACGGACGGTTCCATTCTCGCTTCGGGTCCCTCCCAGGACGTGGCCCATGATCCCCTCGTGCGCCGTCATTATCTCGGGGAGGGCTTTCAGCTGTGATCGAGTCCCTGCGCTCTCGCGTGACCAGTCAGGCCCGCCGCATTCCGCTCCTGGATCGCTGGCTGTTGGGGGAGCTGATTGGCCCCCTTTTGTTCGCCATCGCTGCCTTCACGGTGGTCTCCCTTTCGGTAGGGGTGATGTTCGAGCTCGTGCGCAAAATTGTCGAATCAGGCTTGCCGGTGTTGATCGCCGTACGGGTTCTGATGCTGCGGTTGCCCAGCTTTCTGGTGATCTCCTTTCCGATGGCCACCTTGATGGCCACGCTGCTCGCCTATAGCCGTCTATCGGCGAATAGTGAGCTCACGGCCCTGCGCAGTGTTGGTGTCAGTGCCAGTCGCATGATCGCGCCTGCGCTGGTGCTGGCGTTGCTGATGACCGGACTCACCTTCGTGTTCAACGATGTGATCGTTCCTCGGACCAACCGCTCGGCAGAAATCACTCTGCAGCGAGCTCTTGGTAAGGCGATCGCTACGGAAAAGGGAGACAACATTGTGTACTCCCGTTTCGGCCGCCTCGCTGGTGCCGATGGGCAGTCCGACAAGGGCTTGGCTCAGCTGTTCTATGCCCGTGAGTTCCGCGACGGCACGATGAGCGACGTCACGGTGCTTGATTTTTCACGGGTTGGTTTCACCCAGATGCTTGTGGCCAAACGTGCCAACTGGAACGACCGCGAGAGCAAATGGGAATTTCTGGATGGCCAGATCCTGACCCTCACCCCATCGGGTAGCACCACGGCCGCCGACTTTGATCGGTATCTCTATCCACTCAGTGCGGCACCGATTCGGGTCGCCCAGTTGCCGAAAGACGCCAACAACATGACCGTCGCCGAGGCCGTCGAGGCGGAACGCTTGCTTCTGGACGCGGGCGATCGCAAGGAGGCGCGGCGCCTGCGGGTGCGAATCCAGGAGAAATTCACCTTGCCGATGGCCTGTCTGGTCTTTGGCTTGATTGGCAGCAGCCTCGGAGCCAAGCCGAACAGCCGCACCAGTCGCAGTCAGGGGTTTGGCATCAGCGTGGTGCTCATCCTTGTGTATTACGTGCTCAGTTTCAGTTTCAGTTCTCTCGGTGTGAAGGGCACATTGCCGCCACTCATCGCCGCCTGGTCACCCGTTTTGATTTGTCTGGCCGGAGGTGGAGTGTTGCTGCGTCAGGCCAGTCGTTGATTGCGGCGGTCAGAATCGTCTGATCGGTTGTTCCATTGCGTTCTTGATCCACTGATGCCCATCCTGGATGCCGCCTTGCATGAGCCCGTGTTGCTACTGGGGCTCATCGCCTTCGCTCTGTTGCTCATTGCTCTTCCCTGGGCGTTTTGGGCACTGTCTTCGGGGCGTAGCTCAGGAGCTGTGCGAACTCTGGTGGCTCTTGCCAATCTCGCCTTCACAGCCCAACTGGTTCTGCGTTGGTGGCAGTCAGGGCACTTTCCGATCAGCAACCTCTACGAATCTCTCTGTTTCCTGGCCTGGGCTTGCACCCTCACTCAATTGCTAGTGGAGCGCGCTTGGGCTTCTCCCCTGGTGGCTGCAGCGGCCACACCAATGGGGCTCGGCTGCGTTGCATTCGCCAGTTTTGCTCTGCCAGATCGGCTTCAGGAAGCATCCCCTCTGGTGCCTGCGCTCCGCTCGAGCTGGCTCGTGATGCATGTCAGCGTGATCATGGTCAGCTACGCGGCCCTGTTGGTCGGCTCGCTGCTGTCACTGGCCGTGTTGTTCGTGGATCGCGGCGATGCGCTCGAACTCCGCAGCAGCTCGATTGGCAGCGGAGGTTTTCGCCGGGCTGCCCTGCAAGGACCCGATGGAGCGGCACTTGCGGTTGGCGACCTTCAACTCTCCTCGGTTGCCTTTTCACGGATTGAACAGCTCGACAGCCTCAGTTATCGAACGATCACGGTTGGCTTCTTGTTGCTCACGGTCGGCATCATCAGTGGAGCGGTGTGGGCGAACGAAGCCTGGGGAAGTTGGTGGAGCTGGGACCCCAAGGAGACCTGGGCTCTGATCTGCTGGCTTGTGTATGCCGCCTACCTTCACACCCGTCTCAGTCGTGGTTGGCAGGGCCGTCGACCTGCGCTTGTCGCAGCGGTCGGTCTTGTTGTGATCGTGGTTTGTTACATCGGCGTGAATCTCCTGGGAATCGGTCTGCACAGCTATGGCTGGTTCTTCGGCAGCTGAGGCCCGACGCGTTGGTTGATAAAAAAAGCCCCGCCAAGGCGGGGCTTTGTGAGATATCTCCATTGAAAGGGGCTCAGACGAGCACGCCTTCGGGTCGCTTGCTATCGCGAATGCCCTGAATCGCTGCGGCGTAATCAGGCTGGTTGAACACGCCGGAACCACTCACGATCGCGTTGGCTCCCGCCTCAATCACCTTCCAGGCATTGGCTCCTTTGATGCCGCCGTCGACCTCGATCCAGGGGTCAAGACCCTTCTCATCACACATGCGGCGCAGATCACGGATCTTCTGAACCTGGCTCTCAATGAAGCTTTGGCCGCCGAAGCCTGGGTTCACACTCATGATCAACACCAGATCGCAGAGCTCAAGGCAATACTCAAGCGTGTCGATTGGGGTGCTGGGGTTCAGCACTGCACCGGCTTTCTTGCCGAGATCCTTGATCTGAGCCAGGTTGCGATGCAGGTGCGGGCAGGCTTCCACTTGCACAGAAATGATGTCTGCGCCGGCTTTCGCGAAATCGGGAACGTACTTTTCCGGCTCCACGATCATCAGGTGAACATCCAGGGGCTTTGTTGTCACTGGACGGAGTGCGTCAACGATCAGGGGGCCGATCGTGATGTTGGGGACGAAGCGTCCATCCATCACATCCACATGAATCCAATCGGCGCCGGCCTGATCGACTGCTTTCACCTCCTCCCCGAGGCGAGCGAAATCGGCCGAGAGGATCGATGGGGAGATCACCAGGGGCTTGGTGCTCATGAAGGCGTCCGCAGGAATGCGCGGCGATTGTAGGAAGCGCGGATGCCGCTGATACAGTGAGCCGCGCTCAAGAGCTGGAAAGCCCTGCGGCATCGGGTCCGTGGCCCAGGCCAGCCGATTCCGTCGGTTCGCTCCCATGCCGGTTCGTCCGTTCCGCTCTCCGTTCGCTGCACCCGTTCCCAACGCCGCACACCCGTGGATCGCACTCTTATCCAGGAAATTCTCGAGGTCGTCGAGCAGGCGGCCATCGCCTCTGCACGCCTCACTGGTCTCGGCCAAAAGGACGAAGCCGATGCCGCTGCTGTCGAGGCCATGCGCCAGCGCATGGGTCAGATCCAGATGCAGGGCCGGATCGTGATCGGTGAAGGTGAGCGGGACGAAGCCCCCATGCTTTACATCGGAGAGGAAGTGGGCAGCGGCACCGGCCCAGGTGTTGACTTCGCTGTGGACCCCTGTGAAGGCACCAACCTCTGTGCCAACAACCAACGCGGCTCCATGGCCGTCCTCGCTGCTTCCGACCGAGGCGGTCTCTTCAATGCCCCCGACTTCTACATGAAGAAGCTGGCTGCTCCCCCGGCTGCCAAGGGCAAGGTGGACATCCGTAAGTCGGCCACCGAAAACATCAAGATCCTCAGCGAGTGCCTTGGCCTTGCCGTGAACGAGCTCACCATCGTTGTGATGGATCGTGCCCGTCACAAGGATCTGATCGCTGAGATCCGTGCCACCGGTGCTCGTGTGCAGCCCATCTCCGATGGTGATGTGCAGGCTGCGATCGCCTGTGGTTTTGCTGGCACCGGCACCCACTGCCTGATGGGCATTGGTGCGGCTCCCGAAGGTGTGATCTCTGCGGCAGCCATGCGCGCACTCGGCGGTCACTTCCAGGGACAGCTCGTCTACGACCCCGCGGTTGCTCAGACCAAAGAGTGGGCTGACCTCACCAAGGAAGGCAACCTGGCGCGCCTGGCTGAGATGGGCATCAGCGATCCCGACAAGATCTACGAGGCCGAGGAGCTGGCTTCCGGCGAGCACGTTGTTTTTGCAGGCAGCGGAATCACCGATGGTCTCCTCTTCCACGGCGTTAAGTTCGAGAAGGACTGCACCCGCACGAGCAGCCTGGTGATCAGCAATCTCGACAACACCTGCCGCTTCACCAACACGGTGCACATCAAGGACGGAGCCCAGAGCATCGCTCTGAGCTGAACGTCGCATCGTCTGGATTCGAGGACCTAACTCCATGCATATTGCCGTCGTCGGCCTCAGTCATCGAACGGCACCTGTCGAAGTCCGGGAGAAGCTCAGCATCCCGGAACACACCATGGAGTCCTCGCTCCAGAGCCTTCGTGGCCACGAGCAGGTGCTAGAGGCATCCATCCTCAGCACCTGCAATCGTCTGGAGATCTACACACTGGTGCAGCATCCCGAGCAGGGGATTTCAGCGGTCAGGGAGTTTTTGAGTGGTCACTCTGGTCTTCCGACCGATGACCTCACCCCTCATCTCTTCACCTTCCATCACCAGGAAGCCGTCGCCCATCTGCTCAGGGTTTCTGCAGGCCTCGACAGTCTTGTGCTCGGAGAGGGGCAGATCCTCTCCCAGGTGAAGAAGATGATGCGCCTGGGCCAGGAGCACAAATCGATCGGCCCGATTCTCAATCGACTGCTGACTCAGGCCGTGAGCACCGGAAAGCGGGTGCGGAGCGAAACCAATCTCGGGACTGGTGCGGTGTCGATCAGTTCGGCCGCTGTCGAGCTGGCTCAGCTGAAGCTTGGACAATCCCGCGGTCTCGATCAGCTTGTCAGCCTTGAGTCCGAGCAGGTGGCTGTGGTCGGCGCAGGCCGCATGAGCCGCCTGCTGCTCCAGCATCTGCAGGCCAAAGGCTGTTCCGGCGTTGTGCTGCTGAACCGCACCCGGGAACGAGCCCTCACCCTGGCGGCCGATTTTCCGTCCCTGCCGGTGCAATGTCGCTCCCTCGAGGATCTCGACCATTGCCTGAGCACCTGTTCACTGGTGTTCACCAGCACCGCGGCGGATGAACCGATCATCGACGCAGCTCGTCTTCAGGGCCTTAATCGCCGCAGTTCCCTGCGTTTGATCGATATTGGCGTGCCTCGCAATATCGCCTCCGATGTCACCGGTCTTCCCGGAGTGGAAGCCCATGATGTGGATGATCTCCAAGAGGTGGTCGCCCGCAACCAGGAGGCCCGTCAACAGGTGGCTCGCGAAGCCCAGGGTTTGCTTGATGAGGAGGGTCGCCTGTTCCTTGAATGGTGGGACAGTCTCGAGGCCGTTCCCACCATCAACCGTTTACGGGCTTCCCTTGAGGAGATCCGCACTGAAGAGCTCCAGAAAGCCCTCAGTCGTATGGGACCTGATTTTTCTGCGCGTGAGCGCAAGGTGGTGGAAGCCCTCACCAAGGGCATCATTAACAAGATCCTGCACACCCCGGTAACGGAGTTGCGTAGCCCTCAGACGCGGTTGGAACGACAGCAGGCCCTCCGGGTGGTGGAGCGCATTTTCGACCTCACGCCGCCAGTCCAGGGCTGAATCCCAGCAATCTCGACGGATCTTGCCCGCGAGGCGGTTCTAGAAGCGAAATGTCCGGTAGGTTTGCACGCGCAAAGCCGATCTGAGGGGGCGGCATGAAGCGCGTTCTGGCCATCATTCTGGGCGGGGGAGCTGGAACCCGTCTGTATCCGCTCACCAAGATGCGGGCCAAGCCGGCTGTTCCCCTGGCTGGTAAGTACCGCCTGATTGATATTCCAATTAGTAACTGCATCAACTCCAGCATCACCAAGATGTATGTGTTGACGCAGTTCAACAGCGCCTCACTGAATCGGCACCTCTCTCAGACCTACGACCTCAGCGCGGGGTTTGGCCAGGGATTCGTTGAAGTGCTCGCCGCCCAGCAGACGCCTGAAAGCCCCTCCTGGTTCGAAGGCACCGCTGATGCCGTGCGCAAATATCAGTGGCTGTTTCAGGAATGGGATGTTGATGAATACCTGATCCTCTCCGGTGATCAGCTCTACCGGATGGACTACAGCCAGTTCGTCGAGCACCATCGTCAATCTGGTGCCGACCTCACCGTTGCAGCGCTTCCGGTGGATGCAAAACAGGCTGAGGCCTTTGGCCTCATGCGCACCGATGCCCACGGCACGATCCAGGAGTTCCGTGAGAAGCCCAAGGGTGATGCACTGAAAGAGATGGCTGTGGATACCTCCCGCTTCGGTCTGTCAGCCGAGTCGGCAGAGCAGAAGCCCTATCTGGCTTCTATGGGTATCTATGTGTTCAGCAGAAAGGCCCTGTTTGATCTGCTCAACAACAATCCGGAGCACAAGGATTTCGGCAAGGAAGTCATCCCAGAGGCACTGGCCAGTGGCATGACCTTGAAGAGCTATGTCTTTGATGACTATTGGGAAGACATTGGAACCATCGGTGCCTTCTACGAAGCCAACCTGGCCCTGACTCAGCAGCCCACCCCCCCCTTCAGCTTCTACGACGAAGACTTTCCGATTTACACCCGTCCCCGCTATCTGCCACCAAGCAAGCTGGTTGACGCCCAGATCACCGAATCGATCATTGGCGAGGGCACAATTCTCAAATCCTGCAGCATCCACCACTGTGTTTTGGGCGTCCGCAGCCGCGTTGAGGATGATGTGGTGCTCCAGGATTCCCTGCTGATGGGATCCGACTTCTTTGAATCCTCTTCCGAGCGGGCCGTCTTGCGAGAGCGTGGAGGCATTCCTCTGGGTGTGGGTCAAGGGACCACGGTGAAGCGCGCCATCCTTGATAAAAATGCTCGGATTGGTAGCAATGTCACCATCGTCAATAAAGACCATGTGGATGAAGCCGATCGCCCCGAGCTGGGTTTCTACATCCGTAACGGAATTGTTGTGGTTGTCAAAAATGCCTCCATCCCCGATGGGACGGTGATTTAACCCCTGGTTGGGTGACGCCTCCCTAACAGACGTCGCCCAGGTTGCAGCCGAACCTTCATCCCGTGGTCACACTGACGCCAGTGAAAGACTTCACGGATCCATGTCCAAGGCGCACTTCGGTCTGATCGGTCTCGGTGTGATGGGCGAGAACCTCGTCCTCAATGCCGAGCGCAACGGCTTCTCCAGCGTCGTCTACAACCGCACCTATGCCAAGACTGAGGAATTTCTGGCTGGTCGAGGTGCAGGGAAGAACATCCAGGGTGCGACGGACCTTCAGGACTTCGTGAACAAGCTGGAGCGTCCTCGCCGGATCCTGATGATGGTGAAGGCCGGTGGTCCTGTTGATGCCGTTATCCAACAGATCTCCCCCTATCTAGAGGAAGGGGATCTTCTGATTGATGGTGGTAATTCCGAATACCACGACACCGAGCGTCGGGTGGCCGAGCTGGAGAGCAAAAGCTTTGGTTTTATCGGCATGGGCGTGTCCGGTGGAGCGAAGGGTGCCCTGGAAGGTCCGAGCATGATGCCTGGCGGCACCAAGGCTTCCTATGACGCGATTGAAAGCCTGGTTTGCAAGATGGCCGCCCAGGTGGAGGACGGGCCCTGCGTCACCTACATCGGTCCCGGTGGTTCCGGCCATTTCGTCAAGACCGTCCACAACGGTATTGAGTACGGAATTGAGCAGATCCTGGCTGAGGGGTACGACCTCATGAAGCGGGTCGGCGGCATGAGCGGCAGCCAGATGGCGGATGTGTTCGCTTACTGGAACAGCACTGAGGAACTCTCCTCCTATCTCGTTGAGATCACTGAGGTGTGCCTGCGGACCAAGGACCCCGACGACGGCAGTGACCTGGTCGAAAAAATTCAAGACAAGGCCGGCCAGAAGGGAACGGGGCTCTGGACCGTGGTCAGCGCCCTTCAGATGGGCGCTTCGGTGCCAACGATTTATGCCTCACTGAACGGTCGGGTGATGAGCTCGATGAAGGATCAGCGCATCAAGGCGGAGCCAATTCTCAAGGGACCTGCAATCAAGCCCTTCGCGATGGGGACTCCGGCGGATGGCATGGCGCCATTGATGGACGCCATGGTGCTGGCGAGTATGGCGAGTTATGCCCAGGGCATGGAGTTGTTGCGCATCGCTTCTGCAGAGCACAACTACAACTTGCACATGCCTTCGATCGCGCAGATCTGGAAGGGTGGCTGCATCATCCGCGCCCGTTTGCTCAAGCGGATCCAGGATGCCTTCAATGCCGATCCCCAGCTTGCCAACCTTCTGATCGACCCCTGGTTCGCTGAGCAGGTGAACCGTCGTCTGCCCGGTTTGGCTCAGGTGGTGGCAGGTGCCGCCGAGGCCGGTATTCCTGTGCCATGCCTGAGCAGCACTCTCGATTACATCAACAGCTATCGCACCGCCCGCCTGCCCCAGAACCTCGTGCAGGCCATGCGCGACTGCTTTGGTTCTCATACCTACGAGCGTGTGGACAAGCCCGGAACCTTCCACACCGAGTGGCTCAGCTGAGGTGCGCTCATGAACGCCTATCGCATCGAACGGGCCAAGGATCCCCAGGATCTGGCCCGTCGCGCGGCTGAGCACATCGCCACCGCCATTGATCTGGCCCTGGATCAGCGGGATCGGGCTCAGATTGCCCTCTCCGGGGGCTCGACTCCGGCCGCCGCCTATGAGCTCCTCGGCCGAGAACATCTCCCTTGGGATCGGGTGGATGTGTTTCTTGGTGATGAGCGCTGGGTGGCTGCCGATGATGCCTCAAGCAATGCCCGCATGCTGCGCAGCACCCTGCTCAAGGAGGGGCAGCCGGGATCGCGCGCCTGTTTTCATCCTGTGCCCACGGTTGCATTGCCATCTCCGGAGGCCAGTGCCGATGCCTTCGCTCAGCTGGTTTCAGGCATCTGCGCTGGTGAGCCGCCCGTGTTTGACCTGATGTTGCTTGGCCTTGGTGATGACGGTCATACCGCCTCGTTGTTTCCCGGTACCGAGGCTCCTTCCGTTCGCGATCGCTGGACCACGATTGGCCGGGGAAAGGGTTTGGATCGCATCACCCTCACGGCACCGGTGCTGAGTGCTGCCAGGCAGGTGCTGTTTCTGGTGAGTGGTGAAGGCAAGCAGCAAGCTCTATCTCGCCTTCTCGACCCCAGTGAATCTGCTGAGCGCACCCCCGCGAAGTTGGTGCAACCTGGTTCGGAGATCATTGTGGTCGCGGATCAGGGTGCCTGTGGGGATCACTGATCCCCTTGCGCAGCTCCGGCTCTGAATCATTCAGGATTGAGGATTCCATCCAGCCTCACTGTGACCCTCACCCCACCCGAGCCTGCCGCTGACGTGCGCGTCATCGCTGCCGGATCAAGCTTCTCGGAATGGGCCAGTTTGAATGACACGATCATGGGCGGCTCCAGTCGTGCCGGCTGTCGCCTCACTTCAGAGGGGCTTGTTCTCGAAGGAGAGGTGGTGAGTGAAGGCGGAGGTTTTGTCAGTTGTCGGTCTCCTGTCTATCGTCCGCCGCTTGATCTCAGTCGCTATCGCGGATTGCGCCTGCGTGTGGATGGCGGCGGGCGAACCCTGAAGCTCGCTGTTGCCTGTGCCGATGGAGTGATGGGGTTGACGGAACTGATTCCCGGAGGTTTGCGATGGGTGGCTCCGTTGCCAACCCTTGCCGAAGGCACCACCACGCTTGAAATCCCTTTCAGCATCCTCAAGCCGGTGGTTCGAGCGCAGCCCGTGACCTTGCCTGTGAAGTTTCAGGCTTCTGCTTTGACCCGTCTTCAGCTTCTCCACTCACGGTTCGCTGACGACGGGAGTGAGAACTCTGGGTATCGGGCTGGTTCGATTCAACTGCTCGTTCGCTCGATCGAGGCCTACCGCTGATGGATTTGCTGGCTTTGATTGCAGCTGCCGCCGATGTCTGCCGTAAACCCCTGCGCCACGGTGTTGTGCCAGTGGGTGCTGATGACGCCGAGCCGCAGACCATCCACCTCGATGACCTGCGGCTTCGCCTTGAAGCGAGGGATCCCGATGGAGCCCGTCAGCAGCTCCACGATCTTGAGCTGGAGATCTATCGCAGTGGTGCCGATCTCAACCTGATGCTGGGTTGGTGGGATCAACCCGATCGACCGCTGCTCTGGCAGGGACAGCATCCGGTGTGGATGGACGGGAGCAGTGGTCAGCGCTGTACTGCTCCCTCCGACGGTGCCCCGATCGAAGCACTAGCGAGGCGCTTGCGTGCTCTGCTGGTGGGATCTCTGGCTCAGGAGGGCGGCTGATCAGTGACGGCCCCCAAACTGCTGGAGCTGACCAGTCGCGCGTATTTGCCCAGAATCCCCGTCCGATATTTCGGAGTAGGTGGCACCCAGGCGTTACGTCGACGTGCCAATTCCGTGTCGTCTACGTTGAGTTGGATGAGCAGCTTGTTGGCATCCACCGTGATGCTGTCTCCTTCTTCGATCAGCCCGATCGTGCCGCCCACAGCGGCTTCCGGGGCTACATGGCCAATCACAAGCCCATAGGAGCCACCCGAGAAGCGTCCATCGGTGATCAGGGCCACTTTGTCGAGGAGACCCTGGCCCACGATTGCCGAGGTGGGGCTGAGCATTTCGCGCATACCAGGTCCTCCTACGGGGCCCTCGTTGCGCACCACCACCACGTCACCGGCCTGAATCCGCTTGTCGAGAATTGCTTCTAAGCAGGTCTCCTCACTTTCGAAAACGCGTGCTGGTCCGGTGATCACAGGGTTCTTCACGCCGCTGATCTTTGCGACCGCACCCTCTTCGGCAAGGTTGCCCTTGAGGATTGCCAGATGCCCTTTGGCGTAAAGGGGGTTGGAGAGAGGGCGTATCACCTCTTGATCCGCTGGAGGTACCGAGGGCACATCGGCGAGCAGCTCCTTCAGCGTCGTTCCCTCGATGGTCCGACAGTCGCCGTGCAGCAATCCTGCATCGAGCAGCAGTTTCATCACCTGGGGGATACCGCCGGCCTGGTGTAGATCCACGGTGACAAAACGGCCACTGGGCTTGAGGTCGCAGATCACTGGAACGCGTTCACGGATGCGCTCGAAGTCATCAATGCTGAGTTCCACCCCGGCGGTGCGTGCAATCGCCAGCAGGTGGAGGACCGAGTTGGTGGAGCCGCCCACCGCCATGATCACGCTGATGGCGTTCTCGAAGGCCTCCCGGGTCATCAGATCGAGGGGGCGGATGTTCGCCTTGATCGCCTCCACAAGCACTTCGGCGGAGCGAGCAGCGCTCTCGGCCTTTTCCTCGTCTTCAGCCGCCATCGTTGAGCTGTAAGGAAGGCTCAACCCCATGGTTTCGATTGCCGCGCTCATGGTGTTGGCGGTGAACATCCCTCCGCAACTGCCTGCTCCAGGGCAGGCGTTCTTTTCAATCGCGGTCAGTTGTTCTTCGTCGATCTTGCCGCTGGTGATCTGGCCAACCGCCTCAAACGCACTGACAACGGTCAGGTCGCAGCCCCCCAGCTTGCCGGGTTTGATCGTTCCCCCGTATACAAAAATCGAGGGGATGTTCATTCGGGCCATGGCCAGCATTGCGCCAGGCATGTTCTTGTCGCAGCCTCCGACGGCGAGCACGCCGTCCATGCTCTGGCCATTGCAGGCGGTCTCGATCGCATCCGCGATCACCTCACGGCTCACAAGGGAATATTTCATCCCCTCGGTGCCCATCGAAATGCCATCACTCACCGTGATCGTGCCGAAGGTCTGCGGCATCCCTCCAGCCAGACGGGCGGCCTCTTCGGCCCTTCGGGCCAGGTCATTCAGACCGACATTGCACGGGGTGATCGTGCTGTAGCCGTTGGCGATCCCAATGATCGGTTTGCCGAAATCAGAATCCCCGAAGCCAACGGCCCTGAGCATGGCCCGATTGGGTGAACGCTGAATCCCCTGCGTGATGGCGTCGGAGCGGAGCATCGATGGCAGCCGGAGGGCGGTGATGGTTCTTGGCCAACCTACCGAGTGCCCGGTCAGCCCCTGGCCCCGAGATCCTCAAGCTGGCGTCGCACATCTGCAATCGCGGTGTTGAGCTGTTCCACCTTCCTTTCGAGTTGATGATCGGCGCTCTGCAGGCTGTCCTGGTCGCTGTCTTCACTTCCGTCTTGAAGACGGGGTGCGTAGAGCATCGAGCGTTGCCGCTGAAGCCGCTGGCGACGATCCGCTTCCGATAAGAGCCACCAGGCGAGTCCGGCTGCCCCGAGGACTGCTCCGCTGATCAGTGTGGCCAGGCTGCCGCTGGCGGTCTCCCGCTGATGGGCCATGACTGTTTCTCAGTATCCAAAGACTAGGTGCTGCCAGTCGTTCTGATCTGAAGCCGTTGCACTGGTTCTCCAATGCCTGGGTTCACGCGCCCGTCTGGCTCCAGTCCCTCATCGATGCAGGCGGTGTGAATGGTGAGGTCGGGCATGCGCTCACCGATGCTCTTCAACCCTGGGCTGGCGGCCACGGCTGTGACCACCCGCAACCTGCGTCCATCGTTGACGCCTCGTTCGGCCAGCTGTTCAAGCAGATCGAGCAGGATCCTTCCACTGCTGATTTGGTCGATGAACAACACCACACCAGCCTGGCCTTCGATCTGATCTGGAACACCGGAAAGGCACAGCTCTGCATTAGGCAGCACCTGTCTGGCCCCCTGCCAAAGCGAGAGCCCACCAGGAAGCACAGGGACGGCCAACAGGGGAACCGCGGCTTCGATCACCTGACCGTCTGTGGTTGCCACTGGGGTCGTCACGGTTTCACGCCGATGGGGGAGCCAGTCGCGGACCGCTTCATAGGTGAGCCATCGCCCCAGCTCCTCCATTCCGGTTCCATAGAGGGCCGCCGGTGTGCCCGCATGACGGAGCACCGTCAACCAGTGGGCGATCAATGGATGGGGGGGGACCACCACCCGCAATGTCTTGGCCATGACGCGTGGTTTAGCGGACGACTGCCATAACGTGACCACTCAAACTACGGCAGGTCCTTCGCGACCACGTCGGTGATTCCTTCTCTGCGATGTCTGCTCCAGCTCGCCCCTGTTGCCTGGGCCTGAAGCGCTTTGCGCTGTCATTCGTTGTTTTGCTGTTCGGAGTGCTCTTGCTCGTACCGGTTCGTCCTGTTCAGGCGATCACGGCTCCGGAGCTCCGCGGTCAGCGGGCCGTCCAGGAAATCGTGCCTGATATGCATGGCCTGGATCTCAAGGAGAAGGAATTCCTCAAGGCTGATCTGCAGGGAGTCAATCTTTCTGACAGTGATCTCAGGGGCGCTGTGATCAACACCTCCCTGCTTCAGGGGGCCGATCTTCAGGGTGCTGATTTGTCCGATGTGGTCGCTTTTGCAAGCCGTTTCGATGCCGCTGATCTCTCCAATGCGGTCTTGACGAACGCCATGCTCATGCAGAGCCGCTTCACGGATGCTCGGATTGAAGGTGCCGATTTCACAGATGCTGTGATTGACCTTCCCCAGCTCAAGGCCCTCTGCTCTAGGGCGAGCGGTGTGAATGAACGCACGGGTGTGAGCACCCGTGACAGCTTGGGTTGCCGCTGATGGCGCGCTTACCGGTCACAGTGATCACAGGCTTTCTCGGTGCGGGAAAGACCACTCTTTTGCGTCATCTGCTCTCCCACAGTGGTCAGCGGCTCGCGGTGATGGTGAACGAGTTCGGCACCGTCGGCCTCGATGGCGATCTCATTCGCAGCTGCGGTTTCTGTCCGGAGGATGAGCTGGCAGGTCGTTTGGTCGAGCTCAATAACGGTTGTCTGTGCTGCACGGTGCAAGACGATTTCTTGCCGACGATGGAGCTCTTGCTGGCCCGAGCCGAGAGCCTGGATGGGATCGTCGTGGAAACCAGTGGTCTTGCCTTGCCAAGACCTCTGCTACAGGCGCTGGCTTGGCCAGAAGTCCGTTCCCGCGTGGTCGTGAACGGTGTGGTCACGGTGGTCGACGGCGAGGCTCTTGCGGCTGGTAGTCCCGTTGGGGATCCGGAGGCTCTGGAACGTCAGCGCGAGGAGGATCCCAGCCTCGACCACTTGAGTTCGATCGAGGAGTTGTTCAACGATCAGCTCCAGGCGGCTGATCAGGTGCTGATCAGTCGAGCCGATCGCCTTGAGGCCTCCCGACTTGACGAGCTCCAAACCGAACTCGGCCAGCGGGTACGTCCGGGTACGGCTCTGATGGCGATGCAGCGCGGGGAGGTTGACCCGGCCCTCGTGCTCGGAGCACGTCTGGAGGGCTCGGATGTCCTTGGGCACGATTCCCATAGTCAGGCCCACAGTCAGACCCACGGTCATGACCATGAGCACGACCACGACCACGACCACGACCACGACCACGACCATCACGATCACAGCCACGTGGAGGTGGTCAGTGGCACGGTTCGATTCGAGGGTCAGGTCTCGAGGGACGATCTAGAACAGCGGTTACCGTCCTTTGTTCGCAACCATCGGGTTGTTCGCCTCAAGGGAAGGATCTGGTTGCCGGGTAAGAACCTCCCCCTTCAGATCCAGATGGTCGGCCCAAGGATCGACAGCTGGTTTGAAGCTGCCCCCTCACAGGTTTGGAGACCGCCCTCCGGTGCCGGGGTGGATCTGGTCTTGATCGGTTTCGAGCCCGAGGCAGCTGAGCTGCTCAGTGCTGAGCTTCAGGTGTGATGGCCACGGGGCACAGGGCGCTTTCGATCAGTCTCGGACCACCAGCTGTCGGGTACCCGTGCGTCGAATCAGCTCGGAGAGTTCAAGGATGTCCTTGCGATGGATCAGGCCAATGCATCCGAGTGTTCCGCTCTGGGAATTTCGGCCAGCGCTCGGATCCTGATGGATTCCCAGCACCCTTCGCCCGGTGCTGAAGCTGGGTTCGATGCTGATCCAGATGGGTCCGAGTTCCGGATAGGCCCCGGCGGCTAGTGGTTCCACGGCTCCGAGGGTGTAGTGGCCACGCGGTAGCGGAGCCCGACTGCCCATTTGATCGCGATTCGCCTGTTGGCGATTGGCACGGCCGCTGACGGCTGGATAGTGGTGTGGACGTTGTCCTGGGATTTCCAGGCGCAGGTCCCAGATCGGGTCACCGGTGGACCGAATCGAGCGGTCGGTGCGCTCTAAAACCAGGACGGACTCTTTTCGCTCCTGGAGGAAGGCCAGCCATTGGTCTGGGCTGCTTGGAGCAGTCGTTGACTTCGTTGTCCAGTCCGGTCGGCTTGGATCTTCTCTGTTCAGACGTCCCATGCCCAGGACCTGGTTGTCCTGAAGGCTGTCCATTTCGGCAGCGGTGACTTGCGGTGCGACGAGCGCGCAGCCCATGAGCAGGATCAGCGGAGCTTGGATCCGTTGCAGCAGCATCGCCGAGGCAGCAGGGGATGCCGAAACTACGGATTGTTTTTAACGCTCCAGAGAGGAAAAGCCAGTTCCTTGTCCGACCCTGGGTCTTAGGGGTCTCGCCAGTCGAGTCCTGGCAGTCCGTTGAGAATCGCTGCCGTAAGTCTGCGATAGGTCCCGTAGTCAGGATGCAGGGCGATCAGACTCCGCTCCTCCCGTCGCGCCTTCCCCGCCAGAACAGCCGCCAGCAGCACAAGCAGGAGCAGGTGTAGGGGACTCCATCGCAAGATCACCACTCCCGCGGCACTCAGGAGGAGTGCTTGATAGAGCGGATGGCGACAGCGCTGGTAGGCCCCTGTTGTGATCAGAGTTGCCCCTTGCTTCGGTTCCGGTAGTGGCGACAGGCTGGCTCCAAGGCTCAGCAACGACTGAAGCGCCATCACTAGTCCGCTCATCAGCATTCCGCCTCCCAGTACGGCACGAGACCACGCCCCCGTGCTGCTCTCCCATGCAGCCTGGTGAGGCCAGCTTGGAAGCAGCAGCAGGGCCAGGATCAGCAGGAGCTGTGCCATGAGCCACCATTCCCCCTGGCTGTTCTTCAACAGGCTTTCCCAGCTGAGGTTCCAGCCCTTCCAAGGCCCTTTCAAGTTTCGCTCGTTTTGGGCCATGGCTGGCTCTCCGATCAATCCAGGGGCAGATTCCCACGGGCACAGATCCCATCCCAGCAAAGGGTTCGCTCTGCCACCCAACGGGCTTCGACGGGCTGCCAGCCTGCCTTGCTGGAATCCCTCAGGCGCATCCGACCGCTGCCGTCATGTCGAAAATGCAGCTGACGATCGGGAAGGTCAAGCCACCATTCTTCGCCGATCCGGACCACCCGCATCTGACAGGTCTGCCAGCCTCCGCCGTTGCGGTTGCATTCCAAGTCGATCCGCAGCGGTGCAGGGTTGGCTGCCCTGGCCCCCCTGGGAATGCCAGCGACCGTGACCAGGGCCATCAGCCCAGCGACCAGGAATCCCTGTAGGCCCAATGCAACGGGCCGTTTGGCTGAGAGCAGCTGTGGCACACCATGGCATCGACCCTTTCTTCAACGTGCCCAGAGCCTTCCGGGATGGGTGCCTCGGCCTGTCAAGATTTAACAATCCCCGCCCGGAGCTCGTGCCGCGTTATCAAGCCCGCGTTTTGGTGAATCTGCGACCTTCGGTCCTCGATCCGGCCGGAGAGGCCACGCGAGCCGCCGCGGCTCGTCTCGGGGTCGACGGTGTGACCCGTCTCAGGATTGGCAAGGCGGTGGAGCTTGAGCTTGAGGCTCCTGATGAAGCGGAAGCGCGTCGACGTCTGGAGCTCCTCAGTGATCGCCTCCTGGCCAACCCTGTGATCGAGAACTGGAGCCTGGAGCTGCAGGAGTCATGAGCATTGGTGTGGTGATTTTTCCCGGTTCCAATTGCGACCGGGACGTGCGCTGGGCGACGGAGGGATGCTTAGGCTTGCCTACACGCTTCCTCTGGCATGAGGAACGGGACTTGAGCGGACTGGACGCTGTGGTGCTTCCAGGTGGATTCAGCTACGGCGACTACCTGCGATGCGGGGCGATTGCTCGTTTTGCTCCGGTGCTGCAGTCCCTGGTGGATTTTGCAGCCGGCGGCGGTCGTGTGTTGGGCATTTGCAATGGCTTTCAGGTCCTCACCGAACTCGGTTTGTTGCCTGGTGCGTTGACTCGTAATCGGAACTTGCACTTCATCTGCGAGGACGCCGCTCTTCAGGTGGCCAGTTCCCGCACTCCTTGGTTGTCTGATCAGGTGGCTGGTAGTCAGATCACGCTCCCGATCGCCCATGGAGAGGGTCGCTATCAATGCAGCGATGAGACCTTGAAGCAGCTCCAGGATGACGATGCGATCGCTCTGCGCTACGTCGCCAATCCCAACGGGTCTGTGGACAATATTGCTGGTATCACCAATGCCAAGGGCAATGTTTTGGGTCTGATGCCCCATCCCGAGCGGGCCTGCGATCCCGTCACTGGCGGTGTTGACGGGCGCGCGTTGCTGAAGGCCTTGATCGGGTGATGGGCTTCGCCTGAATCGTGATGGGGATTGGGCGTCGCCGTGTTCTAACCAGCGGTCTCCTCAGTTTGATGGGGGCTCTGCTGCCTGGCGTCTCCCAGGCTGCGTCCCCCAGGGCTCAAGGCACAGCCCTGTCTCTCCCACCCCCTTTGCGGCGCGGCTCACGGTTGCGGGCGGTGAATCCAGGCACCTGGATTTCCCCTGATACGGATTTCACGCAGCTTCGCCAACGTTGTGCTGCGGAGGGCTGGATCTTGGAGATTCCCGACACGATCTGGCGACAGTGGCAGTGGTTCTCCGGGACTGATGGTCAGCGCGTCGGTGAATTGGAAGAGGCCTGGGCAGACCCGACCCTCGATGGGCTGATTGTGGTGGGGGGGGGCTGGGGGGCTGCCCGGGTGCTTGAGGCTGGTTTCCGTTTTCCCCGTCGGTCCCTCTGGACCCTTGGTTTTTCCGATACCAGCTCTCTGTTGCTCGCGCAGTGGGCGTCGGGATCGTTGGGGGCGATCCATGGCTCCTCCGGTGGCCCTGATGACCAGTGGCAGCGCACTGTTTCACTGCTCAGTGGTCGTCCTGTGGCTCCCTTGTCTGGGCGGGCCGTTCGTTCCGGTTTGGCGCAGGGTCCGCTTGTGGTGACCAATCTCACAGTGGCGACCCACCTGATTGGCACTCCCTGGATGCCCTCGTTGCAGGGCGCCATTCTTGTGCTCGAGGATGTGGGTGAAGCGCCCTATCGGGTGGATCGCATGCTCACCCACTGGCGAGCGGCCGGTCTTTTCAAGGGGGTCGCTGGCATCGCGACTGGACGATTCTCCTGGCAGAAGGATGACATCCTCCCGGGCGATTTCTCCATGGACGCCATTCTGGAAGAGCGTCTTGGCGACCTTGGTATTCCGTTGGTGATGCAGCTGCCGGTGGGGCATGGTCTTCCGAATATGGCCCTGCCCTTAGGGCAGCAGGCGCTTCTTGATGGCGACTGCGGCACCCTGTCACTGCGCTGAATTGTTGGCAGCATGAACTCAGCGTGTTGGTCTGCATGGCTGAGCTCACCATTGCCAACAGCATTACCGATCTGATCCAGGGCGATGTGCATGAGCACCTTGGCTTGGAGCGCATTCCTCTGGATGGAGATGTGCTCGGTCTTGGCACCACCACCAGCGTGGATAACGGTGAGCTGACCTTCCTCCAGGGTCCTGAAGGCAAGACGGTGATCTGGAAGTGCGAGGCCTTCAACGGCGGTATCCGGAAGCTCGAGCCAGGGGATGGCAGCTCTCACTTCCCGTATGTCTGTTTTTCCTCTGACGCCACGGCCTTGCGTCGACCCGTGGACCTGCAGCAACTTGATGCTGATGAGGGTGAACCTTTGCAGCCACTGATCGCGCGAGCGATTGCTCTGGGCCGCGAATCCGGTGCGCTTGAGCATGCCTCCATCTACGGCGTTCGCCTCGTCGCTGAGTGGCATGAACTCGTGATCACCGTGGCTTCGAAGTTGTGCTTGGGTCAGCAGCGGCGCAACAGTGCCTTGGCTTCCAATGTGTCTTCAGACACAACGGCAGCGACGAGCGTTTACGACCTGCTCCAGCACTACAGGCTCGCTAAGCAGGATCCCGCCAATCCTGCTGACCCCCTGCAGTTTCTTGGTCATTCCCTGCATTGGGACTGCTGCGGCTTTTTTGATATGGAGCCTGCCCTGGGGAGAGTCACGGTTCCCCAACAGGATGCCCACTTACATCTCCATGGCTGCAGCACCGACCTGCGCTACGGGGGCCATCTGCATCACGAGCATCCCAGCACCCAACTCGCTCGCCTTGAACGCCTTGTGCTCTATCCCCTGCACTCGGTGCAGTGCTTGAGCAGCGATCTCAGCATTCGCGAGCTTCGCTATGAAGATGGCTGCATTTGTTTCACGGTCGAGAACCTTGGCCAGCTCGATGTGAGTGATGTGGGCATCGCTGTTGTGGTGGACAACAGCTACAGCAATCATCGTTTTCTGCGCTTGCCCTGGATGGATGCTGGCAGTTCGGAGCAATTCTCGATGCCATGGGAGCTCGCTTCAGGTCGGCATTGCCTCGAGGTGGTGGCGGATCCTGAACAACGCATCATCGAACCGGAACGTTTGAGGACCAACAACCGTGCCCGCATCGACGTGGTGACTTAAGGCCACCAAAAAGGGGGCCCCTAGGGCCCCCGGTGTGATCCCAACGTTGGATCAGCCTGAATCAGGCGGCTACAGCGGTCTTGGGGTCAAGCTCACCCTTGGCATACAGGCCGGCGTAGTAGTTGATGTCGCGCTGCTTGATCTTGCTGGCGTTACCGGCAGCCCAGAACTGCTGATAGCGGTCAAGGCAGACCTGCTTCATGTACTTGCGAGCCGGCTTGTTGAAGTGGCGGGGGTCGAAGTTGGCGGGATCCGCGGCAGCTGCTTCGCGAACAGCGGCGGTGAAGGCAAGGCGGTTATCGGTGTCGATGTTGACCTTGCGCACACCATTGCGGATACCTTCCTGGATCTCCTCGACGGGAACGCCGTAGGTCTCAGGGATCTGACCGCCGTATTTGTTGATCATCTCCAGCCATTCCTGGGGAACGGAGGAGGAGCCATGCATCACCAGGTGGGTGTTGGGGATGGCTTTGTGGATTTCAGCAATGCGGCTGATGGCCAGCACTTCACCGGTGGGCTTGCGGGTGAACTTGTAGGCGCCGTGGCTAGTGCCGATGGCAATCGCCAGGGCATCAACCTTCGTCTTGGCCACAAAGTCAGCGGCTTCTGCGGGATCGGTGAGGAGCTGATCCTTGGAGAGTTCACCCTCGAAACCATGGCCGTCCTCGGCTTCACCCTTGCCGGTTTCCAGGGAACCGAGGCAACCCAGCTCACCTTCAACGCTCACGCCGATGGCGTGGGCCACGTCCACCACTTCCTTGGTCACAGCCACGTTGTAGTCGTAGCTGGCAGGAGTCTTGGCATCGGCTTCCAGAGAACCATCCATCATCACGGAGGTGAAGCCGTTGGCGGCTGCTCCGTAGCAGGTGGCAGGGCTGTTGCCGTGGTCCTGGTGCATCACCACCGGAATGTCCGGATAGGTTTCAACGGCGGCCAGGATCAGGTGGCGCAGGAAGTTCTCACCGGCATAGGTGCGAGCGCCGCGGGAGGCCTGCAGGATCACCGGGGAATCGGTCTCGTGGGCCGCTTCCATGATCGACTGGACCTGCTCCAAATTGTTCACGTTGAAGGCAGGGATGCCGTAGCCGTTTTCGGCGGCGTGATCAAGAAGAAGCCGAAGCGGAACGAGCGCCATGGTGAAGTCCTCGGTGGTGAAACGTCGTAGTGACGAATGGGGGCGAATCTACCGGATCTGCCCCTCAGGATTCCGTGTTGGCAAGCTCCATCCTTCATGGGATTCCTGGCAGCGGTCGCAGGCCAGCTGACTCAGGAGGCCTTCGGTCAGTCCAGGCACCATCGGCTGTCCGCTGAGAATGCTTTGGGCCCACCATTGCTGCAATCGCGCCACAGGAGCGATGCGTCCATCGCTCCAGGTAGTCGGGAAGAGCAGGTCGGCATCGGCCTGGACACTCCGGGGTTCCTCATGGCCCTGCGCAATCCAGAGACCGAAACCATGCACATAGTCCTTCTGGTTATCGCTGCCCAGCTTCAAGCTTCCTTGTGAGCCATGGATTTCCAGCCAACAACCACGGCCATTCCGTGCCACGGAGGCCAAGCTCACCTGGGCTGGAACAAGGCCTGAGCCATCGTGCCGCTGCAGCTGGGCCTGGATGAGGGCCACATCCTCTGCATCGACAGGGGTCATCTGGCCATCGGAGTTGGGGCGTTCGCGAATGGCGGTGTGATGGAGAGCATGCAGGTTTTCGATCGGCCCGACCATCCAGGCCAGCATGTCGAAGGCATGGGTGCCGAGGGCTCCGATCACCCCACCCCCCTGGCGGCGGCTGGAATACCAACTCCACGGCCGCTCTGGATTCGCCCTGCTGCTCATCAGCCAGTCGAGCTTCACCAGCCAGGGGGTTCCGATCGCGCCCTGGGCCAGCAGACGAGCTGCCTGCATGAACAAAGGGACGGCTCTGTATTCGAAATCGACGGCCACACTCAGGCGTTGGGCCATAGCGAGTCGCTGCAGATCTGCCACCTGCTCAGCGCATAGCCCAACCGGTTTTTCCAGCAAAAGATGCTTGCCCGCCTCTAGGGCGCGTCGGGCAAGATCAACCCTCGGTTCCGGCGGGGTGGCAATCACGATCGCCTCAACGGCGGGATCGGCCAGCAGGCCATCCCAGTCTTGATAACCCTTCAGTCCAGTGGTTGTAGTCGCTTGGTTGAGCCGATCCGCTCGAGGATGCCAGAGGGCGACGGGCTTGAGTTCCTGAACGGCCTCAAGGGCTTTCAGGTGGACGATTTCACCGAAACCAAGACCGGCGATGGCGACACCGATGGGACGGTTGGATCTGCTTTGCATGGGGACTGTTCAGGCGAGGTCAGCGCTGCAAACCGCATCGATCACGCTGCTGATCAATGCATCCTGACCGGCAGCTTCCCACTGAGCCCCCCAGCGGGGAAGTCCATTGACCTGCTGGTCTCGATAGAGCTTCTGATCGCAATCAATCTGCATCACGTAGAGGCTCCCCAGGGGGCGGGCTTCAGGGTCGGTTTCCGGCGTAAATCGACTGAGCACAGACAGGGTTCCTTCGCGGGTGCGGCGCACGCTTCCGGCATCCCACCATTGCCGGCCTTCGGCGGTTGGAGGGACCTCTCGCCAGTCCACGGGGCCGGCCATGGCCGCATAGGGCTCCGCCAGCCCTGTCAGCAGGATCAGGATGCCGAGAAGCAGTCCGCGGACAAGTCGACGGCCCATTACCCGACCGCTTCGACGGGATGGCTTCCGTGGAGTCGAAGCAGCCGCACGAGCGTGCTCTTCAGCTGGGTGCGCGGAACGATCGTGTCGACGAATCCGTGCTCCTGCAGATATTCAGCCGTCTGGAAATTGTCAGGGAGCTTTTCGCGCAGGGTTTGTTCGATCACCCGGCGACCGGCGAAACCGATCAGCGCTTTCGGTTCCGCAAGGATGAGGTCGCCGAGCATGGCGAAGCTGGCTGTGACTCCACCCGTTGTGGGGTGCGTGAGCAGCGGCATGTAGAGGAGACCCTGCTCACGGTGACGCTCCAGAGCCCCGGAGATTTTCGCCATCTGCATCAGGCTGAGCATGCCTTCCTGCATGCGCGCGCCGCCGGAGGCACACACAATCAGGAGAGGTAGTCGCTGTTCCGTGGCCCTCTCCACCAGTCGGGTGATTTTTTCGCCGACCACGGAGCCCATGGAGCCCCCCATAAAGCGGAAATCCATCACCGCCAGGGCTAGCGGATGATTCTCCACACGACACAGGCCGGTGATCACGGCATCCCGCAATCCGGTTTTTGCCTGCATCTCTCGTAGACGGTCGGCATAGGCACGGCGATCTTTGAAGCCGAGCGGGTCGGTTGGCTCCAGGTCCCCATCCAGGGGCACGAAACTGCCTGGATCAGCGATGACTGCAATCCGCTCAGCACTGTCAATTCGGTTGTGATGCCCGCAGTTGCTGCAGACACTCGCATTGGCGAGTAGATCCTTGCGGTAGACCACCTGGGAACACTCCGGGCACTTGCTCCAGAGACCATCTCCCTCCTCAGGCTCCTGGGTCAGCTTGACCACGGGCTGACCTTTTCGGCGATCGGCAAACCAGTCGAACAGCGACACGCAATTCTTCCTTCTGATGACTATTTAAAGCCCATCAGGCCACTCCAATCAGCCTGATCCAGTTCTGCCACCACCAGATCGGGCCTGTGAGCCACACCAACCAGATGCCCAGGGCGATGAACGGACCGAAGGGGAAGGGCTGTCGTGGCCCCAGTCTTCCGCTGAGTCGGCCCATCAAACCAATGATCGCTCCGCTGCAAACGGCAAGGGCCATGGCAGCTGCGATCCCGGCCGGTCCCAGCCAGGCACCTCCCATGGCCGCGAGTTTCGCATCGCCAAGTCCGAGAGCTGGCTGGCCAAGGATTTTCTCTCCAAGGGCGCTGAGGGCTTCCATCCCCAGCAGGGCAGCGGCGGCGGCCAGCAGATGGGGCAGCAGCTGAGATGGAGCGCTCAGCATCACAATCAGCCCCAGCAAGACTCCGGCACGGCAGAGGGGTTCGGGCAACCAGAGGTGGTCGCAATCGATCAGCAGCAGAACCAGCAGGAGGCTCACCAGCACCACTCCGGCCACCAGGGAGAGCCCTGCCGCGGCTTCGGCTCCCAATAGGGATTGATCGACGGGTAAGCCTCGTGCCCACGCGGCGCTGACCCAGAGGCCACTGCTCAGGGCTTCAACCAGCGGATAACGGGTCGGAATTGTCCAGCCACAGTCGCGGCAACGACCCGCGAGCCAAAGCCACCCCAGCACCGGCAGGTTGTCATGCCAACGCACGGAATGACCACAACTCGGGCAATGGCTCCCCGGGTGGACCACTGATTCGTGTCGTGGGAGTCTCCATGCCACCACGTTGAGAAAACTGCCGATGCAGGCCCCCAGTAGGGCCAGGGGCACCGCCACGACAGCCGCCATCAGCGAGCCATGGAGCGACGGGACCGGTTGCGAAGCAGCGCTGTGGAGAGGAATTCTTCCTCTGGCAGCAGTGTGGGCATCTCAAAGACCACCCGACCCTCGCCGCTCTTCTGACAGACCACAACGCCGCTTGGTTCCTGCGAACGCGTCGCTTCGCTGAGATAGCGGAAATAGATCCGACGAGCCCGGGCAATGAGCTCCTGACTGTTGACCCGATCCCAACGCGGTGAGACGCCGGCACCATTGCCGGCTCCATGGATCACGAACGATGGGGATGAAACGGAAATGGGCCCACCTGATTACTCAGATGAGCCCACGATAGATCTTCCGTTGCAAAAAGATCAGGAGAGCTTCTGCTTCTCCTCAATCATGCGATGAATGATCGGGGTGAGGATCAGCTCCATGGCAAAACCCATCTTGCCGCCATTGACAACGATGCTGGTAGGGCTGGACATGAATGAATCGTGGATCATGCTCAGCAGGTAAGCGAAGTCAATTCCCCACTTTTCCCGTGCTCCTTTACGGAAGTGAATGATCACAAAGCTCTCATCCGGCGTTGGGATATTGCGGCAGATGAAAGGGTTGGAGGTGTCAACGGTCGGCACCCGCTGGAAGTTGATGTCGGTGCGGCTGAACTGGGGACAGATGTGATTGATGTAGTCGGGCATCCGGCGAAGGATCGTATCGACGATCGCTTCGGCGGAATAGCCACGCTCGGCGTTGTCACGGTGGATTTTCTGAATCCATTCGAGGTTGGTGATGGGCACCACGCCCACCAGCAGGTCGGCAAGGGCAGCCACGTCGTAGCCATCGCCCTGCACACCACCATGCAGACCCTCATAGAAGAGCAGGTCAGTGCCGCTGGGGATGTTTTCCCAGGGGGTGAACTGGCCGGGGCCAAGATCGGTGCCTAAACGGGCGTTGTGCTCAGCGGCCTCTTCAGGGCTGTGCAGGTAGTAGCGCTTCTGACCGCCACCGCTTTCGCCGTAAACGCGGAAGAGTTCCTCAAGCTTGTCGAAGAGGTTGGCCTCTGGACCGAAGTGGGAGAAGTTCTCACCCTTGGCCAGTGCTTCTGCCATGGCCTCCTTCATCGCCATCCGCTCGAAGCGGTGGTAGCTGTCACCCTCCACAACGGCAGGGGTGATGTTCTCCCTGGCAAAGATGTGTTCGAAGGCCCTTTTCACGGTGCTGGTTCCGGCACCGGAGGAACCCGTAACGGCGACAACGGGGTGACGCTTCGACATCGACGCAGGCAGAGCAGGCCCGAAGATTTTGGCAGGTCAAGTGCCGATCCCGGTCGACGCAGTGCCGGGACCGGCAATGGCCCCCATGGTTCTCCTCAGGTGGAGAGATGGTTGAGCAATTGCTCGCCCATGGCTCGACAGCCAAGCATGGTGCAGCCCTCTGCCATCAGATCTCCGGTCCGGTAGCCCCCTGCCAAGACGCCATCCACGGCTTGTTCCAGGGCACTGGCGGCCGACTCCTCCCCGAGGCCGATGCGCAGCATCATGGCCGCTGATAGCACCATCGCCATTGGGTTGGCTTTGTCCTGACCTGCGATATCCGGCGCGGAGCCATGCACAGGTTCGAACAGTCCAGGGCCTTCACTGCCAAGGGATGCGGAGGGCAGCATGCCGATGGAACCGGTGAGCATGGCGGCTTCGTCGCTCAAAATGTCGCCGAAGAGATTGCCGGTGAGCAACACATCAAATTGACGTGGGGCCCGCACCAGTTGCATCGCAGCGTTGTCCACATACATGTGGCTCACCTCCACTGCTGGGTAGCTCGATGCCATCGCCTCCACGCGATCGCGCCAGAGCTGGCTCACGTCCAGCACATTGGCCTTGTCCACAGAACAAAGCTGACCACGGCGCTGAACAGCGAGCTCAAAGGCCACCTTGGCGATTCTGTCCACCTCGCCGCTCGAGTAGGTCATGGTGTTGAAACCGCGCTCCTCCCCATCAGCGCTGACTCGCCCCTTCGGCTGGCCGAAGTAAATGCCTCCGGTGAGTTCTCGCACCACCATCAGGTCGACCCCTTCGATCACCTCCGGCCGCAGAGTGCTGGCATCGATCAAAGCCGGAACGATTTTGACCGGACGCAGGTTGGCAAACAGTTCCATGCCGGACCGCAGCGCGAGCAGACCGCTTTCCGGTCGTTGTTGACGCGGCAGGCTGTCAAAGCGGGGGCTACCGATTGCAGCCAGAAGCACGGCATCTGCCCCTCGGCAGGCGGTGAGCGTGCTTTCCGGGAGTGGCTCCCCGGTGGCATCGATCGCTGCACCGCCGATTGGCTGCTCCTCAAAGCTGATGGTGAAGTCGTGACGAGAGGCCACGGCGTCAAGCAGCGTGCGGGCCACAGCAGTGATTTCGGGTCCGATGCCGTCACCCGGCAGCAGAACAACGCGATGCTGGCGCATGGGCTTCAGGGATGAGGGCCGAAGCCAGCGAGGTTACTGAGGCGAACGCTCCGACTTGATCAGAGCATCCAGTTCTTTCCTCAGCTCTCTGAGTTGTTTGGCCATCTCCGGCAGCTTGCCGAAGGCGGCGGAGCACCGAAGCCAAAGGCGATTGGGAATCGCCGGATAGCCGCTCACCACCTCACCGGCAGCCACCTCGCCATGGATACCGCTCTTGGAGCTGGCAATGGCACGGTCACCGATGACAGCCCTGTTGGCCACACCGACCTGGCCGGCAAGGATGACCCCATTCCCAAGCCGGGCTCCGCCAGCGATGCCGACCTGGGAGGCGAGGGCACAGCCCCGGCCCGTTTCGACGCCGTGGCCGATCTGCACCAGGTTGTCGATTTTGGTGCCAGCACCAATGCGGGTCTCCCCCACCGAGGGGCGATCGATCGTGCTGCCACACCCCACTTCAACGCCGTCCTCGAGCACCACCTGACCGGTCTGCGGCATCTTGCGCCAACCGTTGGCAGTCGGAACGAAACCGAAACCCTCCGAACCCACTACAGCATTGGAGTGCACCACGCATCGGGACCCAAGCCTTGAGCCTGGATGCAGCACTGCGTTGGCGTGGAGTTCGCAATGGTCTCCCACTTCCACGTCGTCGTAGATCACCACCCCCGGGTGGATGACGCTGTGGTTTCCGATCCTGCTTCCGTCACTGATGCAGACCCTTGCCCCGATGGAGACGCCAGCACCAAGGCTGACCCGTTCACCGATCACTGCTGTGGGATGCACTCCCGCGAGGGGCCGTGGTCGTGGATGCAAAAGTTCCAGGGCCTCTGCAAAGGCCAGTCGGGGATCTTTGAACACCGCCCAGGCGGTGCCCCTTGCCTCGGCTCGTTGCACTAACTCGTCTTGATCGGGAAGCAGCAGGGCGCCAGCCTGGCTTGCTTCGAGGGCTTGCTCGAGCGCATTGCCCTTTTCGAGGAAGCTCATCTGGTCTGCCTTGGCTTTCTCCAGCGACGCCGCTGAACTGAGCCGGGGATCGCTCCCGAGGCCGTGGCGAAGCAGGCCGGCTTCGCCTTGCTGCAGCGCAGCAACCAACTGACTGAAATGCATGCGTTAGAGCTCCGCCGGCCGGATCGTAGGCGTGCTGAGCACGAGCGCGTCACGGTGAACAACCAGGGGCGAGCCACCATCGAGCCGGTTGTCGCTCTCAACCGGGTCGTTGCTTCCGACCTCCAAGGCTTTCTGGAGGGCCTCACTGCTTAGGGAGCTCAGACCTCGACCCAACTCGGTCCCGTCCGGGCCAAGCAGGCGGACGGCATCTCCGCTGTCGAAGCGCCCGTCGATCGCTGCGATTCCCACCAGCAGTAAGGAGGCACCCCGATGCAGAAGCGCCTCACAGGCGCCGTGATCGAGGTGGAGTGAACCCTGAGGTTGAAGAGCATGGGCCAGCCAACGTTTGCGCTGTCCGAGGGGTTCCGGATGGGGGTGGAACACGGTTCCGCCTCGGCCTCCCTGCAGCACGTCCTGCAGCACGCTGGCTTCCCTCCCATCCGCCAGGTGCACTGTGATTCCGCTGGCCGTCGCGATTCTGGCCGCTGCCAATTTCGTGGTCATGCCACCGGTGCCCCAACGGCCGCCGTCACCGGCACCTTCTTCGAGTTGAGCCAGTTCGGAAGGGTGATGCACATCCGTGATCGGATGGGCACTGGCGTCAATCCGCGGATCGGCTGAGTAGAGGTGGTTCACGTCCGTCAGCAGGATCAGCTCATCGGCTTCCACAGCCGCAGCCACAAGTGCAGACAGTGTGTCGTTGTCGCCGAAGCGCAGTTCCGCTGACGAGACGGTGTCGTTTTCGTTCACGATCGGCAGCACGCCCCAATCGAGTAATTGATGGAGCGTTGCCGAGGCATTGCGATAGCTGCGCCGATCCGCGAGATCTGAGCGGGTCAGCAGCACCTGGGCCACGGTTTTGCTGTGGCGAGCCATGGCGGCTTCGTAGAGCCCCATCAGATGGCCCTGGCCCACAGCTGCCGCTGCTTGAAGAGCCACCACGCTCTCCGGTCGCGAATTGAGGCCAAGACGGCGGCAGCCGAGCCCGACTGCACCACTGCTCACCAGAACGGCGCGATCGCCTTTCTCCAAGCTTTCCGCCAGGGCGTCGGCGAGGCGTCCGATCATCGTCTCCGTTGAAACCTGTTCCTGACCTCTGAGCAGGCTGGTGCCCACCTTCACCACCCGCAGGGTCATGGACGCCCAGCCCCCATCCAGCGGGCGAGCTGCCGTTCAACCCGTTGCACCCTGTCGTGGCGGCAGGGGGTTCCGTCGGCTCGGAGCGGTCGTACCAGCACGGTGAACAGGCCAAGACGATTGCCTGCCAGAACATCGGTGAACAGGCGGTCACCCACGATGGCCAGCTGTTCCGGGCTCACTTGCAGATCCTGCAGCACCCGGCGAAGGGCGGCCCGTCTGGGTTTGGCGGCACCGCTGGTGAAGCCAAGCTCCAACTGGGCGGCCACCGCACCGATCCGTTGGCGGGAGGGATTGTTGCTGAACAAATGCAGGGTGAGATGCTGCCGCGCCTGGTCGACCCAGCTGATGACCGCGGGAGGAAGCACGACCTCGTGGCCAGGCAGGAGTGTGCGATCCACATCCACAAGCATGGCGGTAATGCCCTGCGATAGGAGCGGTTGCAGGGGGAGCTGGGCCAGTGTCAGGCCAGGGTCCCAGTCGGGTTGAAGCCAGTGATGGCTCATCGGCATCAGTTGCTGAGCTCCCGCTCCTCAAGTTCCGCTTCAATGCGCGGCTGGATGCGATCAAACTCCTCGCCCTCGACGAGTTCTGCGGCACCGTCGTTCATGCGGGCCACAACGAAGAAGGGATCCAGGGGGATGTAAAGGCCATATTCCTGTTCTTCGACCAGGAAACTAACCAGCAGCTCATAGGTTTCCGAATCGTCTTCCTCTTCACCGTCTTCCTCCAGTTCATCGGGGTCGGGTTCGTCCAGCTCACCGCTGACTGTGAGTGTCACGGCGGATCGCACAAGCGTCAGGTCGTGTTCCTGTAGAACAACGTCAGCCACAGAAAGGATCGGTTCGCTGTCACTAATGGCGTCGATCAGCTCAGGTTCGTCGCCGTCCTTGAGGCGAAACAGACACACTGGGGTATCGACAGGTGTGAGCAGGGCGTAGTCGACCCCATCGAGGGGGATCAGTTGTTCTAGGAAACAGAGCAGATCCCTGCTCCCCTTGTCCCTGACAAGGACGGTGGGCACTTCGCCGCCGTTACCGGCTCCGCTGCTGCTCATGACTGCGCTGATGTGTTCTTACAGGATCCTTCATCGCCGCTGACACTGCCAGAGGCCGGGTCCGCCGCTGCGACCGGTTCTGGCTCGGGACCATCGTTCAGCCATTGCTCCAGTAGTAAGGCTGCGGCAGCACTGTCGAGGCGACCGCTGCGGTCGCCGTGGAGTCCGAAGCGCTCGCCGGCAGCCCAGCTGCTGCTGTGTTCGTTCACCCAGGCCAGGGGCAGCATGAGCGCTCTCGCCAGCCTGATTCCGTAGCGCTGGCTATGGACCGCTTGGTCGGTGAGTCTTCCCTCTGCATCCAGCGGCAAGCCCACCACCAGACCTTCCACCCGGCGCTCGTGGCAGAGCCTGCGGATCTGCTCGAGATCGTCGCCAAAGCGTTGACGCCTCAGGGCCTGCAACGGTCTGACCGCAATCCCGAGGGGGTCGCAGCCGGCCAAACCAATTCTGCGTCGACCGACGTCCAAGCTCAGAACGGAACGGGGGCGAGGCTTCAGGCTTGCCACGTGATGGTCAGCGACGCCCCAGGCTCGGGGTCGGCAGCGGTGGACGTTGGGGCTGGAGACGTCCCAGCACGCTTTCCAGTTGGAGGCTGTTTGGACGTTGACGTGGTTGGATTTGTCGCCGCCAGAGACTTCTGCCGAGCAGTAGCTCCTCGCCAATGGAGTTCCATCCCGCTCTTTCCAGCAAGGCGTTTAAGGGACGATCCTCCTCATTGCAAAGCAGTTTCAGGTCAGGTTGTTCCCGTTGCAGTCGATCCAAGACCGCTGGCAATGCCCGATTGAGTCGCTCATCCCAGGCCAGGTCCCGGACCAGTTCACACCGGGCACCATCGGGGCCTCGATCGATTCGCAGGAGTCCGGCGAGGGCGATTGGACCGTTGTCGCCTTTGCCCAGCAACACCCCGCTGCCGGCACCGCACTGGTCGAGTAGATCGTTGCAGCGTCGGTCCACGATCTGTCGTTGATGGCTTGATGCGGAAGCCTGTTCAAGGGGCCAGAGGAGCGGAGCACTGCGACGGTTGAGGGGAGACCAGATGCATCCGTCTCCAAGCTCAGTCGGCATCGGCGATGGCGTAGAAGCGCGGCTCCAAAGTCGCGTTCGACGCAGGGGTTGAAAGCCGAGTTCCCGTAGGACCTCAATCTGGTCGCGATCCTGGGATGGGCAGCGAATCACCCAACTGCGTGATCGCGGGTGCGCCCCGAGGAGGGATTCCTTGAGCAGGGTGCTGAGCACCTGAGCGCGACTGTGCTGCGATGGCGTGCTGATGTCTTCAAGGGCCAGTCGCCAACAGGTGCCCTGGCGATTGTGGGGACGCAATTCCACAAGAGCCCGCAGTTGGTCGGACTCCAGAGCGACAAGCGCCCTGGGCTGGCGTATCCACGGCAGCACCGGAAAAAGGCTTTCCGCCCTAGCGATCAGCCCTTGAAGGAGAAGGGTCTGAAGTCTGGGAAGCAAAGCACTCGATTCGCCGGCCTGAAGCCGGGGAAGGTGGGCCGCATGGAGCGGCTCTACCTGAAGGGTGCAGTCGGCTCCCCCCACCACGATGCTCAGCTGGGATGAGCTCAATGTATCGCCCGTCTCTGCCCGTCGGGCAGCCCGGGGAGTTCTTCAGGCTGGCCGGACCAGCACAAGAGGGGTTCGCTCGTTGGCATTTCCTGCTGGATTTGGTTTCAGAGCCCGGTGCAGCAGGGCGTGGTCGCAGCCACGGCTGCTCGCGAGCACCTTGACGCGACCGAGGTCGTTGACATCAACGATGGCCACATCGACGCCGAGAGCTGCGGTTGCTGCCTCACAGAGGGCCTGGGGCTCCTGCGGACCCAAGACAATCGTCTGGTCATAGGGAGGAGTGGTGCCGGTGATGTCGTCAATCAGCCGAGCCTGCTCTCCAGCCAGTCGATAGAAGCCACCTGGGCTGCCGACTAATTTCATGGCAAGGCCAAGAACCCAGGCCAGCAGGACCCGGGTCGGACCGACCTGATCAATGAGGGTTTGGAGACCACAGGCTGTAGCCAGGCTGCTGGTGGGATGAAACGCTCTGCAGAGGAGTCTGCTCAGCCAGCTTGGATCCACCATGGAGGGATGCTTATAGCGGCCCTGCATCACCGCCACGGGCGTTTCACCGATGGTGAGCACATCACCGGGCTGCACGAGATGCCCGGCATAGGTGCGAAGCACGTCAACGGTGTCATCCAGTGGCCCGAGCAGGTGGGTGCGGATCGGCAGCACTCCGCACTGGTCGCCAGGCCTGATGTTTGCCTGATCGCGGGTCGGGACAGCAGGACGCCGCAAGGGAAAGACCACACCCTGGCGGCGTTGAAGACGACCAAACGGTCCGTAGTTGATCCAGTGCACGTCGGCCCACAGGGTGTCGACGCTCTCGAGCACCGCAGTCCCCTCAGCGTCAGCGATGCTGATCGCCACCTTCACCGTGGTGGTTTTTCTTCCCTTCACGATGTAAGCGGCCCAGTAGCCATCGTCCCGGGCTTCTTCGTCGGGATGCTCGGGCCGAATGCTGGTGCTCACCTTCATTGAGGTGAGATCACACTTTCCAATCAGCACGGGCTTCACGTCGAACTCGGGAACCATCACCTCCATGCGTTGGTGGGGGTTGTGAATCGAGAAGGAGCCCGTCACCTTCAGCCCACCTTGCTCTTGAGGCTCCACGTGCCAGTCATTGGCACTCAGTTGCAGTGGCGAGGCTGGTCTCAGGCGGTGCCGCGCCTCAAGCCAGGCCACGGCCACACCGAGGACGAGCAGCACGATGAGCAGGGTGGCCATGCCATCACCGGTGCATCGACCGGACGATCAGCCGCGCAGCGTAGGCGGTTTCATCGCTCGGATCAGCGGGTTAGCACTTCAGTGTTGAGCTCATTGAAACTGAGGCTGGTGCTCACCCCCTCTGGAGCGGGAAGACCAGTGGCCTCACTGATCGCGACATTGATGGCCTCGAGGGGCACTTGACCCTCTTCATCCAGCAGCAGACGTCCCTCGCCGTTGATCACCACCACTTGGGGGATGCGACCGTGCCAGTAGTGGGCAGGATCGCGGACGCCCCGATCAATGCGGTCTTGCAGGGCATCAGTGGTCAGAGGCATCAGGTCGATGCTTCGCCCCCAGAGCCGTTGCAGCTCTGAGACGGCTGGAGCGAAGGCTTTGCTCGTGCGGCTGTCATCCAGGTAGAAGATGAGCACGCTGGTTCGCCCGGCTGCCTGGGATTCGGCCAGGGTGCTGGCGGGAGGGACCAGGGAGCCATTGCCTGCGTAGAGGGCGAAAATGTTGCCGTCGTAGGCATCGTCATCTCGCGCTGCGGATGCAGTTGGAACAAACAGGAGCAGAGACAGCACCAGTCCCAGCATTGCCTTGAGTACTCGTGCCATCGCCCAGCCGTGATAGCTGGGCATTCTGCCTGTTGATCTCAGCCGCGGCCCGCAGGCCGCTGGTTCAGGCTCCGTCCCATCCCCTGAGCAATCCCTCGACCGATCAAGCCGATGGCCCGACCGACCACCTGGGTGAGCAGCACCACCATGAGGTCTCCAATGGTGCGCACCAAAGCCTGCATCTGAGGAGCAATGGCATCCCTTGCTTCGAGAAGCAGTGCGACCTGTTGCTGCCACCAGCCCAACTGTTTCAGTTCGCTGTCGCGGGGTTCCACAAGGATCAGCGGTTCGATTCGACCGGCCCGTAGTCGGTAAAGCAGACGACGGCTCTCATAAAGGCGGATCGGCCGCTGAATCCAGAGTTGCCAGCGGTTCTGATGGTTGAGCTGGTTGCGGAGTCGCTCCAGTTCACGGGTGGAGATCAGATGCTGGTTCAGGAGATAACGCCGCAGTTCAGGCCAGTCACCGCAGGCGCTTATCAACTCTCCACTGATCAACTCAGCCGTTCGCACCAACCAGTTGCTGACAAGAGTCTCGAGTTGGAGCAAGGCGCGGGGGTGGTGGGCTGGCAGGAGTTGACCATCCACGAGCACCGGCTGGTCAAGAACGAGTGGATCCAGCATCCGTCGTGGATCGGGTAGTTCTTCATCGGTCTGCTGCAAATCCGCCTGCGTCAGTAATGACTCCGTCACGGGCTGGAGGGAGTCGCCCTGCGGTAGGCGCACATAGCTACCGGTCATGGATTGCAGGGCCTGTTTGCGCAGCTGAGGCTGGAGAGCGTGCCAGCTGTCGGTCAGTGCCGCTGCGTGAAGATCCTCGGGCTCCATCTCCTCGCGCCGGAGCCGAGCCATGACCTGGTCGAGTTGCTGCAGGAGTGCCAAAAGAAGATCGCGGCGACGCTCTGGGTTCAGCCCCTCCATCGCCAACAGGCTGCCGGTGCCGTTGCCCAACCCTGCGTTGACCGCTCCCTGGAGCCGCTCCTGGATCGCTGTCCAGACCGCTGTGGCATTGCGTTCACGCAGCGTGATCGCTGTGCTCGCCTGATGATGCGAGTCCCCGCCTTCCTCGAGGATCGTTCTGCTCTGTTGACCCAGGGGGACGGCGTCCACTAGCCCGACCTGCAGGGGCCCCCACAGCCAGAGCAGCAGGTTTCTGGCACTGCGCAATTCGCGGCAGCGCCCTTCCAGCAGCAGTCGCAGCAGAAGATGCTCTGGAGGGGGATTGAGCAGGCTTTCGATTACCTGCAGGTCATGGCTGATCTGCTGCAGACCGCTGACTAAGAGCCATTGCCCCAGGCCCAGCGTTGCCGCAGGGGTTGATGCACTGGGTTGTGGGCCTGCACTCTGGCGAAGACGCAACACCCGTCCCCCCTCGCGCAGGGTGGTGATGGCTTCGCGAAGGCTTGGTAGATCCGGGTCTTGCAGTAATCCGGGGCAGTCGAGTTGAAGCAGCTCGTCTTCGCTCAGGTTCAGTTGAGCGGGGAGCAAGAGCAGCACAGGAGCTGGTTGCCAGCGTTCATTGAGCTGCAAAAGCTCCCGACGCAGGGCCCCGAATCCGATCTGTTCGTCCACCGACCAGATCACCAGGCAGGGGTGTTGATTGAGCTGCTCAGGCCGGAGTCGAACGGCGCAGGTGTCGGCCTCCATCGACAGCTGAAGGGCCAGGGACTCACCGAGGAGATCCGGCGCGAGCAGGAGGACTTCGACGTTCTTGCTGCTCAAGGCTGGGGACCTGGACCGTCACTGTTCCGTCAAGGTAACGAGTGCGGAGCCTTGGCTCCAGTGGCTGGGAGGGGATTGTTCAGGATGCGGAGCCCGTCGGGCGACCGTTGAGTTGCAGGGTGTACGACTCGATCCTGTAGCCAGTGCTCGATTCGATCGCGCTGAGCAGTGCGTCAGGCAGCTCGATGTCGAGATCTTCAATTCGCCCTGTCTCCAGACAGGTGAGGTGACTGTGGGGATCACTGCGATACCCGTAGAGCCGCCCATTGGCCCTGTCGAGGCACTCGATCACTCCCGCGCTTTGGAGGGCCTCGAGGTTTTGGTAAACGGAGGTGTGGCCGATGTTTCGACCACGGGCATTGAGCTTCTCGAAGATGTCTCTTGCACTGAGATGGTTGGCCTCACTCCAGAGCAGGTCGAGCACCATGCGTCTCTGCCTGCTGAGACGCATGCCGAGTTGACGGCAGCGTTCGAAGGCTTGCTGCACCCCGGTCTGGGGGACTGGGTCTGTGGAGGGATTGACTCCGCTCACAGGCGTATCGGGAATGACTTCACCTTAAGGTCCCAGGCAACCCGAGGTGGCTCAGCCGTTGAGGATGTCGAGGTTTGGAGGGTCCTGAAGACGGTTCTCTCCCAGGGCAGCGATCGCTTCTCTCAAATCCACGCGACCGTCGTAGAGGGCGCGTCCAACAATCACCCCCTGCACTCCAAGGGGTTCCAGGGCCAGTAGAGCCAGAAGGTCGGCCATGCATCCGACGCCTCCCGACGCGATCACCGGCACCTGGCTGGCCTGGGCCATGGCACGTAAGGCGTCAAGATTCGGCCCTTCAAGGGTGCCGTCCGTCGCGATGTCGGTGCTGATGATCGCGGCAATGCCTTCAACACTGAGTTCTGAGGCCAGGGTCGTGGCCTCAACATTGCTGTTTTCAATCCAGCCTCGAGTGGCTACCTTCCCCTCTCGCGCATCGATGCCGACCACGATCCGGCCAGGGTGACGCGATGCCAGCTCAGTAACCAGCCCAGGATTTTCGAGCGCTGCGGTGCCAAGGATCACGCGATCAAGTCCGCAGGCCAGCAACTGTTCAGCCCGATCAACCGAACGAACACCTCCACCGAGTTGGACGGGAATCGAGAGGGCCTGCGTGATCGCCTGCACGCTTTCGTCATTGACGGGTTTCCCACTTTTGGCGCCGTCAAGATCGACGAGGTGCAGGCGGCTGGCCCCCTGTGTCTGCCAGCTCAGTGCCTGGGCCACCGGATCGTCGTTGAACTGGGTGACCTGTCCGTAGTCACCTTGATGCAGGCGTACGCAAGCTCCACCCAGCAGATCGATGGCGGGAATGATCTCCATGGGGTGAGGGATGGATCGCAGAGCCCCATCCTGCAGCGTGGCTGATCAGCGACCCCCAACCGCGCTTCAATGGCAGCCAACTGAGCTGTTCGGATGAAGATCCTTGTCATGGGTGGAACCCGATTTGTGGGTAAACCGCTGGTGGCGTCGCTCCAGGCTCAGGGGCATGAACTCACGCTGTTTACGCGAGGCAAGCAGTCCCTGCCAGCTGGGATTGAGCACGTGCGTGGGGATCGCAGCCAGCTGGAGGATTTAGAGCAACTACAGGGCCGAAGCTTCGACGTAATCATTGATAGTTCCGGCCGCACCCTGGACGACAGCCGTTCTGTCCTGTCTGTGACGGGTGCTCCGAGCCACCGATTCCTTTATGTGAGTTCAGCTGGT
Source organism: Synechococcus sp. BS56D (assembly GCF_004332405.1). Classification (NCBI taxonomy): domain Bacteria; kingdom Bacillati; phylum Cyanobacteriota; class Cyanophyceae; order Synechococcales; family Synechococcaceae; genus Synechococcus; species Synechococcus sp. BS56D. The sequence continues at coordinate 132,662 of NZ_PHQU01000003.1, read as the reverse complement.
GTTTATGCATCCAGCGAACAGTGGCCCCTTGATGAAGACTGCCCAGTGGATCCGGCAAGCCGCCACGCCGGTAAAGCTGACACCGAAGCTTGGCTGCTCAAGGAGGGAATTCCGTTCACGAGTTTCCGTCCCACGTACATCGTCGGTCCTGGCAATTACAACCCGATTGAGCGTTGGTTTTTCGCCCGGATTTGTCATGACCTGCCCGTCCCCATCCCGGGGGATGGCACCACGATTACTCAGGTGGGTCATGTGGAGGACTTGGCTGAGGCCATGGCCCGTTCGCTCGCGGTGGATGCCTCCGCCAATCGCATTTACAACTGCTCCTGCAGCCGTGGCATCACGTTCAATGGGCTTGTGGCAGCTGCTGCGATCGCAGCGGGACGTGATCCTCAGTCCGTTGACGTGCGTCGCTTCGACCCGAGCGGACTTGATCCCAAGGCGCGGAAGGCCTTTCCGCTCAGGATCGGCCATTTTCTGACCGATATCAGCCGAGTGGAGCGTGAACTGGCCTGGAGCCCTCGTTTTGATGCCCTGAAGGCTTTTCAGGACAGTTTCAACCGGGAGTTCAGCCTCGACCCGGGGGATGCTCCAGATCTCAGCGCTGACCTTCAGTTGATTGGAGCGGCCTGAGGTAGCTGGCGGCGGATTGCAGGGCCATGAACAACGACGGCCAGAAGAGCCACCAGCCCAGTTGATGGAGCCCATCGACAGCCGCGTCCGATCCCCAGGATCTAGGCCAGAGCAGCAGCAGCAGGCTGAGGAACTGCAAGATCGTTTTGGCTTTCCCTGCACTCGAGGCGGGAGCACCGTCCATGGCATCCCGTCGCCATCCGGAGATCAGCAGCTCCCGGGCTAAGAGAAGCCACAGCGCCCAGAGGGGAAGGCGCTGCTCACTGGCGAGCCAGACCAAAGGGGCACAAATCAGGAGCTTGTCGGCTAAGGGGTCAAGGCGGGCGCCCCAACTGTTTCCCCCTCCACCTCGGCGAGCCAACCAGCCATCAAGTGCATCGCTGAGCCCTCCCAGAAGAAGCAGGATCCATGCCACGGCCGACCATCCGGCCGCCAGAGACATGATCAGCGGCAGGCCTGCCATCGCCCGAAGCAGGGTGAGGCGGTCAGCCCAGGTGCGCCATGGGTTCTTCAAGGCTCAGAATGCCTTCACTCGCATGTGTTCCATGGTGCTCCAGCAGTCGGTTCGTGATGTGATGACCACGCCGGTGCTGAAGGTCACTCCGGAGACCCCTCTTCAAGAGGCCGTGGCTTTGCTGAGTGATCACCACATCAGTGGTCTGCCGGTGGTGAATGACCAGGGTCAGCTGATCGGTGAACTGACCGAACAGGACCTGATGGTGCGTGAAAGCGGCGTGGATGCCGGTCCTTACGTGATGCTCCTTGACAGCGTCATCTACCTCCGGAACCCCCTGAACTGGGATAAGCAGGTCCATCAGGTGCTTGGCACAACGGTCAAAGATCTGATGCGGCGGGATCATCATTCCTGCAACGCTGAGCTTGCGTTGCCTCGGGCTGCATCGCTTCTGCATGAACGCAGCACCCAGCGGCTCTATGTGGTGGATGCTGATCAACAACCCATCGGTGTGATCACCCGCGGTGATGTGGTCCGCGCCCTGGCCTCTGGCCAGGGGTGAGCTCGTCGTCGTCTCAACTCTCCGCCTAACCGTCCCGCTTCCTCAGCCTTGTCTTAGGGGTTGCCCAGGCGCTTCACCGCGGAAGCAATCGGTTGGATGATCCGAAATTCGACGACGTAGCGATCGGTGCCCCGGAATCACCCACTCCACCAGGCAGCTATGCGATCACTCGCAAAGAGGACAAACCCGTTACCACAAGCACGGCAAGGTCATTGCCCCCGGTCCGAAGAATCCGGTTGGGGTTCGCTACATGGCTTACTTCCAAGTTGGAACCGGCGAATATGCGATTCATGGCACCGCGTGGCCCAATTGGGTCAAGCTTCGGGCGGCTGTGAGCCTCGGATGCATCCGCATGCTCAACGACGACGTGATCAAGGTGTTCAACATGGTCAACGTCGGTACACCGGTCATCGTCAAAGCGAACTGAAATGACGTCGTTCTTTTCTGGTTTGAGCCTTGCCTTTTTTAGCGTCTTCCTCTTGCCTGAACTGGCCTGGGCGGTCGAGGAGATGAACGAGCAGGCTTTCCTCGATCTCGTCGAAAAGCCCGGTCACGTGCTGATCACCGCGACTGGTGTCGACGCTGTTAACGCGGAGGCGAAGCGGCAGGGATTGCGGCTCCCCGCCATCGGTTACTGGTCACCGGATGACGTCTGTTTTCGAAAGCCTCCCCAAGGGGATTGCAACGGACTCTTCCGCCGCTGATCCCGCCGGTCTTCTTCGACTTAGGGCAGTGGCGGTGGCAACACGGGCGGTGGGGGTGCACCGACCAGCGCATCCTGATTGACGGCTCCACTTTGCTTCTCTTGCATCGCACTGGACGGCTGAGACTTTTCCTGCACGACGATCGGGGGGGGGAGATCCGGTGGCAGGGTCAGACGGTCGAGTCCGTCCTGATTGGGCCCTGGCAAGACAGGATCATTTGGTTCAGGGGATCTGGAGCCCGGATCAAGCTCTTGGAGCACCAGCGGATCGGCAGTAATCGGAGGTTCCGGCAGCGGTGAGCGCTCGCGGATTGCAGTTTGACTGCCGGAGTCTCCGCTTCGTCCTGGTTTCGTTGGTTGTTTTGGACTCCAGATCATCCTGGCCACTGGCTCCACCCCCTGTTCCATGACCCGGTTCAGGCCTGCCAATGCACGATCGATCAGACGGTTTCCGATCCACTGGGCGCAGTCCACGGGGCCGTCGCATTGGGCGGCCATCCCCACGCGGCTGCTGAGGTTGGCCATCAAGTTCCCTTCCAGCGCAAAGCGTCGTTCACTCAACCGGAGCAAATAGGGAACATGCACAAAGCTTGTGGCCCCTCCGCTGATCCAGTTGGCGTCCTCCTCTGTAAAACCCTTGACCCCTGGAATGATGAGGCGACTTTTGGAAGCATGGTCAGGCATGTAGGCGGCCACCAGGCCCCGCCGACGGGCCAGATCTCTCGTTTGTTCGAGGGTGAGGCCGTCCTTACTCATCAGCATTTCCATCCGCCCGTCTTCGCGAAGTCCGAAGACCATTCGGATCCTGGGCAGGTAGTAGCGGATGCGCTGCCCCATGCTGATGCTGTAAGCCCCTTTGTAGCTGGCGGGCGGGGCTTTCAGATCGTTGTAAACACTATGGAGACCACCGACGAAGGTGTCGTAGCGCCGTTCCCGTTCATTGGTCAGTTCGCCGTAGCCGAAGTCGACACTGCCGTCATGACCGATGCCGATGAAGGCTCTTTGCTGCGACGCCGTACGGTTCCTGCCCTTCCAGATCCTTTGACCCAGCTTGAGGTCTCCAAGGGGAACAGTGATCTCCTGGCCCCCGTTGTCCACATGTCGTTCGTACATGGGACCTGACACATAAGCGAGTGCTGCAGTGTCTTGATAGGCATCTTGCTCCCGGTCCCACCCCTCAAGCAGTCCGACCCGAACTTTTCTGGGATCAAAATCGAGGGCATACACCTCGTCATCGGGCAGGTAACGAAAACTGCCGGCCTCGGCTCCTCCCAGGCGTTCCTTTGTCCCGGACTGCTGTTGATCACTCTCCGGACTCGGAGGTGCCAGAGCAAGTAGCGCTGCGAACCCCAAGATCGGCAGTCCCAGCACGATCCAGCGTTTTCGCAGCCCGCGGCGCGATCGTCTCTTCGGCGCGGAGCGACGCTGCCGTTTTGCGGCGCCGGCAGGCCTCTTGGTGACCGAGGATCCGTGTGTCACGGGGCCAGTCTTCTGGTTTGGTGGTGGGGAGACGGATCGAGCCAAGGAACGATGGCGTTCTCAGCCACCAGCCATTTGCGGTAACGCTGGCCGCAATCATGCCCTCCCGTCAACTCCCCGAACGCTGGAATCAGCAATCGCTCGCTCACAGGGTCATAGGCAAAGCAGGGAAGGCGGAGTCGATCATTGCCGGAGCGAAGCGATGCCACTGGGTGCACGTGGCCGCAGACATTGAGAAGAGGCGTTTGGCGTGGCTCCGGAGGCGACTCGGGTTCATGGCTCAGCCAAAGCTGGCCGACCCTTTGGCTGGGCTGCCTGGGAACTCCAGGGCAGGGGGCGTCACGGTCATGATTGCCACCGATCAGTGTCAGTTTGCAGCTGCACTCTCGGGGTAGTAACCGCAGGCTCTCCATGAGCTTGTCGGTCAGCCCCTGTCGCCCGTGGATGAGATCTCCGAGGATCAGCAGTTCTTCGGGCTGCAGCACTTGGCATAGCTGTTTGAGCCTATTGAGGTTGCACCGATCTCCGTCGCTCGGGATCGGAATGCCGTGAGCCTGAAACACCTCGGCTTTGCCGAGGTGAAGATCGGCCACCATCAGCTGGCGGCTTTTGGGGCGCCAGAGGGCCCTCTGGGGCATCAGCACCAGTTCTTCGGATCCCCAATGCCAGGGTTGTCCTGCTCCGTTGGTTACTGGAGCACGGGTCAAGGGCTCATCCGTCGGTGTGATCTCGACTGCATTCAAGTGTCGTGTCCATGCATCAGGCTGACGCCACCTGAGCGGTTGCATTGTGGCGTTCCCAGATCGTCTGCACCAGCCAGAGCCTGAAATCCTGCGCTTTCTGGAGCATCGTCTCAACCTTCTGGAACAGCAACAGCGTTTTGAATGCGCCTATGCCCTGCGGATGGAAGTGGCCGATTGGCTTTTCCTAGGGAACGCAGGCGCGGGTGAGCCTGCCACTCTTAACCTGCCTTCTCCGCTCTGATCGATCATGACCCTCGCGCTTCTGCTTGCTCTCGCAGGTTCCCTGGCGGCGATGGCCTGGATTGTGCGTCGCCTGGACCAGGCCTGAGGCGATCGACGATTTGATCAGCATTCACGGTGTGAATGATGCCGGTGTCGATGCAGGCAACCTGACAAAGGGACGGTTGTGGTCCACGGGCTCCGCCATCGCAATGCAGCACGGCACCGATCCACCAGTCCGACGCCGGGCTTGAAGGGTGCAACCCCCTGACGGCCACATGGTCGCCTGGGCGGATCCGCAGAAAGATCGGCTCTGCTCTGCGCTCCATTCACTATCACCTGTGAGTAGTGCAAGTGTATTGTCGCCGTGGCCGTTGTTGGCGTGGTACCCATGGGCTGTTGCGCGCAGCAGCTGTGGTGAAGCGATGGTTCCCAATCCGGCCAATCGTTCTGGCGTTGGTCGGATCAATCCTTTGGCTCGAGCCAGTCGGCGCCGTTGAGGAGGCGAAAAAGCCCATCCGGGTTGGTGTGAGTGGGAGCCCTCCCTTCGTGATAGGCGGGCAAACCGTTCAGACAGGGATCAGCGTGGAGGTGTGGCAAGAGGTGGCCACCCGTCTCAACCAGCCCTATGTGCTGGTCCCACTACCTAATACAGACGCCAATCTGCAGGCGCTGCTCGGCCGGGAGGTCGATCTCGCTATCGGTCCGATCAGCATCACTCCTGATCGCCTCGCGAGGGAGGGGCTTGATTTCAGTCAGCCCTATTTCCACGGTCATCTCGGATTGCTGGTGCCAACGGGTTCGGCACCTTGGATCAAGAGGCTTGCGCCCTTCTTCGGCTGGGCAGCTCTGTCCTCTCTCGGGGTGTTGATGCTTCTGCTGTTTCTTGTGGGGAATCTGATCTGGCTGGCGGAGCGGCGTCGCAACTACGAGCAGTTCCCTCGTCATTACCTTCACGGCGTTGGTAATGGGATGTGGTTTGCTCTCGTGACTTTGACAACCGTGGGTTATGGCGATCGGGCCCCTTTGAGCCGTACGGGACGCACGGTCGCCGGGGCTTGGATGCTTCTGTCTTTGTTGGCTCTTTCGTCTGTGACCGCGGGGCTGGCTTCAGCCTTCACCCTCTCGCTGTCCCAGCAGTCGCCAGGACGAATCCAGCAGCCCGATGATCTAACCGGTCAGTCCGTGGCAGTCGTTCGGGGAACGACCAGCTCGATTTGGGCTCAGATCTACGGGGCCAAGGCAACGTCGACTAGCGATCTGAATGCGGCAATCGGCCTGTTGAAGGCGGGCCGGGTCAACGCTGTGATGTTCGATCGCCCGGCCTTGCAGTATTTCCTGCAGAAGCAAGGTCATAGCGATTTCAAATTGGCACCCTTCGCCCTCGCAGCCCAGACCTATGGCTTCGCCTTCCCTGATGGCAGTGCCTTGCGTGTTCCGCTGGATGTCGAGATTGTCGACATGGTGCGCAGCGGCAGGATTAAGGCGATTGAAGATCGGATTCTCCAGCCTGCGCCTCAGTCCTGAGTCTGAGGAGGAGGCATCCGCTGGGCCTGTCAGTCCAGGGGTAGATGCCGCCGCAGGCCATCTTCGATCAGATAGGAGGCCAGGCTGCTGCAGCTGCGTCCTTCGCTGAGAGCATGCTGCTTGAGGCGCGCCATCACACCTCCGGGAAGGGTGACGTTCAGTCGTTCTGATTCCGCGGCGTCAGCGACGTCACCGGCACTCATGGATGGTTGCTCGGTTTGCAGCTTGTGTTGCAGCTCATGCAGAAGGGATTGAAGGATTGACACGTTTTTGACACGTTCTCGTAACAATTATGCCTCATCCTTGCCGTTTTTTCCTGCGATGCAGCCCGCGTTACTGTGGGGCCGTTTTCAGGTTGAGGTGATGCGCGCGCTGCCCCTGTCGTTAGCTCCTGGTCAGGATCTCAGGGGAGCTCTCGAGGAGTTAGCGCGAGCGCAGAATCTCTCAGGTTTTGTTCTCGGGGTGGTGGGCAACCTCTCCAGAGCAGCCTTTCAATGCCCTGGTCAGGCCTCCCCGACCGTGCTTGAGGGAGATCTGGAGATCATCACGCTCAACGGAACCTTCGGGGCTGATGGTGTGCACCTGCATCTGAGCCTTTCCGATGGGGCCTGCCAGGTTTGGGGGGGGCATCTTGAGCACGGCACGTTGATCCTTAAAGGTGCCCAGTTGCTTCTTGGCGTCCTTGAGCCGTCATCTCTCCAGCCGGCTATTCCTGCGATGTCGCCGCAGGCCAATGACGCTCGTGTCGAGATCGCGGTGTTACCTGGCTGTCCTTGGTGCACGCGTGCGCTCCGCTTGTTGAGCAGTGCCGACGTTCCCCATCAGGTCTTTCGTGTTGATGATGATCAGGCTTTTGCCCACTGGCATGGGCGCAGCGGCATGAACACCTTCCCTCAGGTCTTTGTGGACGGTGCACTGGTTGGCGGATACGACGCTCTTGCCGCCATGCATGAGCGATCTGAGCTCCACGGGCTGCGGTGAGCAATTCCGATCACTCGGAGTCCACCAGTCCTTCGCTTTGGCTTGCCAAGCCATGGTGGTGTCAGCCCTGGTCGATCTTGCTGACGGGAGTTGTCGTGATTGCCGCCAGCTGGTTTCTCTTCGAGCGCATCTGGCTGACGGCCCTTGCCGTGATGGGCATCACCATTTGGTGGTTCCTCTTCCTGGTGCTTGTGCCTGCGGCCTACAAGCGGGCTGAGAGCCCTTAGGCCAGTTTCTCGCCCCGTGCCCGACGCTTCTGCTCGAGCAATTCGTTTTCCAGTTGCTCGATTAACTGGCTCACGAGGGCTTGGAACTCCGGCTGACAGCCTCGGAAGGCCGCTTTGTGCCGGATCGGTTCGTTGCGGGTGCGCAAATCAGTGAGCATCAGTTCCAGCGCATCAATCCTGGCGTTGCTGTTCATGGCGGGAGCTGCGTCACGCAGCGAGGTTATGACAGCTGTGCAGCGTCGAGCAGCCAGACCACCAGCAGACCGACGAAGAAGGCCAGGTTGACGACCCCAGAATCGTCCTCTCCATCGGCGTGGGCTTCCTTCATCACCTCCTCAATCACCAGGTAGATCAGGGCGGCGGTTCCGAAGGCGAGGAGCCCCGTGAGCGCTGGGCCCTTGAGCCAGTTGGCAAGTGATCCGCTAATTCCCAAACCCACCAGATACAGCGCAGCCATCAGAGCCCCCCCGAGCGTGCTGCGCCAACGCCCAGCTCCGCGTCCAAGCAGGGTTCCAACTCCCACCGCCGTGAAACCCATCTCCAGGGCCACCGCTAGCGGGATGATCCATCCGTGATCTGTGGCATCGCTGCTGATTCCTACAACCAATCCATCGATAAGGCTGTCCACCAGAAAGGGAAGCAGCAGGATCAACAGAGGCCTGAGTTGCTGGGCTGTCTCAGCTGCTTTCGGTTCGGTGAGCACCGCATTGATCACCAGCAACAGAGAGAAGCCAAGGCAAAAGCCAACAGCGAGAGCGAGGAGATGGCCGCTGCGGCTTGCTGCGGGCATCAGATCGGCTGCAGCGGTGCCTAGCACCAGTCCGCCCACCAGGTGAGCGATGATCCCGCGCAGCCGCTGTTGGGGGTGAAAGCGGCTTCCGAGAACACCGCCACCGATCAAGGCCAGGGCCGGAACGATCTGAATGAGCACCGCACGATCACGACTGCTGCCAAGCATGCTCAGCCTGGTAACACCTGTCGGTAACCATTGGCTTCAACCACCTGCAGCGGTGTGTCGAATAGCTCAGACAATGCCTGATTAGTGAGTGCGCGTTTCGGTGTGTCGTCCATCACCACCTGACCATCGCGAAGACCGATCACCCTCTCGATCTCGGGAATGATGCTTTCAATGCTGTGGGTGACCATCACCAGGGTGATTCCCTGCCTGCAGAGCTTGCGCAGAGTCTTCTGAAGGCTGTGTCGCGCTTTGAGGTCGAGGGTGTTCATGGGTTCATCGAGAACCAGAACCTCCGGCTCATGGACGAGCGCTCGCGCGATCTGCAACCGCCGTTTCTGGCCATCAGAGAGTGAGCCGTAGGGCTGTCGCCCCTGTGCATCGAGATCCATCTCCTTCAGCAACAGCTCAACCCGTTGGTTCTGCAGGGGCGTAGGGATCTGCTCCCTTCCGAGTCTGACTGCGCCGAAGAATGCCGATAACAGCAGCTCCCTGCCCTGGGTCGAAGGGTGGATGCGACTGTCCAGATCGCTGTTCACGATCCCGAGTTGGCGGCGAAGCTCCCAGAGATTGATCGTCTCCTCCCCGAAGATCCTCAGATGAGAACCCGGGCGGACGACCGGATACAGCGCCCGACTGATCAGCCTCACCAGCGAACTTTTTCCAGAACCATTCGGGCCCAGAACGACCGTGGGCTCACCACTCCAGAGATCCAGGCTCAGATCCTTGAACACGCGCTTGTCTTGGATCCATGCCTCCACGGAGTTGAGAGACAGCCAGGGATGGTGGTCGGGACTTGTCGAATGAGGGCCCATGTCGCCATTCTCCAGGTTTCTGCTGTGTCGTGATGGGGATCAGCCGCCGCTGCAGGCAATGCGGGTGCAGTTCCTTCCGTGCGGACCGTTCCCTGGCCGGTCGCCTGGTTTGCGCTCGCTGTGGATGCCCTGTCGGTCAGGGACGGGCAGCTTTTCGTCAGGAACGCTTCTCATCCAGCCGTTGGGTTAGGCGTTGGGGTTGGTGGCTTGTCTTGATCCTGGTTGTGATCGGGATGGTTCTGTTTCTCAATGGCGTCTGAATCATTCGCCAGAGAGTTCTTTCAGCCTGAGGCTGATCAGCTGAAGCGATGGTGCTAAGGGTCTGCATTCACGGAGTCGCGGGCTCCAAATCGCGCCTTGGTGGATCTCTTCTGGTTGCGCCAAGGTCAGATCCTGCCCTTCCAGGAGCGTGAGTTCCGAGAGAGGCACATCCAGATCGCCATGGAAGGCATGCAGGAGGCGCTGGGGTGTCTGGTGCTGAAACCAAGGGTTCAGGGTTAGCGGACACCAGCCGATCTCCTCGATTAATTCCCTGCGTAGTCCCTGCTCGGGCGATTCCCCCGGCTCCAGGTGACCACCGAACAATCCCCAGCATCCGGGGGCCACGATTCCGCTGATGTCATCGCGGAGCTGCAAGAGCCAGGAACCTTCCTGCTGGAGCATGGCCAGGGCCACCACGGTCATGGCCGTTCTCCCATCAGTGCATCGACGCTTAGGTCGTCACGACGCAGGAGGGCGAAGCGGGTGCCTGCGTTACCGCGACAGACCCGCAACCGCTCGTCGAGCCAGGTGATCTCAAGCCAGGCCGGAAAGCTTTGTTGGATTGCCGCCATCAGTGTTGGCCGCCAACTGCTGATGAGGGAGGGGCCGAGCCAGCCCCCCCTGCGGAAGCGAACGGAGACCCGTGTCTTGCTTTCGATCGTCAGGTCAGCTTGGACGGCAACGGCGGCCAGATCAGCCATGGGGCCACCGAGACGCAGCAGATTCATCCCTCTCCCTCGCTTCGGATCGATCACCTGCAGGTTCTCCAGCCATGGGGCCTGTTTCAGCCACGGCTGTGTTGCGCTGCTCCAACGCAGCTCCCAGACTCCCGCCAATGCCTCTCCGGCCTTGAAGAGATCCACGGTGCTTTTCGCTTCGACCTGATCCAGAAGCTCGCTGATGACCGGATCCTGGGGCTGATTCATCAACAACTCCACGAGCCGCTCGCGGGCTGAATCAGTGGAAGAGGGCATCAGCTTGGCACCGCAGGCTCAGATCAATTCAGGATGGGCTGGATCCCCCTTAAAAGGGCCTTCCACAGCAGAACTGATCCAACCGCCGTAGAAACCTCCTGGCTGGGGAATGACAGGCTCCCCATTCAGCCAACAGCCATCCATCAGTGCTGGATACAACGCGAACCACCCTTGGATGGCCTTGAAGTCCGCCGTGGGCGTTGGGTAACGCCAGACGGCGCGATGGATCCTGCGTCCTCCGGCAACAATGTCGAAGTACTCCGCCACACCTTTCCATTCACAGAAGCTGCGCCCAACAGCAGGGTGCAACAGCGACTGCTTGATTCCCTCAGGTGGCAGGTAATAGGTGGGCGGGTGGAAGGTTTCGAGAACCCGCCAGGCCCCCGTGCCCTCATACAGCACTTCACCAGCCACCTTCACAAGCACCAGATCACTGCTTGGTTCCAGCCGTGGTGGTCTTGGGTAGTCCGCGACCCGTTCCTGAACCATGGGCTTCGGGGTGATCTCCTTTGATGATGGCTGGGACCGTTGTTTTTCGTGGTGATGTCCGTGGTGGATCCCCGGCAACCCGTCGTGATTCTCGGTGGGTTTCTCATCAGTGACACGGCTTATCAACCGATGGCCGACTGGCTCATGAACGAGCAAGGTTTGGCCGTGGCGATCACTCCCGCTAGCCGATTCGACTGGTTGCTCACGAGCTGGTCTCTTGGTTGGCGTCGTTTGCTCGATCGGGTGGATGGTCTTGTGAAGGAGTTGCAGAGCCGTTCACCCTCTGGAAAGGTCACCCTCGTGGGGCATAGCTCCGGAGGGGTGATGCTTCGCCTTTATCTCAGTCATGAGCCCTTTGCTGGTCGTGTCTATGCCGGTGCCGAGCGTTGCAATCGCCTGATCACCCTCGGCAGCCCCCACCAGGCCGAGAGGGCTACACCCTTGAGAGCCATGGTTGATCGACGCATCCCGGGTTGCCATGCCCCTGAGGTTGACTACGTGGCAGTTGCCGGTGAGCTGGATCTGAATGGGCCGTTGGCCTCGGCTTTCAGTCGTCGCAGTGCCCGCGGCAGCTATCGGAGCATCAGCGGTGACCCTCAGGTGCGGGGTGATGGCCTTGTGCCTGTGCAATCGGCTCTGTTGCTCAATGCAAGGCCCGTGTTGTTAGAAGCCACGGCCCATGGTGGCTTGTTTGGATCATCCTGGTATGGCTCTCCTGATCGCATCACGTCCTGGTGGTCGGCCGCTTGCCGATGACTTCAGGAAGCTGGAGGCCTCGGTTGGGGCTGGCGTCCGTCGATGCGCCAATACCCAAACCACTCGGGTCGCAGGTCATGGTTTTGCCGGTGGGGCTCGGGAGTCAGAACAAGTCGCCAACCTGAAATCGTTTCAATTGGCAGGCAGTCATCGATGCCACCGACTGTGTCAAGGCTATGGAGGTCATCCTTATGCACCTGCACATGGTCTTGAAGCCAGCGAGTCCTGGCTCGCGCCTTGGCTGCCTGGGCGGTTGTCGCCACCACAAGACCGAAGTGGTGCCATTCCTGAAGGGAATGGCGCTGATAGCCACCCAGATTGATAAACCAGAGCCGTTGGTTTGTGGTGTTGCCCTCGAGCGCAGGAGCCGCGTTTGATTCGAGCGAAACGGCATAGCCATCGACAGAGTCAATGGAGGTGTAGCTGTCGATGTGTAGCCCCTTCAGGCTTCCCCACCATTGCCGTCTGAGCTCGGGGATTGTGGTTTCAATGTTGGGGCCCACCACCCAGCGCACATCGTGGAGTTCAACGTGGCAATCGGGGGTGCGTCCCCCTAGCACCACCAGAAACAAGCTGACGGCTGATGGGCTCATCGCGGCAACACCAGTCCGCCGATCAACCCGCAAAACAACACCACCCTCCAGGCCGGCTGACGCCAAGCCATCAGGAGGAGTACAGCCAAGAGAGCCAGGCTGAAGTCAGCACTGTTGCGGATGCCAACTCTCCAGACGGGTTGATAAAGAGCGGCGAGAAGGATGCCCACCACAGCTGCGTTCACCCCCATCAAGGCGCGGCGCATCGCTCGACGTTGACCGAGATCAGACCAGAAAGGCAGCACTCCGCCGATCAACAGAAAAGCAGGGAGAAACAGGGCGATTAAGGCCAGGATCGAACCTGTGATTCCTTGCAGACCACCCCGGAGGTCAAAGCCTAAAAAGGCTGCAAGGCTGAACATTGGTCCGGGGACTGCCTGGGCGGCTCCATAGCCAGCAAGAAACCGATCAAGGCTGATCCAGCCTGGGGGGACCAGGGATTGCTCAAGGAGTGGCAACACAACATGGCCCCCACCAAAGACCAGGGAACCGGCTTGAAGCATGGCGCTCAATTGTTGAACAGCCACCGGTCTGGTGCTGGCAGAGAGCCAAGGGAGAAAGGCCAGGAGGAGCGCTAACAGGCCGAGCAGGCCGATGGCAACCGATCGCCGCACAGGAACCTGGAGGCCATTGAGCACTTGGGCGTTCTGATCAGGAGCGCGAAAGCACAGCACTCCCACCACGGCGCCGAGTAGCAGGGCCAGAACCTGCACAGAGGCCAACGGCACCACCAGCACCAGAATGGCGCTGACCGCCATCAGAGTGAGGCGCGGGCGGTCAGGTGCCAGCCGCTTTTGCATCCCAAGTACCGCCTGGGTCACCACTGCGACGGCAGCAACCTTCAAGCCCTGAACCCAGCCACCATTGAGCCAGGCGGGATTGATGCTGAGCAATGCAGAAGCGATCAGCAAAAGGACCGCCGAGGGCAGCGTGAATCCGATCCACGCTGCGATGCCACCGAGCCATCCTGCTCGCATCAGGCCTAGGCCAATGCCCACCTGAGAGCTGGCAGGGCCTGGCAGAAACTGACAGATGGCCACTAATTCGGCATAGGCCTCATCGGATAGCCAGTGCCGCCGCATCACAAAGCGTTCTCTGAAATAACCGAGATGGGCCACGGGCCCGCCGAAGGAGGTGCAGCCCAAAAGCAGGAATTCCGCAAACACTCTCCAGGCGGACAACATCGCTGTTGGGCTTCTGCGGTCGCTCGGACGCTAATCGCCTTCAAGGCGCTGTGCTTCGGCGACCATGCGCTGCACCCGTTCCATCACTGACTCATTGGTCATCCGATTGTTCAAGCGCTCCACCAGCAGTGGAAAGGCGAGAGGACCTGGTCTTGCGGTGGCGCTAAGGAGAACCTCTCCCGCCTGGAGTCGTTTAAGGGCGCTGCGTAGACGTTGTAATTCAAGCTGCTCCTGCAGAACCTCCTGTTGCGCCTGCTTCAGGAGAAGATTGCCTGGTTCATGTTTTGAGAACACCTCCCAGAGGAGCGAGCCGCTGATCTGCAGTTGGCCGGCACTTTTGCTTTGACCCGGGTATCCCTGCACCAGCAGCCCTGCCACCTGCGCAATGCTTCGGAAGCGGCGGCGGCATAGTTCGGACAGGTTGAGCGCCTGTTCAAGATCCTCCTCCAGGTGATCATCGGCGAGTAACGCGTCGAGGTGTTCCTCCAGCAGATCGGCCATTGGATAGCTGCGAGGTGCCAGCAGTTCAAACCCGTAGTCGTTCACCGACACCGTGATCGTTCCGCGATGGAGACGTGTCAGTCGAGTGGACCAGAGAAACCCGAGCCCCTCATGCACGAAACGACCCTCAAAGGGGTACGCGTAGAGATGGGTCCCCTCTCTGGTGCGGCAGGTCTCGATCAAGAACTGGTTGTTCGCCGGCAGTGTGGAGAGATCCTTCTGACGCTCGAACACGGGGGCCAGGGCTTGCAGTTCCGGGGTATCGAGATCGCCGCGGCCCGCACGAGCCACCTCCTCGCGCAGATGATGGGTCAACAGATCGGAAAGGGCCATTTGCCCTCCGGCCCATGCGGGTACGGCTGTGCTTTTGCGTGTGCTGGCTTTGACGTAAGCCGTCATCTCACGAAGCCGCACAAACTCCAGCTGACGGCCCGCGAAAAAGAACACATCCTTTGGCCTCAGCTGGCTGATAAAGGTCTCCTCCACATGCCCCAGCACCGCTCCTCGAACAAAGCGCACGCGGATTGCTGGTGCTGAGGTGATCGTGCCGATGTTGAGACGGTGGAGTCGGGCGATGGTGTTGTCGCGAATGACGAACCGGCCGTCGTCCGCGCGCTCCAGCTTCCTGTAGCGGGGGTAGGCACCAAGGCAATCGCCACCCAGTTCGAGAAAGCGCAGGCACCATTGCCACGTTGCATCGCTCAGGTTGCGGTAACTAGAGGTCCTGCGGATCGACTCCAGGGTTGCCTCAGGTGTGAACCCTGGTCCGCAGGCCAGCGTGGTGAGGTGTTGCAGAAGCACATCCAGGGCTTCATTCGGTGGATGGCGCTCTTCCACGAGGCCCTGGGTCAGGCCTCGTCGCACGGCGCTCAGTTCCAGCAGTTCCAAGGCATTGGTGGGCATGAACCACATCTGTGACGTGCCTCCGGGGCAATGGGCGGAGCGGCCAGCCCGTTGCAGGAGACGGGCCAGGTTCTTCGGGGAACCGATCTGCACCACCCGCTCCACCGGCTGGAAATCCACCCCCAGATCGAGCGAGCTTGTGCACACCACCCAGCGCAGCGATCCGGCTTTCACACCGGCCTCGATCGCCTCCCGTTCCTGACGGTCCACTGCGCTGTGATGCAGGGCCACCAGTCCTTCCATCTCGGGGCAGGCGAAGCGCAGGCACTGAAACCAGCGCTCCGCCTGGTTGCGGGTGTTGGTGAATAGCAGGGTGCTGGTGGTCGGGCTCAAGGTGGCCACCAGGTCCTCGTAGCGGCGCAGTCCAAGATGGCCGCCCCATGGAAACCCATCCAGGCTGTCGGGAACGATGCTTCGGATCTCAAGGGGCCGCTCTGGGGCTCCAGTGATCAGGCATGGATCGGATCCTTCACCAAGGGCATGGCGTGCCGCTTCCTCGAGATTGCCGATCGTGGCGCTGATGGCCCAGGTCTGCAGTTGGGGCTTCTGCAGGCGGAGCCAGCTGAGGGCGAGCTCTGCCTGCGTCCCCCGTTTGCTTCCGATCAGTTCATGCCATTCATCCAGGATCACCGTCTCAAGTGGCTGGAAGAGCTCCGTTGCATGACGCCCAGCCATGAGAACGCACAGGGATTCCGGCGTGGTGATCAAAATGTCTGGTGGCGACTTGAGTTGTCGACTGCGTTCGGCACTGGGGGTATCGCCATTGCGGATACCAACCCTCAAGGGCCATCCCATCGCCTCGATCGGTTCCAGCAGCGCCTGGGCGAGGTCTCGGCTCAGGGCCCTCAGAGGTGTGATGTAGAGCAGACGCACCCCACGTCTCGGGACAGATTGAGCAAGCGCCTTGGCAATGGGTGCCATCACGGCGGCATAGGTCTTGCCAGAGCCAGTGGGAACCTGAATTAATCCACTGCGGCCCCTCAGATGGGCTTGCCAGGTCTGGCGTTGAAAAGGAAGTGGTGTCCATCCCTGGCGTTCAAACCACTCCTCAACGGGGGCGAGTAGCTCTCGATCGTGCGACCGCCCGTTCACGCTTGTGCTTCAGCTTGCGGTTGAAGAGCCAATAGCTCCTCGGCCCGGTTGATCGTGTCGGCGCTGTTTGCGGGGCGATCCTTTCGCCAACGCAGGATGCGCGGGAAACGAACGGCAAGACCGCATTTGTGACGTTTGGATCGTTGAATTCCTTCAAAGCCAATTTCAAAAACCAGTTCAGGTTCAACCGCTCTTGCGGGCCCAAACCGTTCGCGGGTATGGCGTCGGATCCAGCGGTCCAATTCAAGGATCTCTTGATCATCCAAGCCTGAGTAGGCCTTGGCGAAGGTCACGAGTTGATGGGATTCCTCCCCCTCAGCATTGCGTTGCCAAAGCGCAAAGGTGTAGTCGGTGAAGAGATTGGCGCGCCTGCCGCTCCCCGCCTGGGCGTAGATCAGCACCGCATCGAGCGTCATGGGGTCACGCTTGAATTTCCACCAATGCCCCCGTTTGCGCCCGCTGAGGTAAGGCGATTCTCGATGCTTCAGCATCACGCCTTCCGCCCCAGCTGCAACGGCGTTCTGGCGAAGATCATGGAGATCTTCCCAGTCACGCAAAGCTTCTCCTTCACTCCAGCGCAGGCGCCATGCGTCTTCGCCGCTCAAGCCACGAAGTGCCCAGAGTTGGGCCAGTCGTTCGTGAAGTGGCCGCGCCCGCAGGTCTTCCCCCTGAGATTCGATCAAGTCATAGGCGATAAAGCTGGCTGGACATTCGTCCTGCAGGGTCCGTCCGACCTGTTTGCGTCCAAGTCGGCGTTGAAGGGCACTAAAGGGCATCGGTGTGTTGGCCTTCATTCGCCAGCAGATCACCTCTCCATCCAGCACCGTTCCGGCTGGGAGGGATTCGGCCATGGTCACCAGCTCCGGGAACTGATCGTTGATCAGTTCCTCCCCTCGGCTCCATAGGTAGACCCCAGACGGTCGCCGAATCAGCTGACCGCGGATGCCATCCCACTTGTGTTCCACCCACCAGTCCCGGGGAGGAGTTTGTTGCAGGGTGTCGACCTGCGCAGGGCTGGCCAGGAAAAACGGATAGGGGACGGCACCACGATCGCTGGGAGCGTCAACCACCGGAGCCGTCAGTTGTTGAAACCATGGCACCGTGGCTTCCATGGGACCCATTAATCGTTCGAGGACCACCGTTTCCTCGAGGTCAAAACCCCGAGCGATCGCCTTGACCACCAATCCCCTGGCCACGCCGATACGGAAGCCGCCGGTGAGCAGTTTGTTCAACAGCAGGTGTCGCTCGGGCGCGAGTTGGTGCCACACCTTGATGAGAGCCTGCGCCTGAAGCGTCTCGTCAAGGGCTGCGATGGTTGGGAGCAGAGTCTCCATCCACCAGTGAAGGTGGGGCTCGTGTTTCATCTGGAGGATGAGTGGCTCCAGCTCTGCCCCCAGGGGTCGGGAGTCCCGTGGCAGCTCCGTTGCAAGTTGTGGCCAGAGAAGGCTGATGGTTTCAGCTGAATCGCCAACTTGGCTGTGGCAGGCAGCGAAGAGCCAGGACGGCATGCCGCTCTCCTTCTGAAGCACATCCCGCAGTCGGCGGCCTGTGATCAAACGCCTGCGGCGTTGACCGATCAGAAGAAGCAGTGTCCAGGCGGAATCTTCAGGAGGTTGTTCCTGGAGATAAGCGGCGATGCGTTGGACCTTCTGTCCTGAGCCATTGGTGGCGTCCAGGTCATCGATGAGGTCCGCGAACGCCTGCACCGATCAGTACTGCCACTGATAGAGGTCAGTGTTTTGCGGATCGCTGATTCTGATGTTGCAGCCCTGGCGTGCCTGCGCCGTTTGGTTGAAACCGTTGACGTAGCGGTTCACTTGATCCGGGTTGCCGCTGGTGGCGAGAGCGTTCTGAAGGCGGGCGAGATCCACGCCGATTCCGTCACGGTTCAACAATCCATCGGCCAGGCCGTTGCAAATCGCGGCGGCGGCCTCGGCTCCATCGGCAGGGAAGATCACCGTTTGGATGCGCTCGATCGAGATCTCCTCAATGTCAGCCGCCAGGGCGGGAGCGATGGCGAGGCTGGTGGCCAGACAGACCAGGAAGAGACGCGACATGGCAGGAGTCTGCAACCGGACGACGCTAGGTCAGTTGCCCTTGTCGGCGCTACTCACCCTTCCTGCAGGCAGCGCTTCGATCGGTTCAGCGTCCAGTCCCTCGACGTCTCGTAGGTAACGCGCCAGCACATCGCTTTGTCCATGGGTCACATAGACACGACGGGCACCGCTTTCCTTCACGGTTTGAACGAGACCAGGCCAGTCAGCGTGGTCACTGAGGACGAAGCCTCGTTCATAGCCCCTGCGGCGGCGTGCTCCGCGCACCGCCATCCAGCCAGATGCGAAGGCTGTCTGCGGTGTTTTGAAGCGGCGCATCCAAGCGGATCGATGGGCGGAAGGGGGAGCGAGGATGAGGCGACCCTCCAGGCTTGCATTTCGGGGAAGATCGCTCAGAGGACGGCTGGCCGTCATGGGAATGCCTGCATCCCTGTAATGGCGAGTCACCGTTTCCACCGCTCCGTGGAGCAGCACCTCATCGTCGACACCAATGGCTTTCAGTTCCGCCAGCACCCGTTGGGCTTTTCCAAAGGCGTAGCAGAACAGGAGTGAAGGTCTCAATCGCTCCCCCATCCACCAGGTGCGGATCTCATGCGCCACCTGCTCGCCACTTCGCCACCTGTAGATCGGAAGACCAAACGTTGCCTCAGTGATCAAGACATCGCAGGGCACGGATTCAAAGGGCTCGCAGCTGGGGTCTGTGCAGCGTTTGTAATCACCGCTTACCACCCAGACAGATCCCTCATGCTCAAGACGGATCTGGGCACTTCCAAGCACGTGTCCTGCGCTGTGAAACGACACCAGAACTGTCCCGATACGCCGTTGTTCCCTGTAACTGACTGTGTTCAGCCTGATTCCACTCCCAAGCCGTTCGCGCAGGATCGCTTCACTGGCGTTGACGGCGAAATACTCACCACACCCAGCCCTGGCATGGTCGGCATGGGCGTGGGTAATCAGAGCCCGGCGTACAGGTCGAATCGGATCGATCCAGGCTTCTGCCGCGTGGCAGTAGAGCCCTTCAGGAGTGCGTTCAATCAGAGGCTCATCTCCAGCATCCGTTGAATCGGCTGCAGGGCACGCAGCCGAAGATCCTCATCCATTTCGATTTCTGGGGCACCGACGGACAGGCAGCGCCAGAGCTTTTCCAGGGTGTTCAGTCGCATGTAAGGGCAGGCATTGCAGCTGCAGCCATCCAGACCTGGCACAGCTAAAAAGGTTTTCCCAGGAATGCGTTGTTGCATCTGGTGGAGGATGCCCGGTTCAGTGAGAACGATGAAGCTTTCGGCGCTGCTGCTCTCTGCGTGATGGAGCAGTTTGCTGGTGGAACCGATGAAATCAGCAAGATCCAACAGCGGTTCGAGGCATTCAGGATGGGCGATCACCTCGGCAGCTGGGTGTTCAATTTGAAGCCTGAGCACCGCTTCTTCGCTGAAGGTTTCGTGCACGATGCAGCGCCCTGGCCAGAGCGTGAGTTCCCTGCCGCTCTGTTTCTGCACCCAGCGACCGAGATTGCGATCAGGCGCAAAGAGAATCGGTCGATCGGCAGGAAGCTGCCTGACGAGATCGACGGCATTGCTGCTTGTGCAAATCAGGTCGCTTTGTGCTTTGACAGCCGCAGTGCAATTGATGTAGCTGACCACAATGTGGTCGGGATGGCGGGCGCGGAAGTCAGCAAATGCATCGGCCGGACAGTCATCTGCAAGGGAGCAGCCGGCATCCAGATCTGGCAGGAGAACAGTTTTCTGGGGGCTGAGGATCTTCGCGGTTTCCGCCATGAAATGGACGCCGCAGAAGACGATCACATCAGCATCGGTGCCAGCGGCTTTACGTGAAAGCTCGAGGGAATCACCAATGAAGTCGGCGATGTCCTGAATCTCAGGTTCCTGGTAGTAGTGCGCCAGGATGACGGCATTGCGTTTCCGCTTCAGATCCTGGATCGCAGCAGCAAGGTCAACCGGTACCGCTGTTGGGGCCTTCGAGTTGGCAGTGACAGCGGTCATCAGGACCATCTGAGGCAGGATGGCAACAGCCTAGGCATCACCACTCTCTGCATTGCAAGCGTCTCCATCGCTAGAGCCTGCATCGCAGCCCGTGCAGACGTCTGGTCCTCGCAGGCTGCGTCTGGCCATTGCCGGAGATCTGCATGGCCAGTGGAACGATCTTGACGCCCGACTTCTAGACCAGCTTCAGCCGGATGCCGTTCTGTTTGTGGGGGACCTCAGTGATGGGGATCTGCGTTTGGTCAAAGCGATTGCCGCTCTGCCAATCCCTACTGCGGTAATTCTTGGTAATCACGATCGGGGCAAAGATGCCACCGGCGAGTTGTTTCAGCGCCAGGTCAAGGTGCTGGGGGATCGTCACTGCGCCTGGAGTTTGCGCAATTGGTCGGCACCAGCCCTATCAGTGCTTGGTGCGCGGCCAGGTAGCGCCGGGGGTGGATTTCACCTCTCCCGCGCCATGGCCGCCACCTACGGTCCGATCGAGCTAGAAGCCTCCGCTCAATTAATCGTGCAGGCCTCCGAGCAGGCTCCTCAGGATCGTCCCCTCGTGGTTCTCGCCCACGCGGGTCCCTCGGGCCTGGGGTCCGATGCGGCCAGTCCCTGTGGCCGGGACTGGAAACGCCCTGCGATCGACTGGGGAGATCAAGACTTGGCTCTGGCTCTTGACCGGATCCGACAGAGACGCGAGGTCCCCCTCGTGGTGTTTGGTCACATGCACCATCGCCTTAAAGGAGGCCAGGGTGAACGTTGCACCTTCCTTCAGGATCGGCTTGGTACGGCCTATCTCAATGCGGCCTGTGTCCCGCGGCGGGGCGTTGATGCTGATGGCCGTTCACTCACCCATTGGTCCTGGGTGGAGTTCAGCGGATGTGAGCTCTGCCATGCCAGCCACCGTTGGTATGGAGACGACGGCACCCTGGTGTTCGAAGAGACCCTTTGGCACCGCAATGCTCCTGAGGTGGTTGGGTGCTGATCTACTCCTGCCTGAGCAGCCATGGATTTGGTCATGCTGCTCGTCACGCGTCCGTACTTGCGGAGCTGCACCGTCTTTCTCCTGGATCAAGGCTGGTGGTCAGTACGGCAGTGGATCCCAGGTTTCTGGGCCTTGTCTTTCGAGGCTTGCCAGTGGAGTTGCGACGCTGTCGATGGGATGTGGGCATGGTGCAGTCCGATGCCCTCGGAACGGATCCCGAGGCGACACTGGCCGCTCTTGCTGATCTCCACGAGGAACTACCTGATCAGATTGCCGCTGAAGCGGCTTGGCTCGCAGCGCAGTCTTCGCCGGTACTGATTGTCGGGGATGTGCCACCAGCGGCAGCTTCCCTCGCGGAACGCCTCAGGGTTCCGCTGGTCTGGATGGCGAATTTCGGATGGGATGAGATTTATGCCCCTCTCGGCGGCGCTTTCAGCGATTACGCGCAGGCTGCAGCAGAGGCCTACTCCAGGGGTGATTTGCTTTTGCGTTGTCCGTTTTCGCTGGCGATGCCTTGGGGGTTGCGAGAAATCTCCATCGGGCTGACAGCGAGCCAACCGAGGCCCCTCCCGAGGTCCTTCGAGCAGGCATTGTCCTCCGATGCGAGGCCTCGTGTCTTCGTCGGCTTCGGTGGTTTGGGCTTTGCCCTTGATGACCGCTTGCTTCGCGGCTGGTCATCCCATCGATTTGTGCTCAGCGAGCCGGCGCTTGCCTCTGAACGGGAACGGCTTGCTGCTTGCTCGAATGTGTTGCTCTTACCGGAGGGTGTTCGCCCCCTGGATCTTCTTCCCCACTGTGAGCGGCATCTGGGCAAACCCGGCTACAGCAGTTTCTGCGAGGCCCTTTCGAGTGATGTGGGTCTGCATGTGGTGACGCGCAGCGGTTTTGCTGAGGCCACAGCTTTGATGGACGGCCTTCAACGTCATGGTCGGCATCGGATTCTGAGTCGCCACCAGCTGGAAACGGGTGATTGGCAATTGGACCAACCGCTGCATCCGGCCAAGGACGGTCCCCTTGCCAATGATGGTGCAGCAGTTGCGGCGCAGGCGATTCTTGATTGCTGTTGAGGTGACGATCAGGATTGCTGATCCAAACTTTTTTGGCTTTTCCTATCTGCTGAGTCTTCAATCCTGGCCAGGGATTTCAATCATTATCTTGGCGATTGATTCGAAAATTTACTGTGTAGACAATATTGTGACTGGCACTTGATCGCTTGGGCGGGGTCAGTTGTTTCGACAAAGTTCCGCTGTCTGAAGAATTTTTTCCGATTTTCTTCACTCTGCTTCGGCGATTCGTTTCATTTGATACAGCGCTGCATTTCATCCGCTTCTGATTTGTTGCGCGTTCGCTGTTGCATTTTTGACCTCCGAACGCTTTTTATGGCCTCCCTTGTTTCGTCCGCCTGTCGTGTCGTTGCAGCGGTCGTTGCAAGTGTGCCCATTGGGGTTTCTTTCAGTCCAGCCCGGGCATCCACCGTCTCCCTCCCCTCGATCGAACCCTCGGCTCGGTCCTTGTCCGTCACGCTCCCTGAGGAGTCCGGACCCTCTGCTCTTCCTTACGTGATCACACCGGAACGCAGGGCCTTGCTCAACACCATTCGTTTTGCGGAGGGCACCTGGAAGGGCGGTCGTGACCTCGGCTATCGAGTGATGTTTGGCGGTGGCCTGATGGCCTCTCTCGATCGCCATCCCAATCGGGTCATTTATTCCTCCCGCTACGCGAGTGCCGCAGCAGGTGCTTATCAGTTCATGCCTTTCACCTGGGACTTGGTGAAGCGCAGTATTGGTGTGCAGGGTTTCGGCCCTGAAGCCCAGGATCAAGGCGCCCTCTTCCTGATTCAACGGCGTAAGGCTCTTCCCCTGACCGACGTTGGTGTGATGACACCACAGCTCGCCGCTCTGCTTGCACCGGAATGGGCCTCATTCCCGACCTTGCGTGGGTCGAGCTACTACGGTCAGCCTGTGAAGCGTTTTTCGCAACTTCAGGGCTTTTACCGCGTCACCTTGGCTCAACTCCGCCAGGTGCGGGATCAGCGTCGCGAATTGCTCAGCAGTCAGTCCAAGCCCCAGACCGAACATGATTCAGGCCCGAAACGGCCTGTCTGCACTGGCCCAACCATCCTCTGTGGTTTCTGACGTCTCGACAGACTGCTCAGCTGTTGCCGCGTCAAGATTCCTCAGCCCCTTGGCGATCCTTGCCAACCGTGGCCCCTGCAATCAGATAGGCCAAGACTGCGGCTCCGACAAAGCCCAGCCCATTGCGAAGCAGAGGAAGGATCTCGCTCGTGCGGGTGACCACTGGGGCGATTCCAAACACCCCGAACAACATCACCCAGAGAGGTGACAGTAGGAGGAGCCACGACCAGGAGATCACCTCCCCATGTTTTCTGGGGTAGGCAGCGAAACCAGCGATCAAACCTCCGAGAATGGCCGTCGAGAGGGTCCAGAGCCACTGTTCTTGAGGCAATCCTGGAACCACCTGGCATCCACCCCTGTCGAGGCAGACCTCCACGGCATCGATGGCGGCCAGGATCGCTCCATCCTCCCCGTGGTCACGCACGTAATACTGGTTCCCGTAACGGGTTTGCAGCTCCACCCACCAGGTGCGTGGCATGAGGGCAAAGAAGGCATCCCCCACGTTGAAATTGAGAAGGTTGCCGCCGCGGGGATCGGCTACCAGCAGCAAGCTGCGTTCATCGAGCCCCCAGAACTCCTTGACGGCCAGACCTGGGGTGCGCTCGTACTGGGTCAGCACCCTCAGCTTCCAGCCACTGCGTGTTTCAAAGGCGTCGAGCGATTCCTCCAGGTCACCCTTCTGGCGCTCACTGAATGCCCGGGCTAGGTCGATCACCGGGGTGGCATGGTCGGGCAGAAGCTCAGGGTTGTCGCTGGCCAGTGCTGGTCGGGCTCCGAATGTCAGCAGCAGCGCGAACGCAACGGCCAGGAGGGTTTTGATTCCGCGTTGTGCTCCCATGGCCATGATGCAGTTGCAGCATTCTCTCGAATGGATCGTTCCGGTGTGCCGTGCCCGCCCTGGTTGGCCCGGGCGATTGCACAAGAGGGCGGCTGCATCAGTTTTTGCCGCTTTATGGACCTCGCCCTGCACCACCCTGTGCATGGCGCCTATGGCAGCGGTGCTCTAAGGATTGGTCCTCATGGGGACTTTGCGACCTCCCCCTCTCTTGGATCCGACTTTGCAGAGTTACTGGGCCTTCAGGTGCTGGATTGGCTTGAGCAACTGAGGGGCCATCACCGTTCCAATCGGCTCAGCCTTGTGGAGATGGGACCAGGGGAGGGCCACCTTGCCCATGACCTTCTTTCGTTTCTTCTGGAGCATTCCCCTGAGTGTCGTGATCAGCTCGAGTTTGTTCTCGTGGAGAGCAATCCCGGCATGCAGCAACGACAGCGGGAACGCCTTGCTGCTGTGACTGATGCCATCCCTGTGCGTTGGAGCCGACTTGAGGATCTGATGGCATCACCGGTGGTCGGGGTCGTGATTGCCCACGAACTGCTCGATGCGTTCGCCGTTGAGCGCTTGGTTTTTGAACAAGGAACGCTGAAGAAGCTTGGGGTGGTTTTGCTCCCTGAGCGTTCATCACCTCAGACCATGATCCTGGAGCCTGAGATTGCCTGGGTTTCACTCCCGCTCGATCAGCAACTTGTCGATGACTTGGCGTGGGCGACATCACGTTGTGGCCTGCAGATTCCTCCAGATGGAACCTCCGAGGGCTGGTGTAGTGAATGGCATCCAGGGGTAAGGCCTTGGTTGCATCAGGTGGCCACGGCACTGGAGTCAGGGGTCTTGTTGGTGGTGGATTACGCACTGGAAGCGAAGCGTTATTACAGCCCTTCACGCCGGGATGGAACCTTGCTGGCCTATCGCCAGCAGCAGTGTCATCAGGAGTTGTTGCGTGATGCGGGGCAGAGTGATCTGACAGCGCACCTCTGCCTTGAGCCCCTGATCGCCATGGCGGAGGAGGAGGGATGGCTCAGTCATGGGGCTTGCCGACAGGGCGAGGCCTTGCTCTCTCTGGGGTTAGCGCAACGGCTCCAGGCTCTTCAGCACATGCCCTCATCGCAACTTGCCCAGGCTCTGCAGCGTCGAGAAGCCCTGCTCAGGCTGGTGGATCCTGCTGGGTTGGGGGAGTTCCGTTGGATCGCGTTTGAACGCTCTTCCCAGGGGCCCGACCGGGGAGCAACGTTCAACAGCCGCTTCCTCAGGGAGCCGCTTCCTCAGTGAGCGAGGACAGGCAATCCAGAATTTCTCTCTGCTCAACATCGTTGACGATGGTCACCGAGCCGAGGGCCTTAGGAAGCACAAACCGAACCTTTCCGTCCTGAACTTTTTTGTCGCCTGTGAGGGTGTCAAGGACGGCTGTCGGATTCAGGGTTGGCCATGCGGTGGGTAGGCCCGCCTGCGCGATCAGACGTCGTTGCCGATCACAGTCTTCGCGGCTCCAGAGATTGCGTTGAACAGCCAGTTCACCAGCGGCAACCATGCCGATGGCCACGGCTTCACCATGAAGCCAGGTCCCGTAGCCCGTCAGGTTTTCGACCACATGACCAAACGTGTGTCCGTAGTTGAGGATGGCGCGCAGACCCCCCTCCCGTTCGTCGGCAGCAACCACCCTGGCTTTGGCCTGGGCTGATCGCTCGAGTGTTGTCTGCAGCAGGGATGGATCCATTTCCTCGACGCTGCTCAGTTTCCCCCCCTGCTCGAGTTGCGCAAAAAGATCCGCATCTCCGATCACGCCGTACTTGATCACTTCGGCCATGCCAGCGCGGAATTCCCGTTCTGGAAGGCTGGGCAGGGTGGAGGGATCGATCAGCACGAGCTTCGGCTGGTGAAACGCTCCGATCAGATTTTTTCCACCCGGGTGATTGACTCCGGTTTTGCCCCCAATCGCCGCGTCCACCATCGCCAGCAAGGTGGTCGGAACCTGAACGACCGCTAGACCCCGCAGCCAGGTGGCGGCAGCGAATCCAGTCATGTCACCCACAACTCCACCACCGAGGGCTACGAACAGCGAGCTTCGCTCGAGCCGGAGACGAAAGGCTTCGTCATAGATCTGCTGAATGGTGGCCAGGTTCTTGCGCTCCTCTCCGGCTTCGATGACCAAAAGCGATGGGTCAAAGCCCGCTGATCTCAGAGCATCGATGCACTGCTCCCCATAGGGACCAGCCACATCGCGGTTGCTCACGATGAGGATCTTTCGGCCGGTCTTCACCCCAGAGCGAAGCAGTTCGTCGCCAAGCCTGTTGAGGCCATGGCGCTCGATCAAAACCTCATAGGGGTTGCGTTCCAACGCGACCGGAATGCGAGCCGAACTTTCCACCGCGATCAAAAGGTTCTGCGCCTGTTCACTGCCCACTCTGCCGTTCAGCTGGAGGAATCCGCCTACGCTCCGCACAAGCTTCAGCAGGCTTGATGGTGATCGGACCCGATCGCGCCCGTGCTCGCGACTCTGTTGCAGCCTGGGGTTTTTTACTTCCAGCCCTTGGTTTGCTGGCACTTTCGGTGTTGGTGCCAGCCCTGATGGCTCTCGTCATGAGCTTCACGCAGACGGGCCTGGATGTGAGTGAACCGCTGCGCTTCGTCGGATTCGCGAATCTGAGAAGGCTCAGTGTCGATCCCATGTTTTATCGGGTTCTGGGCACCACGCTGCTGTATCTCGTCGGGATTGTGCCGCCGGTGGTGATCGGATCGCTTGGCTTGGCGGTGCTGGTGAATCGCAGTCTCCCAGGCATGCACTGGCTGCGGGCTGCCTTCTACACCCCGGTCCTGGTGTCGATTGTTGTGGCCGCCATTGCCTTTCGATGGCTCTATGCCGAGAACGGTCTGATCAACGGCTGGTTGTCTGCACTGGCCGGTGCTGGTTTCGAACCGATCGGGTTCCTGACGAACCCCTTGCTGGCGCTCCCTTCCGTGATGCTGGTCACCCTCTGGAAGGGCCTTGGTTATTACATGGTCATCTTTCTGGCAGGACTTCAAGGCATTCCAGCGGAGCTCTACGAGGCGGCGGCCCTCGATGGGAGTGAGGGCTGGCGACGACATGTCGACATCACCCTGCCGCTTCTGAGGCCCTACGTGACTCTGGTCTCTGTGATTTCTGCGATCGCAGCAACGAAGGTGTTTGAGGAGGTGTTTCTCATGACCCAGGGCGGGCCGGCGGAATCCACCAAGACTCTGGTGTACTACGTCTATGACCAAGCCTTCGCGGAACTGGAAATCAGCTACGCCTGCACCGTTGGCCTCGCTCTCTTCCTGCTTGTCATGCTGCTTACAGCCATCCGCTGGCTGGCTGCGGGTGATCGTGGCTTGATCTGATCATCGTTTCTGCGGCAGGTCGACAGCTGGGATGGCATCCTTCTGAGGAGCCCGCAATGCCACCGATGAACAGCAGCAACGGCGGTGGATCCGGGGCCTCCATCGGGGTGATCGGTGGTGGTCAACTGGCTCAGATGCTGGTGGAGGCTGCTGCAAAGCGGTCAGTGACGGTTGCTGTACAAACCGCATCGGTCCAGGATCCCGCTGCTGCTGGTGCCAGTCGGCTGGTGCAAGCGGATGCTCTCGATCCGGACGCCACCCGTGGATTGGTGGAGGGATGCATTGCGGTCACGTTTGAAAACGAGTGGATTGCCTTGGATGCACTCCAACCGCTCGAACGCCAGGGGGTGAGTTTCCGTCCTTCCCTCGCCAGCCTTGCTCCGCTTGTCGACAAAATTGAGCAAAGGGAATTGCTGGATACGTTGTCGATTCCAGGACCCGCTTGGGTACCGCTTCGCTCGATTGATCCAGGTGCCCCATCTCTGCCGAAGGGATGGACGTTTCCTGTGATGGCTAAGGCTGCCCGTGGTGGATACGACGGCAAGGGAACCAGGGTTCTTGACTCCATCGATGCACTGGCACACTTACTGCGGTCTGTGGATCCTGCCGGTTGGTTACTGGAGAGCTGGATCGACTACGAGCAGGAGCTCGCTCTCATCGTGAGCCGTGATCGTTTCGGTCGTGTGCGCAGTCTTCCCTTGGTGGAAACCCACCAATCCCATCAAGTCTGTGACTGGGTTCTGGCACCCGCTTCCGTTGAGCAGCTCGTGGAAGCCACCGCTTACAACATGGCGGCCTCCCTGCTCACCAAGCTCAGTTATGTGGGCGTGATGGCCCTGGAATTCTTCTATGGCCCGGCCGGTCTGATGGTCAACGAGATTGCGCCCCGTACCCATAATTCTGGTCACTTCTCGATTGAGGCCTGCAGCAGCAGTCAATTTGACCAGCAGCTCTGCATCACGGCCGATCTTCCTGTCCCTGATCCTGAGCTGATTTGTCCAGGGGCACTCATGGTCAACCTGCTGGGTCTTCAAGCGGAGCAGGCAGCACCTCTTGAGGAGCGCTTGCAGCGGTTGCAACAGCTCTCAGGTGCTCATCTTCACTGGTATGGCAAAAACGATGAGAGTCCAGGGCGCAAGCTCGGTCACGTGACCGTTCTCCTCGAGTCTGACGGTGTCGAACAGCGCTCCCGTGAGGCCGCTGATCGGCTCAAGGTCATCCGCTCGATCTGGCCGCTGCCCTTAAATTGATTTCGGACTGCGATGTTGGTGACGGCCTTTTCTAGTGCTCTGATCTGACTCTCTATCGACTTGGGGTGACTGTCGTGAAGGAGACGTAGACCGGCCCTGGAGCCGGAAACGAATCCCCACTTTGTAACCCCTTCTGGTTCTTCCAGGTCGATCACTGGGGCTCGCACGGCATGGCGGTCCACCCCTTTGCTGCTCGGTCGATCGCCAGTGTCAGGTCGGCCTGCTGTTGGCGATGCGTCGGCTCAGCTCGTCACGACTCAGCCCGGTGACGATGAACACCTCCTGGGCGCTGCTTCCCCGGCGCGCCACCAGTTTGTGCCCACCGCGCATGGCGGTGGAGAGCCTGAGCTGCAGCTCTGGAGAGCGTCCTCGCACACGACTGATCACGGCTGGCGTGATGGTCTTGATCTCAGGGTCTGAGGCCAGCGCCTGAAGCCAGGGAATCAGGCCCTCCACGTAGGTGCTGTGGGTGATAACCAGACGTCCCAACGGGGCTGCGGCTCAGCGACTGGTCGAAATTAGCGAGATTGGCTACGACAAAGGAAGACAAACGTTTCTGCCTGATGCTCAAGTCAGTGGATGCTCTTCGTGATCAGGTGACCGGACCGCTGGGCAAGCGTTTCGGTGCGGAAGTGCGTGTGCTGACGACCGAGCTTCACGGGCTTGAGGTTCGAGGGCTTGCCTTCTCACCGGGACGGGTCATGCGCTACGTCCTTGACGCTGAAACGTCACGCCTGCGTACCACAGTGTTGTTGAGGTTGACGCGCTCCACTCGACAACCTGCGGCCTGATAAGGCTGTTGAATCTTCAAGGCTGTTGAAATTTCAAGGCTGATTGATGCGGCTGACACTGTCGCGTCTCGCTCGGTCCATCCTGTGCCTAAGGATTGTCAGACGTCGCCGAGCGCTTTTTGAGCAGTCCTGTGAGCACGGCAAGAGTAAACATGGCTAACAGGGCAAGAAACAGCATCAGACCAGCCCCTTGGGTCACGCCTGCACCGACGGCAACCAGGATTGAGTCACTCACCAACACGCTGATGACAAGAGCTGGAGCGAAGATCAGCCAATGGGTGCGGCTGATTCCAATGGCGTAACTGAGAAAATCAAAAAGACCCGTCATCAGTAAGCCTGTCATTAGGAAGAAATTCCCCTCTAGCTGGTTCTTGCTAAAGCCATCGATTTTTTGCATTGCCTTGTGGCCAACAAGATGGCTCACTGGTCCCCTCCCCCAGCGGCGGGCCATGAAGAATGCTGCACTACAGAAAACAAGATCTGACAATACAATGGTTAGATAGCCAGTTTTAAAGCCAAGTAGTGAACCGGCTAGGAGCGAATAAATAGAACTTGGTAAAGCTGGGAGAATGATGCTTATGCCACGCAAAAGAAAGAGCCCCAATGGAGCCCAGAAGCCCATCTCTTTAACAGCAGCCTGTAGCGGCTCAAGCCCATAGCGCTGGAGAAGAACGACCGCCAAGATAAACATCAAGACGATGATGAAAATCTTGAAACCCTTTTTGAATGCTGGTGACATCACAAACACCTCAGAGTCTTTCGATTGGCGCCATCGTCAATCCTTCTGCGTTTAGCTGTTGGTGATAGAGCTCAGCCTGCTCCAAGGGGCCACTCCACACTTCGGCAGATCCACTGCTGTCGATGCGGTGAGCCAGCGTCCAGGCTCGATCACTTCCCATCCCAGGAATGATTCGGCAAAGGCAGTCCACAACGTGCTGAAAGGTGTTCACGTCATCGTCGAGCACAATCACCCTGGCGTTTGGGTAGGGCGCTTCCCTGCTCAATCGCTCCAGGATGCTGGTCGTTCCAGGCGATGTGACGTTCATGAGACAACTTGCACGTCGTGGACAGGATCGGTCAGCAGGCTAGTTAAACTCAGTGCACTCGCCTGATCCCGATGCTGTTCACCTTCGCCTGGGCTTCCCTGGCCGCGATGTTCAGTTTCTCCATTGCCATGGTTGTCTGGGGCCGCAACGGCGACGGCTCCATCAACTTCTGAGGTGTCTGAAGTTGTGAGCAATCCAGGGCTAGGCCAGGCTTTAGCCCTTACGGCTGCTCTCCTGCTGGTCTTCGTCACAGGGTCAGTCATCTATCTCTCCACAATCGAATGGCGCGACCGACGAAGGCGGCGAACCGCGTCTGGCAAAAGCTGAGGGACCTCCTCGGTCGTCATCCCATCACCGGTGGAGCATTGATGTTGCTCTGCTTTGCCGGAGGTGCCGGAATCCTGCTCTCCGGCACCAGTGCTGATCAACCCCTGTCCCAACGTCGTGGCATGGCCAGATTGTTGGCATCCATGCAGTTGGTCCAGTCATTTCGTGGGAATCCCTCAAGGCCAGTGCCCTCCATCTGGGCCCAGAGGTTTGGTTTACGTCGCTCTGAATCGCTCTGGAAAAAGCAGGGTTCGGGGCTTTGGTGGCAGGTCTGGGCAGCAGATGGTCAGCCCTATCTCGTTGTTCCAGCTCGCTTGTTGCCAACGAATGAGCGTGAGGGGCTCACACTCACCAGCTTGGAGGGGCTTTTGCTCGCGGGTGCTGACCCGCTGCATCGGCAACAGATTCAGCAACGTCTCCAGTCGTCGCCAGCCCGGGCGGTACCCGGAGGTTTGGCTGCGATCTGCCTGGATCGTTTAGCCACGGATCCTGGTGTTGCCTGGTCTCCTGATGGTCTGGCATCGCTGAGTGGACCATTGGCCCCTTTGCTTCAGGTGGCTCGCTATGGCTGTCTCAATCTTGAGTTGAACGGATCCAAACTGTCCTGGCAGGGAATGGTTGGCCGACGGCCATTTGAAGCGGCACCCGCAGGCGTGGCCCAGCCATTGCCCGCAACGGAGGGCCCAGATCCAATCGCCTCGAATGAGCTGCTGACCATCCGTGGTCGCGCGTTGGGTGATCTGCTGGGTGCTCTCCTCTCCCGCAAGATCATCCAGGAACCACTGGAAGCAGACTTCAAGCTCAAGTCAGATCTGCGCAGGATTCTGGCGACACAACCCTTTGAGCTCCAATTGCGCTCGCTTGGAGGGGGCCCATTTCAAGCGGCGCTCTTGATCCAGACCCGCCTTGCGGGAGGTCAAGCCCGCTGGGGCGAGAGCTTGGCAGCCATCCGAACACGCCTGCTGGATCGAGGGCTCAACGCATCAACCCTTTCGGGGCCCGGGATGCTGTTCCGTGATCCGTTACGAGACGGGGCTGTCGTCGGTGGCTGGCGCTGGTTGAACAAGCAAGGACAATTCAGTCTTGGTGTGGCCACCCAACCAGTGCTTGCGCCGGTATCCCTTGTCATGGCCGACGACAAGGCCGACCAACTGGTTGTTCAAGCACGACCATCACTGCTCAGAAGCAAGCAGCTGCTGGCTGGCCGTTGGCCCCCTGCTCTCACGCTGGCCAGCAGCTTGGTGACGAGGCTGCGGCCATTCGGCCGTGATCCTGCTGAAGCTGATTGGTTTGAGTGCCAAGGCGAACTACAGCTTGGGGGGCAGCCTTGAAGTCCTTGGCACTGCCCTGGAGGAAGGGTCTGCCTCAGTCTTTGGGCTCCTTGCTGGCCTTATCCCGCTCCTGACGCTCGCGTTTACGGCGCTCGGCCAGCAGCGTTTCTTCCATCAGCTCTACAGCCTGGGCCATCCTTTCGAGATTGCTGGTGTAGAGGCTGAGGTCCTTGTCCACCCTCTCTTGCGACAGTCCAATCGCACCACTGACCTCGTGAGCCAGCTTTCGAAGCAGCTCGGGGTCAGCTGATGATTCACCCTGGGCCGCACTCAGAAGGCTGAACACACCCACGGCCATGAGTCGCGAGTAGTGAAAGCTGCTTCCTGATGCACGACGCAGCCCTTCAGCGAGCGGTGCTGGTGCCCCTTCTCCCTTGGTTTCTAACCAACCGCGGACATCCTCCAGAGAGTGACCTGCGACAGCCGCTTGACTTTCGGAAGCGAGGCGTTGGATCGATTCGGCATCAAAACCGGTGCTTGAGCAAATGGCCTTGAACAGGTCAGCAAGTTGACCGTCTGGGCGGTATCCCCTGGTGAACGCCTCGAACACCTGGCGCAGGCCGACTGCGAAGAAGGCATCGACCTGAAAATGCTTTTGGTGGCTGAGCAGATGCAGCTCCACCAGCAGCTCATCGGCAGTGCGCCGATAGAGGGGAGGGATCACATGGGGGAATGCAGCGTGGAACGCCCGCTTGCTGTCAGCGATCGTCAGATGCTCGGCCAATGCTCGGCACAAATGATGTGGCACGACCATAGCGTTGCTGAAGCCGCCGTTAGGATCGGTGCACTTGAAGGATGAGCAGCATGATCCCGATCGTGATTGAAGAGTCGGGCCGGGGTGAAAGGGCTTTTGATATTTACTCTCGATTGCTGCGTGAGCGAATCATCTTTCTCGGTGAAGCAGTGACCAGTGAGTCGGCCAATCGAATCGTGGCCCAGCTTCTGTTTCTGGAAGCTGAGGACCCAGAAAAGGACATTTATCTCTATATCAATTCCCCTGGTGGTTCCGTCTATGACGGGCTTGGCATCTTTGACACGATGCAGCACATCAAACCGGACGTGCACACCGTCTGCGTTGGTCTGGCCGCCAGCATGGGTGCGTTTCTTCTCTGCGCTGGCACGAAGGGCAAACGCAGCAGTCTGCAGCATTCCCGCATCATGATTCACCAGCCTCTCGGCGGTGCCCGTGGTCAGGCCAGTGACATCAGAATCCAGGCGGATGAGATTCTCTTCCTCAAAGACAAACTCAATCGGGAACTTTCCGAACGCAGCGGACAACCCCTGGACAAGATTCAGGTTGACACCGACAGGGATTTCTTTATGTCGCCCCAAGAAGCCGTTACCTACGGTCTCATTGATTCAGTGATTGATCGCCGACCGGTTCATCCTGTCTGAACAATCAAAAGGGGCTGATTATCTGATCAGCCCCTTTTTGCTTTCTTTTAGTTCGCCCCAAAGCCCCTTGATCTCATCAAAGGCAGTTTCTTGGTCGATCTTGCCGTTGGCCTGAAGGCCAACGATCAAACCAACCCGTTCGGCAAATTGCTCAAGATTCTGATGGAAGACAAGGCGCTCAGGTGACCAATTGTCACCACGAAAGCTTGAGTGACTCTCCAGGGGAGAGCGTATTCCCTCGTCGTTCATCCAATCAACTGATCATCTCCTTCAAGCTAGTGGCGAAAGGGGATTCGGGCGAGCCTCAGGGGTTAAGAACAGGTGAAAAGCGCT
This sequence comes from Synechococcus sp. BS56D, assembly GCF_004332405.1. Classification (NCBI taxonomy): domain Bacteria; kingdom Bacillati; phylum Cyanobacteriota; class Cyanophyceae; order Synechococcales; family Synechococcaceae; genus Synechococcus; species Synechococcus sp. BS56D. The sequence continues at coordinate 98,784 of NZ_PHQU01000003.1, read as the reverse complement.
CCTTCTCGGGGATGGTGGTTGTCTCTGATACCAAAGTGCGGAACTCATCTCCGTCCATGGTCTCGAGTTCGATCAGACGTTCGACCAGTTGATCCATCAGGGATCGGTGGGAGCTCACCAAGCTGACGGTCTCCTCGTAAAGACGTTTCACCATGGCCCGCACTTGCTCGTCGATCTGTTTGGAGATCGCATCAGAGACATCACTGCGGGTCATGAGATCGCGGCCGAGGAACACCTCCTGGCTGCCGCCCTCAAGCGACATGGGGCCTAGATCACTCATGCCAAAGCGGGTCACCATCTGCCGGGCCATGGAAGCCACCTGTTGAATGTCACCACCGGCACCGGTCGTGACTTCTTCATGGCCGAAGACCACATCCTCGGCGGCACGGCCACCCAAAGCGCCCATGATCCTTGCCTTCAGTTGCGCCCTCGACACCAGCATCTGTTCCTCGTCAGGAGAGAACCAGGTCAGGCCTTGCGCTTGCCCACGGGGGATCAAGGTCACCTTCTGAACAGGGTCGTGATCTTTGATCAGTGTTCCCACGAGAGCATGGCCCACTTCGTGGTAAGCAATCAGACGCTTGCTTCGTCCATCAGTGAGGGGCTGACCCTCCATGCCAGCGATGATCCGATCGACGGCATCATCGATTTCGGCCAGGCCGATGGCGTCCTTGCGTCTGCGCGCTGTGAGGATCGCCGCTTCGTTGAGGAGATTGGCCAGGTCAGCACCCGTGAAACCAGGGGTACGACGGGCAATGCTGTCGAGCGAGAGATCGCTGTCGAGTTTCTTGTTACGAGAATGAACCTCAAGGATTGAAAGGCGACCCTTGATATCTGGGGCATCCACAGTGACCTGACGGTCAAAGCGGCCGGGGCGCATCAAGGCGGAATCGAGGACGTCAGGACGGTTTGTGGCGGCGATGATGATGATGCCGCTGTTGCCCTCGAAGCCGTCCATCTCAGTCAGCAACTGGTTGAGGGTCTGCTCCCGCTCATCGTTTCCACCACCGATACCAGCTCCACGCTGACGACCCACCGCATCGATTTCATCGATAAAGATCAAACAGGGGCTGTTTTCCTTGGCACGTTTGAAGAGATCACGCACTCGGCTGGCACCAACACCCACAAACATTTCGACGAATTCCGAGCCGGAGAGGGAGAAGAACGGAACTCCGGCTTCGCCAGCGATGGCCTTCGCCAAAAGGGTCTTGCCTGTACCCGGTGGGCCGACGAGCAAGACGCCTTTGGGGATTTGTGCTCCAACGGAGGTGAAGCGCTCGGGCTGTTTCAGGAAGGTGACCACCTCCTGAAGGTCTTGCTTGGCCTCGGCAACGCCGGCCACATCGTCGAATTTCACACCCGTCTCAGCCTCCATAGCGAAACGGGCCTTCGTCTTGCCGAACTGCATTGCCTGACCTGGGCCGCCGGGCATGCCGTTGGATCGGCGAGCCAAAAAGATGAGAGACCCGATCAGAAGCAATGGGAACAGGAGATTGCCAAGAATCCCAAGGGCTGGGGGCGCTGAGCGGGGGGGGTGAATGTCGAAGCTGATGCCTTCCTGCTTCAGCGTGTTGATGAGCTCTGGAGCCAAACCGGGAAGGTCCACTCGCAGGCGTTGAACGCGATTGTCCAGATCCGGGTCCACGGCTTCTACCACCGCATTGCGACCACCGTCGTAGATGTCGACCGCCGTCACTCGCCCTGATTCCACGTAGTCGAGGAAACGGCCATAGCTCATGCGGGCCACAGCCGCATTGCGTGGTGCTTCAGTCGGACCACCGGGACGCAGCGCCTGGAGACCGCCAGTGCCGATCACCTGCCACGCCAGCACAAGGGCGACAACGACGGGGAGAACCCAGAGAGCAATCTGGCGCCAACGCTGATTCATAAAAAGAATCTCAGTCAGGAGACTTTAAGAGTCCTGGTTGCTTGAGTGCTGGATTCAGAGGCTGCGTAAGGCCACGATTGGGTCTAAACGTGCCGCACGTCGGGCTGGAACCACTCCAAAGAACAGTCCGATTGATCCGGAGAGTGACACCGTTAGCAGCACCGTGCCTGCGCCAATGCTCGCCGGAAGTGGAGTGATCGCTGCAACTGCAGCAACGCTCCCGAGGCCGACTGCCGTACCGATGAGACCGCCAAGGCTGGCCAGAACGAGGGACTCCACCAGAAACTGCACCAACACATCGGAACTTCGGGCTCCAAGGGCTTTCCGTAGCCCGATTTCCTCAGTGCGCTCACTGACGGAGACCAACATGATGTTCATGATGCCGATGCCACCCACCAGCAGGGACACCCCCCCAATGGCACCCAACATCAACGTGAGGCCCCCGGTGATGGTGCTCACGATTGTGAGCGCATCCTTCTGAGAACGCACCGCGAAGTCGTCCTCCCGCAGGATGCGATGCCTCTGACGCAGCAGGTTGGTGATCTGGAATTTCGCAGGTCCGGTGCTCGCTTCATCCCGAGCCTCCACGCTGATGAAGCTGAGGCTGACGCCGTAGGTGGGATCCCTTCCAGTCAGGCGACTCACCATCGTCGTGAGGGGGATGTAAGCGTTTTCGTCTTGATTGCTGCCAAACACAGCGCCTTTGGGGGCCATCACGCCGATGACTTCAAAGCTCTGGTTGCGAATGCGGAGGCTGCGACCGATTGCCTGCCCGGTCGGGAACAGTTTGTCCTTGAGATCAGGACCGATCACAGCGACACTGCGCGCCCCCTTCTCGTCTTGCTCACTGAGAAACCTTCCGCGAGCCACTTCAAAGCTGCGAACTGCAAGAAACTCGGGGGTCACCCCGGAGATGGAGCTGGTGGCACTACGGGACCCACTTTGGATCACCTCACTGCTGGTGATCTGGGGGGCCACCCGCAAGACGCTGGGCACCTGGCTGGCAATGGCCTCGGCATCTTCAAGGACGAGGGTGCGTGGGAAGGCAACTCCCTGACGGCGTGTGTCGTTGTTGCCAGGCACGACGAACAGCACGTTCGCACCAAGGTTGCTCAGTTGGTCTTCAGCCAGGTTCTGGGCACCGCGGCCCACGCCCACCAAGCTGATCACAGACGCATTGCCAATGATGATGCCGAGCATCGTCAGAAGGCTGCGCAGCCGATTGGCCCTCAGCGTGTTGAGGGCCATGCCCACCGTTTCACCGATGGGCAGCTTGGGGGCCATCTGTGCCTCAAATTGCTGTGTTGACGCTAGTGCCGCGGTGCACCAATCCGTCGCGGATCTGAAGTGTCACCACTTCGCCCTCGAGTAAGTGGCGTGTCGCATTGGCAACGCCGGCGATCAGGGGAGTGCCGAGACGTTGGGCGATCACTGCCGCATGCGCCGTTTCAACCGGTTCCTCGGTGATCACTGCAGCAGCATCGCGGATGGCATCCAGATCGTCGGCACTGGTGTCACGCACCACAAGGATCTCGCCTTTCTCGATTTTGCAGGCGTCACCAGGACACTGGACGAGCCTGACCCTGCCACTGACCGTCCCCTGCCCCACCCCTGTGCCGCGACCGAGCACGGCACTCACGATGCCGACCTTGACGAGATCGGTGGATCCAGCAACGCCTGCGAGGGTTCCAGCGGTCTGAACCACCAGGTCTCCCTCCTTCAGGAGTCCAAGGTCCTGTGCTGCCCCCATCGCGGTGGTGAAGGTTCCAGAGGTGCTGTTTTGCTGCGCGATCAATAGTGGAGTCACCCCCCAGACAAGTTGCAGCTTCCGAGCCACCGTCACTTCACTGGTGATGGCAAGAATTGGCGCTGCAGGCCTGAACTTGCTGACGTTGTGAGCTGTCGCGCCACTCTTTGTGAGGGGCAGGATTGCCGCTGCGTTGAGCTGGCTGGCGATGGTGCTCACTGCGCTGCTAATCGCATTCGGAATGGTGCTGGGCAGATGGCTTTCGATCCGACGCTGGGGGTAGTCCCTTTCGATGCGCCTCGCGATCGTTGCCATCGTTTCAACAGCTTCTACCGGATAGTCACCGACGGCGGTTTCATTGGAGAGCATGACCGCATCGGTGCCATCAAGGATGGCGTTGGCCACATCGCTCACTTCCGCGCGAGTGGGCCTTGGACTGGCTGCCATGGAGTCCAGCATCTGGGTGGCCGTGATGATTGGGATTCCAAGGCTGTTGGCCTTCTGGATCAACTCTTTCTGGAGTAGAGGGACCTCTTCCGCGGGCATCTCAACCCCAAGGTCTCCCCTGGCCACCATGACCCCATCACAGAGGGGCAGGATTGAATCGATCTGATCGATCGCTTCAAACTTTTCGATCTTCGCCACAACAGGGGTGCTGTGACCGTGCTGGCGGATCAGTTCGCGAATCTCCAGCATGTCGGAAGGATTACGCACGAAGCTGAGGGCCACCCAGTCGACCCCCTGCTGGAGTCCGAATGCCAAGTCGGTGCGGTCTTTGTCGGTCAGAGCCCGAACTGACAACTGAACATCTGGAAAGTTCACCCCTTTGTTGTTGGAGAGAACTCCCCCAACGGTCACCTGACAGTGCAGGGTTTGATTGTCGAGGTCCACGCGCTCAACCTTCATCTCGACACGCCCGTCGTCGAGAAGAATGCGACTGCCGCTGGTGACTTCCTCAGCAAGCTTGTCGTAGGTGACGGTCGCGATCGACTGATCACAGCTCACAGAGCGCGAGGTCAGGGCGAAGCTGTCTCCCTTGGCCAGGGTGATCGGACCGTCGGCAAAGCGACCCAATCGAATTTTGGGCCCCTGCAGATCCTGAAGGATGCCGATGTGCAGTCCCAATTCACTGGCCACCTGACGGATGGTGGCAATCCGCACAGCATGCTCGCTGTGGTCTCCGTGGGAGAAATTCAGGCGGAAGGTGGTTGCGCCAGCCTGAATCAGCTCACGGATCCGCTCAGGCGACTCGGTGGCGGGCCCGATGGTGGCCACGATCTTGGTACGGCGATTCAGATCGATCTGGGCCATCAAAGGGGGCCGGAAACATCGCGGAATCTACCCTCCAGACTTGACCTCCCCCCTACAACAGGGATTCAGAGGACTCATCTCCGGCACTTTGACCATGGATCTGAATGGCTATCAGCAGGCCGCGAGAACAACCGCCCGCTATCCGGATGTCGGTCAAAACCCGATTTATCCGACCTTGGGACTTGCAGGAGAAGCCGGAGAAGTCGCTGACAAGGTCAAGAAGGTGCTGAGAGATTCCGATGGCTGCTTTGACGAGCAAATTCGAGAGGATCTCAAGCTTGAGCTCGGAGATGTGCTCTGGTATGTCGCACAGCTGGCCTCGGAGCTGGACCTCAGCCTTGAATCAGTGGCTGCCGCGAACCTTGAAAAGCTCTCCAGCCGAGCCGAGCGCGGAATGCTCGGAGGCAGTGGCGACCGACGTTAAAAGCTGACGGCACCTGCAAACGCGAAGCTTGCCGAAGTGAGCAGCTGTTCCATGAGGCTCAGGGCGATGAAGGCGATGATCGCGGAGAGATCCAGTCCTCCCAGGGGTGGGATCAAGCCGCGGAAGGCATTCAGATAAGGATCGGTGATGGAGCTGACCGTGCTCAGCACGGGATTGCCCCAGTCCAAATTTGGGAACCAGCTCAGCAACACCCTCACGATCAACACCAACGAATAGATCTGCAGTGTTTGGGCAAGAATCTGCAGGAGGCTGGAAATGATGTCGTAAGCCATCGAGGAAAGCCGGTCTGCACAGACTCTATGCAGCATCGTCGGTCTCGGCGGCGATTGGGCCTGTGGTGGGCAGCACGGAGAACGTGCGGTGAAATTTTTCGGTCAGGCTTAACCAATACGAACGTCCTTCGCTGTGACGTTGTCGCTCAACAAAGTTCTGCTGAAGCAGTTCCTTGATGTGGTCGTAGGCGCCTGAGCCTCGCAGCTCGACGAGTTCCGACTGGAGGATGCGCTTTTTGAGCGCAATGGTGGCAAGCGTTCTCAGAGTCGCGGTGGAGAGGTCAACAGGCAACATGTCGCGCACGAGTTCTCCGAGTCCCGTCCTGAGTTGCAGGCCGTATCGGCCGCCATGGCTCGTGATTTCAAGCGCTGTATCCCGCTGGGCGTAGGCAGCGATCAGTGTGAGCATCGCTTCCTGCACCTGACGTTCTGTTGCTTCTGCATGCTTGGCCAGCTCCGCGAGGCCGACCGGCCGCCCCTTCAGGTAGAGGATGGCCTCAAGCTTGGCGGGGAGAGAGATCTCAAGCAGATCGGCCATCCGGGCACCCCTTTGGACCACAGCCCAAGGTACCCCCTCAAATCTGATCAGCCAGGGTCTTGCCGGGGCCCGAGGAACAGGCGGTAAGCAGGGTTTCCGGTTTCTTCCCAGCTTGGATAGCCAAGATCCCGAAGGAAATGGTTCCAATCGTCTCGATCGTTCTCTGGAACCAGCACGCCGACAACGATCCGGCCAACGTCAGCCCCGTGATTTCTGTAGTGAAAGATGCTGATCGTCCACTCGGGATGCAAGGCGCTGACAAAGCGCATCAGAGCGCCTGGGCGCTCTGGAAACTCAAAGCGGTAGAGCAACTCGCTGCAATTCCGACCTGATTCCTGAAGAGCTTTAACGGGCAATCGTCCGCCAACCATGTGACGCAGATGGACCTTCGCCAGTTCATCGTCACTGAGGTCTTGACATCCGTACCCGTGACGCAGCAGGTGGTTGATCAGATCGTCGCGATCAGCCTGGTCACGGACCTGAACGCCCATGAAGATCTGAGCCTGCGAGCCATCTCCCATCCGGTAGCTGAACTCCGTGAGGCTTCGTGATGCGAGCAATTCGCAGAGATTGCGGAGACTGCCGGCTTGCTCGGGAATTTGAACGGCCAGCATGGCCTCCCTCTCTTCACCGAGTTCGGCGCGTTCGGCAACGAAGCGCAATCGGTCGAAATTCATGTTCGCCCCACAAGCCACCGCGACAAGACGCCGATCCTTGAGACCCCGTCGAGCGACATCGGATTTCATTCCTGCGATGGCCAGGGCTCCTGCCGGCTCAAGGATGGATCGCGTGTCCTCAAAGACGTCCTTGATCGCCGCACAGATTTCATCCGTGCTGACGGTCACCATAGCGTCGACACATTGCTGCGCGATTGCAAACGTGTGCTCTCCGACTTCCCTCACAGCGACACCATCGGCAAACAGCCCCACTTGAGGAAGACGGATCCGTTCTCCAGACTCCAGGGACAGCGTCATCGCAGCCGCGTCATGGGGTTCGACGCCAATGATCTCCACCCCTGGCCAAAGACTCTTGACATAGGCCGCGATTCCCGCGATGAGGCCACCACCTCCAACGGCGACGTAGATCACATCGGGGGGCGAGGTCAACTGCCGGAGGATTTCCATCCCAATCGTGCCCTGACCAGCAATCACGTCAGGGTCATCAAATGGATGGATGAAGCAGAGCCCTTCGGCCTCACTGCGTCTCAGGGCTTCGGCATAGGCCTCGTCATAGGTCTCGCCGTGCAGCACGACCTCCGCACCGCGCTGTCGCACGGCTTGCACCTTCACATCTGGAGTGGTCACCGGCATCACGATGACCGCTCTGCAGCCCAGGGTTTGGGCGCTTAGGGCCACTCCCTGGGCATGGTTGCCAGCGCTTGAGGCAATGACACCTCGCTCCAGCTCGTCCTGATCAAGCTGGACCATGCGGTTGTAAGCACCCCGCAACTTGAACGAAAAGACAGGTTGGAGGTCCTCTCGCTTCAGCCAGATGCTGTTCCCCAGTCTCTGGCTCAGATTGGCTGCTGGTTCCAGAGGGGTTTCTCGGGCCACGTCATAGACACGGGCTCGCAGGATGCGGGGGAGATAGTGATCCATTCCTTCAGTCTCGCAACCGCCGCATCCGCAAGAGGAACCGTAGATTGCACCAATCGGCCGCGGGACGGGCATGCAACTGAGCCAATTGACCCATCCGAATCAGCTGCATGGCCTGTCCACGGCTGAGCTTGAGGATGTGGCAAGGCAGATTCGAGAGCGGCATCTTGAAGTTGTATCCAACAGCGGTGGTCACCTGGGCCCGGGTCTTGGGGTTGTGGAGCTCACCCTGGCCCTGTACCAAACCCTCGACCTTGATCACGATCGGGTGGTCTGGGATGTAGGCCATCAGGCCTATCCCCACAAATTGATTACGGGTCGCTACGCCGACTTCCATACCCTTCGTCAGCAGGGTGGAGTGGCCGGTTACCTGAAACGTTGCGAAAGCAACTTCGACCACTTTGGTGCTGGACACGCCAGCACCTCGATCTCTGCTGCCCTCGGCATGGCAATCGCGAGGGATCGTCGCGGAGAAAACTTCAAATGCGTTGCGGTGATTGGCGATGGAGCGCTGACAGGGGGCATGGCCCTTGAAGCGATCAACCATGCCGGACATCTTCCTCAGACCCCCTTGTTGGTGGTGCTGAATGACAACGACATGTCGATTTCACCACCGGTTGGGGCTCTCTCCAGTTACCTCAACCGCATGCGCCTGAGCCCGCCCATGCAATTCCTCTCGGGTTCCGTTGAGGAGAGCATGAAACATCTCCCCTTCATGGGCGGAGAATTGCCGGCCGAGCTGAATCGCCTGAAAGGCAGTATGCGGCGACTGGCCGTACCGAAGGTTGGGGCTGTTTTTGAGGAGCTCGGCTTCACTTACATGGGGCCCATTGATGGCCATGACTTGGCCGAGATGACGCGCACATTCCAGGCGGCACACCGTGTTGGTGGTCCTGTCCTGGTCCATGTGATCACGACAAAGGGCAAGGGCTATCCCTATGCGGAGGCCGATCAGGTCGGCTATCACGCACAGTCCGCTTTTGATCTCTCCACTGGGAAGGCACGTCCCAGCAAAACACCCAAGCCTCCCAGCTACAGCAAGGTTTTCGGTCAGACCCTCGTCAAACTCTGTGAGCAGAACGGTCGGGTCGTTGGAATCACGGCTGCGATGGCCACCGGTACAGGTTTGGATCTCCTTCAGAAGGCGATTCCTGAGCAGTACATCGACGTCGGCATCGCTGAACAGCATGCCGTCACCCTCGCTGCCGGCATGGCCTGCGAAGGACTCAGGCCTGTGGTGGCGATCTACAGCACGTTCCTTCAAAGGGCCTACGACCAGCTCATTCACGATGTGGGCATTCAGAAGCTCCCCGTCACTTTTGTGCTCGATCGCGCTGGCATCGTCGGTGCTGATGGGCCAACCCATCAGGGTCAATACGACATCAGTTACTTCCGGGCCATTCCCAACTTCACAGTGATGGCCCCCTGTGATGAGGCGGAGCTTCAACGCATGCTCGTCACCTGTTTGCACCATGACGGACCAACCGCCTTACGGATCCCACGGGGCCCGGGTGAAGGCGTCCCCTTGATGGAAGAAGGCTGGGAGCCCCTCGCCATCGGTTGTGGTGAGGTACTGCGTCAGGGTGATGACCTCTTGATCGTGGCCTACGGCTCAATGGTGAGCAGGGCAATGGCGACGGCAGATCTTCTGGCAACGAGAGGAACTGAGGTCACAGTCATCAATGCACGCTTCCTTCGCCCTCTGGATGAGCAACTCATCCATCCACTGGCGCAGCGGATTGGCCGTGTCGTCACCATGGAGGAGGGGGCACTGGCAGGCGGTTTTGGTGCTGCCGTACTGGAATCGCTCAACGACAGTGGAATTTTGATCCCCCTCTACAGACTTGGGATTCCGGATTGCCTTGTTGATCACGCCACACCACAACAGAGTTTTGAAGCTCTTGGGCTCACTCCACAGCAGATGGCCGATCGCATTACCGAGCATTTCCCAAATCTCGCTTCTTCGTCCCCCCTTGACCGGACACCGACGGCGCTTGTGCAGGGGTAAAAAAAGACCGGTCTTTGCAGACCGGTCTTCGGAATTTCAGAAATGGTGACAACTGTTCAGAGCACGCCACGGGCGGCAAGCCCCTGAATGGCGCCGATGCCAATGATGTGCCCAAGGCTTGTGGTTGCCAGAAGAGCAGCGTGACCCATGCCGCCGAAGAACGCGGGGTTGGGGAGTTTGGCACCCTCACTCGGGTATTTGATGGTGGCCTTGCCGATGCCAATGGCGATGACATTGCACACCACCATCACGAGGGCCACCTTCGGCGTCCAGGAAACCGTGGCGGGAGCAATGGCCAGAAGCGAAGTGATCATGCAGATCGTGATGCGACGCTTCATCCTCCGCTTTTAGAGGGGATCCGTCTCGACCTCGTAAGAGTTATTCACCGCTGGGAGTTCCCTTGAGTTGATCATGGCGTTGGAGGAGGCCGGCCAGGATCAGTCCATTGCTCAAGGTCAGAAAGGCCTCGGCACCACCGTGCAGCCAGTCAATCTGCACCAGTTCTGAATCGAACCGAATCAAAGCCCAGAGTGCGGCAAGGATGGTGACTAGCACAAAAAGAATGGTGAGCTGAAAGCCGAGCCTGCTGAGTTTCGGAATCAGGGGCGTTCGTCCCGCGAACCACAGGAAGAGCAGATAAGGAATCAGGGACGCAGCAAAGAGAGGAGCCGGATCCAGAGTCGTCAAATGCAACAGTGAGTCAGGCACGGGTCGTTCTTTGCAGATTCCAGGCTGCTAAAGCCATGCAGCAATTGCCTACCAGGGTGAAGAGGGCCTGAAGCAGCACCAGTGGACGAAAGAGCTCGCTGTTGTCGGTGAGATGCCAGCTACAGGCCGCCATCGCACTCACTAACGCAGGAGTCATGGCGAGCGCAAGGCCATTCAGGCGCGGTGCCGTCTCAAGACGAGCAAGGCGATGGAGCAAGACAATCGCCAGGATCCACTCCAGAACCGAGGTCCAGTGGATCCACCAGGTTCCGAGGGAGAGAGCGTGCATAAGGAGCGCGACACAAACTCAACCTAGAACCTTTCGAGAGCCGATAATGGCTGGGTTCCGAACATCCGCCATGGCGACAGCCGGCAAAGGCGCAAGGCGGGTTCTGCTATGCGGCTACTACGGGGAGCACAATCTCGGCGATGACGCCTTACTTCAGGTTCTTGTGGGTCAGATTCCTACAAGCTGTCGTCTGCTGATCACGGCCTACGACCAAAGGCTCGTATCAGAACTGGTGCCGAGTAGCAAGACGGTTCAACGTCGTTCCCTTCGCTCCGTTCTCAAAGCGGTTGCGACGAGTGATGTGTTGATCCTCGGGGGAGGAAGCCTCCTCCAGGACAGCACGAGCTTCCGTAGCCTCCTCTACTACCTGACGCTGATCGTGATCAGCCGCGTGTGCAACACAAAGGTGCTGCTTTGGGGCCAAGGATTAGGCCCCCTGAACCGAGTCGTTAGCCGATGGCTGGTTCAAATGGTTTTGCCTTTGAGCACAGCAATCAGCTGGCGAGATCTGGTGTCCTATCAACAGGCTTGTCGCTGGCAACGATCGGTTCCAATGGTCTGGGGTCCAGATCCTGTTTGGTGCCATCCAGGGCGGCAATGGATCGGGGGAGGGGATGTTGTCGTTTGTTGGAGGCCGACTGAACGCCTCGACGATGAAGGATGGACTGTCTTAATCACAGCGTTGAGTCGACTGCAAAGTCGGACAGGAGTGACGATTCATTGGTTGGCATTTCATGCCGATCAAGATCGTCTGCTTCCAGATCAACTTCAGACGCTGGATGCCTTCACGAAGCGACTGAAAGAAGCTTCAACTTTTTCATCATGCCAAACAATCGATCAGGCTTTGGATATTTTCTCAAAGGCGAGGTTAGTGATTCCGATGCGTCTACATGCTCTGATTTTGGCACAATTGGCTGGAGCACCCTGTTCGGCCCTGAGCTATGACCCCAAAGTCAAGGCAGCGGCATCAATGGTGATGGCATCCTGCCTTGATCTTGGGAATCAACTGACTGTTGATCAATGTTTACTGGCTTGGTCAGAACAATTTGACCATCCAGCAGATCCATCGAAAATCCTGACTATTCAGTCGAGGTCACGCGTACATGCAGATATTTTGTTGGATGAGTTGAAATGCGTCGACTGAGTACGCGTCGCGTCGATAATCTCAAAAGACGCCGACTATGGACATCCCAAAGGCTGACAATCTGCTTTTGTTGTTGATGGCTGGCGTGAAGCACGTGATTCTTTTGCTTTTCAGAGATTCTGATTCTTGATTCATTGATCAAATGATCAAAAACATGGAGATCATGAAGATCTCCAAGAAGTTCTTGCAGTCTTCTGAATTGACGAAGATGAATATCTAGGTCAGATCTACATCGAGTTTTGATGTTCTCAAGCATATAGCGAGTACGTCTAATCTTACTTCGCAATGAATGGAGTTCGATCGAGTGGCTGATCGGATCAAGATGCCAGCCAGGATGCAACCACAGAGCAGATAGATAAGGGGTAATCAATTCATCGACCCAGTCGTCAATTGGCTGGGATGCAGAATGGTGGAATTTGGGTTTGCGAGTCCAGCCTTGAAGACGTGAGATAAACTTAAGATAGGTAGAACTTCGTAAAAACTGTTTCATATCGGTAGCTGCTCGTTTACGCTCACGACCAATAGCCTTCTTCAGAGCATCAAGCTCTTCATCAGTTTTACTACCAAGCATCGTTGAAAATGAACCGGAAACAAGTTCCTGTAGAACATCAAGGTCTCTGGTGAGTCCTAGTGATGAACATAGGCGGGAAACTCTTCGTTCTGTAACACCATTCGGTAGATCAAGAAACGGCTCAAATTGCAAGAGAACACAACGAAGTCGCCGTAAGCTGACGCGGAGCTGGTGCAATGGCTCGATATCTCGATCTTCGATTACATTAACTTGAAGAGAAACAATACGATGCAATTGTGCTTGAATTAAAGAGTGGCTAAACTCACCAATTGTCAGAGGAGCCAATTGCATAAAAAAGGCATTGGGACAATTTAACGATAAGCAGGTTTCTTGTGTTGATCAAAGCTTTGCTCAAGCACCTGACCAATAGTCAGGCCAACGGGAATTGTCCCAGAAAAAGAACTCCCTAGAATGTGACGATACAACTTTGATTCGACAAGACGATAGGTTCGCGAGGGCAGAGGGATGTAATTCGCTTCCTTCACTAATGATTCAGCACGGCGAAGATAAAAGGCTACAAAGTTTCTAAGACTCTTGTCGTTGTTGAGCATTCGATCGTTAACGTACAAAAAGAGAGGGCGCGACAGAGGTTGGTAAAGCTCCTTTTGTACATTTGCAATTGAAGGGGCCACGGGATTACCCTTGGGGTTTACGACCTTCAATGCCCTCAGCTTTGAACTGTTTTTCTTAAAGTAGCCAAAACCAAAATAAGCAAGCGCATTCTGATTTTTGATAACGCAATCCACTAACACATTATCGTTCTCGCTAGCGGTGTAGTCCGAACGGGAGTTTTTTAATGAGCCATTAATGGCCTTATTGAAAATATCATAGGTGCCGGAATCCTTGCCTGGTCCACAGAGCTTGATGGGTTGGTCAGGAAAGTCGTGATTAACTTGATTCCAGCGGGTCACAGATCCAGATGCCTTCCTATTCCAAAGGCGTTGCAGCTCTTTAGTGGTGATTGAGGTGACCCAATTATTGTTTTTATTGACAGCTATAGTAATTGCATCGAAAGCAATTGGTAGCTCGATAAACCGAATATTGTTTGAGGTGCAGGCACTAATCTCCTTTTTGGAGATTGGTCGAGATGCATTAGCTACTGGGATCTTGCCATTACAGAACTCACGAAATCCAGCTGATGAGCCTGTTTCCTTCAGAGAAAACTGAACGGAGCGACCCTGAGAAGTTTGCTGAAATTGTTTAATAGCACGGGCCGTAATTGGATACACAGTGCTAGACCCTTTAATCGCGATGACCTCTGACGCGGAGGAAGGCCAGGCAGAGAGACAAAGAGCGAACGAGCAGCCGCTGAGTAGAGTGAGCGGGATGGTTCTCGAGTTGATGGCCATTACTGCCATGTGTGTCAACCTTATTCTGGCCTCGCCACGAAGGCCTGGGGTTAAGTAGACGTTATCGATCAGATCGACTGTCAGGGCCGCCTGTCCAGTCTTGGAACCATCCCCGGCGCCAAAGGAAATAAGCCTGGAAAGCAGCAATACCACTCATCAAAATAAGGGAGTATGCATATCCAAAAGACCATTTCAATTCTGGCATATTTTCAAAATTCATCCCATAGATTCCAGCGATGAATGTTAATGGAGCGAATATTGTGCTGACAATTGTCAGTGTCTTCATGATTTGATTCATGCGATTGCCAGTGCTTGCCATATAAGCATCATTAACGGCGTCGGCCTGATGGAGAATTCGATCGCCGATCTCTAGCAAAATATTGACATGGTCAGCCATGTCATGGAGGCCTTGTCGAGCACCAGGTCCAAGTAGTCGATGACTTTTACGTAGCAGATAGATTAAATGATCTCTTAAGGGCCACAACTGTCTTCTTGCCTTGCGAAGATTTCGTCTCAGTGTGAATGCACGCTTAAGAACCGAGGGCTTTGGTCTCAATAATGCGGCTTCCTCCAATTCATCAAGATAAGATCGTACGCTTTCAAGCATCGGCAAATGCGTGTCCAGGATCTCGTCGATTAAATAATGGAATAAATTATCAAGATCAAGATAATCCTCTGTTGACTTGAGAGAGTGAATCCAGTGCTCAAGCTCACGGAATTCAAGCAAAGGATTCTCCTGAATTGTAATCAGAAAACCGTGGGCTAAAAGAATCGTGAACTGCTCACTAATAAGATGTGAGGGGTTGGATGCCAAAGAGAACTGATGGAGAACTCCTAGAACAGCGGAGGGAAATGAATCAATACGTGCTTGTTGCGGCGCTGTTAGCAACAATGGCCAAAATTCTGGTTCAATATCTAGAACATCAAGGTAGGATTTGATTAATTCTGGATCTGCCAATCCACGTATCTGAATCCATAGGGGTTCGTTCAGCTCTTTAAGCTGCTGTAGGACACCTCTATCATTAACGTTAATCCATTGGGTTGTTTCCTGTTCAATCAACAAAACTCGGCAGCTCACTGGAGCCCGACCACCATGGACAAATAACTGAGTTGGCCACTCACCTGGTCGTTCACTAAGGGGAATCGGTTCAGGGATACTGTCGAGATAGCCACTACTTCTTGATGTTTGTTCAGTCATGAGATCAATCAACGATCATGAGTCTGGGCGTGGAGAGTGGGGGCAGCATTGGTTGGCAATCCATCGGATGCACTGACGGATCGGATAAGAACACCTCCAAGAAGGAAGGTTGTCTGCAGCATGATGCAGAGCAGGACATCAGACCGCGCATTCCAGAGTATCCAGATCAAGGTGGTCATCCATGCTTGATTCCATTTCAGTCGATTGAGGTTCGATCTGATGTTGCGAGCAACACAGGGTCAACCCTTTGTCTCGATGAGCTCAGTGCGCACAGCCATTCGCTGAAGTTCATGTTGAAGTTGCTTCGCTAAGTCTCGATCAATCGTGGGGGTGTAATGCCAGAGTCCATCCATTGATGCGGCGAATTGACCTGGTGCCATTCCCAGATGTCGTGCCAAGACCTGTTGCGTATCGAAACTTTGAGCAGATCGACACTGAACCTGATACTTCAGTCGCCAGCGAGGTGGATCGCATTGATTAAGTTCAATGCGACGCAGCCCCTGCAAATCAGCCAAAACGAAAAGCTCTGAATCCTGAATGAGCCTTGATTCAAGTGAGGGAAAGATCTTGGCATGCCGATCATGGCTTCGACGTAATGCGAGAGCTGTAACGCCAAAACCCTCTTGAATACGCGAAATGGTTGAACCAACTAATGTGTCATGCTCGTCAATACGATACCTTACGAGCAAAACTGTGCGTCCATTAATTCGTCTCACCTCCTCCACTTGTTCACCAAAGGCAGTTGCAACAAACGCGTCAGCCGCAAGATCAAGTGTAGAAATAAAGCTGATACCTCCAAGTAGGTCTTCAAGGCTCTCTCCAGCATCAAGATCCTTCGTAATAATTGCAACTCTGCTTGAGGTGAAAACCATTTGCCATTCAAGGGCTAGACGTAAATTCTTCAGAAGATCTGTTGAGAGCAATCCTGCACCAACAAATTGTGTATGTCGAGTCCATCGTTGAAGTTGGCTAGTCGATAGATTTGGAATATCATCCTGGCTGGAAAGTCTTAGCACCTCGATTCCCACAGCTGTAAGCTGTGAACTCACCAAGTCTGCAAGCGATCCTCCATCAAGCAAGATCACACTTCTCGAACCAGTGCTGAGTCGACGGCGCGGACTGAGACCCAGCCTTCTACTGAGCAATTGATCGAGAATAAGGGCGACAATTGCAGCAGTTAGAATTGTGCCTATAATCGCATAGGTTACAGCAAGAATGAGTGCAAATGGTGACAATGAAGAAATGCCTTGGCCAGAATGCTCAATCAACACATTGACTGGATCGACAAACTCTCCTTTTAACAATGCAAGGGTGATCAAAAATCCAGATTGAATGCTACGGCCATTGGAAAAATAAGGTATTCCAGAAATAAAAAGTATTAGCGCGGTTATGATTAGCAGGTCCCATGATTGAATATTCTTGACCCTATGGTTTAAATATCGGCCAAAGTCGAGAATAACGACAGATAATCTTCGGATTATCTGTCTCATCGATCTCGTAGCTTTACCTCGGCCATAGACATTTGTTTGATGGTTAAGAGTGAGCACTAGTTGATCATTCAGATCTTCATCCGTACTGATGCCCAGCTTTAATACTCGTGATAAGTACTTCGAAGAAATATCGACAGGTCTATCATGTTGCTGAAGTGTGATTCGTTGATTGAAAAGAGTAAATGTAGCTGGAACTTGCTCAGGTCTCAGTGACTGGGCAATTGCACTTGCACTGAGCAAGAGTGGATCGACAACTCTCAGATTTGGAATTCTGGCTTCAAGTAGGTCATTTAGTGATTCCTGTTGGCTCGAAGATCGGACAACGATGATTGCCTTTGTGTTCAGAATTCTGACGTGCAGAGCTGCCTCCAGATTGATCGTGCTGTCTGAACTCAGTAAAAGCACGCTTCGAGCACGGCCAACCTGTGCTCGCTTGAGCGTTGATGACAGACGCATATCCCCGAGGATTAGCTGATCCTCATATTGGGCCTTTAACTCTTCTGATCTCCAGGCTGGGTGCTTGCAATCAACACAGATCAGATCAACATCAAATGGACGGAGCCTCTCGAGGCACAACTGGCCCAGAGAACCCATCCCGCAGATCACCAGAGGTTCGCTAACTGGTGCTTGCATGGTGAAACCATCGTCAAGCTCAAACTAGCTACGGCGTTTGCCCGTATCAGTATTGAAACAATGTTGTTCGTTTGTATTCCAGCTGACATGAAGTGTCTCATTTGGCTCAGCGTCAGCTGGAAGTGTGATGCGGAGATGTCCATGTTGTGAGTCGAGAAGCCAGAGTTGATGTGAACCTAGCCATTCCCTTTCTATAAGCCGACAGGGGATCCCAACAGAATCAATCCGAAGGCATTCCGGACGTATACCGATCGTTGTGCCATCATCCTTGGGGATCAAATTGATTTGTGGTCGACCAATAAAACGAGCAACAAAAAGACTTTCAGGTTTCTGATAAAGCATTGTCGGAGATGCCAGTTGCTCAAGCCGCCCATCTCTAAGAACTGCGATTTGATCTGCCATAGCCATGGCTTCGTGTTGATCATGCGTTACATAAACCACTGGTTTTTGCTCTTTCAAGATCAAATGCTTGAGTTCAGGTCGTAGTTCTTCGCGCAGCTGTGCGTCAAGATTACTCATTGGTTCATCGAGTAGATAAACCTTAGGATCACGAAGAAGGGCGCGAGCCAAAGCAACGCGTTGTCGTTGTCCCCCCGAGAGTTGAGCCGGACGTAAGGATGCTCGATCACTCAGTTGAACCCTTTGCAAAACCTCCTGTACCTTTCGAATACGAAGTGATTTTGTAATCCCTCTGATCCGTAATCCCAATTCCAGATTTCCTGCCACTGACAAGTGTGGGTATAGAGCATAACTCTGAAATACCATTCCAATTCGTCTCTTGTCTGGAGCAATATCTGTCACATTATCTTGACCAAGGTAAATGGAACCCGATGTTGGTCGGTCTAGACCGGCAATTAACCGTAGTGTTGTACTTTTGCCGCACCCACTGGGGCCAACAAGTGCTAGGCATTCCCCTGGCTTAACAGTAAAACTTAAATCACGTAGGATTTCTTGATCACCAATCTTGAAGCTGACGTTAGTTAAAGTTAAGGTCATGATTTTACTGCACCTGAAGTCAGACCACTGACAATTGATTTTTGGAAGATGATGACAAGAATCATTAAAGGTATGGCTGCAAGTACTGTTGCTGCAGCATAGGCCCCATAGGGGACTGAGTACACGGATGAACCGGCAATACGTGCAATCGCTACAGGTAAAGTCAAGAGCTCTGAATCACTTATCCAGGTAAGTGCAATTGGATATTCGTTCCAACAGAAGAGAAACACCAAAATGCCTGTGCTTGTAATTGCTGGGCCCAAAAGTGGAAGAAGAATCCAACGTACACGCTGCCACAAGGAAAAGCCTTCAAGTCTTGCCGCGTCTTCGAGTTCAGTGGGAAGATCACGTATTGCTGCGGCAAGAATCAGGATGGCCAATGGTTGAGATAGCGCTGCATAAGGCAAACATAAGGCCAGCAGATGATTACCAAGATTGAATGTTCTCGCAAATTCAAGAAGCGCCAAAAATAAAAGTACAAATGGGAAGAGTGCAGCAAGGACAAGTCCAACTGACAAGGTACGAGCTATTTTCTTTCCCAATCTAGTGATGGCGTAAGCTGCAGGAAAAGCCAAAACTAGTGTGAGTAGTGTGCTGAATACTGAAACAATCAGACTGTTTACTAAGTATTTCCAGAATGGTGGTTCACCATTTAAAATAGATCGGTAATGCGTTAATGTCCATCGATGATCCAGACTAGTCAATGGCTCTAATAGTGCTTGGTCACTACTGAACGATGTGTAAAGCTGCCATAACAGTGGTCCAAGAGACCAGGATAAGAGTATTGCGATCCACAGACTTCTGAATCGATTCATGATCTACCGATTTTTTGATTGATCTGTTGCCATTGGCCAGCGATGATCCAGGCAGTGGCGCAAACCAAGGTAAGGAGGACGAAACTGGCGACAACAAGTGTGGCACTGTATCCAAAGTCGAGGAACCGCATGGCATTTAAATAGGCATATAAAGAAAGACTCTCCGTGCTGCTTGCGGGGCCACCACCAGTCATCACTTGAATAAGATCAAAAACCCCAAATGCCTGCGCTAATCTAAAAATCAAAGCTATTGCTATATACGGCTGCAATAGCGGCAATGTGACGTCGCGTAAACACATCCAATTGCCTCCTCCTTCTAACTTAAAGGCTTCATAGAGATCCTTTGGAATAGACTGCAATCCTGCTAACAAGATCAAGGCCATGAAGGGAGTTGTTTTCCAAACATCTCCAATCACTGTTGCGATCCAGCTAATTGAAGGATTGGAAAGGATATTCAGAGTTTCAATACCAACAAGATCGGTCAACTGATTTAATGGTCCATACGGTGAGTTAAAGATCCAACGCCAGCCAAGTGCCATCACAGTCGTCGGCAACGCCCAGGGGATCAGCGTCACAGCACGAACAGTGCCTCGACCTCGCCAACGTTGATCGAGCAAAACAGCAATTGCAACCGCCAATATGAATTCAACACCGACCGAGACAACGGCAAACCGACCTGTTTGTATTGCGTCCTGCCAGAAACGACCATCTGAAACGATACGTACCCAATTAGCACCACCATTAAATTCAGGCATCAAGCCAGTTAACACAGAGTTGGCTTGAAAACTCATCCATAGATAATGGAGCATTGGGGCTCCATATACTAGGAGTAGGAGGATAAATGCTGGCAATAAAAGATAAATCAACTGCGCCCTCCTGCTGATTTAATAATATATTCGGTAGATATTTCTGTCTCCTGCATACTTTGGTTTGAGGGGGATTCACCGGTTAAGGAGCTGTTCAGATTGCGTTGTAAAGCATCGCTTATCTGTGCGTAGAGGGGAGTCTCTGGACGTGCAATTGCATGATTCAGTGCAATTGATAATTCAGGGAGTATTGGATTAATAGTCAATAACTCAGGATCATTGAACAGTTCGGTGGATGTGGGGGTATATCCATGAGACATGGCTAAGGTCCGCTGTGCTGACTGTGATGTTAGAAAGCGAATGGCTGTTGCTGTTTCATCCGCATGCTTTGTGCCATTCAAAATCGATAATCCCCAGCTTCCTAGAGTGGCTGCAGAATTTTCTTCACTAGTTGCGACCATCGTCGTCACTGCCACCTTCCCCTTCACGGAACTATCTTCCTTCTGTAGTTCAGCCCATGCGTACGGCCAGTTCCTCATGAATGCTGATTCCCCCATTTTGAAACTCTGCAACGATTCTGCCTCAGCAAAATTTGCGACAGCTTGTGGGCTAATGCCGTCTTTGATCAGGTTAGTTAACCAATTGGCAGCAGCCAGACCTGGTTTTTGATCCAGTCCAATAGTGCCTGTGGATGGGTCATACCAAATCCCTCCAAAGCCATGAATCACTTCCAGATACACACAGCTCAATCCCTCATATTGACGTCCTTGCCACACGTACCCCCACGGTACCTTTTGGTCTGCTTGTAATTGCTTACTGATATTGACTAACTCATCTGGGGTCCGTGGTGGTGAATCCATAAGGTCTGTTCTCCAGTAGAGAAGCCCCATACTTGCGACAAATGGCCAGCGGACGATTTGGCCTTCGAATTCATTCCCTGGTTGAACTCCTTTGGCCAGCTGCTCAAACTCCGCTTTTTCAAACCACTGGTCCAATGGCTGCAACCATCCAGCCTTGGCATATTTGGGGACCCATGTCACATCCATTAATAAAGCATCGAATGGTGGATTTCCAAGCAACAAACTGCTGATAGCAAGGTCGGAGATTGCCTCTGTCTCAAGCGGTCCTTTGACCACGGAGAGACGAATATGACCATGATGTTCTTGGTTAAACTGATCCACCAGGGGTTTCGTCGCATCAGCGAATGGAGCCGGCATTAGTACCTTTACATCCACTGTCTGGCTCGCAAGAGCAGTCTTTAGACCCAACCATGTCATTACGACGAGCAAGACAATCAGCAGCGTCGTGGTGGTGCGGCGAAGTTGCATGAACTTCATTGATTCACCTAGCTCATGGCTCCGAGCTGTTCCTCAGCCCAGTCTGAAACCGTAAAACTTTCCACCGCAGACGTCATTTTTTCCATCCTCAAGATCTGCTCTTCTGGTGACATGGAAAGGGCTAGATCAATGGCTTCATCCATTTTTCGATGTGAGTAAGGATTGGTTAGCACAGCGCCATCGAGTACTACAGATGCCCCAGTAAACTCTGACAGGACAAGAACGCCATCTTGTCCTTTTCTTGCAGCTGCATATTCTTTTGCCACGAGATTAAGGCCATCTCGTAATGGAGTGATCCAGCAAATGTCTGACCGAGTAAACCAAGCAATCATCTCTCTATAAGGTATTCTTCTTGTAGAGAATCTTACTGGCACCCAATCGATCAAGCTAAAGCGTCCATTGATCCTCCCTGCCATCTCTTCAATTGATCTCTGCGTGTCTTCATAGATTTTCATGCCGCTTGCTGCTGAAACACACGCCAACATCAAAACGACCCGTCCATGAAGTTCTGGCCGACGCTCAAGCAATCGTTCGAATGATAGCAATAGTTCTTCATTCCCTTTTGTGTAGTCAACTCGGCTTGCTGACAAAATCAGTTTTCTACCCTTCCGTGTATCTTCTTCAATCTGTTGAGATAATTTTTTGATCTCTTCTTCATGAACAAGCTCCTGAATTAAATCTGGCGATGTTCCTACAGGTGAAGATAATAATCTAATTGTTCGACCGTTATATTCCAGCACCTGCGTTTCAGATGGTTCGCTCAAGGCCGTTCCTGATTCAAGGAATCTTGCACCTACAGGTACTTTTGGCCCTTTCTTGGCACCAATGAGGCAGCTTGCTGCACGTGCAAAATTTTCTGTATATCTCGGTATATGAAACCCGACAACATCGCAGCATAAAAGGCTTTTGAGAATTTGGTCGCGCCAGGGCAGGATAGAGAACACGTCATTGCTTGGAAAAGGAGTGTGATGAAAAAATGCAATTTTTAGATCTGGACGCTGCTCTCGAATCATTCCAGGAGCGAGCCAAAGGTTGTAGTCATGGACCCAGACAATTGCACCCTCAGCCGCCTCTTCGCAGGCCGCATTGGCAAATCGTTGATTCACAGTTTCAAAAATTCCCCAGTCTGCATTATTGACATCGAAGTAAGTGGGAAACGTATGAAGGATTGGCCAAAAAGACTCCTTTGAGGTAACGTGATAAAAGCTATTGATTTGTTTGCTATTTAGAGGGATTCTCTTGAGCACAAATGGTGCTGGATTTGACATCAGTGTTCGTTCGACCGAATCATCAGTCTCATCATTTACTTCTCTCCAAGCAATCCATGTTCCATCTAGATTGCTCAAGAATAAATTTCTCAGTGTTGGTATTATGCCATTAGGACTTTTTTGGTCAGCCCATTGAATTCTTCCTTCTGAATCAACAACCGCATCGAAGGGAGTTCGGTGATACAGAAGGATGAATGAACTTGTGCCCTTTTTGCTCGCCATGAAAATCCATCTCCGAGGCTGCCCTTGAGAGGACAGCCTATGTAGGCCTACTTCTACCTTTCCCTAATTTGCTCTGCTTGTCAAACTCGTCGATTTTCTTGGCATGCGGCCTGAAGTGTTCTGAGCACCTCACGTGCGTGTCCGACGGGGCGAACACCTGTCCAGCTCTCTGAGAGCACTCCTTCTGGGTCAATGAGGAATGTATGGCGCATCGAGTATGGCGGCATCCATGACCCATAGCGTCGGCTCACAGCTCCGTCTGGATCTGACAGCAAGGGAAAGTCAAGACCTTCACTGGTACAGAAGGATTCATGCTCTTCCAAATTATCCGCACTGATGGCAACGATGCTGGCCCCCGCTTGGTCAAATTCGTTGACGAGACTTTGAAAGCCATGCGCCTCAATAGTGCATCCTGATGTGAAATCTCTTGGATAAAAGTAGAGAACGAGCCAGCGTCCCTGAAAGTCATTTAGAGACCAACGTTTTTGATCAGGATTGGTACGGTCGGTTCCTTCCAGGTCAAACATTGGCGCAACGCTGCCAATGGCAGGCATTGTTCCACCAAGGGCTTGAGCAGACCTTCCACGGCAAAAAAAAGCTCCACCGACAACTAATAGTCGGAGGAGCTGACGACGGTTGAAGTTCATTGGGTCTGGACCTGACTGCTTGACCCTAGGAGCAATCAGATCTTGCTGAGATCAATACCAAGTGACTTGGCATAAGCGCCAAGACCTTTCTTCTGAATCGTTTTAAGAGCGCGTGTCGTGATACGCAGGTTGACCCAGCGCTTGCCTTCCGCCCACCAAAGCCGACGCTGCTGCAGATTGGCCTGCTGCAGTTTCTTGGTGCGGATGTGAGAGTGGCTCACCGCCATGCCGTTGTTGGCGCGTGTTCCGGTGAGTTGGCACACCCGAGACATGGTCGAATCCTCTATTGATCTGCGGTCCGTTAGGACCAAACCAAAATTTTAGCAAAGCAGGGGCTCAGCCCCCCCTCTCCATCAGTGCTGCCAACAGTTTCGTGCTTCGTCGCTGAAGACCGTGGAGGTCCTGAGGATCGAGGCCTCCGACGCTGAGCTTCGCCATGTCGTAGAGGTATGTGGCCAGATCCCTTGCAAGGACCTTGCTTGGAGATTCCGCGCTCGACGAGGTCAGCACAGCCCCCGCCTCCAGCCTTTGCAGGCCTTTCACCAAGGGGTGATTGCGATTGACCACAAGCACGTGGTGCTCTGGTAACCCTGGAAGGCGTTGGTCCATGAGCGCCCCGATGTCGTTCAGCCTGCGCATTTGCTCAGGGAGCAAAATCAGGGCGGCAGGTGCATCCAGACCACCCCTGAGACCCTGCACTTGAATGGTGACTTTGTCATTGGACAGCGCCTCCTTCATTAACGCTCTCAATGACTCACTTTGTGTTTCTCCATCTTGATCGGCAAGTTCCTTTGATTCGTCACGGAGCGACTCATCGAGTTCTGAGTCCACCCGCTGGAACTTCAACTCTTGATGCCTTGCCTCAAGCCATGGGATGAATTGGCTGTCGATGATGCTATCCGCATACAGCACCTCAGCCCCTTGCTCTGTCCAGAGATTAAGGGCAGCTGATTGGGCAATTTCATCACTGCAATAAAGGATACGTTTTGATTCGCTTCCTTCTTTTTGTCGAGAGCAATAAGCCTCCAGTGTCGTGAGCTCTCGACCGGAGTCCGATTGCATGACGGGGGCATTGCCCTCTGAGGTTTGATGATGGCTTGTACCAAAGATGACAATCGATTCAACCTGTTCCGCAAATTTTTCATCCTCCATAGCTCCGATTTTAATGAAGGGTGCGAGTGAATCCCATGCCTGCGCATACTTACTGGGATCATCCTTCATCAGTGCCTTCAGTCGGTCAGCAATTTTCTTGGCGACGAAATTGCCAATGGACCGAACTCTCCGATCTGTTTGAAGAGCACTCCGACTTACATTTAATGGGATATCGGGGGAATCAATGACACCCCTTAGTGGTAGTAGATATCGAGGGACAATTTCCTTGATCGAATCGCTGACAAATACTTGGTTGCAATAGAGCTTAATCTCTCCATTCTCCCAGTCGGCTCGTCCACTGATTTTGGGGAAATAGAGAATGCCTTGGAGTGAGTATGGGTAATCGGTGTTGAGGTGAACCCAAAGCAAAGGGTCTCCCTGGAAAGGGTAAAGGTAACGGTATAACTCGATGTAATCTTCGTCATTAAGTTCTCTAGGACTCTGACGCCATGGAGCCTTTTGCTTGTTAATTGATTCTCCTTCCAGTTCTACTGCGACTGGCATGAAATCGCAATACTGCTGGATGAGTGTGCGAAGTCTTGTTGGTTCTAGATACTCAAGCTCGTCCTCAAGCAAGTGGAGGATGACGTCGGTTCCAGGTTCGCTTCGTTCCGCCTCTGACAACGTGAAACTGGGCGAACCGTCACAGGTCCAGCGAACCGCTTGGCTATCAGGTCGTGCTGATTTGGTGACCAGTTCTACTTCACGTGCAACCATGAAGCTGGAATAGAAGCCCAAGCCAAAGTGTCCAATAATCGCATCTTGTTCTTGTTTGTATTTTTCAAGAAAATCTTCGGCGCTTGAAAAGGCTACCTGATTGATATAACGCTTGACTTCATCAGAAGTCATGCCAATGCCATTATCGCTAAAAGTAATTGCTTTCTTCTCACGGTTGATTGTCAGCTTTATCAGTCCGTCTGGGCCCTCGCTGCAATCACCCGCCATCGAAGCCATCCTCCGCTTGTTGATGGCATCGGCAGCATTGCTTACGAGTTCTCTGAGAAATACTTCATGGCCGGAATAGACAGCCTTTTTGATGATTGGAAATATATTTTCAGTGTGGATCTGGATTTGGCCTTGTTCCAGCATCACATTTAATAGCGAACTTGCTTATGGTATTACTTGCGAGTCACGCGGTTCAAGCCAGTGGTTGGCGAGGTTTCCGTACGTCCTAGGGTCGCTTCTGGAGGTCGGCTCGTTCCTCGGCAAGAATCGCACCCTCAACTGGACACACCTGAAGGCAGATCCCGCAATCAATGCAGGTGTCAAAATCAATCCAGTAAAACTCTGTGCCTTTACGGTTGCGCCCCTTGCCGGGTTGTATACAGGCGACAGGGCAGGCATCAACGCAATCCGCAATGCCCTCGCAGACATCAGTGACGATCGTATGAGCCATGCGTTTTAACGAGCAGTGGGAATTCTAGTGAGTCAGCCACCTGAGTTCGCTGCAGCAACGCTCCTGGCAGACCTGTTCAGCAGCCTCACGGCTCACTAGAGGCCCCAGCATGACCTCAGCGGTTATCCCCTCCCGATGCAAGCCTCTCTGAACTTCTAGAGCGTCCTCGAGACTTGTCGTGTCTGAATAAGCGATCAGAACCTGTGTCCATGATTGACGAGCAGCTTGAGCAGCACCGGGTAGATCACGGACATCATCGAGACAGAAGCTAAAGCCGAGTCCACTGGCTTTCTTCCTTTCGGAATCAAAGCGCGCCACAAGGGTGTCGTAACGACCACCCCTTGCAATCACGACGGGTGCGGAGTGCCCCTGGCAGACCAACTGGAAGACCAAGCCGTCGTAGAGCCCGTAATGCGGTTGGAAGCTGGGATCCAACTGAAGATCAATCCCTCCCCTCTGCGCAAGAGGAGACAGGTGTTTAAACATCCTTTCCAGATCGTTGAGCACAGGTTGAGGACCAAAGCATCGACGCTCCTCCTCCAGGACCATGAATGGTTCTCCCCTGAGATCGAGCTGTCTTAACAGACGCTCATGAGCCTGTGGTTCGAGATCTAACCGTTCCAGTTCAAGGCGATCCAGTCCCGTCAAAGCTTTTTTCACCTGGTCCCGTTCTTCGCCTTTAAACGGGGACAGAATCAGATCCATTAGGGCGGCATGGCCAACTAAGAGCCGGGCCTGATGCCTTGGTTTCAAACCAAGGCTCTCCGTAGCGGCCATCAAGAGTGAAAGGAGCTCGAGTTCCCCATGGGGAGATTGTGCACCAAACAATTCCACGCCGCTATGCAGCTTTTCCTCAATGCACTGGCGCCCCTCATCAGCCTGCCGACTCTCAAACACAGTGCCTGAGGCCCAGAGGCGGAGCGGACGCGTCCGTTGAGACAAGCGAGTGCTTGCTGCCCTTGCAATAGACGCGGTCATTTCAGGTCGCAAGCCCAAGGGCTCATCGGCGACCAAGCGGACGATCTCTTGGCTGGCGATTCCCCCTCCAGCCTTGAGGGTGTCAATGCGTTCCACGCGAGGGGGGGAAACCTCCTCGTAGCCCCACAGTCGATAAACGCTGGCGAGCCGTTCACGGAGCCAGTGGTTGTGCTCCACCTGCTGTGGATTCAGATCGCGAGCACCCGTGGCAGGTTGAAGGGCCATCCAAAGGGCAGTGACATCCCTATCAGGATCCCATGGACCCGATTTCAGGAGCTCCATAACCTGCCCCATCCAACGGCCTGACCTTGCTCAGTTCATCGGTGAGCAGAGTGTGGATGGACTGGCCAGTCGCAATCACGTTCCCGGAGTGCAAGTCAAATGGTTCGCTCCGATAACCGCTGACCAGACCACCGGCTAGGCGTACCAAGGCCACTCCCGCAGCAAGATCCCAGGGAGCGAGTCCTCGCTCCCAGTACCCATCGAGAAGACCTGCAGCGACGAACGCCAGGTCGACTGCTGCGGCGCCACCTCGCCTGACCCCTCGTGTTCGATGGGTTAGCCAACAAAACTCTGCGTAGTTGTTGTCTAGGCGGTTGTGGCGGTCGTAGGCGAAGCCTGTAACGAGCAGGGAATCCTCAAGACTCTCGCAACGGCTCACAGCAATCGGCTTGTCATTGCAGAAAGCTCCCAGCCCTGGACAACAGTGGTAGGTCTGGTGGAGGTAGGGAATAGAGATGGCGCCGAGCAGGGGCGTTCCCTTCCAGCAAAGGCCCACTGAGGTCGCAAACAGTGGATAGCCGTGCGCGAAATTGGTGGTGCCATCCAAGGGGTCAATGACCCATTGCAGCCCCTCTTGTGGTCCACGGCTTCCTGATTCCTCAGCGAGAATTCCTACCTGTGGGGTTTCAGACCTCAGAAGTCTGATCACCACCTCTTCTGCTTCGAGATCCGCGGCGGTGACTAGGTCACCGACTCTCCCCTTGCAACGAATATCGGAAAGGTTTCCGTAGTGCGACTGAAGAACGGTCCCACCAGCGTCGGCTGCCCGGCGAGCAAGACGGTGGAGCTCCTCTATCGCTTCACGGTTGAGCCCAGCCTCGTCCAATACGGCTGCAGGGTTGGTGGTGTCCATCATCAATCCTCGTCGAGGGGCAGTCCTGGTCGTACGCGTCCTTGGCCAAAGTGCCTTCCGAACTGCAGTTCATAGACCTCATCTTCATCCTGGGTCTCTGCTTCCAGATCGGCTGTGGCCCTGGCCACGCAAAGTAATCCGTAGCCGCTACTACGAAGCTCACGAGACAGTCCCATGGCCTCCCGTTGATCCAGTGAACCGCTGATGACACGGACTGCGCAGGACGTGCAACAACCATTGCGGCAGGAGAACGGCAGTGGATCCCCCTGGGCCTCGAAGCTCTGGAGGATGTACTCCCCCTCAGGCACGTCATGACTGATTGTGCGCTGCTCTTGTCGCCAGTGGATTGTGATCCTGTGTTTCCGTTGCATCGCCGGTGTCGACTGAACGCCCTGCTACATTCTCACTTGCCCCACCTAGCCGCTGGAGAGGTGGCCGAGTGGTCGAAGGCGCAGCACTGGAAATGCTGTATAGGGGCAACTCTATCGAGGGTTCGAATCCCTCCCTCTCCGCTTCAAAAACCGGCCCGAGGGCCGGTTTTTTTGTACAAAAAAACCCCGGGGAACCCGGGGTCCAGGCTGAATGACAACCGATCCATCCGGTGGTTCAGCCGAACCGGCCCGACACATAGTCCTGAGTGGCCTGCTGGGTAGGTGCGTTGAAGATTTTCTCGGTTTCGTTGAATTCCACCAAATAGCCCACTTTCCCTGAACCGCCTTCCTGCGCTTCAGCGTTGTAGAAGGCCGTCATGTCGCTGACTCGTACGGCCTGCTGCATGTTGTGCGTGACAATCACGATGGTGAAACTTTTCTTGAGCTCGTGCATCGTCTCTTCGATCTTCAAGGTAGAGATGGGATCGAGTGCCGAGCAGGGTTCATCCATCAAGATGACTTCAGGCTGAATGGCAATGGTGCGGGCAATGCACAGCCTTTGTTGCTGACCACCAGAAAGGGAGTAACCACTTTCATTTAATTTGTCTTTGCATTCGTCCCAGACAGCTGCTTGACGAAGGGAACGCTCAACAAGTTCGTCCATGTCGCCGGTGTAGCCGTTGATGCGAGCACCGAAAGCGATGTTTTCGTAAATACTCTTCGGGAAAGGATTTGGTTGCTGGAACACCATGCCGATCCGTCGTCGGACCTCAACGGGATCCACGGAGGGTTCATAGAGGTCAGCTCCATCAAAGACGACGCGGCCTTTGAGAGAACAACCCTCAATGAGATCGTTCATGCGATTCAAGGCTCGCAGAACGGTTGACTTGCCACAGCCTGAAGGGCCAATAAACGCAGTTACTTTGCCGCGGGGTATCTCGCAATAGACATTGCGGACAGCTTCATAGCTCCCGTAGCTGATCGTTACGTTTTGAAGAGAAATACAGGTATCATCTGACACCTGTTGACTGTTGGTAGGAGTGGAGAGTGTCATGACTCAAAAGTTAAAGAGGTGTCAGAATTGAAAAGGAACAGGCTTTCTAAACGCTCACTTTGAAGCGAAGCGCCCAAGCCAGCGTGCCAACAGATTCATCGCAAGGATGAACACAACGAGCACGAATGATGCTGCCCAGGCCAACTCGTTTTGAGCTTCGTAGGGCATGATCGCAAAGTTGTAGATCAGAACTGACAAGCTTGCAATCGGATTGAAAATCCCTTCAGGCCAAAACGGCGAGAACAGCGCCGTGAAAATCAGAGGTGCTGTTTCACCGGCTGCACGGGCGATGGATAGAACCACTCCCGTTGCGATTGGAGTGAAAGCCGTCGGAAGAGTGATCCGCACCACCGTGACGAATTTGGAGGCGCCGACTCCTAGTGCTCCCCGTCGAAGATCATCTGAAACAAGTTTCAGACCTTCGTCGGTGGTTTTAATGACTGTTGGCAGCATCAGGATTGAGAGAGCAAGGCCACCAGCGAGAGCGCTGTAGGAATTGCCAAACAGAATCCTGGTAGAGACGATCACCCCATAAATGAAAACACCGGCAATGATTGAGGGAACTCCGGATAAGACGTTGGTACCGAATCGAATGAACTGAGCAAAGGAACCACCTTTGGAATATTCGGCAAGGAAGATGCCACCACCCACGCCGACAGGGATGGCGATCAGCCCAGCGATGATCGACACGATGATCGTTCCGATGATTGCGTTGGCGATACCACCGCCTTCAAGGCCAGGAGGAGGCGGGAGCTCTGTAAATAGTGCGAAACTCAATTTTCCGCCGCCTTTGATCAACACATAGCCGAGCACCAGCACAAGAGGCAGGACGGCTATACCAGCAAAAAGCCCCGCGAGAAGCGTGAGGAAGCGACTTTGGATATTGCGGCGAAGTCCAGGCCGATAGCTCAGGTCGGGGACTGCACGAGTAGGAGTGGATAGGGTCATGGTGGGAATCAGTACTTAAGGCTGAGACGCTTCACCAACCACTGGGCGAAGATGTTGACCGCAAGGGTCAGAATGATCAAAACGAAGGCGGCATACATCAAGGAAGACACCTGGCTGCCATCGGCTTCGCCGAATTGGTTGGCAAGCATGGCAGCAATGGTGTTTCCAGGTGCAAGCAGCGACCAGCTGAAGTTATTGGAATTGCCGATGATCATGGTGACGGCCATGGTTTCTCCCATGGCGCGACCTAAGGCCAACATCACTCCGCCAACAATTCCAGACACGGCTGCGGGCAGCATCACGTTGAATATGGCGCCCCATCGTGTTGTGCCAACTCCGTAGGCCGCCTGTCGAAGCTTTGTAGGCACCTGATTGAGAGAATCTCTGGCGATGGCCGTGATGATTGGAAGAATCATCACCACAAGAATGAGAATGGCTGGGGCCATACCGGGGCCCATCGGAGGAGAGCTGAAAATCGGAATCCAGCCAAACGCGGTGTTCAACCAGGTGAGGAAAGGGCGAAGAAAAGGCTCCAACACGAAGATCGCCCAGAGACCCAGCACCACGGAAGGGATGGCTGCCAGCAACTCCACCATGACGCCGATGACCTCGCGGATCCTCAGCGGAATGATGTTTTCGGTGATGAAGATGGCCGTACCGACGCCAAGGGGAACCGCAATCGCCAGGGATAGCAGCGATGTAACGATCGTTCCGTAGATGGCGGTGAAGGCACCGTACTGATCATCCACTGGGTTCCAGTCCGAAGTGACCAGGAACTTCCAGCCGTAGCGGCCCATCGACTCGAGGGACCCCCAGAAGACCACGATGAGGATGGCGAACAGAACGATGGCCACCATCGAGGCAAGGGCGATGGCCAGGTTCTTGAAACTGACGTCAACAAGCTTCTCAGAAGCTGGACGACGCCTCAGGAGGTATTGCTCCCTTGGGTCAGAGGTCATTCTCTGCTGCAACAGACAACTGAAACGTAACGGTGCAGAGGGGGCTTGATCACTAAGGTCGCTTTAAAGGGCGGGCAACATCCCGTCCATCCCTGCTTGGGCAGGGGGGTTGCAGTCGGTAGCGTGGGCTCGACCAACAGGTGGATATGGGCCGGATCGTCGGGATTGACCTAGGGACCACCAATTCCGTCGTGGCCGTGCTCGAGGCCGGCCGCCCTCAGGTGATTGCTAACGCCGAGGGCACCAGGACCACCCCTTCGGTCGTGGGGTTTACGAAGGATGCAGAGCTTCTTGTTGGCCAGTCGGCCCGCCGTCAGTTGGTCCTGAATCCCCGCAACACGTTTTCAAACCTGAAGCGATTTGTCGGTCGCGCCTGGGATGAGCTCGATGATTCCAGCCTGACGGTCCCTTACACGGTTCGGGCGAATGAGCAGGGGAACGTGCGCATTGCCTGTCCGCTGACGGAACGCGAGTACGCCCCTGAGGAGTTGGTGGCCAACATCCTGCGCAAGCTCGTGGATGACGCCTCGACCTACCTGGGTGAGGCGATCGAAGCAGCGGTGATCACTGTTCCGGCCTATTTCAACGATGCCCAGCGGCAAGCCACCCGCGATGCAGGACGCCTTGCAGGCTTGCAGGTCGAGCGCATTCTCAATGAGCCGACTGCAGCGGCCTTGGCTTACGGGTTCGATCGCAGCGCTGTCAGGCGGGTCCTGGTCTTTGACCTCGGTGGAGGCACATTTGATGTCTCACTGCTGCGTGTGGCGAATGGTGTCTTTGATGTGAAGGCCACCAACGGCGACACGCAGCTGGGAGGAAACGACTTTGATCAACGCATCGTCGACTGGCTTGCAGAGGAGTTCCAGAGCGCTCATGGCATCGATCTGCGCAGGGACCGTCAAGCCCTTCAGCGATTGACTGAAGCTGCGGAAAAAGCCAAGCAGGAGCTCTCCGGAGTCACCACAACCCCGATCTCTCTTCCCTTTATCGCCACGGGTGCAGATGGTCCTCTTCACATCGAAACCAATCTCGAGCGCGCAACCTTTGAAGGCCTTTGCCCGGATCTTTTGGATCGCCTGTTGACACCGGTACAAGGTGCTCTGAGGGATTCAGGATGGTCTGCGGAGGATATTGATGACGTCGTTCTTGTGGGGGGGAGTACCCGCATGCCGATGGTGCAGCAGCTGGTCAGAACCCTGATCCCTCATGACCCTTGCCAATCGGTTAATCCCGACGAGGTTGTGGCCATCGGTGCGGCTGTTCAGGCCGGCATCCTCACCGGTGAGTTACGTGACCTTCTGCTGAATGACGTCACACCTCTGTCTCTTGGACTTGAGACGGTGGGTGGCTTGATGAAGGTGTTGATCCCACGGAATACCCCAATCCCGGTTCGCCAGTCCGATGTCTTCAGCACATCAGAAGCCAATCAATCCTCGGTTGAAATCCACGTGTGGCAAGGGGAGCGGCAGATGGCTGCCGATAACAAATCACTAGGGAGGTTCCGACTGTCTGGAATCCCACCGGCACCACGTGGCGTCCCTCAGATTCAGGTTGCTTTTGACATCGATGCCAATGGCATTCTCCAGGTGAGTGCCACCGATCGCACAACGGGGCGTAAGCAATCGGTCACGATTCAGGGTGGTTCTGCCTTGAATGAGGATGAGCTGAAGGCTCTGCTCGCCGAAGCCGAAGAGCGCGCTGATGAGGACCGTCGACGCCGCGCGGCGATCGAACGCCGTAACCGGGCCATGACCCTGGTGGCGCAGGCTGAACGACGTCTGCGCGATGCAGCACTGGAGCTTGGCCCCTACGGAGCAGAACGCCAACAGCGTGCTGTTGAGATGGCCATGCGCGATGTACAGGACACCCTCGAGCAGGAGGATCTGCAGCAGCTTGAACTCAGTGTGAGCGCACTTCAGGAGGCGCTGTTCGGACTGAACCGAAGGCTTGCAGCTGAACGGCGCCAGGACGCCAGTCCGCTTCAAGGAATTCGCAACACCCTTGGTTCCCTGAAGGACGAATTATTCGCTGATGACGATTGGGATGATGACCCGTGGGCTTCTCCACGCAGGCGTCCCGGCGATCGCTACGGATCAGGTCGTCAAGGTTTGGATCCCTGGGACGATGACCCGTACCGCTGACACCGACTACTGGTCGTTGCTGGGACTGCCCCCTGGCAGCGATGGCGATTCGCTCAAGCGTGCCTTCCGCCGTGAAGCACGGCGTTGGCATCCCGATCTCAACGGCAATGACCCCAAAGCCGAGGAACGTTTCAAGCTGGTCAACGAGGCCTACGCGGTTCTCAGTGACCCCTCGAAACGCAGGTCCTGGGAATCAGGTCAGCAACCTTCAACGCTCTCAGATGACCCTTTCGCAGAAGGGTTCCCAGATTTTCAGGACTACCTGGCTGTGGTGCTTGGAGTCCCAGAACCGGCCAGGGAGCGAAGGCCAAGGGATGCGCAGGATGACGCCAGTGAACACGCTCGAGGGTCATGGCCAGCAACTGCTGAGCCCCCACCTCCGCCTCCTGTTCAGGCGACTGAAGATCTCGAAACCACGGTCGACCTCACGCCCGATCAGGCATTGCAAGGAACAGCTGTTGAGCTCGAACTCTCAGATGGAACCGTTGTCGAGGTGCAGACCCCACCCTTAGCGGGTGATGGCTGGCGACTGCGGCTGGCAGGGGTGGCTGGCGGCGGTGCCGATCATTTCCTGCAACTTCGTGTGCAGACAGAGGAAGGTTTGCGGGTGGATGGTCTGCGGGTTCTCTACCGTCTGGAACTACTGCCCGCCGATGCAGCCCTTGGCTGCGCCGTTGACATTCCCACCCTCAGTGGTCCGGTGACCCTGCAAGTTCCCCCAGGCTCGTCCAGTGGGCGATTGCTGCGATTGCGGGGGCGTGGACTCAGTCTGAATGAACGGCGCGGCGATCAACTTGTGGAGATCGTTGTCGTGATTCCCTCCAGCCTCAGCGAGGCGGAGAGAGCGCTTTATCGGCGGCTGCAGGAACTGGCTCTAGACCCCGAGGACTGACTGTTGGCCCCATGGCAGTGAGAGACTGCCGAAGCTCGACTTCAGACCATGCTTGTGCACGTGCTCCTCTACGACGCCGGGGGAGACAGTGAGGGGATTCATTCGCTTGAGCTCGCCGGGTCAACCGTGGTGCTCATGTTTGAGAATCGCGATGATGCCGAGCGCTACGCCGGGCTTCTTGAGGCCCAAGACTTTCCTGTGCCGAACATTGAGGCGATCGATCGCGAAGAAATCGAGATCTTCTGCCGTCAGGCTGGTTATGAGGCCCGTCTCGTTGAAAGTGGGTTTGTGCCCACGACAGACGAAGAACGGCTTTTGCTTGCCCCACCCTCGGCAAACAGGGATGTCAGCGGTTGGGAGGATGAACCAGGAGGCCAAAGCAGCCAACCGGTCGAACAGACGGACGAACTCGAGGAGTTTCGTCGTCGCCTCGAGAACTTGTTATGAGCTGTCATGACTGAATCCACGTCCCGTCGAGACTCCATCACCCCTTCAGAGGATCGCGGTCATCTCATGACGGAACAGGCGAATCCAAGAAGCACTGATCTCGATCGACTCAGCACTGCTGAGCTTGTTGAGCTGTTTGTGAATGAGGATCGACGCCCTCAGGAAGCCGTTGCTGCGGCAAGCCAGTCACTCACAGACGCTGTTGATCAAATCGCCTTGCGGCTGCAAGAGGGGGGGCGGCTCTTCTATATCGGAGCGGGAACCTCGGGCAGGCTTGGGGTCTTGGATGCCGCGGAGTGTCCTCCAACCTTCTGCAGTCCCCCGGAACTGGTTCAAGGAGTTCTGGCTGGTGGATCACCTGCACTGTTGCGCAGCTCTGAAGGGCTGGAGGATCTCCGGCAGGCAGGGATTGACGACCTTCAATCAAGGGATTTCAAGGCCGCTGACTGTCTCGTCGGCATTGCCGCAGGCGGAACCACCCCCTATGTGCTGGGTGCACTCGACTGGGCACAATCGCTTGGAGCGCTCACCATCGCAATCGCGTGCGTCCCCAGCGTTCAAGCCCCGATGCCCTGTGCCATCGACATCCGTCTGCTGACTGGGCCGGAATTGTTGACGGGCTCCACCCGATTGAAAGCGGGTACGGCCACGAAGATGGCCCTCAACATCCTGTCGACCGGTGTGATGGTGAAGTTGGGAAAGGTCTACGGGAACAGGATGGTGGATGTAGCCGCCACCAACAGCAAGTTGGTGGACCGTGCCCTCAGGATGCTCCGAGATCTTGCTGGCGTTACAAGAACTGAAGCAGAAGAACTTCTGCAGCAGAGTGGTGGCTCCGTGAAGCTGGCGCTGCTGATGGCGGCCTCCGGTCTATCGACAGAGGAGGCAGGCAACTGCTTGGAGGCTCATCACCATCAACTTCGTGCAGCGCTCGATCGATGCGGGGTCAGCCTTTAATACGTGGCTCCCTGGGTTAACTTTCACCGAGGGAGCCCCAGTAAGGAGCCGTCAACAGATCCAGTTTCCGACGCGTTTCTTGAGGGACAGCCTGCGGTGCAGTCATCAACGCATCCTTGAGTGCCGTATGGGCAACTGATTCGGGGAAGGACTCGCGCAGCGACTCCATCAGCTGTTGAAGGATGGGTCCTGTCGCCATGGCGTTGGCACGAAGGTTGCCCACCACCATTTCCACAGAAACGGCATCGTGATCGTTGTGCCAGCAATCAAAATCGGTGACCATGCTCAGTGACGCATAGGCGATCTCGGCCTCGCGAGCAAGGCGAGCTTCCGTGTGGTTGGTCATCCCGATGACATCACATCCCCAGCTCCTGTAGAGCTCACTTTCAGCTCGGGTTGAAAATGCAGGCCCCTCCATACAGAGATAGGTGCCACCACGATGCAAATGGTGCCCCGCAGGCATCTGTGCCTCCGCTGCCCTGGCCAGACATTCACTCAGTCGCTGGCAGAAGGGTTCAGCAAGACTCACATGGGCCACGCAGCCATCGCCAAAGAAGGATTGGGGACGTTGCATCGTGCGATCGATGAATTGAGAGGGCACCACCATGTCGCGAGGGCGGAGGTGCTCCCTTAGGGAACCAACAGCTGAGACGGAAACGAGCCAACGCACCCCCAAGGAGCGCAGCGCCCAAACATTGGCGCGATAGGGCACTTCACTGGGCAACAGGTGGTGCTGGCGACCATGCCGCGCAAGAAACACCACATCGACGCCATTAAGCCGACCCAGGCGAAACTGATCGGAGGGGGTACCAAACGGTGTATCGACCTGAACTTCCTTGACCTCAGAGAGGCCATCGATGGCATAGAGACCACTGCCTCCGATCACCCCCACCCGGGCGTTCTCAAAGGGAGCTGGGAGTGCTGAAGCGCTCATGTCTGGTTGATGACCAAGCCGGTCCCCATCATCGCCTGCGTACGATTCAACTTTGCGATCAGCCCCTTGACGACTGTTCTGATGGAGACGGACGCCGGCCAGATCAGGCTGGAGTTGTTCGATGCGGACGCCCCAAACACGGTGGCCAATTTCGTCAAGCTGGCCAACGATGGCTTTTATGACGGTTTGGCCTTCCATCGCGTGATCGATGGATTCATGGCTCAGGGCGGATGCCCTAATTCACGGGAGGGGGCCAAGGGCATGCCCGGTACCGGGGGGCCCGGCTACACGATCAACTGTGAAATCAACAGCCGCAAGCATGTAGCTGGTGCCCTGTCGATGGCTCATGCCGGCCGCAACACCGGGGGAAGTCAGTTCTTCATCGTTCATGAAGCTCAGCCCCATCTGGATGGTGTTCACACTGTTTTCGGTCAAACAGGTGATCTGGAGGTCGTTCTGGCCCTCCGCAACGGATCCCGCATTGAAAAAGTGACGGTTCAGCAGGCCTGATTACAGATCGCCTGAATTAGGTCCACTGGAGCAGCAAGGGTTCACCCTGCTCGAGCTGCTCCAGCACCTTGCCTTGGCGAAGCTCCATTAAAGAGCCTTCCCTGCGATCGAGCCGTTGGGGCGGGTGATCCAGTTGCTCTGCCCGTCCAGTGCTGTAGAGCCCGATGCGTCGGGTGTGTGTCCAGAGGGCCAGGGCCGAAAGCAACTCCTTGAGACGGGCTGCACGCTGCGATTGATCTGGGGGATCACCCTCGGAGAGCTCGGCGAGTCGCCAGGCCAACTGCGGACGCTCCCAGAGCGCCAGGAGCCTCGGAGCGCTCACAGGCAGAAGCGCAAAGCCAAGGCGCTGGGCCAGGGCATCCGCATCGGCTTTCACATCAATCAGCGAAGCCCCATCGGAATCCCCATCCCAGCTGACCACGGTGGCGATATCACTGATCCAGTGGCCAAGCTTGTCTCGCTTGACCGCCAGATACTCAGCATTGTGATCACCGGGGCTGATCACCAGAGGCACTCGGTCAACAACCTCAAGTCCATAACCACCGAGTCCAGCAATTTTGCGGGGGTTGTTGGTGAGCAGACGAAGTCTGTGGATCCCTAGATCGCTGAGAATTTGCGCACCAACTCCATAGTTGCGTAAGTCGGCAGGAAAGCCGAGTTTCTCATTGGCTTCAACGGTGTCGAGGCCACCATCCTGCAGGCTGTAGGCCTTGAGTTTGTTGATAAGGCCAATGCCGCGGCCTTCCTGTCGCAGATAGACCACGACGCCCTCGCCCTCGGCTTCGATGCTTCGCAAGGCAGCTTCTAGTTGGGGACGGCAATCGCAGCGGAGCGAGCCAAAGGCGTCACCGGTCAGGCACTCGGAATGCATCCTGACGAGGACTGGTTCCTTGAGGTGCTGGGGATCACCCTTGATGATCGCCACATGCTCACTGCCATCGAGTTGGTTTTGATACCCAATCGCCTGAAAAGACCCAAACAAGCTGGGCATGACGGCATGGGCCTGCCGAACCACGAAACGCTCGTTGTCCAGTCGATAGCGGATGAGGTCGGCGATACTGATTAATCGCAGATTCCACTGGGTGGCGTAGGCACGCAATTCCGGAAGCCGCGCCATCGAGCCATCGGGGTTCTGGATCTCGCAGATCACACCGGCCGGATTCAGGCCTGAGAGCTTGGCCAGGTCCACAGCTGCTTCGGTATGGCCCGCTCGTTTGAGCACGCCTCCTTGACGGGCACGCAGGGGAAAGATGTGCCCTGGTCGGCGCAGATCGGCAGGGCGGGCATCCGCTCGTAAGGCCACCTGGATAGTGCGTGAGCGGTCTTCTGCGGAGATGCCGGTTGAGACTCCATGCTCAGGACCAGCATCAATACTCACTGTGAAGGCGGTCTGGTTGGCATCGGTATTGCGATCAACCATTAGGGGCAGGTCGAGAGCGTCAAGGCGCTCGCC
Source organism: Synechococcus sp. BS56D (assembly GCF_004332405.1). Taxonomy (NCBI): domain Bacteria; kingdom Bacillati; phylum Cyanobacteriota; class Cyanophyceae; order Synechococcales; family Synechococcaceae; genus Synechococcus; species Synechococcus sp. BS56D. The sequence continues at coordinate 60,180 of NZ_PHQU01000003.1, read as the reverse complement.
TTCCATGGAGAGACAAATCAGACCCCGGGCGTGGGTCGCCATGAAGTTGATCTGATCGGGGGAGGCGAACTGGGCCGCACAGATCAAGTCACCTTCGTTCTCCCGGCGCTCGTCGTCGACGACGACAACACACTCTCCGTTGCGAATCGCCGCCAGTGCATCGGGAATGCTGTCAAATCGGATGGATGACAGGTCTTCAGTTGCGTGTGAGGTGCTCAGCGGGCCTGTGACATAAATCTCCACTCATTATCGACACCGGTACGATCTGGCGAAGACTGACTGCCGAAGAGAGAGCGGTTGATGGACAACATTCCTCCGGGACGGCCTGGCATGACGTCAGCCACGGTTGCTGTGATCGGTGCCTCCGGGTATGGCGGCCTACAAACTCTTCGATTGCTTGAAGGCCACCCAGGTCTGAAGGTCTCCTTGCTGGGGGGTGAACGGAGCGCTGGAAAGCGTTGGAGTGAGGTCTGCCCCTTCCTCCCCCTTCAGGATGACCCTGAAATTGAAGCGCCCGATCCCGATCGCATCGCCGACCGTGCTGACTTCGCCTTACTGAGTCTCCCCAACGGGTTGGCAAGTGATCTGGTGCCAGCCCTTTTAAAGCGTGGTGTCAGGGTCGTTGATCTCTCTGCCGATTACCGATACCGCTCTCTGGACCAGTGGTCGCAGGTCTATGTCCACGAAGCATCCCAACGCCAGCGTCAGGACCATCAGCTCTGCGAAGAAGCGGTGTATGGCCTCCCTGAATGGAATGGGCCTGCCATCGCTGACGCCCGGCTTGTGGCTGCTCCTGGCTGTTTCCCCACGGCAAGCCTGCTTCCGTTACTGCCGTTTCTGAAGCAGGGACTGATCGAAACCGAAGGCTTGATCATCGACGCCAAAACAGGAACATCCGGTGGAGGACGAGCGGCCAAGGAACATCTCCTCCTAGCCGAAGCTTCCGAATCCATTTCTCCCTATGGGGTGATCGGTCATCGACACACCTCAGAGATTGAACAGTTGGCGACGCAAGCGGCCGGTAGCGAAATTCAGCTTCAGTTCACGCCACACCTTGTGCCAATGGTTCGTGGACTGCTGGCCACGGTGTACGGGCGTCTTCGCGACCCAGGTCTCACCGCAGATGACTGCACCACGGTGTTGGAGGCCTTTTATCGACATCACCCGTTGGTCAGGGTGCTCCCCGTCGGCACTTATCCAGCCACCAAGTGGGTCAAGCACACCAACCGGGCTCTGCTCTCGGTCCAGGTGGATCACCGAACGGGTCGGATTGTTCTGATGGGCGCCATCGACAATCTGATCAAGGGGCAGGCTGGCCAAGGCGTCCAGTGTTTGAACTTGATGGCTGGCTTCCCTCCAACCACAGGATTACCTCTGGCTCCCTTCTATCCCTGAGCGCGCCACTGCTGAGCAGCGAGAGCGACGGCCCAGGGCAACAAGCGGTGCTCCTCGCGCCTGATTCTCTCCGCCAGTGAATCCTTGTCATCAGTTGGGAAGATCGGCACAGCTGCCTGGGCAATCACGGGTCCTGAATCGACCTCTGGTGCCACCCAGTGGGCGCTGCAGCCAGTGATCTTCACTCCGGCCTCGAGGGCCTGGCCAATCGCATCAACCCCTCGAAAGCTGGGGAGAAGAGACGGGTGCAAATTGATCAATCGCCTTGGGAAGGCGTTGATCAGCACGTCAGTCACAATCCGCATCCAACCCGCCATCACGATGGCTTCGACCCCAGCATCACGAAAACAGGACACCAGGGCATGATCGAGTTCCTCTCTGGTGGGGTACTCACGATGGTCAAGAACCAGGGATTGAAGCCCTAAGCGTTCCGCTCGCGTTCGAGCGCCACAGTCGGCCTTATTGACCACGAGGAGATCGACCTTGCCATCCACACGACCGTCGCGACAGGCATGCACGAGAGCCTCCAGGTTGCTTCCCCTGCCAGACGCCATGACCCCCAACCGCAGGGGGGGATCAAATTGTGGCCAGTGGGTGGCAGGCGGCGACAGAAACGCACAAGAGGATTCCCCGTTCGTGTTCTGCTGGCTAGGGTTTTGAAAAGCGGGCATTCGGCTCATGTCCCATCTCTCCATCCTGCCCACCGCCCTGGACGATCCTGAGCGCTTGCAGGTTGTGCTTCAAGAACAGGGATACAAGGTCACGCGTCGGACCATCCTTTTCACCCTTGGCTCAGGCCATATTCCCGTTGAGGTCCTGGCAAGCAAAGGCTCAATCCGCTTTGGCTGGCGTCAGCTTCCAGGACAGCAGTGTCTCGACTTGGTGACAGACCTGGGCCATGACGCTGCCCACCCTTTCTATCAACAACTGCTGAGTCAAATCATCCGCCGTTATGCACTGCATCAGGCCATGACCAGCATTCCAGGGTTGCAGGACCAGGGCTACACCGTGGAAGCACCCCAGGACTTCGCGGTCTCCCGTTGATTTGATGACGAGCGATTTGTCTGCCGTCAGGGTTCGTCTGGACCTAACGGAAGCTTCAAGTCAGACGATCACTGTGACCATGACCTGGAGACCAGCCCAGGCCACGACCCGATGGCAACTGCCGGTGTGGACACCAGGCTCCTACACGGTCCGTGATCCGGTTCAACACCTCCATTCACTCTCCTGCAAACAGCAGGGGAAATCTGTGCCGCTCCGTCGCACGTCACCGTCTTGCTGGAGAGCGGATTTACAACCAGATCAAGACGTTGAAGTTCGATATCAACTGGAAGCCCGACAACTCACGGTCAGAACCTGCTGTCTCGAGCCGCAGTTCGCCAGCCTTTGTCTTTCCGCCGTTGTGATGTTGGTGGATGGCTTTCGATGGTCACCCCATCATCTGGAGCTGATTTTGCCAGCGGGCTGGCAAGCAGCCGTTCCTCTTCCCCACGATCAAGGGGTTTACCACAGCGACGATTTTGATGCCCTTGTTGATAGTCCTGTCCATGCGGGGTGTTTCGAATCCCAGCCCTTTGAGGTCATGGGTTGTCAGCACGAACTGATTCTGTTTGGAGCACCACCCCAGGGCTGGCCACCGGACTTTCTTCGCGACATCAGCGTCATTTGTGAGGCGACCTGTCGTCTCATGCAAACGTCACCGCCAAGCGCTAATCGCTATCAACTGGTTCTGTTGATGTTGGATCAGGGTTACGGAGGGCTTGAACATGATCACGCCGCTGTCCTCCACTATTCCTGGAAGTCACTAGCAGGAGAAGACGGATACCTCAAGCTGCTCCAGTTGATCGGACATGAGTATCTGCATCAATGGAATGTGCGGCGGTTAAGACCCCGCGACTACATCCCTTATGACTACGGAGGGCCTGTGGTTTCAGACTGCCTCTGGTTTGCTGAGGGGGTGACTAGTTACTTCGACCTCGGCCTGCCCTTGTTAGCGGGTTGTAGCAATCAGGAGCAGTACCTCAAGGATCTAGGTCGTGATCTCTCCACTGTTCTGATTAGTCCTGGTGTCGGTATCCAGAGCCTTGCCGACAGTTCCCGTGAAGCATGGGTTCGCCTGTACAAAAGAACTCCAGCCGGTGCCGACAGCCAGATCAGTTACTACGTCCTTGGTACTGCGATGGCGTTCTGTTTGGACGTCATGTTGCGGGAAAGCGGAGCATCACTGGCCTCGCTGTTGAGACAGCTCTGGGATCACTTTGGTCGCCATGGACGAGGCTATGGCCGTAGTGATCTGTTGAATGCGGTCAAACAACATCATCCAGAGCTGGCCCAGTCTCTCCCTGTTTGGCTCGATCACTGTGGATCCCTCCCGATTGAAGACTGCGTCTCCAGAGTGGGGCTGAAGCTAAACCCAGTGCTGGCAGATCGGGCTGAAAGCGGTCTGGTGCTTCGAGAGGAGCGGGGAGCAATTCTGATCGAGAGGGTGGCGCAACAAGGTCCAGGATCCAGGGCGGGTCTGATTCCAGGAGATGAGCTCATCGCCCTTCATGGGCATCGGATTCGCAGCCTTGAGGATTGGCAAATCCTTTGGGCAGGACCAGATGAAGCTGTCGTGCACTTTGCTCGTCGGGGCCGCATGGCTGAGACGCACCTTCAACAGGCCCCACCATCACTGGACCACTGGGAATTGAGCTGTGATCCTGGGGCATCACCGCAGGCGAGCGCTCTTCGAGACGCATGGTTTCGGATCCTTTAGGCCCACTGCGCAAGCTGGTTCAATCCGGCACACGCACCTCCGGTCGCCTGCTGGCACTCGTCGCTGCAGGATCGATGGTCTGTGCGGTCAGTTTTCTCCTACTCAGTGCAGGGCGCTCCGACACTGACAGGGCTAAGGAACGCCCCTCTCTCCTTGAGTTATTGGATGAAGTGGGGCGCACGACTGAAGGAGCTTCCGAGACACTGCCGAAGGAATCACCTCCGGAAGCCCCCCGCGCCCTCGCCTGGACATCGCCTTTGGCTCGGCAATGCAGTGGCATCGATCAGGCCATTCAGAAACGCCTGAAGAACAAAAAGGCGCGTCTTGCCTCACTCCGCCAATCGATTGCCATCGACAAAAGCAATTATGGGAAGCGCTACCGGCGGGATCCATGGAAACGTCCCTTGGATCCAAGCCCCAGGGTTGTGATTCTGCATGAGACGGTCTTTTCAATGAATTCAGCCATTAATACCTTCCAAACCCATCACCCACGAGACGAAGACCAAGTGAGCTATCACACGTTGATTGGGCTTAACGGACAGATTGTGGATCTGGTGAGCCCAATCGACCGGGCCTTCGGGGCTGGTTATTCAGCATTTCTCGGTGAATGGGCAGCAACCAATCCAAAATTCAAGGGCTCGGTGAACAATTTCGCCCTACACCTGAGCCTTGAAACACCCGAAGATGGTCAAAATGACGGATCGAAGCACAGCGGGTACACAGCAGCCCAATACGACGCTCTCGCGCTGGTACTGGATGAATGGATCCACAACTACGGGTTTTCTCCTGCTGCAATCACCACCCATGAACATGTTGATCTTGGCGGGGAGCGATCAGATCCTCGCAGCTTTAATTGGTCTGAATTGCAGAAGCGACTTGCGGCACTCGGGCTTCTCTGCAGCTCCTGATCAGATCACCCCACTCTCGGGTGCACGTTGAGTGGAGTAGATCAGCCCGTGCAGAGCTGGATCCTGCATGTAGCGGAGAATGCGGGCGGGGTAATCCAACTTGCCGTTGTGAAGGTAGGCCAGGGTGGCAATGGCCTTGGCGTCGATGGCAGAACGGCTGGCCATCAACATGCGCTCTTCGTCAAAACCAAGCTCAGCCTTAAGTCGTGCCATCTTTCCAACGAGTAACTGCACATTCGAGGCTGGATCAAGCAGCGTTTCCCTGGCCTTGGCAATTTGAGCATCGGTGGGGTTGCGTGGGAGGCGACCCTGATGCATCAGTTCGGAAAGACCCAGCTGTGCAGGGCCAAGGGTGGAGAACAAACCTGAATGGGCTACGAATGGAAGATCCTCTCCGGGCTTGGAATGCTGGATCTCGTCATACAGGATTCCTGCAATCAGCATGGGATTGACATGCTGCCGATTCGCCTCGAGCAGGATGACTGGCTTCAACTCTTGGAGACGCTGAAGTGTGTTGAGACGTAGGGGCTCCAGTTGGTCCACCCCGCGAGTGAACAACTGTGCGAGCGGGGTCTGAGGGCCATGCACGCCAAAGCGACGCTGCAAAAACGCCAGCTCTTCAGCAGAAAAATCAGTTGGCTGCCCGTAAGGCTCCCGAGGCTGATCACTCGCTGTGGCAGGGGTGCTTCGTTCTGCAATCACCCTGTCAATCGACACGGGCTCCCTCACGCCCAACAGAGCAGCCAACGAAAGCAGAACCCCCGTGACAGGTAGCAGGAGACTGAGCTGAGGCCTCAAGCGCACGGATGGTTAATGAACGAATCCCTATAGACGCTAGCTGGGGTGTCGCATTTGATGGGCAGACTGCTGGATCCTGGATAGGTTCTGCGAGTAGGCGATCTGCTCCGACCCGAGATGAGCTTTCCAGATTTCTGCGCGAGTGACAGCCAGATTCAATGGCAGCGGTTCTGTGATCTGCTCTGGTTCCACGATGACCTGGGGATGTGGCTGGATATCAGTCGCATGCATCTCAACCATGGTGATCTTGAAGAGATGGCCCCCGGGTTCGACCGGGCCTTTAGCGCCATGGAGGCGTTGGAGGGCGGTGCCATTGCCAACGCCGACGAACAACGGCAGGTCGGTCATTACTGGCTGAGACAGCCTGAGTTGGCTCCCACACCACAGGTGCGTGACCATATCAGTGCTGAGATTGACTCCATTGAGGCCTTTGGTCAGGCGGTCCTGAGCGGGACCATTCAGGCACCCACTGGTCAACCCTTCACGGATGTGCTCTGGATCGGAATTGGTGGAAGTGGACTCGGGCCCTTGCTGATGATTCGGGCACTCCAGAACCAGGGAGTGGGGCTTCCCTTTCATTTCTTCGACAATGTCGACCCCAACGGCATGAGTCGTGTGCTCGCATCGCTTGGTGACAAGCTCCGCACCACGCTTGTGATCACGGTCAGCAAATCAGGCGGAACCCCCGAGCCGCATCTGGGCATGGAGCAGGCCCGTCATCGTCTTGAGTCCATTGGCGGCAACTGGAGCCAACAGGCCGTTGCAATCACGATGAAGAACAGTCATCTCGATCAGCAGGCGGTGCAGGAGGGCTGGCTCAAGCGCTTTGACATGTTCGACTGGGTGGGTGGTCGCACCAGCATCACCAGTGCGGTTGGTCTGGTTCCTGGTGCTCTGATCGGTACAGACATCAGGCAATTCCTGGCCGGAGCTGCCCAGATGGATCAGGCCACACGTCTGACGGATCTACGTCGTAATCCCGCGGCCTTGATGGCTGCAGCCTGGTTTAAAGCAGGCGAAGGCAAAGGCAAACGCGACATGGTGGTGTTGCCCTATCGCGACCGTCTCGAGGTCTTCAGCCGCTATCTGCAGCAACTGGTCATGGAATCTCTTGGCAAGCGTCTTGATCGCGACGGCAATGTCGTCCATCAGGGCATCGCCGTTTACGGCAATAAAGGCTCGACCGATCAGCACGCTTACGTCCAGCAACTACGAGACGGCGTAGACAATTTCTTTGTGACCTTCATCGAGCAGCTGACCGACGCTTCTGATATTCCCGAAATCAACGGGGAGCGCCCTGGCGATTTCCTCGACGGTTTCCTACAGGGAACTAGATCAGCCCTGATGGAGGGGGGTCGCCAAAGTATCAGCATCTCGATGAAGGACTTCGATGCTCGTCGCCTTGGCGCTCTGATTGCACTGTTTGAGCGCGCAGTTGGCTTTTACGGCGAACTTGTCAACATCAATGCTTATCACCAGCCCGGAGTGGAAGCCGGCAAGAAAGCAGCGGCTGCGATCCTCAATCTTCAGGGTCAAGTTGAAGCTCTTCTCGCTGATGGAGTGAGTCGTTCGGTTTCAGACGTTCAACAGGCAATCGGCGAAGGGTCAATGGAATCCGTGTTCTGGATCCTTCGCCACCTGTGTGCCAACAGCCGTGGCTACGTGGCGCAAGGAAGCTGGGATCAGCCGGCTTCCTTGCGTTTTGCCAAGAGCTGATTGTCAGGGCACAAGGTTGACCAGCTTCCCCGGCACGACAATCACACGCCGGGGAGGCTGGCCCTCCAGCCATTTCGCAGCCACATCACTGTTGAGGGCGAGCTGTTCCAACATGGCTTGATCTGCATCTGCCGGCACCCGAAGGCTTCCACGCACTTTGCCCTTCACCTGAATCACCAGCTCGATGCTCTCTTGCACCAAAGCCGAAGGATCATGCACCGGCCATGGTTGCTTATGCACACTGCTGGCGCCGCCGAGTCGTGACCAGAACTCCTCAGCCAAGTGAGGCGCAAATGGTGCGAGAAGACGCACGAGCCCTGAGAGGACTTCGACTCGCACTTCCGGACTAATGGCCTCGAGTTGCCCTGAGAGAGCGTTGGACAACTTCATGAGCTCAGAAATTGCTGTGTTGAACTGATAATCGCCACTGAGATCCTCATCAACAGCAGCAATGGCTGTATGCAAAGCACGACGGATCTCGCGATCGAGATCGGTCATCGGAGCATCTGGGAAGTTGCCACAGCTGTCTTGAACCTGAACATTCAAATTGACGCCTGTATCAACCAAGCGCCAGAGACGCTGCAGGAAACGAAACTGACCTTCAACATCAGCATCATCCCATTCCAGATCCTTCTCGGGTGGAGCTTTGAAGAGAATGAACATCCGTGCCGTATCGGCGCCATAACGATCAATGACGGCAGCTGGATCGACGCCGTTGTACTTCGACTTCGACATCTTTTCGAAAAGGACCTCGAGAGCACCACCGTCCTCTGGATCACGGGGATCCTGTTCATCGGCGACATCCGCAGGTGCCACATAACGACCGGTCCGAGGATTGCGATAGGTGACCCCTTGCACCATTCCCTGAGTCAACAGACGCTCAAAGGGTTCACGGGTGCCAAGTAATCCACGGTCATGCAATGCCTTAGTGAAGAACCGGGCATACAGCAAGTGGAGAATGGCATGCTCAATCCCGCCGACATATTGATTGACAGGAAGCCAGTGATTGACGTTTGTTGCTGAAAAAGGACGTTCTTGATTATGGGGATCAGCGAAACGAAGGAAATACCAGGATGAACACATAAAGGTATCCATCGTGTCAGTTTCTCTCCGCGCCGGTTGGCCACAGCAAGGGCACTCCACTGTCAGCCAAGAGGAGAGCTGAGCCAGTGGTGAGCCCCCTTTCCCTGAGAGGTCAATTCCATGGGGAAGCTCAACTGGGAGTTGTTCCTTGGGTACGGGAACAGCGCCGCAACTGTCGCAGTGAATGATCGGAATCGGACAGCCCCAATACCGCTGGCGGGAGATCAACCAATCCCTCAGTCGATACTGAACCTTGGTCCGGGCCCAGCCTTCACTTTCGCCATGGAGGGTGATCGCTGTTTTCGCATCCTCAGAGGCGAGACCATCGAAGCGCCCTGAATTGACAAGAACACCCGGCTCTGTCCATGCCTCGCCATCGAGTGTTTGAGATTCCACGCCTGGGATCTGTACGACCCGGTGTAAGGGCAGCTCATGGCGTCGGGCAAACAGGAAATCCCTTTGGTCATGAGCCGGCACACCCATGACGGCCCCGGTGCCGTAATCGGCAAGCACATAGTCGGCAATCCATACCGGAATGGTCTTCCCATTCACCGGATTGATCACCTCAGCGCCGATCGGAATCCCGCGCTTGGGTTGGTCATCAGCGGTTCGCTCTTCCTGGGAGAGGGTCGACATCAGATCTCGAAAAGCCGCCACGGCAGTGGCTTCGGTCGTACTGACGAGCTGATCAACGAGGGGATGCTCTGGGGCAAGAACGACGTAACTCGCTCCAAACAACGTGTCCGGCCTGGTGGTGAAGACAGTGATGTGCTGGTCAGAGGAGCTTCCGTCAGCGGCGCACACCTGGAAGTCAATTTCGGCTCCCTTCGAGCGCCCGATCCAGTTCGCCTGCATGGTGCGCACCCGCTCCGGCCACCCCTGGAGCAGATCCAAATCATCCAACAGAGCATCGGCATAATCCGTGATGCGTAGGAACCACTGACGCAGGTTGCGCTTCTCAACGAGCGCACCGGAACGCCAGGACTTGCCATCGGCATCCACTTGCTCGTTCGCAAGAACCGTCTGATCGACAGGGTCCCAATTGACGATCGCTTCTTTCTGGTAGGCCAAGCCACCAGCGTGTAACTCCAGGAAGAGCCACTGGGTCCAGCGGTAGTAATCGTCGTGGCAGGTAGCGAATTCGCGATCCCAATCAATCGATAGGCCAAGCCTGTCGAGTTGGGTCCTCATTTGGGCAATGTTGCGGTCCGTCCATACCGCTGGATCCACACCGCGTTCGATGGCGGCATTCTCAGCTGGCAGTCCAAAGGCATCCCAGCCCATCGGGTGAAGCACGGCATCCCCTCGCATGCGCTGCGTGCGAGCAATCACATCCGTGATCACATAGTTGCGCACGTGTCCCATATGCAGAGAGCCCGATGGATACGGGAACATCGAGAGCGCATAAAAAGGACGTTGCCCCGGCTGTGGTTCAGCTGTGCGGTCCTGCTGGCAGTCCTTCCAGCGCTGCTGCCAACGGTCCTCAAGAGTGAGGGGGTCGTAGCGATGATCACTGGAAGACGTCGAAGCAGACGTCGATGGGGGTACGGCGCTCACGGGCAGGGCTCACCTGGTTGCGATCGTGACACAGCTGCTCTCGCTTGCTGGGAAACAAACGATCAGCTCAACCGAGACAACGGATCACAGCAATCGCCCGTCTAGAGATCAACAGAGGTTGATCGGCATCAGAGCGAGTGAGGGCAAGGAATTCAGGATCTTGCCAAGCCAGCACTCCTTCGTGACTTGCACCGTTGAGAAGTTCAAGTCGCAAAGCCCGTTGCTCTCTCAACCAGGTCTGCAACAGACGAACGCCCGGCAGACTGGGGTCGAAACAGGTGGTCTCCATCTAACCGGCGCCGCGTAACACCATGCTCCAGTTCAGCAAGTATCAGGGTCTTGGCAACGATTTTGTTGTCCTGGAAGGGCGAGCCGGACAGCTGGATGCAAGCATCCGCAACCCTGATGCAGCTTGGATCCGTCGGATCTGTGATCGACGCTTTGGAATCGGTGCCGACGGGATCATCCTGGCGCTGCCGCCGGAGACTGATGGGGATCTCCGCATGCGCATCTTCAATGCCGACGGCAGTGAAGCGGAGATGTGCGGCAATGGCATTCGATGTCTGGCCAGGTTTCTGGCTGACAGCGATGGCAGTCAAAGCGGTGAGCGCTGGCGCATCGAGACAGCCGCCGGAATGATCGTTCCCGAACTCCAAGCTGACGGTCAGATCAAAGTGGATATGGGGCTTCCATTTCTCATTCCAGATGAAGTCCCGACATCGCTCCCGGTGGGGTCAGCTGGTTTGCCGCAGGGGGAGTTAGAGGTTGCGGGGGTCACCCTGAGCGTTGCGGCGGCCGGCATGGGGAATCCGCATGTCGTCGTACCTGTTGAAAACCTCAAAACCATTCCGTTTGAGACCTGGGGTGCTGCTCTAGAGGTCCATGACGCCTTCCCGGCCAAAACGAATGTGCACTTTCTTCAGGTGCATGGTCCACAGTCCCTTGAAATCCGAGTTTGGGAACGCGGGGCAGGACCAACCCTTGCCTGTGGAACAGGCGCCTGCGCCACCCTGGTCTGCGCTCATCTCCTTGGACTTGCTGACCATTCCGCGCAGGTGAACCTTCCTGGAGGCCCACTGCTGATCAGTTGGCCTGATCGCAGCGGCTCCATCTTCATGACCGGACCAGCCGAAGCGGTCTTTGACGGAGTCTTAGTTCCTGAATTGGTTCCCACACAGGTGGTTGCTTTGGCCCCTGAGCCCCAAGCAGCAACCCAACGAGCAGACAACGACACACCTTCAAGCATCGAGGCTGAGTTCAACTGCGCAACGGCCTGTCAGGAGACTTGTCAGAAACCGGATCACTGTCTGCGCGCTGAAGCCCAACGTCAGGTGCAAGCCCTCCTCGAGACGATGTCGCTCGACACAATGATCACCCTCGCCGGCGACAGCCTCGAACAACGCACACGGGCTCGAATGGACCGCGAGACCAGTGGCTGACAGCGACAGGGCCTTGTATTTCGACGCGTGTGCGACAAGCCCTACCGATCCAGAGGTGATCGATTGGATCGCTGAGGTGCAGCGCAGCGCCTGGGGGAACCCATCGAGCCTGCATGGCCATGGTCTGAAGGCTGCTGAATGCTTGGAGCGATCGCGTGTGCAGCTCGCCAGCAGTTTGCGGGCAGCGGCGAACGACTTGGTCTTTACTTCAGGTGCATCAGAATCCATTCACCTTGCTTTGCTTGGTCGAACGGTCGACCGTGCTCCTGGACGCCTTGTGGTGTCGTCTGTTGAGCACCCAGCAACGATGTCGGCAGCTCAACAGCTGGCCAATCAAGGATGGGAGGTGGTCGAGTGGCCTGTAGACCCGCAGGGCCAGATCGATCTGGGGCAGCTTGATTCCCTCTTGGATACACCAACCGAGATGGTGTCGCTCATTTGGGGGCAAAGTGAGATCGGCAGCCTGCAACCCGTGGATGTCGTCGGCGCGGAATGTCGACGGCGAGGCATCACCTTTCACGTGGATGCCACGCAGGTGGTTAGCCAGGGCCGGCCTGATTGGTCAACCTTGCCCGCTGATTTACTGAGCGCGTCGTCCCATAAATGTGGCGGGCCCAAGGGGGTTGGCTTCCTGCTGACTCGTTCCCATCAACGTGAGTCCATGCGCCCATGGCTGGGAGGCGGAGGCCAGGAACAGGGATTGCGTTCGGGCACACAACCAGTGGCCCTGATCGCGGGCCTCACGCTCGCGATCTCCAAACTGCCTGCCTGGACGTCGTTGTGCACCTCGCACAGCACCCGTCATCTCCGTGATGAGCTGCTAGCCAGCTTGCTCGAAGATCCTCGACTACGCCTCTCCGGATCCAGAGATCAGCGTTTGCCCCATCACATTTCGCTTCTGGCGTCTGACGATGCAGGCCGCGCCCTCTCAGGTCGAGCTCTCGTCCGCGAGATGGCCCAACAAGGCGTTGCCATCAGCAGTGGTAGTGCCTGTGCGTCTGGCCACGACGAGGGCAGTTCTGTGCTTAGGGCCATCGGACTGAATGCAGAGGCCAGTAAGTCAGGCATCAGAATTAGCCTTGGCCCTTGGAACAATCCGAGCGAACTTCCCTTGGTACAAGAACGTCTTTCGCGCTCCCTCGATCGGCTGCAAGGGCGTTGAAGGTCAGGATTGGCAGTACCCTCCGGCCTTGCCATGGAACTCTGCCGTGACCAGAACCCTTCCCGCCGACCTGAAGCAGGCTGAAGAGCAGGCGAGGGAGTCACTGCTCGAGGCATTGAGCGATGGCAAGTCGCGCCGCTGGATGGTGAGCATGCGCTTCGAGGGGCTACGGGTTCTCCCTGTCGCTCTGAGGCTTGCTCGCAAGCTGCAGGAGACTGGTCAAAACCCAGTGCTGGCATTCCCGGATGCTGGATCGGCAGCTCTTGCCCAGAGGGATGAACCAGAGCTGGCGAAATCTTGTTGTTCCCTTCAGGACCTCTGCCGTGGGCGATTGATGGAGCGTCAAGACGATTTGCTCCTCGCTGTGGCACCTCAACCCAGCGATTACGACGAACTGGAGCAGGCCTGCGCGGACTGGACTGGTCAAGTGGCCATGCTCAATGGCCGTCTTGAAGATGCTGCAGTTGGCATCGGCAGCGTGGCTCGATCGAGACGCCAAGGTTTTGTGGCGACCTGGAAGGTGGCTTACTGGCTTCAGCCGTTGGACGGAGCCGCTCTCCTTCATCAGTGGCCCCAACCATGGTCTCTGTTTAGGGCCGACCCCGACGGCTACCGATTCGTGATGGACTACGAACGACGACCGGATCCCGAGCAGATCGATGAGGCCCTTGCCGGCACCGGTTCCGAGCTGAACAGGCAGATGGGGGCGATGGACCGTTTTCTCAATGACCTAAGTAGCTGAGGGCTCTCTTGTAGACCCTTGGAGGGCTCCGTATCGTGGCGGTTCAGGATCTCGCGTGATGGCTCTCAACCAACGCATCAAGGGTGTGAACGCCGTTGACGGTTTGGCTGCCCTACTCGGCATTGCCGCTTTGGCTGGCGTGCTGTGGAGCCCGAAACTGAGCAACACCGTTGCTCGAGCGACAGGGTCAGTCAAACCCGTTCAGATCAGCGTGGACGTGCGTGGAGTCCCTGCCGCCGATCCTGACCGCCTTCTCAGGGACGCCTTGCAGGCCGGCCGAACCAGCATCGTGATTCGCAACCAGCCCCACGGGTCCGTCCGCTTGGTGCAAGTGCAAGACATCACGCGCAAGTTGGTCACCCTCACCCCCGATGGTCGCGTGCTGACCGCGGTCGATCCCAACCGGAGCATTCAGGGCACACTCGATGCCCGTTTCATCCTGGATGGGGAGGCGACGGTCTCAGGTTCCGGTGTGGTGATGGCAGGAACCAACCTCAAAATCGGAACTCCCGTGGAACTGGAGGGTCCGCAATATCGGGTCAACGGAACGGTCAGTGGGGTCGAGATCCAGTGACAAGGCTTCCCAACAACAGAGTCCAAGGACGCAGCCTGGCCGCTCTGAGGCTGTCTTTATCTGCACTGGCATTGTCTGTCCTGCTACCCGCCCCCGGACGGACAGCCGAGCCTGAGCTGCTCGCCCCTCCATCACCTCTGCAAACACTGGGTTGGCCAAGCCTGCGTGACGGAGAGCGTTGTCTCCCTCTTCAAAACGCTGTTGATGTTGCCCTTGGTCCTGAAAAAAAGGCCTGGAGCATCACGATTCTGAATGAACAGGGCTCTGTTCTTGCCGCGGTCAACGGTGCTGCAGCTCTGATTCCGGCATCGAATCAGAAATTGATCACCACGGCCTATGCCCTCGACCAGCTCGGTCCAGATTTCCGCCTGAGAACCCGTTTATTGCAACGCTCTGACGGGGTCCTGGAACTGGAGGGAGAAGGGGATCCAGATCTAGGAATTGCTGGACTTCAGCGTTTGGCGATGGCAGCCCTAGGCCAGGGTGGGAGTCGTCGCGAAGCATCGGGCTCTATCCAGCTGATGCTTCGCGAGGAACCGCCCCAACGTTGGTGGCCCCGTGACTGGCCCCAGGCCGACCGGATGGAGGCTTATGGGGCTCCCGTGACGCGACTGGCCTTGACGAGCAACGCTCTCGGCATGGCTGTTCAAAACCCGGCTGGACGATTCCAAAGCCTGTTCACAAAAGAAGTGCAACGGCAGGGTGGGCGGGTAGCCCTGAAGGTGGTGCACCCCACGCAAGGCTCGCTCGAACAACAGGGTGTTGTCGATGATCTCTTGGTGCTCCATGAGGAGGTCTCCGCACCGATGCATTCCCTGCTGAGCCTGTCGAACACCGAGAGCCACAATTTCACCGCCGAAGTGCTGTTGCGGGAAGCCTCCGATCAGTGGGATGTGACGCGTGCCTCACAGCGGGTCCAGCTGTGGATGCAAGGCCAGCATCTGCCGACCTCAGGCTTACGGATTGCAGATGGCAGCGGGTTGTCGCGTTCGAATCGAGTCAGCAGTCAGACCCTTGCTGCTCTGCTCCTACGGATGCATCAACATCCCCTAGGCCCCTATTACCAGGCCTCCATGGCCATCGCCGGTAGGCGAGGGACACTAAGGAATTACTTCCGGGGCAGCAGTTTGGACGGAAAACTCTGGGCTAAAACCGGCACGCTCCGCGGGGTTCGTTCGGTGAGCGGCTTTCTGGAGACCAGTGATGGACTCCGATTCGTGAGTCTGATCTCGAACGGTTCCTGGGCTCCGAACGAGACGATCGGAACCGTTCTCAAAGCTGCGCAGAAATTCAGCCGGTGTTCCGCATTGACCTGAGACGAGATGCGGCTCGACGGGCTCTGGAAATTGGCACAGCCTCCCCTGAGTCATGGGGAGCAGAAGAACGGGTAGGACTTGATTCAGAACGAAGGGTCTGAATCTTCACGAGTTCCTGGCGACCGCCCAAGACCACTTGTGCCATCTCCTTGAGTCGAGTTTCAAGTTCGCCGAGAGTTTGTTCCGCATAACGGTTGGCACCGTCCTGAACGGAAGCCGCCTCCTGACGACTCCTCTGAATAAGGGCTTCACACTGTTGTTGAGTCTGCTGCCGGTAGGTCAGCGCATCCTGATGGAGGCGTTCTGCCTCGCTCTGCGCTTCCTTCTGTACCCGGATTCCCTCCATGCGGATCTGTTCCAGCTCTTGAAGAGATTGCTGGCGACTGCGTTCATGCTGGTCAGTGAGCTGGCGCTTTAATTCGATCGCCTCCTGATCAAGCTGTTGACGGCGTTGCAGGGCTTCCTGTTCAAGCTGCTGGCGCCGGCTGGCGAACTGCTGCTCAAGCTGCGCATGCTTCGCCTGCATGTCGTGCTCCATTTGAGCCGCCTGCTGACGGGTGGCCTGAAGAAGCTGTTCACACTGCTGACGGGCCTGGTCCCGCAGCTCGTTCACCTGCCGTTCTGCCTCCTGACGAATCGAGGCAGCATTGACCATCTGATCACGCTGTTGAGCTGCTTTCTGGACGATTTCATCCGCCTGCTGCCGAGCGGTGGTGATGAAAGTGTCACGTCGCTGGATCAACTCATCAGCCTGATTGATCTGTCCCGGAAGGGTTTCACGAATGGCATCGAGAAGTTCGATGGCGTCCTGCTCATTCACGAGCCGACCACCACTAAAGGGAATACGACTGCCTTCCAGCACGATCTCCTCGAGCTGGTCGAGCTGGTCGAGTACGGGGAACCGGATCTCGCTCATCACGGACGCTGGCGGAAAGACTGATTAAAGAGCCTGCGCAGATCATCCGCCACCACGGGGGGAACCATGTGATCGACCTGTCCACCGAACCGGGCCACCTCCTTGACCACTGAGCTACTGAGAAAGCTGTGGTGAGCTGTGGTGGCGAGGAAGACGGTCTCGAGATCGGGTTCGAGCGAACGGTTGGTATGGGCAATCTGAAGTTCGTATTCGAAGTCACTCATGGCGCGGAGTCCTCGGAGGATCACATCGCTCCCGGTTTCGAGCGCACAACGCACGGTGAGGCCATCGAAGCTGATCACCTGAATGCCCGAGAGGTGATGGGTCGCTGTCTGGATCTGAGCGAGCCTCTGCTCCAGAGGAAAGGCAGGGGTCTTCCCCGGGTTTTGAAGCACGGCAACCACTACCTCTCCGAACAGCTGGCTACCCCGCTCGATCAGGTCGAGGTGACCAAGTGTCAGTGGGTCAAAACTGCCTGGGTAGAGGGCACGCATGCTGGGCATCAAGACCAGTCGGATCCTATGCAGAGGCCGCGAGACTGGTGTTCAATCCAGGCAATGCAGAGGCGGATCAACCTTGAGCCCACCAACGCTGCGAACGCCATTACTCACGCAGCCTGACCGACTGGAACAGCGTCTGAAGGACATCCCTGCGGAGCCCGGTTGTTATCTGATGCGCGATCAGGACGACCGCATCCTCTATGTCGGCAAATCCAAAAGTCTGCGCAGCCGTGTGCGCAGCTATTTCCGCAGTCGCCATGACCTGTCGCCACGCATCCGTTTGATGACAAGGCAGGTCTGTGAAATCGAATTCATCGTGACCGACAGCGAAGCCGAAGCTCTCGCTCTTGAGTCAAATTTGATCAAGAACCATCAGCCTCACTTCAATGTGTTGCTGAAAGACGACAAGAAGTATCCCTACTTATGCATCACCTGGAGTGAGGACTATCCGCGGATTTTCATCACGCGACGCCGCCGTTTTCGCAGTCCTCTGGATCGTTTCTATGGCCCCTACGTGGATGTGGGTCTGCTGCGACGCACCCTGTTCCTGGTGAAACGGGTGTTTCCGTTGCGCCAGCGCCCCAGACCCCTGTATGCCGACCGCACCTGCTTGAACCACGCCATTGGCCGCTGCCCAGGGGTGTGCCAAGAAAAGATCAGCTCCGAGGACTATCACCGCACCCTAAGAAAGGTGGCGATGGTGTTCCAGGGGCGTAGCGACGAACTGCAGACGCTCCTCAGTGAACAGATGGAGAAATATGCGGAACGGCTGGATTTTGAATCGGCAGCGAGGATCCGTGATCAGCTGCAGGGTTTGGATCAGCTGACCGCTGACCAGAAGATGAGCCTGCCCGATTCCTCCGTCAGTCGGGATGTGCTTGCACTGGCCTGTGATCAACGGGTCGCTGCTGTCCAGCTATTCCAGATGCGAGCTGGAAAGCTGGTGGGTCGACTGGGCTTCACAGCCGATGCGCAGGCGCTCGAACCAGGTTTGATTCTCCAACGCGTCATCGAAGAGCACTACAGCCAGGTGGATGCGGTAGAGATTCCGCCAGAAGTCCTGGTGCAACATCCCTTGCCCCAACAGACCCTGGTTGAGGAGTGGCTTGGGGAACAACGGGAGCGGAAGGTACAAATCCATGCACCGCAGCGTCGTCAGAAGGCGGATTTAATCGAACTTGTGCAACGCAATGCCGAATTTGAATTGCTGCGCGCTCAACAGGGCCAGGAGCAACAGGCCCTCGCCACGGAAGATCTCGCCCAATTGCTCGAGCTCCCCAGACCACCCAGACGGATTGAGGGGTACGACATCAGTCATATCCAAGGGAGTGATGCCGTGGCCTCTCAGGTGGTGTTCATCGATGGATTACCCGCCAAACAGCACTACCGCAAATACAAGATCCGCAGCAGCAGCGTGCGCGCTGGCCACAGCGACGATTTCATGTCGATGGCCGAGGTGATCCGCCGCAGATTCCGCCGATGGGCCAGGGCAAAGGCAGAGGGAGCAGATCTTGGTGCCCTCCGTCACCGGGGAGGCAGCGCTCTCCAGACCGATGGCCTCAACGATTGGCCTGATGTGGTGATGATCGACGGCGGCAAGGGTCAGCTTTCTGCCGTGATGGAGGCCCTGAGGGAGCTCAATTTGGATGAGGATCTGACCGTCTGTTCCCTGGCAAAACAACGGGAGGAGGTGTTCCTGCCGGGCGAGCGCGACCCGCTCGACACGGACCCGGACCAGTTGGGTGTGGCCCTACTGAGGCGTTTGCGGGATGAGGCACACCGCTTTGCCGTCAGTTTCCATCGACAGCAGCGGGGCGAACGGATGAAGCGTTCCAGGCTGTCTGATATCCCCGGGCTAGGCCCGAGAAGGGTTCGAGACCTTCTCTCCCATTTCCATTCCATCGATGCGATTCAACTCGCTCCTGTAGAGCGGCTCATGGAGGCCCCGGGGGTAGGGCGCTCCCTAGCGGAACAGATCTATGGCTTCTTTCACCCAGAAGCGTCGGCAGAGCAGAGTGAGCGCGAAGACAACACGACTGGATGAAAAAACTGCTGCCGCTACTGCTCTGCCTCTTGAATCTGCTGATCGTTTCCGTTGCGATGGCGGCGCCGGGCCTCTGTACTGGACCCATTTGCGCAGACAACATCAGCCGCAGCGCGAAGAACCACTGGCAATTGGTTCTTCGACTGAATGATCAACAGGGTCACCGGGAAAAAGTGGTGATGGATTGCAAGGCCAGTGTGTTGAGTCCCCGTGCAGGGCTAGTGGATCGCGGCTTCGCCCTGGCTTTAGGGAAGCGTGCCTGCCGCTTGGCTGGTGAAGAGGCCTGACCATGGAGCTGACACTGATCTTTCCCCATCAGCTCTTTCAAGAGCACCCCGCTCTGGAGCCGGGAAGGGAAGTGGTTCTGATCGAAGACCCGCTCTTGTTTGGAACCGATCCAGCTTGGCCACAACAGCTGCACCGACAGAAGTTGATCTTGCATCGCGCCTCGATGCAGGCCTTCGCCGATGCGCTTCACCAGCGTGGTTTTTCCGTGAGGGTTCAGAGGCACGATGAAGCCACTGATACAACAGCGCATCTGCAAAAGCTCTACGACGCCGGATACCGCAGCTTCCACTGCGTTGATCCCGTCGATGACCTGCTGGAGAGGAGGCTGACCAGCTTTGCCAGTCGTTTCACCTGCAGACTGGAGCTCCTACCCACCCCGATGCTGCTGACTCCCTCAACGGTGGTGGAGGAGTTCTTCGGTCGTGGTCGCCGTCCCCTCATGGCTGCGTTCTACGCCATGCAGAGAAAGCGATTGAACCTGCTCTTAGAGCCTGACGGCTCCCCCTGCAGTGGGCGCTGGAGTCTTGATGCGGACAACCGCAAAAAACTGCCAAAGGGCATCGAGATCCCAGAGCCTCCGACCCATCAAGACGACCGCTGGGTTGAGCAGGCTCGGCCGGGGCTAGAGACCGAGGCCCTCCCGCTGATCGGCTCAGGCAAATCCTTCGCCTATCCAGTGACGCACGCCGCGGCCGAGGCCTGGTTGATTCAATTTGTCGAGCAGCGTTTCCAATTCTTTGGGACCTATGAGGACGCCATCAGCACACAGCACAGGGTGCTTTGGCACAGCGTTTTGACACCCATGTTGAATGTCGGCTTGCTAACCCCCCAGCAGGTTCTGAATCGCATTCTGGAACGGGCCTCTGAGGGGGATATTCCCCTGAATTCTCTAGAGGGATTCATTCGTCAGCTCATTGGTTGGCGGGAATTCATGGCCGTCATGTACCGACGCCATGGCATCGAGATGCGAAACGGCAATTTTTGGGGGTGCGAAGACAAACCACTGCCCAAGGCCTTCTACACAGGCTCGACGGGCTTACCACCAGTGGACGATTCGATTCATCGCGCATTGTCGAGTGGTTACTGCCATCACATCGAGAGACTCATGCTTCTGGGAAATGTGATGCTCCTCTGTGGTTTTCACCCCCGTCGTGTCTGCACGTGGTTTATGGAACTATTTGTGGATGCCTACGACTGGGTGATGGTGCCTAATGTGCATGGCATGAGTCAGTTTGGAGATGGTGGGATCTTCACCACCAAGCCCTACATCTCAGGTTCGAACTATGTTTTAAAAATGTCGGATTACCGGCGCGGTGATTGGTGCAAGAGCTGGGATGGGCTCTTCTGGAGTTTCATCGCTAGGCACGAAAAGTTCTTCCGCGCTCAACCAAGACTGGCCATGATGACAAAGAATTTGGACCGGATGCCAGCTCAAACACTCGCAACGCACCGTCAATCGGCGAACGATTTTCTTGACGGGCTCACCTGAACCCTGTTTATGGTCAGCGCAACGCGCCGTCTCTGATGACGTTTCCTCCCGAGGCCTATCTCTGGTTTAAGACCCTCCACATCGTGGGCGTGGTCGTGTGGTTTGCAGGCCTCTTCTACCTCGTTCGCCTGTTCATCTATCACGTCGAAGCCCAAGAGCTAGCACCTGAGTTGCGCGATGCCTTCCAGGGGCAGTACGCCTTGATGGAAGGACGGCTGGCGAACATCATCACCACCCCTGGCATGGTCGTAGCGGTGACGATGGCCGTGGGACTGCTGCTTGTGCAGCCCAGTTGGTTACAACAAGGTTGGATGCACGCCAAGCTTGGGTTTGTGGCAGCACTGCTGGCCTATCACTGGTTCTGCTACCGCCTGATGGGTCAGCTCCAAAAAGGGGAGTGCCGATGGAACGGACGTCAGCTTCGTGCTCTCAACGAATTACCAACGCTTCTTCTCGTCATCGTGGTGATGCTGGTTGTCTTCAAGAACCAGTTCCCAACAGGTGCAGCCACTTGGTTCATGGTGGCCCTGGTTGTGTTCATGGCGGCATCCATCCAGTTCTATGCCCGCTGGCGCCGTCTGCGCGCTGAAGCCTCCTCAGGACAAGCCGATGCCCTCTGATCGTCATCCCCTTCATTCCGTCCTTGAAACCGTGGGTCCGGAGAGCTGCCCAGGGGCCCTCAACTTTCACTGCCACACGATCTGCAGCGATGGAAGCCTGGATCCCATCGCTCTGATTGGCCAGGCCCACGAGAGGCAGCTGGAACACCTTGCAGTGACCGATCACCACAGTGTCGCGGCCTTTCAGCCAATGCAGGACTGGCTCAAGGCTCAACAGGATCAGGGCAGAAGCGTTCCCACCCTTTGGAGTGGCATGGAAATCAGTTGCGTTCTTCAAGGCTGCCTCGTGCATGTGCTCGCCCTTGGCTTCAAGCCTGGCCACACCGCCTTGAAGGCTTACAGCCAAGGGGATGCTGCCGTGGGAGAGAGTTTGCGTGCTGAGACGGTTAGCAAAGCCATCCATGAGGCTGGTGGGCTGGCGGTTCTGGCCCATCCCGCCAGATATCGGCTCGGGTTCAATGAATTGATTGATGCCGCAGCCGAACTCGGTTTCGATGGTGGGGAGGCCTGGTACGACTACGACATGCAACCCACGTGGTCAGCCACCCCATTGATCTGCGACCGGATCGATCAACAGTTGAAGAACCTTGGCCTTTTGCGTACGTGTGGAACCGATACCCACGGAGAAGACCTCAGAGGTCGCTAAGTTCAGACGACTACCTGACTCCAGGCATGGGTTTCTTCGATCGTCTGCTGAACCCCCGATCCGCTGGCACGAACAGCGAGACCTCCCAGGCGAAGCCAGCAAAGAAGGATGAGAGCTTCTTTCTCGACAGCGATTCCTCCAGTTCACTGGGAGATCTGAACTACATGCGGGAAGCCAAGACCATCCGCCGCACCTTCCCTGGCACCGCAGACAGCCCTGGCAACAAGGAGCTCGTCACCGAGGTGGACGCGATGGCCCTGAAGGTGGATACCAAGACCGAGGGTCTAGGTGGTGAGGTCGCACAGGACGACAAAGTGTCGGTGACCCAGGGGGTTCCCAAACCAGTGAAGAAAACCTTCGCTGAAACAATGACGCAGCAGGAACTCAGTCAGCGCCTGAAGGGCAGTGCGTTGACGGGGGTCAATAGCCCTGCTGCGCCCGATGCGGCACCCGTTGCTCGCAAAACCGAGCTCAAGCAAGAGGAAACGACCAGCTCCTCATCCAAATCGCAGAGTTCAGCACCAGGGTCCATCGATCCCTTCCGGGCAATGGTCCGAGATCTGAACAGCTGATCAACGATCACCTGTCGGTCTGAATGCACCGGTCTCAATGCATCCCTCAGCGTTGAGAACGATGTCGCGCAAGCGCACCAACCTGGCCTGATCGGAACAGTCCCATAAGCCGCGATTGGCGGCTTCCAACAGCCTCTCGGCCATGTCGCGGAGGGCCCAGGGGTTGTGGCGCTTGAGAAATTCAGCATTCGCCTGCTCATCCAACCAGCTGTCCTGAACAGAGCTGTAACACCAATCAGGCACAAGGCCTGTGCTGGCGTCATAGGCAAATAAGTAATCCAAGCTGGCTGCCATTTCAAAAGCGCCTTTGTATCCATGACTGCGCATGCCTTCGATCCAGCGAGGGTTCAAAAGTCGGGAGCGCACCACTTTGTCGATCTCCCGTGAAAGGGGGTGCTGTCGCAGACGCTCCCGGCGGGAATGATCTGAAAACCAGACCTCAGCGCTCTCACCCTTCACGCTGGTGACAGCAGCAGCAAGACCGCCATGAAATTGGTAGTAATCATCTGAATCGAGAAGGTCGTGTTCTCGGTTGTCCTGGTTATGCAAGACAACCTGAACATTTTTGAGGCTGGACTCAAGGGCCTCACGGTCCTCAATGGGCTCTGCGGAGCCGTCATATCGCCAACGGCTCCAAGTCAGATAAGCCTCCGCAAGATCGCTCTGGTTCTCCCATTGCCCTGAATCGATCAATGCCTGAAGACCAGCGCCATAAGCGCCAGGGGCGGAACCAAAGATCCTGTGCTGTGGCCCTGAGTGTCTTGTCGAATCAGCTAAGGGGTTCCACAACTTCTCCTCATTGCATTGAGCAACCAGTTGCAACGCTCTGTTCACCCAAAGCACGAGCTGCGGAAATGCATCCCTGAATAGGCCTGAAATCCGCAGGGTCACATCCACGCGAGGACGATCAAGCAGAGAGAGAGGGATCAGTTCGAGGTCAACCATGCGCCGCATCGGCCCATCCCAGACCGGACGAACCCCCATCAGAGCGAGCATCTGAGCAATATCCTCGCCTCCGTTGCGCATGGTCGCGGTGCCCCAGACGGAAAGAGCCAAATGGCGAAGAGGTTCCCCATGTTCAAGCAGGTAAAGCTCAAGCAACTGTTCGGCACTGCGTCTGCCGAGATCCCAGGCGGCCTCGGTTGGAAGACCACGAAGATCAACCGAATAAAAGTTGCGGCCCGTCGGGAGCACGTCAGGCCGTCCTCGCGTCGGGGCGCCCGAGGGACCACTCGCTAGCCGACCACCAGCCACCGAATGTAGGAAGCCTGAGCGCTCTCGTTCAGCACAGGCAAGAAAGGCTGGAATCAAGCTGGAATGGAGGTGTTGCAACGCTGGATCCGTTCCTTCAGTCACCCATGACAGCAGCGCTGGATGGAGCTCAAAGTCGTCCCAAGCCGTCGAGGTCGAGCCACCATTGAGGATCAAATCGCGCCGGATCAACCGGAGCGCTTGATCCTCCAACCAGGCGACAACATCGGAGACCCTGCGACCCTGGGGGACACCAAGTTGATGAAGCAGGCGTCGATCCGATTCAGCCAGGGCAACACCATCTTCATCACACCAAGGGTCGCAACGGAAGCCAAGCAATCTGGCGATTGCCTGGGTCAATCCGAGCCGATCAGGACCTGGGCATCGAGCTGTAGCCAACACCAATTCGGTCATCGCATCGCCACTGGGAGGCATGCCCAAACGATGGAGACCAGTGCGAATTTGAGATTCCTTGAGTTCACATAAATAGGTTTCAGCCTGCTCTAAACAAGCCATCCACTCAGAGGCTGCAAAAAAATCCTCTGGAGTGGGTTCGCCTTCAGCAGCCAGTTGGGGCAACCCAGGCCAGTTCAACTCCATGAGCAGCTTCAACAACTGCAGGTCGAGTTGTCGACAACGGCTGGCATTCAACTCACGGGCTTCGACGGATTCATCGAGTAACCGTTCCAAACGTTCCAGTTCTCCATGACTGCCAGCACGACCGAGCGGCGGTGTGAGGTGATCGAGGATGACGGCATGGCCACGACGTTTGGCCTGAGATCCCTCGCCGGGATCGTTCACAATGAAGGGATACAGATGCGGGACGGGCCCTAGCGCCAAGGACGGACCACATCGACGACTCAATCCAACACTTTTTCCAGGAAGCCACTCGGCACTTCCGTGTTTGCCCATGTGCACCATCATTTGGGTCCCGTGGACTACACGAAGCCAGAGGTACTGGGCGAGATAACGATGAGGAGGAGGTAGATCCGGGGAATGGAGATCACTGAGTTGGTCAGCGTCATAGCCGCGACTGGGTTGTACGAGAAGGGTCAGACCTCCAAAGCGAAGACCATGAACGGCAAATCCTTTGCGGCCGTCGCAAAGGGTCTCCAAATCCTCTGCTTGCTCGGGATCCCCCCAACGCTTGAGAATGGGCTCCTGGGCGTCGGCGGGAAGGCTCTGCCACCAACGCTGGTAGTCCTCTAGAGACAGATGATCAAGTGAAGGCAGATGCTGACTTTCAGGGTCATTGGTTCGACCGGCCAGGAGTGAAGCCATGAGGGCCTCTGGGGTCGCTGGCAAGGGTTCACGGCCAAGGTCATACCCAGACTCTTGAAGCCACTGCAAGGCGTTGTGAAGGCTCGCGGGGGTGTCCAAGCCAACCCCATTGGCTAACCGTCCATTACGGACCGGGTAGTTGGCCATGATCAACGCCAAGCGCCGCTTGCTGGGCTCGGTTTGCCGCAGGTTGATCCACGCTGAGGCATGACGAACGACCCAGTCGATCCCTTCTGGATCAGGCTTTAGGGCATGGATGGCCGTAGCCAGATCTCCATGGGCCTTGGTCAGCTCACGAAATCCACCCACTCGGGTGGTGATCCTTCCATCCAGCTCGGGGAGTACCACCTGGAGAGAGAGATCAAGGGGGTCGAGACCTCGCGATGATGCGGCCCAGGAGTCGCGAGACCGACCACTGCTGAGCAGCTGAAGAACGGGACAGTCCAAGCGGTCAAACAATGGGCAGCCAAGACCCGCCTCCTCGAATTGAACTGAGGCGAAGGCCGTGGTGGTAATCACCACATCCACCTTCTGCTGTTGGAGTAAGTGCAACGTCCCTTGTTGAACGGCGGGATCACGGAGGCTGCTTACCCAAAGAGCACGAGGGACCAAACCTTCGTTTTCAAGGGCGGCCAGGAGGGCTTCGGCAACAGCAGTGTCTCCGGCCCGGGCGAGTGCTCGGTAGAGGATGATTCCAACCCTTGGGCCAGGTTGATCCTTCCAACGCCAGGGCGAAGGATCCTCCATGACACGCGGCTGAATCGTCGCCGGATCCGGGTGATGGTTGTTCAGAAGAGCATCAAGCACCTCGAGAAAAAGGGCCTGATTGTCCAAACCACCTTCACGCAAGAGGCTGGCCAATCGATCGCTGAGTGGTTCTGGATAACAGCCCAGGGAATGCAGGGCACGATCCTGATCAGGCGTACCAGCCAAGATCAGGGTGGTGCGGCCCGCTTGGGACCTCCTCCAACGATCCAGTTGTTCCAGTCCGTAGGACCAATGGCCGCGTCCGCCTAGGAGACGAACAACAATCAGCTTGGCGGCAGCCCCTGTTGTGGCCAGGTAATGGTCAATCTGGGCGGGATGCTGGAGTGCGTCCAGGGAAAGGGCACGGATGCGCCCCCGCCAGGCGTTGCGATCAGGCCTTTCAAGGACCGAAGCGAGGGTGGAGAGATCGGTCTGGGCGCTCGTGAGCCAAAGCACAGGGGCGCTGGGTTGTTCCACCAGAACGACACCGTCGTCCTGATCGGATCCAGGAAGGTGGCTCAAACGATGCATGCAGCCATTCTCTGCCTGGGAGGGAGTCGGCGAGAGTGAGAAGATTTTGCGGTCGGCCCGATCCAGCCATGCACCAGTTCCTGCCGTACGCCTGGTTTCAAGGCCGCTGCATCCCTTTTGAGGAAGCCAAGGTATCGATCGCCACCCACGCGCTGCACTACGGCACCGGTGCATTCGGTGGCATGCGTGCCATTCCTGATCCTGCCAATCCCAATCAAGTCCTCCTGTTCAGGGCGGATCGGCATGCCCGCAGGCTGAGCCAAAGTGCCCGGCTGCTTCTCGCCGAACTGAGTGAAGAGACGGTGATGGAGGCTCTGACGGCGATGCTGAAGGCGAACCGGCCCACCACTCCCATCTACCTGCGGCCCTTCGTCTACACCAGTGATTTAGGGATTGCGCCAAGGCTGCACAACATCGAAACGGATTTCCTGATCTATGGCCTCGAACTTGGTGACTATCTGGCGCCAGAGGGTGTGAGCTGCAGGATCAGCAGCTGGACCAGACAGGAGGATCGCTCCCTGCCCCTTCGCGGAAAAATCAGTGGTGCCTACATCACCAGCTCTCTGGCCAAGACAGAGGCGGTCAAGAGTGGATTTGATGAAGCCCTGCTCTTGAACAGCCGCGGAAAAATCAGCGAGGCGAGCGGCATGAACCTGTTCATCGTCCGTGATGGCCAGTTGATTACGCCGGGCGTCGACCAAGACATCCTCGAAGGCATCACCCGCGCCAGCGTGATCGAACTGGCGAAATCCATGGGCCTGGAAGTCCTGGAACGGCCAGTCGACAAAACGGAACTGTTCATCGCTGATGAGGTGTTTCTGACTGGCACAGCAGCGAAGATCACTCCCATTCGTCAGTTGGAATCAACGGTTCTCCAGAGTGAGCGTCCGGTCATGGAGGCCCTGCGAGAACGACTCGTCGCCATTACAGAGGGGCGTGACCGGGAGTTTGATCACTGGGTGACCCGGATCGAACTCGGCGACTGACTCAGCTGCGGGGGTGCCGCCAGCTTCAGCGTTCAAGGTGGACTTCATAGGATGCCCAAAGCAACGCAAACGGGGAATGCAGGCAGACACGGTGGCGCCGACGACAGCTGCGAGCCGCTTTCTGACCCGGTTGCATTCCCCTGATCGGCCGGTCCTCGTGTTTGACGGTGCTACAGGGACCTCCCTTCAACAGTTGAACCTCACTGCAGAGGATTTCGGGGGCACAGAACTGGAAGGCTGCAACGAGAACCTCGTGATCACGAGACCAGATGCGGTTCAGGCGGTGCACCGTCAGTTTCTTGAAGCGGGTTGTGACGTCATCGAGACCGACAGCTTCGGAGCTGCATCCGTGGTCCTTGCTGAATACGGACTAGAGGATCAGGCCTTCCTGCTCAATCAACGGGCTGCCGAACTAGCCCGAGCTGTCGCTGATGAGTACAGCACGGAAGCAAAGCCAAGGTTTGTAGCCGGATCGATGGGGCCAACCACCAAGCTCCCGACGCTGGGTCATATCGAGTTCGACGCCTTGCGTTCGGCTTACCAAGAGCAGGCGGAAGGTTTGCTGGCCGGGGGGGTTGATCTGTACATCGTCGAGACATGTCAAGACGTGCTGCAGATCAAGGCTGCTCTCCAGGGCATTGAAGCGGCCTTCGAAAAGGCCGGTGAACGGCGGCCACTGATGGTGTCGGTGACGATGGAGACCACAGGCACCATGCTCGTGGGATCGGATATTGCCGCTGTTGTTGCAATCCTAGAACCATTTCCGATCGACATCCTTGGCCTGAATTGCGCCACAGGACCGGAGCAGATGAAAGAACACATCCGCTACCTGGCGGAGCAATCCCCCTTTGTGGTGAGCTGCATCCCCAATGCCGGCTTACCAGAGAATGTGGGTGGGGTCGCGCACTACCGGCTGCAACCCATGGAGCTGAAGATGCAGCTGATGCACTTCGTCGAAGATCTTGGTGTGCAAGTGATTGGTGGTTGTTGTGGCACAACGCCAGCACATATCCAAGCGCTGGCCGAGCTTGCTGAAGATCTCAAGGCTGCTGAGCGTCCATCGCGTCATAGCGCCATGGAGCGGACCCAGTTGAGCTATGAGCCGGCTGCAGCGTCGATCTATGGAGCCACCACCTATCACCAAGACAATTCATTTCTGATCATCGGAGAACGATTGAATGCAAGTGGCTCCAAGAAGGTAAGGGAACTTCTGAATGCAGAAGACTGGGATGGCCTGGTCGCTGTTGCTAGGGGACAAGTCAAGGAAAATGCTCACATCCTCGATGTGAATGTTGACTACGTGGGGCGTGATGGCGAACGTGATATGCACGAGCTGGTCTCACGCGTTGTCACCAACATCAACCTGCCGTTAATGCTCGACTCGACTGAGTGGCAAAAGATGGAAGCAGGTTTGAAAGTGGCTGGCGGCAAGTGCATTCTCAACTCGACCAACTATGAGGATGGAGATGAACGGTTTTTCAAGGTTCTCGAACTAGCCAGGCGTTATGGAGCTGCCGTCGTCATTGGCACGATTGATGAAGAAGGGATGGCACGAACCGCCGACAAGAAGGTGGCAATTGCCAAACGCGCCTATCGAGATGCCGTTGAGTATGGAATTCCAGCGCGTGAAATTTTCTATGACCCGTTAGCACTGCCGATTTCCACGGGCATCGAAGAAGATCGCCGCAATGGCCTGGAAACCATTGAAGCGATCCGTCGCATTCGCTCAGAACTGCCAGGCGTTCATGTGCTGCTGGGAGTCTCCAATGTGAGCTTCGGTCTCTCGCCCGCAGCACGAATCAGTCTCAACTCAGTCTTCCTTCATGACTGTTGTGAGGCAGGAATGGATGCTGCGATCGTTTCTCCGGCAAAGATCTTGCCTCTGATCAAGATCAGCGAAGAGCATCAACAGGTCTGCCGCGACCTGATTCTTGATCGACGACGGTTTGAAGGTGGCGTCTGTAGCTACGACCCCCTCACTGAACTAACCACGTTATTTGAGGGTGTCAGCGCGAAGGAGGCACGTCAATCAGGCCCCTCCTTAACAGATCTTCCCATTGAAGAGCGCCTTAAGCAGCACATCATCGATGGTGAGCGCATCGGCCTCGAGGAAGCTCTCAACCTAGGACTGCAACAGTACGCACCCCTTGAAATCGTTAACACCTACCTGCTGGATGGCATGAAGGTCGTGGGTGATCTGTTTGGTTCTGGGCAAATGCAATTGCCCTTTGTGCTCCAATCCGCAGAAACCATGAAAGCGGCTGTTGCCTACCTGGAGCCGCACATGGAGAAAACGGATGGCAAGCGCTCAGCCAAGGCGAAGTTCTTGATCGCAACCGTGAAGGGGGACGTGCATGATATTGGCAAGAATCTTGTCGATATTATCCTCACTAACAATGGCTATGAAGTGATTAACTTAGGGATCAAGCAAGATGTTGGAGCCATCATTGCGGCTCAGCAGGAACATCAGGCCGATTGCATTGCCATGAGTGGATTGTTGGTCAAATCAACAGCATTCATGAAAGACAACCTCGAAGCCTTCAACGAGGCTGGTATCAGCGTTCCAGTCATTCTTGGTGGCGCAGCGCTGACCCCACGCTTTGTCAACAAAGACTGCAGTGAGGTTTACAAGGGAAAGGTGGTTTATGGCCGTGACGCATTCACCGACTTACGGTTTATGGATGCCTTCGTCAGTGCACGCAGCGAAGGCTCTTGGGATGATCATCAGGGATTCCTGAATGGAATTCCCGAGGGCGTTGGCCTGGCGGCCAGTGGATTCTCCGATGATCGTGAAGCCGTAGATGGTGAGGCGGACGCGTCGGTCCAACCCACCACGTCCGTCGGTGCATCGCCTGATCCACAACCCCTCAGCACTGAGCGTTCGGATGCCGTGCCTGCTGAGACCGCCAACAAGCCCCCGTTCCTGGGCTCACATCTGCTTCAAGGGGAACCTGATATCCCACTCGAGCAAGTGATCGCCTATCTCGATCGTCAGGCCCTATTCGCTGGCCAATGGCAGATGCGCAAAACCAAAGAGCAAAGCCGCGAGGACTATGAGGCGCAGCTTGAGGAAACAGCAGAACCGATTCTTCAGAACTGGTTGAATCGGATCCGCGAGGAGCATCTCTTGCAACCGGCAGTGGCCTATGGCTATTTCCCCTGTGGTCGTGATGGCAACAGCTTGATTGTTTTTGCGGAGGACGGGACGACAACACTCGGTCGCTTCGATCTCCCTCGTCAACGCAGCGGCAACCGCTATTGCATCGCTGATTTCTTTAGGGACCTGGAAGGCGGACGTCCCAGCGATGTGCTTCCCATGCAAGCGGTGACGATGGGAGAAGAAGCCAGCCGATTCAGCCAAGAGCTCTTCAAGAACGATGCCTACAGCGACTATCTGTTCTTCCATGGATTGTCGGTGCAGATGGCTGAGGCCCTCGCTGAGTGGACCCATGCGCGGATCCGTCGCGAGTGTGGCTTCCAGGATCCGGATGGCATGCCAATCCGTGAGGTGCTGGCCCAACGCTATCGAGGCAGCCGCTACTCCTTTGGTTATCCGGCATGTCCGACGGTCGGCGATTCGCGTCAACAACTGGAATGGCTCGGAGCAGACCGCATTGGTTTGCAGATGGATGACTCCGAGCAACTCCACCCGGAGCAGAGCACCACGGCCTTGGTGGCTCTCCACAGCAAAGCGCGATATTTCAGCGCCTGACGGCTTCTCTCGCCGCTCCCGACTCACAATCCAGACTGGGATCGTTCTCTCGCTTCCCTTCCATGGACCTCAGTGGACCTGATGCCATCGACCGCGCCATTGATGCGGGGATCGATCTCGACGGCACGCCGCTACCGGAAGCCATGCTCAACCTCTACCGCGATGTCATGGAGAAGGAAGGGCAAAGAAAGCGCAGTGGTGTCCGCAAATCAATGCGCAATCGCGTGGTGAGAACAGGAGCCAAGCATTTCGACCAAGAGACCCTCAACCAACGATTGATCGAAGCGGGCTGGGACGGCCTCAAGGAGAAGGAAATCAGCTTCTACTACGGCTGAGTTGGTTGAGCGTGCCAGGCCCTCTCAGTCCTGGCAGAGCGATTCCATGGTGTCGATCACTTCCTGCTGAAAAGCCTCCAGATCATCGGAATCGCTCAGGTCGAGCCCCTCGCCAGCGGCATTCTGAGAGAGCTCCTGGAAATGGAATGCCCCTTCACCATTGGCCAGGAACTCAATGGCGGAACTCTCTCCGCTCTCGCGAAAGGCGTCGCAAAGGGCCATGAAGGCCGCGTCTTCAGTGAACTCCCAGTCCATCGAGGGGGCATAACTGATTGACCTTTAACGCCTCGCCCCCGGGATCCGTCAACCACCTTGTCGCGCAATGTGCCATTCATTCGGCAGACTCCAGGCCGGAATCCACCCACATCAACCGTGAAAAACCAGTCCAGCACGGAAGATCTCAACGTTCTGGGGCAACCCTTAGAGATTTGTGGTTGTGAACCGATGACAGGTTGGTTTCGCGATGGCCATTGCCGCACCGAGAGCTCTGACCTGGGGCAGCACAGCGTCTGCTGCGTCATGACCGAAGCCTTTCTCAGCTACAGCAAGGCTCAGGGGAATGATCTGTCGACCCCTGTGCCGGCCTTCGGCTTTCCAGGGCTACGCCCGGGGGACCACTGGTGCGTGTGTGCTCCACGCTGGCGGCAGGCCTATGAGGACGGAATGGCACCGCTGGTGCGCTTGGCGGCCACCGAACGCAGCACCCTGGACCTGATCCCTCTGGAGATCCTCAAGCGACACGCTCACCAGGGAATCGACTGACCATCCCAGGCGAGGAAGGCACCACTTTGTTCAGGCGTCTGCTGGGAGAGAACATCGAGAAGCTGGACAGCTGCCCGCTCAGGGCTGAAGAGTCGATCGGCAGCTACGAAAGTTTGAAATGGTCTGGAGAGAGCTGTGTCGGTGGTCCCAGGGTGAAGGAGGGTGACGCAGGCCGAAGGGAAACGTCGGGCCCATTCAAGGCTCAATGAGCGCAGATACATGTTCTGCGCGGCCTTGGCACCTCGATAGGCATACCAACCACCACTGCGGTTATCGGTAATGCTGCCGACCCTGGCACTGAGGCTGGCGAAGTGAAAGGGGTGATCGCGCAGCAAACATGGCTCCACGGCCTTGGCCAGGAGGAGCGGAGCCATCGCATTGATCGAGAAACTTTTCTGCAAGGCATCGGCATCAACCTGCTGCAGTCGCTTTTCAGGTTGATGGTGTTGATCATGGAGCCAACCCGAAGCATTGATCACTAGGCGCAGAGGAAGCCCAGAGGAAGCGATCCGTGGTGCCAAGTCGCATAGGGAGCCCTGTTGCTCTACATCGAGCTCCCAGGCGACCTCAGGGCCCTGCTGGCGACCGCAGAGAACCACATGCAAACCCGATGCACGCTGACGCAACTGAGAGGCCAGGGCACGACCAATTCCGCCAGCCCCCACGATCAGGGCCAGACCGTTCCAACGACTGAGGGACATGACGATCATTATTGGGTCAGCGAGGATGGCTGTGCTTCCGTGATGGATTCATGCCACGCCACGGGCACAGGGTCGCCCTGTTCATCCTGCTGATCAGCAGCGCAAGCATTGGTTGGCGGCTTGTTCACCAGCTGGCACCGCCTGCTGATCTTGGAGCTGAGAAGAACCAGGAGCCACTCTTGGATGCGCTGCTTCAGGGGGAAAGCCCATCACAGGCGAGAGCCAATCAAGCAACGGTGCCTAAGGCAGCAAAAGCGGTGGAGAGGGGCTACCCCGTACCCCGGGTACCTCCAGCCTCCAGCTCCCTCAATCCAGCCCTTCGCGTGGCATTGCTCAGCCAATATCCAGTGCAGAGCGTGGTGATTGCTCAAGGTGCAAGCTGTCTGACGACATCCGGCCAGCTCCTCTCATCAACCGTTCTGCAGAGCATGCTGCGCGGTGATAGCCATCGTCAGCCTTGTTTCTGCCAATCGGATCCTGGCAGCAGCATTCAGGTGAATGGAAAGGCCTACACCGGACGAATCACGCTGCATCGGCAGGGTGCAGGTTGGCTGGCCGTGAACATGCTTGATCTGGAGCGATACGTTGCTTCCGTGGTGGGCGCAGAGATGCCATCCCACTGGAGGAAGGAAGCCCTCAAAGCGCAGGCCGTTGCAGCGCGTTCCTACGCCCTGGTGCATTTGGTGCGACCCGCCAGCTCGATCTACAACCTTGGAGACACAACCCGCTGGCAGGCCTTTTCAGGATTGAGCAGTGAATCAGAGGCGACACGATCAGCCACCGATGCCACCCGTGGAATGGTGTTGAGTTACCGAGGAGGACTCGTGGAGAGCCTGTATGCAGCCACGAGTGAGATCAGCGCAGAAGCCCATGGCCACCTCGGGGCGAGCATGAGCCAGCACGGTGCCCAGGAGCTCGCGCAACAGGGTCTGGCCTTCAATGAGATTCTTGGCCGCTTCTACCAGGGAGCATCAATCGCTCGACTCAAGGCTGATGGCTGAGCAACGACTTTGGAAAGCAGCTCTTGGCCGTAGTGATGAAGCCGAGCAGTGCGGTGCACTCAAACCACTGAAAACGGAGATCGTGAGCCTGGGATCCTGGGCCTCTCAGTTCGAATGCCGGCGTCTTCAGAGCCGCCTGCCCCGCCATCTGCAACCAGCCGGACCGAAACCCAATCCATTCAGACCATGGGATCCAAATCTGGAAGTCGAAGGCGTTGGCCGGGGTCACATGTTGATTCTCAACAAATATCCCGTGCAACGGGGTCACATGCTGTTAATCACACGGCAGTGGGCAGCGCAGACGGGTTGGCTGAACAATGAGGACTGGCAAGCCGTGCAGAGTGTTGATCAAGACACGACAGGGTTGTGGTTCTTCAACAGTGGCCCGCTGGCAGGAGCCAGCCAACCCCATCGGCATCTTCAGCTGCTGCCAAGAAACAAGCTCACAGCGATCTGTCCAAGAGCAACCTGGTTTGAGACACGGTTGAGCCAACAATCCGATGCCCAGCAGGGCGCTGCTCAGCTTGGAGCGCTCGAACACTCCTGTGGGGTTCGAGCTCGCGACAGCAATGAGAAGGATCTCTACAGGCTCTACACAGATCTGGTCGTCGAACTGGGTCTAGGCGATCCAGCCAAGGAGCCTGTACCACGCCACCCCTACAACCTGCTGCTCTCACCAACCTGGATGGCCGTGATTCTGCGCAATCGAGAGAAAGCCAGAGGCTTCAGCATCAATGGTCTGGGGTTTGCCGGATATCTCCTAGCGACTGATGAGTCTGACGTGGCGTGGCTGGAGAGGTACGGACCTGAGGAACTGCTCAAGGCTGTTGTTGCCTAAGGCTGTTGTTGCTTAAGGCTGTTGTTGCCTAAAGCAGTGGTTCCACTGTTGTCAGGGACTGCCGCGGTGTGAATCGCTGAAACGAGGGCCGCTGATCAACGCGGCACAGACCGATTCCACACCAATGAAACAGCAACAATGCAAGCGAAATCGACGGGTGCGACAGCATCTCGACCTCGTCTTGCCCCTGGCACGCTATTACGTCCTGAGAACCAACGTCGAGATGGATGACCTCATCCAGGTCGGGCGACTCGGACTGATCCGAGCAGCAAACCTGTACAGCGAATCTCGAGGTGTTCCCTTTAGTGCCTATGCAAGACCGCACATCAGAGGAGCCATCCTGCATTACCTGCGTGACAGCCATGGATTGGTCAGGCTGCCCAGATCAATTCAGGATCAAGCGTCCAGGGGACGAAGCAACGGCGTTGATAAGCCATGGGAGAGCGCATCGAACATGGGATTGAGCTGGTTGCCCCATCGAACGCGCTGGGTCAGCCTTGATGAGAGCAACGTCCAGCTCGCCATCGATGAGAAGGAGTCAGCGATGCACTCGCTGGGAAGCTGGGAGCGCTACGAGCAACTGATCAGCGAGCTGAAGCGTCTACCCAAGGATGAGCAAACCTGCATTCAGGCAGTGATCTTGCAAGGACGCAGTTTGCGGCAAACCGGTCGAGCCCTCGGCGTCAGTGCGATGACCATTCACAGACGCGTCAAACGGGGACTGGAGCGACTGTCATGCCGCTGCTCAGACCTAGGGATGGCCTGAACGAAGTCAGCTGGGATCGGCAGCCTCGTTCTGGTCGCGCTCGATCTGAGTTTGGAGTGTCTGGATGGAGGCGTTGAGAGCTGCAAGCTGGCGCTCAAGCCCATCACGCCAGAAGCGCAGCATCTCCAGCTTGCGCGTCTGATGCTGACGACGCCAGTCACCACTACAGGCCTGGGAGCAAAAGGCAGGGAACATAACCACGGGCTCAGACGCCACCATGTTGGCGAAACTCCAGGCTTGATGGGGAAGGGCTTGGCTGATATGGGCGACGTGATTAAGTTTGGGACTTGCGTGGTTTGCACAGACTGCAGGCCCGCCCAACGCCCTCCGGACCCGTCTCGGTTGTCTCAGCGAATCCCACTCCTGGTCTTGGCGGGCGTCTCCATTGCGACTGCCGAAATAGCCCTCGTCGCCCCCGCGCGAGCCTACGTGCCGCTGATGGCTGGCCAACAGGCAAAGCCGCTCAACGGCCGCTTCAACGATGTGCCCGTGCTGCACTCCAACCAACCAGAAATTGTTGAGGGTCCAGGAATACTGGTGAACACGGCACCAGGCTCAGCGATTGCTATTGAAACAAACCAACCTTTAAAGAATGCGACTTACACATTCAATGGAGAGTTTGGTGTTCATATGCATCATAAATACTATCCTGGAGATGCTAATAAGTTAGGTGGACGGCGCCAGCGTGGCCTTCTAACTATTGCAGCGATTGCGATTAACCCCGGCGACAAGCCAGTTACCCTTCGATTCAGCAAAGGATCAGTCAAAAACAGTTTCGAGGCGCCATACCATCCCAACAAACTGATGGGGGTGAAGCCTCTGGGACCCAGGCCTTGGAATACAGGCCCTGGTGATGCCACAGCTGTGCAGATGTTGCGAGGAGAACTGGACAGACGATTACCTCGAGAGGTTGTCATTCCGCCACGATCCAGGCGTGTAATTGTCAGCACGGTTCTACCAGCACGAGGGATTGCCAATGGCCTTCTGCGCGGATCGAGTGATGGCCCCTTTCAAATGGCAGTTGTTGCAGCAGAGGAAACAGATAATGAGCAACAGTTAATAGCTGTGCTCGATCGCGGAATGCTCGCACCTGGGCGTATCTATCTCAACAGGATTGCCGAAATCAAAAGCGGGAAAGTCTTTTCAAGGGTTGCTGGCGTAGCGCTTGGGGATGAATACAAAGCTTTGATTCGTCATGATTTATCGCAGGGGCCGTTGCATGTGCCACTCACAAGTACGCACAAGCATCACTTTGGAACCCGCGAAATCCAGGTGAATGCTCTCAGCACCCGCATGGTTGATTCCGCAGTGAACAATGTGGGGACCTATGGAGTGCGCTTTGATATTGACCTCAACCTCTCCGGCGAAGGTCCTTACGACCTCGTATTCAGCCACCCTGTGGCGTCAGGACGTCCGCCATTCACCGCCTTTCGAGGATCAATCGGCATCAAGAGTGCAGAGGGTTACCAGGAAGTGCATGTCGGTCTCAGGTCGGGTCAGAGCCTTCCCATTGCCAAGCTCAATCTGAAAGGCGGCGAACTAAATCCCGTTCGGGTCAGTCTCGTTTATCCAGCGGATGCAACGCCAGGACATCTGCTGAGTGTTGTTCCCATCCAGCAGCTCGCCATCCTGCGTCGTCGTGAAGAAACCCTGGAGGCAGCCCGTCAGGCCGAAGCTGCGCGCCGGCGATCCGTCAGTCCAACCCAGGCTCCCCCTGCCCTGAATGCTCCAACCGGTCAGGACGCCAAGACCGCCAAGACAAAAGAGCAGGACAAAGCCGGGCCCAAAACGAACAACCCGACGCCAGCCAGCAAACCAGCACGCCCTCGGCAGACATATCCAAGTGCTCCGCTGCCACCCCCGCCGGTCCTGGTCGCTCCCCGTAGCGGCCTGAATCCGATGCCTCCGGCCATGATCCTCCCTCAAAGGGTGAATCAAAGTCTCGAGCAACGCTATCGAGATGCGATCCGAGCCCAGCAGGAATGGCTCAGGCGTCTACAGGGCCGATAGTCTTACGTCGTGCGTTGTCGGCTGAGTGACGGGACCTGAAGTTGACGGGAAGCGTCGCATCAGCGTTGAGCTGCCAGATCATCTTGTTCGCTGGGTCGATTCCCTCAAGGAAGAATGGGGCTTACGGGCCCGTGGTGACTGCCTGAGTCGCCTCCTTGAAGAGCTCTTACCAGGGGATCCAGACCAAACAGAAACAGAGGTGCACGATGAGCCAGTTCGTGTCGCCACCAAGGAGCCAAACGACAGTGAACCCTCGACGCCCTATCGCGATGACTGTGCTCTGGTCTTGATTACTGAGAAGGGTGTCGGACTCCAAGCTCCTCCTGGGCTAGACCCCTCGTTTGCAGGCTTTTCAAACTCCGGTTTCAGTCGAGACGAGAAACCTGGAATTGACCTACCTGGATTCGTTCGACGAAGCACCACGCAATTACGCAACAGCCTTCAGCAGAGAACCCAAGAGACTGACCGCTCTGAAGAAACGCTGTTGCTGCCACCCATCGGCCCTGGGGATCTTCAGGCCTGTGCCGAGGAAGCACTGCAACACTGGCTCAATCTCTACGGCCAAGCCCCGGGCCCGACGGTTCTCGAGGCTGCCATGCTCTGGTTAGCCCGTGACATCTGGCCGAGTGCCGAAGGAAGTGAAGGCCGCACCTTCACCTGGTCTCAAGCGGCACGACAGATTGATCAACGATGTGAAGGTTGGGTGAACGCAAGCCCCTCCTTCGGCCAGGTGATGGTGGTAGCTGGAGTCCTGGAGGACCCCTTTGCCACCACGGATCTGATTCATCGAATGCCGACATTGATTCGTCGGTTT
Organism: Synechococcus sp. BS56D; assembly: GCF_004332405.1. Classification (NCBI taxonomy): domain Bacteria; kingdom Bacillati; phylum Cyanobacteriota; class Cyanophyceae; order Synechococcales; family Synechococcaceae; genus Synechococcus; species Synechococcus sp. BS56D. The sequence goes on along the minus strand of NZ_PHQU01000003.1, from coordinate 21,922 downwards.
GTGAATCGCTTCAAACGGAGCCGTCGCACCACGTCCTTTGAGGCCTTGCAGTCCACCATGACCGTGCATGGAGCCCTGAAACTCTTGGGACTACCAACCCAGGCAGGTGCATCCTTGACCTTGCGGGCCATCAGAGATGCCTACAAGCAGAAGGCCATGGAGACTCACCCAGACGCTGGTGGCAGCACCGATGCCATGCGCCGCCTCAATGAGGCCTACCAGATGCTGCGGGAACTGTATCGACAGAAGTAGTTGCGAAAGTCCAGCATGAGACTTGCTGCAAGTCCCATGTGGCATCCCATATGGGACAACCAAGCCTTCATGGTAATCAAGTAAGACTCGTACTGGGTCCAAGAACTAATCCCAGCTAAGACATCCGGCTCTACACGGGGAGTGCGCTGGAGCCCTAAAGGCACCTCAGCGTCCCGCCCCTAACGGCTTAATGATCAACATTTATTTTCTCCATCATTCTGCGTGCAAGAAGCCTATATCCCACTGATCCAAGAAAGTCCCTCGCGGCAAACGTGCAAAAGGCAATGTTGACATCCAGGCCATGCCCAAGAGCGCAGTCAAATTCTGTCCAAGTCCGGCACTGGCTTGTCCAGAACACCTGGCCAACGCAAATAACTCAGTATTTGCAATCGTTTCAGCCATGGCGTAACTGCTGTAGATGCAGATACGCAGACGAACACTCGCGACCCATCGCAGCGTCAGCTCACAGCCAAACAGAGAGTGTCTCTAGCGTCTCTCTGGGAATCAAAAAAGGACTTATCGAGCGTCTCAGGCAAGACTTAAAAGACCAATGGCTCACAAAAAAGCCGGTGGCAAGGCACCGGCTCTGCAGCTGAAATCAAGTTCAGGTCGTGGTCTGCATCCCCTGGATCAGAAAATCAAAGTAGGGGGAAGCCAAGGATTGTTGATCCTCGGAAAGGAGGGCGAGCGACGCCTCCCGCATGGCCTTCATGGCCTCAACCATGCCGGGCATCGGAACCCCAAGACTGTTGTACATCTCACGGGCACCAACGAGACCAATGTTTTGGATCATCTCCGTGCTGCCAGCAAGCACGCCATAGGTGACGAGTCGCAGGTACCAGCTGTAGTCACGAAGGCACTGGGCTCGTTGCTTCTGACCGTAGGCATTGCCACCGGGGGCAACGTACTCAGGCTTGCGGCTAAACAGCACTCGAGCTGACTCATCGACGATCTTCTTCTCGTTGTCCGTCAGGATCCGAACCACAGCAAGACGAGTCGCTCCCTGGCCGAGGAAATCGACAATGGAACGCAATTCGCCGCTGGTGGGATAACGGAGATCGTCATCGGCCTGCAGGATCAGATCCCGAACAACGCTCATGGCAGCTGGCATGCTGAGGATGAGTTTAGTGCTCTCCGGCCGAGCAGCTGCGCTGATCGGCCCGGGTGTAACGCCTTTGCAATGGCCGAGATGGACCCCCGACCGGAACCGGGCCTCACCATCACCCTCAAGGGTGAGGATCTGACGCTCCAGGGTGAGGGCATCGCTCGCTGGCAAGGCTGGGTGATTGTGGTGCCCGACCTGTTGCCTGGGGAAGTGTCCCGGGTGCAACTGCAACAGCGTCGCCGATCCCAGTGGCGTGGACGTCGAATCGAGACGTTGCTTCCAGCAGAGGGAGCAAGACAGGCTCCTTGCATTCATGCAGACCGTTGTGGGGGATGCACGCTCCAACATCTCGACGATGAGAACCAGGCCCATTGGAAACGGGAACGTCTGATCCAGACCCTCCAGCGGATTGGTGGCATCAGCTCGCCAGTCGAGGAACTGCTGGCTCTGGAGGCCCAACCACTTGGCTACCGCAACCGCGCCCTGATCCCGCTTCAACGGGATGCGGAAGGGACATTGCGCATGGGGTACTACAGGCGCGGCAGTCACCGTCTGGTGAATCTGAATCGTTGCCCAGTTCTTGATCCAGGACTGGATTGTTTGCTCGACCCAATCAAGAAGGATCTCGATCAAACAGGTTGGGTGGCTGATGCCGATCTTCATCAGGGAGATGGTCTTCGCCATCTGGGCTTGAGGATCGGAACGCAATCGCGGGAGGTGCTGTTGACCTTGATCAGCAGCACATGGGAGCTTCCTGGTGTGGAACAACTGGCTGCCCAATGGATGGAGCGATGGCCGGAGATCAAGGGCGTGACGCTCAATCGGCAACCGCTGCGAAGCAATCGCGTGCTGGGAGATGAAACCCGCACCCTGGCTGGTCAGCCAACGATTCGGGAACGCTTTTGCGATCTCAACCTCACCCTGGCTACCACCACGTTTTTCCAGGTGAACACCATTCAGGCCGAACGGATCGTGATGGTGTTGCGCCAGTGGCTTCAACAGGTCGCGCCATCAACCCGGGTCATCGATGCCTACTGCGGCATCGGCACGATCGCGCTCCCATTAGCAGCCGCCGGCATGGACGTGCTGGGCCTAGAGCTCCACAAGGCTTCGATCGAGCAGGCCATCCATAACGCCAACGCCAACGGGTTAGAGAGCGCCCGTTTCAAGGCTGGAGATGTCAAACAGCTGCTTGCCGATGCCCTACCAAGCCACGAGGTGCTTGTTGTGGATCCACCTCGCAAGGGTCTGGATCCAGCTGTTGTTGAAACGATCGTGGCCGATCCACCTGCCTGGATGGCCTATCTCAGCTGTGACCCTGCGACCCTTGCTCGTGATCTGGCGTTGCTGGCGGGACCTGAAGGCCCCTACAAGATGGAGCGGCTCCAGCCAGTGGATTTCTTTCCACAGACCACGCATCTCGAATGCCTTGCACTGTTGAAGCGGATCAGCTCCTGAGCTCTGCTCCGAATTGCTTCACCAGCGCTTGCCTCACCTTGTCGTGAACAGGTTGTAACTGTTCATCGGTGAGGGTTGCATCCTTTCCGCGATAACGGATTCGGTAGGCCTGGCTGCATTGATCTGTAGAGAGCTGACCACCCTCAAAGCGATCGATCAGCTCAACGCTTTCCAGCAGTGGTTTTCCAGCCTTACGGATCGCCTGAATCAGATCGCCCGACCGCTGGTCACTCCTGACCACAACAGCCAGATCTCGTTCCATGGCTGGAACGGTGGGATAAGGCTTGAAGGCTGGAATCCAGCGATTGCTCCGCGTCGCAGCTTCGAGCAAGCGCGACAGATCGAGATCGAGAAGATAGGTGGCGTCCGGAAGGTCGTAGCGCTCGCAAAGCAAGGGGTGAAGTTGACCGAATGAACCCAACGGACGTCCCTCCAGGACTAATTGGGCACTGCGCCCGGGATGGAGACGCTCGTCGTCTCTGAAGGGGCGATCCTGCACATCAAGGTGGAAGCTCTCGAAGAGAGGGCTGAACAAACCACGGGCCTGGTAGTAGCTGAGGGGAATGGATTTGCCACTGCTAGACCAACGCTCGAGTCGCCTCTCCGCACAGATCACGGCATCAAGTCTCGACTTCTGGAGGATGCCAGCATCTCCATCGGCCGAGAACACATGGCCGATCTCGAAGAGCCAGCAGCCAGGTTGTGAAGCCTGGAGGTTGCGCTGACAGATGCGTAGATGCTCCTCCCAGAGGCTGGAACGGAGATGACTGGTCTCCGCCAGAAGGGGGTTGCTGATAGGGATTCGCACATCCTGGTCTGAGGGACCAGTCAGCGACAGGGTGGTCACCTCCTGCAATCCGGCAGCAGACAACAACTGACGCAAACGCCGCTCCGCGGTCTGGAGCGGACTGAGTCCTCCAGGACGCAGAGGATCAGGCAGATGAGAACAGAACCGATCGAAGCCCACCAGGCGGGCCACCTCCTCAATGAGATCAACCTCTCGGAGCAGATCACAACGACGGGAAGGAGGGACCGTCACCGTCCAACCATCGTCGGATGCAACAAGGCCACAACCGAGGGCGGTGAGACAGCGTTCGATAGCGTCATCCTCAAGGTCCTCAGGACCATCGGGGCCTTCAATCGGCCCGAGCAACTGATGCAGGGCATCGCGGCGCAAGGCAAGAGGCTCTGGCTCTTGGTGGGATGCAGCGCAAATCCTTGTAGAACCGGAACTGCCCCCGAGTTCCTGTTTGATCAACGTACAAGCCCTTTGGGCTGCAAGCAGGGTGACCTCACGAGGAAGGCCCTTCTCAAAACGGCTGGATGCTTCCGTCCGCAGCCCCACACTTCTGGCCGTATTGCGGACAGACGCTGCGGAGAACATCGCGGATTCCAGCCAAATCCTGGTCGTGGAGTCCGTGACCGAACTGGCCTCACTACCCAGCACCCCAGCGAGGGCAACGGGAATGTCGTGACAGGTCACCACCTGAGCTCTGGAATCCAGGGTCAATTCCCGGCCATCCAGCCCTTGAAAAACTTCTTGATCGCGAGCTTGGCGAAGCCCGAAGTCGCTGGCCTCAACCGCTTGCCCGCTGAGCCGTTCAAGGGCATCGGTATCAAAGGCATGCAGGGGCTGCCCCTGCTCAAGCATCACGAGGTTTGTGAGGTCAACCACCGCATTCACACTGTTCATGCCTGCCCTCTGAAGCCGCTGTTGCAACCAAGCCGGTGACGGGGCTCCAGCCTTGATGCCCTCGATTGGGGTCAGGGCGTAGACACCACCGCGATGCATCGCAGCGGTGCTGGGCGGATCGACAGCGAGCCCCTCGGTCTGCGCAGGGGGTGGCAGTGGAGGGAGGCTGAGTTTGGATCCAGTCAGTGCTGCAACCTCCCGGGCGATTCCAGCCATCGAAAGTCCATCCGGGCGGTTGGCCGTAATCGCCAGCTCAAGCACCACATCATCGAGGCCCAAAAGGGGCGCCACAGGCGTGCCAGGCGAGGGGATCACCGCGACCAGATCCTCGAGAATGGCAATGCCATCCACAGTGCTGGGCTGGCCTAGCTCCGTGAGCGAACAGATCATGCCCTGACTGGAGACACCGCGAAGCTCACCCGCCTTGATGGTCAGATTCACGGCTGGCAAAACGGCGCCGATTGTGGCCACCGGCACGTGAATCCCAGCACGCACATTGCCGGCACCACAAACGATCTGCAGGGGTTCCCCTGCACCGACATCGACCTTGCAGACACTCAGTTTGTCCGCATTGGGATGGCGGTCCTTCTCAAGGACATGGCCGACCACAACCCCTTGGGCCAAACGGGTGAGGTCCTCAATCTCCTCGACCTCGAACCCCGCCATGGACAGACGCTCTGCAAGAGCATCGGCGGGTTCATTCACCTGCACCAAATCCTGTAGCCAGGAAAGTGAAACCCGCATCGTCACGGCCGGAACGGTGAGTGATCCTACGAAGCACCACCACCGGGAGTGCTCAGAGGAGGAGGACAGTCCGACCTGTAAGCTTGTTGTTTGTCACTTCGCTTCGCAACTGCGGCGCAACGTCCTTTATGGCCAAGAACAAGGGCGTCCGGATCGTGATCACTCTCGAGTGCACCGAATGCCGGTCCAATCCCGCCAAGCGCTCTCCCGGTGTGTCCCGCTACACCACCGAGAAGAATCGCCGGAACACCACCGAACGGCTGGAGATCAAGAAGTTCTGTCCCCACTGCAACAAGTCGACTCCCCACAAGGAGATCAAGTGACCCTGCAGGTCTTCACCGTTCATCACCGTTCCTGATTCATGTCCAGCTCCTTCTTCAAGAAGCGTCTTTCTCCGATCAAGCCCGGCGATCCCATCGACTACAAAGATGTGGACCTGCTCAAGAAATTCATCACTGAGCGCGGCAAGATCCTTCCCCGTCGTCTCACCGGCCTCACCGCCAAGCAACAGCGAGACCTCACGAACGCCGTGAAACGTGCCCGCATCGTGGCGCTTCTGCCTTTTGTGAATCCAGAGGGTTGATCCCTGGCTGTTCCTGCCTGCCAACAGGGGGATCTGGTCGGAATTTCTGACCAGAAATCAGCTCAGTTGGCGGTTGTTCAATCCATTCAGGGCAGCAAAGTACGTCTTTCTGTTGGATTTGGCGGTAAGGAGCAGGTTGTTCCAGCCCGTCAGATTCAGATCCTTCACCCCCTGCCTAGCGGAGCATCAGCCCCGCCAAGGTTGGGGGTTTCTCCTTGGCAATTTGACGAGCAAAGCCTTGCCAACCACCGTCCCATGCGTCGCGAATGGGGCGAAACATGGGTCTTACTTCATGAATCCGGCGAGACGCTTGAGCTGAGCGAATTCGCGGGGTTGGTGTGCCCCGAAGACGGAGCCGCTCAGCGCGCAGCATGCTGGCTAGCTCTGCAATCGGATCAAGACCTGTTCCGCCTCAAACAGGAGGGAGTGGTCGCCCGCAGTCTCAGCGATGTTCGGATGAGACGGCGTGAGCGACAGCATCAAAGGCTGATCGAGCGGAGAGAGGAACGCTGGAGACAGCTGCTGAAACTCGCTCAACCCGTTGAATTGGCAACACTCGATCCCACGCATCAAAACTGGATCGCAGCGATCAAAGAACTTGCCTCCGGCAAACGCAGCCTCGACTCACTGGATCCAGACCTACAGGGATCGCTCCGACGCCTACGCCTTGGTGAAGATCGTGGCGACCTGCGCCATCTACTGGCGGCACTTGGCCAGTGGGACCGCCATCAGCTCATGAGTATGGACGGCACGAGCTGGTGCCAAGGATTCAGCCAAACGCTTCAAGAAGAAGCTCAACACCTGCTGGTCAGGCACGCTCAGCAACTGCCTGGCGATGCTGAACGCCTTGATCTCACCCACCAGCGCTGCGTCACGATCGACGATGACGACACCCGCGATATCGACGACGGCCTGGCGCTGGAGCGCAGATCCGATGGCAGGCTTCGGATCTGGATCCATGTAGCCGATCCCGGACGCCTGGTGGCACCTGATTCCCCCCTGGATCTGGAGGCACGACGACGGGGCAGCAGCCTTTATTTGGCCAGGGGCATCCTGCCGATGTTCCCTGAAATCCTCTCCACCGGTCCGTTCAGCTTGCTGGCCGGGCAACGCAATGCCGCTTGGAGCACCTGGGTAGAGCTGGATGACAGCGGTGAAATCGAGGCCTATGGCATCGAACGGAGCTGGGTAACCCCGCGCTATCGGCTCAGTTATGAGGATGCCGATGAGTTGATCGACTTTGCCCCGCCCGAAGAGGCCGATCTGGCGGAGCTGAACGACTTGCTCGAGCGACGCCGCCTATGGAGGGTCCGTCATGGAGCGCTGTTAATGGACCTGCCGGAGGGCAGGATCCGCTGTCGCAACGACGAGCAACCGAGCGTTGAAATCACCGAACCAAGTCCATCACGGCTGATGGTGGCTGAGGCCATGATCCTGGCCGGGGCGGTGGCGGCTCGTTTTGGCGTGGAGCACGACTTGGCCTTGCCCTTCCGCAGTCAGTTGCCGGCGGATCTTCCTTCACCTGCACAACTGGATGAGCTTCCCGACGGGGCGGTGCGCTTTGCGGCAATCAAGCGCTGCCTCAGTCGCGGTCTGATGGGCACCGCAGCAGCTCCCCACTTCAGCCTGGGTTTATCCGCCTATGCCCAAGCCACATCACCCATCCGCCGCTACGGAGATCTGGTGGTGCAACGTCAAATTCAGGCCCAACTGAGCGGCGAGGTACCCCTGAATCCAGATGCGCTGCAGGAGCTGCTCAACAGCTTCGATGGTGCAGTGCGTGAGGGGATCGCGATCTCCCGGGAAGATCAGCGTCACTGGCAACAGGTGTGGTTTGAAGCTCACAACAGCGAGCAGTGGCATGCCGATTTTCTGCGCTGGCTCCGCCCCCAGGATCGGCTCGGCCTGGTGCGAATCGAGGAGCTGGCCATGGACCTAGCGGCGGACTGTCCTGCGAACGCCGAGCCCGGTGAACCATTACTGCTGCGGGTTCAGCAGGTGGATTCCCTGCTCGATCAACTGAAGCTTGTGGCTTCTAGTTGACTCGCCCAGAGATGCGCAGCCAAGGACCCCAGGGATTAGGGCGACCGATCAGCTTGAGCGCCGTGGGGGTCTGCAGGCTTGACAGCCAATGGTGCATCCCAGGCTCAAGCGTGATGAGCGGCCAGATATGGCCATCCTCGGTCGTCAACGTCATGCACCCCCTGCCATCGCGGCTGAAAAGTCCAGCCCAAACACACTCCTGGGGGCTCGATGGAGGAAGAGACAGAGGAAGCGCATCGAGGTGATCCTGGCCTCCCCGAGACCAATCACAGTCCTCAGCGAGGGCCTGTTCCTGGCGTTCGCGCCATTGGGGGTGATGCCACGGAGTCGTCCATAGGGGGACAACTGCCGAAGGAGCCACTGGATCATCAAGCAACACCGTCTGGAGCTGACGGACAGACAACTCAACCGGTGGGAGCAACGAAGCGACAGACAGCGCCGCAGCAGCGCCTGCCGCCTGGCCCACATTGAGAACAAGGGGCTGCAGGCGCGTAGCTCCATTGGCCATGTGACTGGTGCTAATCGCCTTGTCAGCCGCCAGCAGATTATCGATCTCGGCACTGACCAGCGCACCGTAAGGAATGCAGAACGGTGTTCCCGTCCAGCGGCCGCCCCAGCGACAACTTTTTGGGGCCAACGGCCAATCCGGCCCGGGATAGTGATGGTCATTGGCGTAATTGCCCACAGCGATGGACTGCAGCGCACCGACTGCATCACGCGGTAAAGGAGCACACGATGCTCCCTCGCCAAGCGGCAGCAAGTCTTGCTCAATCACCATGGAGCGCCCCACCATGCGCCTCCCCTCACGCCAGTAGGGCATGGACGCAAGCCAGGGGGCCGGGCTGCCGGAGTCAGCAGGGAAGGCGTGGCCAAGCTGTAGCCAGCCGCCGCTGACCTCCTTCAGGGCTTCGGCAAAACGCAGGCTGTGGCCCTGCATTTCGGCATAGAGCTCCGCCTCCTGTTGTGGATCTCCGCCAAAGGCTCGATCCAGCCCCCAGTGCCAATCATTGCCATGCAGAGGCCAGTTGAGCATGACCAAGCCACCAGGCAGGCGCCCATAGGTGAGGGTGCGCTCCAGGCCAAAGGCCTCACAGGCGCGTTCGAACGATGCCGGCAGCTTTGGGCATCCGTCAGGATCGATGCCGCGGGCGGGATCCGCCTGCAGGTGCGCGTTCTGCAACTGGCCCATCACCACCCAGGTGGGGGATTGCACCGGTTGCTCTTGGAAAAAAGGCTCCGTTGCTAGCCGTTGGCGGCTTGGGGCACTCGGCTCACCCCATTGCTCCTGCGCCTCCCAGCCAAGGCGGAAAGGCGCCTCCGCCAAGGGGAGCAGATCCCCCCGATCGCTGCCATCGATCACCACGTGACAGCCCACCCGTCGTTGCTCTCCGTCGACGTCAACGCGCACCGCCGTGATCAAGGAGTGCTGGCGCTCGACCTCCAGCAAGCGGCAACGGGGCCACCAGAGAAGCTTGGGCTCAGCGGCCACCCAGTCCTGGAGGATCTGCTCCGCCGTGGTCGGGCGGTAGCCAAAGCAGCTCACCCAGTTGTGATCAAGCCCGTCCGGTTCACGACGCTCCAACTCCCGCAGAAAGGCACCCCATAGTCCCGTCTGCCAGGGGGTGAGCTCATTGCCATCGGGGCAGCACACCCCAGCAGCACTCACCATTCCCCCGAGCCAACTGCCTGGGGTCAGTAGAAGGGTGGAGGCACCGCCACGAGCGGACTGGATGGCAGCGGCCGCACCACCGGTGCCGCCCCCCCACACGAGCACGTCGAACGTATCGAGGGAGGCGCTCATGCCTGGGCGGAATCCTTGCGGCAGATGCGCAACTGCTGTTCTTGCGAAAGATGGCCGAGGCAGCGGAAGCGAAGTCCCACGAGTTGGTCGTAAAGAGGATTCAGTTTGCACATCGGCGGGATGTGCACCAGCTTGTGGCCGAATAGGACGATGTCGCGTTCAAACGGGCACTGAGAGGGGATCAGATTGACGATGAATCCGGCCACCCGCGGATCGGAAGGATCAAGTTCATCAAGCCAGTGCTTGAGCGGTTCCAAAGGATGCCAGTCGTCATCGCTGAGATGGTCGATGCAGGGTTGCAGGCCCGCCAGCGGCGCCTGATCACAGCCGAGCAACTCGGCCCAGTGCTGCAACAGATCGAGTTCTGCGCGGCTGAGATGGCCATCGGCAAGGGCTACCACCACGGCGGTGCGCAGGAACTGTTCCGCGACGGTGGGATCTGCCGCGAGAAGCCGCGCCAAATCAGCATCGTTCACCGGCCCCATCGCCTCCCAGTCGAGTGCCGATTCCGGCAGGGTTTCCGAGAGGTGCTCGGCGAGCATGCGCCGTTCTACGGCGTCAAAATCACCATCGGCCAGAGCCAGTTGGTGCAGGGCCGCGAGCCAGATCTGGAGTGAGGGATCAAGCTGCTCAGGAGAGGCCATGGGGAGAACCTTCGCAAAAGATGCGGCGAGGAGCGGTCGTTAGGATCCAGCGTCAAGCCTGAGGCCAGGAGTGACCGCCGAAGCGATGACCTACAGCCTCACAACTCCGCTTTATTACGTCAACGACAAGCCCCATCTCGGCAGCACTTACACGACGATTGCCTGTGATGCTCTAGCCCGTTATCAGCGCCTGGAAGGTCAAGAGGTGGTCTTCATCACCGGCGTTGACGAGCATGGCCAAAAGATTCAGCGAACGGCGAGCGAACAAGGAATCGCCCCCCAGGACCACTGTGATCGAATCACCGCCCGCTACCAGGAGGCCTGGCGGCAGTGGGGGATCAGTAACGATCGCTTTGTGCGCACGACGGCAGACCGTCATCGCCCCCTGGTTCAAGCGTTTTTCGCTCGCTGTGAGGCGGCCGGGGATATCCGTAGCGGCCGCCAGACCGGTTGGTATTGCGTGGGTTGCGAAGAATTCAAGGACGATCCTGCCAACGCCAAGGACCCCTGCTGTCCAACCCATCAGAAGCCACTGGAATGGCGCGATGAAGAAAATCTCTTTTTCTGCCTCTCCAATTTCCAGGAGAGGATCGAAAAGCTGATTCAGCAGCCAGAGTTCATCGCACCAGCCAGCCGCCGCAAAGAAATTCAGAATTTCGTGGCGGGAGGCCTTCGCGACTTTTCAATCTCCAGAGTCAATGTCTCCTGGGGACTACCGGTCCCCGGGCATGAGGGCCACACGTTCTACGTGTGGTTTGACGCTCTGCTTGGTTACCTCACCGCCCTGCTCGACGATGGTGGCGCCATTGACCTGGAACGCCTGGAGAGCGTGGGTTGGCCTGCAGACGTTCAAGTGATTGGCAAGGACATTCTTCGCTTTCACGCCGTGTATTGGCCGGCCATGCTGATGTCGGCGGGCCTGCCGGTTCCCAAACGCGTGTTCGGCCACGGTTTTCTGACGCGAGAAGGCCAGAAAATGGGCAAGTCACTGGGGAACGTGCTGGATCCCGATGTGCTGCTGGAACGCTGCGGTAGTGATGCCGTGCGTTGGTACCTGCTTCGCGACATTCAATTCGGTGAAGACGGAGATTTCCAGCAACAGCGATTCAGTGACTTGGTAAATAACGATCTCGCTAACACGATCGGTAATCTGCTGAATCGCACCGCATCAATGGCCCGTAAGTGGTTCAGCGATGCCGTACCACCGATCGAGCCGGAGGCCCTCGCGGACCATCCCCTCAAAGCCCAAGCGGAGACGGTGATTCAGACCGTGCATCAATCCATGCCTGAGCTTCGCTTTCAGGAAGCGTGCGAAGCCATTCTCGGATTGGCCATCAGCGCTAATGGCTTCCTGAATGAACAGGCTCCTTGGAGTCGAATGAAACAACCAGGGCAGGAAACCATCGTGGGGGCCGATCTGTATGCCGTTCTCGAGTGCAGTCGGCTCGTCGGCCTCCTCCTCTCACCCCTCGTTCCAGACCTCAGCGCCAGGATTCTTGCCCAACTGGGCTTCGATGCCCCTCCAACACGCTGGAAGAGCGAGCTGATCTGGGGCAAGCTGCGCTGCGGATCCGCTCTCCCTCAACCGCAACCGGTCATGGCCCGACTCGAACTGGACGGACCACTCTGATGAGACCAACACCGGGTCTTCGGCTGGCTGGAGGGATCGTTCTGATCTCTGTCGTGCTGTGCGGCTGTGAATCCACCGATGACAGCGCAGCTCCTGCCGCGCCTCCGTTTGTATTCCGTTCGCTGGAACTGCGGCAGAAAAAAGCAGATGGTTCAAGGGACTGGGACCTAAACAGTCCGGAAGCTCGCTACGAATTCAGTCGCCGACTTGTGCGAGCCCGAAATCCCTCAGGCTTGCTTTACAACAAGAACAAACCGACCTTCACGATCAAAGCTCAGACCGCAGTTGTCTTCAACGATGGCCAAGAGGTCTTGCTGGAAGGGGATGTGCAACTTCAACAGCTCACGGGCCAAAAGGTGTTGATCCGTGGAGATCGCCTCCGCTGGACCCCCGGGCGCTCCCTGCTGGTGATCGACCAGCGCCCCCAGGCCGATGACCAGAGCAATCGACTCCGTGCCAGCAGTGCTCAGCTACAACAAGACAGCCAAGATCTCACCCTCATGGGTGTCGTGCAGCTCGAGCAGTGGGGCCAAGCGAGGAAGCCCGGCGTCAATCCCAACAGCGTGCTCCGCACCCAAAAAGCGATCTGGAATCTCGGTGATGGTGCACTGCAAGCCCAGGGTCCTGTTCTTGGCCAGCGACGCGAGAAGCAAGACACTCTTCAACAACTCCAAGCCAGCCGATTGTCGGGCAATACCAAGGAGGGATTGATCGATCTGATCGAACCAGTGCGGGTGCAGTTTCCGAAACGCAAAGGCCTTTTGAACGCCCTCACAACCCGATGGAACTTCAAGAAGGAGACCCTGAGCAGCGAAAGCCCCTTCGACGGTCGCCTCGACCGATCCAATATCGAAGGTCGTGGTTTCCTTGTCGACCTGAAAAAAAGCACGGTGAAGGTCAGTCAGGACTGCAGACTTCAGCAACCCGGCGAGCAACTCGAAGCCGATCACTGTGAATGGAACTGGAGTAACGATGCTGTTCTGGCCAAGGGGAACGTTGTGCTCCGCAGAAAGAGCAACAACCAAGTCACCCGCAGCCAGGTTCTCAGAGGCAAAGTGGGTCGGAAAGGCACCGTTATCTTCTCTGCACCGGGAGACAAAGTCCGTTCAGAACTCAGCCTGGATGAGGGTCGCTCTCGGTCAACAGAGAAGACTCGCCAGCCTGCACCAGTGTCATTCTGAGCCGCTCACACCATCCACTGAACCAACGCTCATCGGAACGGCTGAAGCAGCGCTCTGACCAGCCTCCAAGCACCACCCAGCCTCTGGCTTCAAGAGGCTGAACCATCACAGCCGGTAGATCGGGAAGCACAGAATCGAATTCCGTGCGCCCTGGGTACAAGGCGGTTTTCACAAGAGAAATCAACTGGCCCTGCTCCGTGGAGCGGTCACAGATCGTGCCTGGCTTAAACGGGGTGCTGCAGATCAATCCACGTCTCATCAGCACCTTCCCATCCCAGTAGACAAGAATCGTGGCTGCTGATGTGGCGGTGAGGAGCAGTTGGCTCCCCCAGGCCAACTCCAGGCGAACTGGATCCGGCAGCCCATCCACAAGACAGAAGGACTGATCCCCTTCAAGAGCAACTGCCTCAGGAGCTTTAGGCACCGCTCTGGTCCAGAGGACCGCCACAAGCATGAGACCTACACCTGCCAATCCCGCCAGCACCTCAGCCCGCTCAAGGCTCGGCTGAATGGACGGCGCAGTCGTTGCATTAACAGCAGCCATCAGAAGCACCAACAGTCCGGCAGAAAGGCTGATTCGGGCGGCTGGTGGCATGGGTGGTGTCGTGGCTGCTGTCAGATCGCTGCACTCTTGCTCAAATGGGGCAGATCACACCAGCGGTAATGACCGAGGCCGAAGCGTTTGCTGCCGTCGCTCTTGGAGCTGTGGCTTGTGACGGTGTGCTGGGAAGAGACGAGGCGCACGCCCTGCGTCGCCATCTTGAACATCGAACGCCTTATAAAAACAACAGCGAATCCGAGATGGCTGGCCTCTTTGACGGGCTTTTGGCTGTGTTGCGCGAGCAAGGCCTCGAACAGCTTGTCGATCAGGCGTTGCCCCAATTGAATCTGGAGCAACAGGAAACCGCCCTGGCCCTGGCCACGCAATTGGTCCATGCCGACCGCTCTGTCGATCCAGCAGAAACCGCCTTTCTCGAGACCCTGACTCGCAAAGTGGACATACCCGATTCGCGCGCCAATGGCATTGTTGAGGCGATCATGGCCCTGAATCGCGACAGCCTGCTCTCCTAACGGCAGACTGCCCCCATCTGGCACCAACGCATGCTGAGGATCTCGAAGCTCCTAGCCGTTCTTTCGGCTACCTGCCTGTCCTTGTGGCTGCTCGTCCCGGCGGCCCTGGCTGTTGCACCCGTTGATTTCCCATCGGTCCGCCCCTCAGATCCGGTCCTTGACGGAGCAGAGGTGTTGAGCCGATCGAGCCGAACAGAGCTGAATGCCAGGCTCCAAGAGCTCGATCAACAGCGTCTCGATGCCCGTCTGATCACTGTGCGCCGCCTTGACTACGGTCTCACCCTGAACTCCTTCGGTGAGCAGCTCCTCGAACGCTGGAGTGGCCCAGCAGGCGAAGCCCCTCTTCTGCTGATGTTGATCGAAGCCCAGAACAAACAGGCCGCTGTGGTGGCGGACTCTGCACTCTCCAGCAGGCTTCCTGCGGAGCTGCTGCGTAGCACCGGACGCACCACCATGAGTCAGCCGCTGCGGGATGGTGACCGCTATCGGCAAGCCAGTCTGGATGGCATCGATCGCCTTGACGTGGTCCTCAACGGTGGCGAAGACCCAGGCCCACCGGTTGAAGTGGAACGGACAACTCTGCCGACCAACATTCCGACAAAGGAAGAAACCGAAGAAAGCAATGCTTTCACTTGGGTGATTGTCTTGCTGGTGGTGGGAACCATCGTGCCGATGGCCACCTGGTGGGTTTTCTCTCGCTGAACAACGCAAACCATGGCGATGCGCAACTGGATCAGCACATTCGGTCAGGCCAATGCCCGCGACCTCAATAGTGATCTGGACAGGGGCTACGAGGCAGCCCTGCTGATCCAGAGCCTTGAACTGGAGTACTACGGTGATCGCCCCATACGAACTGAGCTTGAGCTCTCCGTACCACGCTCGGTGCAGGCAACCATCCTGCGAAAGTTCAAAGCAGCTCTGAATGTCTGTCGCACAACGCTCGACAGCCTCGAATCACAGAGGGGCCAGCTGGACATGCAAGAACTGCGCCAGCTTCAGCTGATTGAAAGTGTTGTTAATCGGTACACCCCCAGGCGCACGGCTTCAGCTCCAACGATGAGTCGGGCTCCCGATCCGCTGCCGAGGTCATTACTTGGCGTGGTTGACACCGTAAGACGTCAACTGGATCCCACAGCTGAAGCAACTTTGGTGGCAGGATTCCGCCGAAGGAGGGATTCGACGCTGATCTCCCTCAAGGTGCTGTTGTTACTGATCCTGGTGCCTTTGCTGATTCAACAGGTCAGTCGGACATACATCATTAGCCCGATGGTGGACCGTTATGCCCCAGACTTGCCTTTTCTCAGCTACCCAAAACCCCAACTTGAGGAACAAGCAGTTGAGAAACTGAGGGTTTATAAAGCAGAGATTGAGTTTGATGCACTGTTACGAGGCAAAGCAATTCCAAGCCAGGAAGAATTACAACAGGCGCTTGCGGTAAAAGCCGAGGAACTAAAGGATGAAGCCGATTCTGAGAGCACCCATGCCGTTAAAAATGTTCTATCTGATCTAGCTGCTCTGATCGCATTCGTCGTCGTTTGCGTAGTGAGCAGAGAAGAGCTCAGAGTTCTGCGAGGTTTCTTTGATGAAGCCGTTTATGGCCTCAGCGACTCAGCCAAAGCGTTTGCAATCATCCTGTTCACAGATATCTTTGTCGGATTTCACAGCCCCGAAGGATGGACAGTGCTACTCGATGGAATTGCCAATCATTTCGGATTCCCAGCACGAGATAATTTCATCCTCCTCTTTATCGCCACCTTCCCTGTGATTCTTGCGACCATCTTTAAATATTGGATTTTCCGATACCTCAACCGCGTCAGTCCCTCCTCTGTGGCGACCCTGCGGGGAATGAATGGTGGTGGCTGAACCAAATCATCTTGTGCTGGTCAGCGGGCCATCTCGGGGCGGGAAAAGCCGCTGGGCAGAACACCTGATCAGCCAGGAACCATCGGTGACCTATCTCGCCACATCCGAAAGCAGACCCAACGATCACTCCTGGCAACAACGGATCGTCATTCACCGGCAACGCAGACCAGAGCACTGGAGGCTGGTCGAGTGCGGCGCTGATCTTGCATCAGTCCTCAATCAGACCGACCCAGAACAGTCGCTCCTCATCGACTCCCTGGGTGGATTTGTCGCCTCAAACCTTGAGTCAACCGATCAAGAATGGACCGCCCTTTGTGAGTCGCTGTGCAACAGCCTGCAGCAGCGCAGTCGCCCCGTGGTGATCGTCATTGAGGAGACCGGTTGGGGAGTGGTTCCTGCCACTGCGGTAGGAGGCTTGTTCCGGGATCGTCTTGGCTGGCTTGCCCAGGAGCTGGAGCGTCGATCCAGGCAAAGCTGGCTCGTGGTGCAAGGGCGTGCCTTGGATCTCCATCGCTTTGGGGTGAAGGTTCCATGAACGGCGCCGAACCTAAGCCCCCATTGCAAGTGGCTCTATTTGAACCCCAGATTCCACCGAATACCGGCAATATCGCCCGCACGTGTGCAGCGTTTCAGCTCCCGCTCGCCTTGATCGAACCACTCGGCTTCAGCCTGGAGGATCGATACCTCAAGCGTGCAGGGCTTGATTACTGGCCCCACGTGCAGCTCAGCATCTACCCGAATCTCGCTGCATTCCTGAGGTCGCTACCAATGGATGGGCACCGCTTAATTGGTTGCAGTCGCCACGGCGGCAGGACCTTGCCTGAGATGCACTTCCAGAGGGGAGACATCCTGCTGTTTGGTCGCGAGGATTCCGGGCTGCCCGGGGCAATCCGAGATCAATGTCATGAAATCTGCACGATTCCAATGCCGGGCGGTGAACAGGTGAGAAGCCTCAACCTTTCAGTCGCTGCAGCACTTGTGAGCTTTCATGCTGGACTTCAGCTGGGGCTGTGGTGATTCACAGGCTGATCTACGCACCCTTGCCGAGGACTGTTCCAGCCGTTACCTTCAGCCGGACTCCGGGTCGTGGCGGCTTCTCCGGGGGTGTCCTTGCTTGCATTCTGTATGAAGCCCCTGCTGGCTCTCACCACAGCTTCAGCGCTTCCGGTGATCGGCCTTGTGGTTCTGGGTCATCAGCCTGGCTTCGCTGACAGTGATCGCGCCAGTTCGGACCAACAACTCCTGCTTGCAGCTCTGCCGGCAGTTCAAAGCCATTTTTGGATCCAGACCAAATCCGAGATCAGCCTCGAGGCTCTTGCCGCTGAAGTCGGGCTACCTGCCCAAACCCTTGCACAGCTGAATGAAAAAGGGATCGAGAGCTCATTCGGTCTTGGTCAGTGGCTGATGCTCCCGAACCGTGTGGAAGCTCAGCTCAACAACAGCACTGCCCTCGATCGCTTTTCCGTACGACGTACGGCTCCACTCACCGCCCCGCCTGCCGCGGTGGCTGAGATCAAAGTGCGTGATGGGGAATCGTTTGCCTCGATCGCTCGAAAACATGGGCTGACGACCACCGAACTACGCAAACTCAATCCTGGTCTCGACCTTGCGCGTCTTGTCGTCGGATCACAGATTCGCGTGGCAGAAGCAGCACCTCGCCAGCTGTTAGCGATCCGTCCCAGTGTTTCCGGTGGCGCGAGCTGGCCGGAACTTCCCGGACTGCCGGGTGCGGACCGCAAGCCCATGGCTAAGCAGTCCTTCATTTGGCCCACCAAAGGAGTCTTTACCTCCGGCTATGGATGGCGCT
Source organism: Synechococcus sp. BS56D (assembly GCF_004332405.1). NCBI lineage: Bacteria > Bacillati > Cyanobacteriota > Cyanophyceae > Synechococcales > Synechococcaceae > Synechococcus > Synechococcus sp. BS56D. The sequence goes on along the minus strand of NZ_PHQU01000003.1, from coordinate 4,047 downwards.
GGGGCCGCATGCACAAAGGAATCGATATCGCCAACAATGTGGGCACTCCGATTCAGGCTGCCAAAGACGGTGTCGTGGTGTTTTCAGGATGGAGCAGTGGGTACGGCTACCTCGTTGAGCTCTCCCACGGAGATGGCACATCGACGCGCTACGCCCACAACAGTCGTTTAATCGTGCGCAAGGGGCAAGTCATTCCTCAGGGCGCCACCATCTCGCTCATGGGAAGCACAGGGAGGAGTACCGGCCCTCACCTGCATTTCGAGATTCGCCAACCGGGAGGAGCGGCTTCAGATCCCATGGCTTTCCTACCGTCTCGTCGCGCCTGAGCGCAACCAGTGATCGTTTAAAGTATCGGCTGACACGGCTCGGTAGCTCAGCTGGTTAGAGCGTGGGATTCATAACCCCAAGGTCGGGAGTTCAAGTCTCCCCCGAGCCATCGCTTATTGCCTCGCTTCGGCGGGGCTTTTTGCTGTCTGGGACTGGGTTTTCAGGGATTCCACAGCCGGGACCATTCTGAGCCACTTGTGACGACTTGGGGCTGCTTGTAGCCAAAACGTGCTGACTACTCAGCACGTTTCTGGGGAACACTCACAGGGTCCTGCGGCGCACCCGAGCCATGAGTGAGACCGGTTTGCAACCTGCCCCCTTCTGGGAACAGTGCGTCCATGAGCTGAAGATCCGCCACTCGCGCTTCCGGCTGCGTAGGCATGCAGCCAGCCCATACATCTACGTACGCGAGATGGAAGGCGGTCGTAAGGTCAACGAGTTCTCGCTCAAGCCGAAGCGCTGGTGCAGTCGAGACGACATCGAGGAAGCACGCGACCTATGCATCCAGGGCCATCGGCAAGGCAGCTGGCCGACGCCACAGAGCCACCGAACTGTTTCCAGCGGGCCTGACTGGTCCGAGCTGGCGGAGGCCTGCATTGCCGATATCAAGCTTCGGATCTGCAAAGAGGGCAGCCGGGCCCACTCCATCAATGATCTGCGCAAGCGGATTGCCCAGTTCAGAGGCCCCGTCGAAGCCAGGCGACTTCAGGCCTGGGTGCTGGAACACGACCCACGCCTCCAGCTCAAGAGCTTCAACCGTCGAATCGAGACGCTCTCCCAGATTCATCGCAGTGGGCAGATGGACCTGACGGCCGAGCTGCAACGCCTCAGAGACATGCGACCCAAAGGGGCCGCGGAGAAGATCCGCAAGGCGTCCTCAATGCGGGTTCGGGTCATTCCGACTGATGAGGACCTCCAGCACTGGCTGGACCGCCTGGAGCCATTTCACCAATGGGTGTTCGGCTGTATCGCCACCTACGGCCTCCGTCCCCACGAGCTCTGGCACGCCGAGGGCATCGATAGCCAGGGATGGATCAGCATTCCCGGCGACATGAAGACGAAGACCGGCGAGCATTTCGCGCCGGCAGTCCCGGAGGCCTGGGTGGAGCGCTACGGCCTAAGGGAGAACTGGGAGCACGTCCACGGCCAGCTCAATGCGCGCTGGACGGTGCGCTTTGCCGAGGTCTCCGGCGTGAAAATCGCCGTGAACAATGTGGCCGTCTCCAACTCCCTCTACAAGGAATTCCAGCGGAAGGGTCTGCAGAAGCTTTGGGCCCCGATCGCGGACGGAGAAGGGATGGATTGGGTTCGGCCGTATGACCTGCGTCACGCCTACGCCATTCGCTGTGCCACCTCGGTCGAGACAGCGGAGGCTTTTGACGACGACATGGCCACCTGGATGGGCCATGGCGTGGATGTGCATCGCCGCATCTATCTCCGCTGGCTGAGCTCCAGTCGGCGTAAGGAAGCGCTGCAGCGACGCAGAGGTCAGGGGGTGGCGGTGAACGCGATCCAGTCCCACACCGCACCAGTGGCGCTACCGGATGACATCACACCGGATCTTCTGGAGATGGCCCGCAAGCTGAAAGCGGCGGGTCTGGTATCGACCTCAGCGGGCTAACGGGTGACTTCATCTGGCTTGCGGAAGAGCCCGTCGAGGTAGTGACGCACGACCGGGTTCTCTTGGCAGCCCTGCTGAAAGAGGAATCCGGAAACGGCCGATTGCATCAGCCGGTATTGATCACATGGGGGTGGCGCTCAATGAAAGAAACCATCGCGTCGAAGAGATCGGCCGGCATTTGGTTTTCCACACTGATGTGTGGTGCCATTGCATCAGGAACCTCAGCCAACCACCACCTCAGAACAAGCACCGACCCATCAGCGCACGGAGACCAGCCAAACGTCAAAAGAAAGGAATTGCGATCACAGCGAGATTGGACGCGAATGGACCTTGACGCGCGCGGGGCAGAGGCAGTCAAGACGAGGTCTAGATTTCCTCCTCCCACAGCCCCATCCGCGTCAGCCAGGCCTCCGATTGCTCAAAATTCCAGCCGTGATCGGCCTCCAGTACATCGGCGATGGCGACCATCAGGTCAAAGGCATGGCCGTCGTAGCCGCCGCAGCGCAGTGCCTTGAGCTGCAAGCTCTGACCCAATTGCAGTAGGTCCAGCTCAGCGAGCCAGTCACCCTGCTCGAAGGCCTCGAGGGTGTGCTGACAAGGCGCCGAGGCCTGGGGGAGATGGGGGGTGACCAGGGGCAGTAGAGCCCTGGCACCAAGAACGAGACGCTTGAAAAAGTCCATGCGGGACGAGGAAACAACCCAGAAGGGTTCCGTCCGCAATCCACTGTCCAACCCTCAACTCTTGTGCACCAGCGACCGCGAGGCAATGGGTGCTTACTCGGATTGCAGATGCCCGCAGGGTCAGTGAATCTGGAGAGACCAACACAAGGAGGAGCCACCGATGGCTGACACTCCGCCTCAGCATCAATAGAAGCCACGCTGACCTACGGCCCCTGCTCCAACAGTCTTCACCCAACCGTGGGCGGGTCGTTCAGCCGGGCATGTCGAGGAAGGGCATCAAAAGCCGCCTCACTCTGTACGCCTGACTGATCGACACTCCGTTTGCGCCGCCACAGGTGCCCCAGGAGATCAAAGCAACCCACACCTGGAACGTTCGGCCCCAGGTGCCAACGCCAGCAGCTTCGACCGATCATTGCCATTGGAATGGTGATTCACCCTTGACCCTCGGGCATTGCTCGGGGGTTTCTGGTGGCATGGTGCTTGTTCAATGTGGATGCCTGTGGTGAACATCGCTCACATGCGGGTGTGCATGGGCGGTTTGGGAATGCTCGTGTTCATGGGCATGCCAGAAGGGGTGATCGGTGTCCATCCCCTCGAGCTCCTGCGGGCTGTGCTCGTGCTCGTGGTGGAGATCGCCTGCTGCTAGGTCATGGCAGTGGCGATGGTCGTGGCGCAGCGCATGATGCTGATGCCAGTGGCTGTGTTCTTCCCTCAGCAATAGAACGACGCCTGACCCCATCAATCCGGCGGCAACACTCAGGTTCAGCGTGAAGGAATCACGCAGCACCACAAGCGCAAACAAGGCGCCCACAAAAGGCGCTGTGGAAAAGATCACGGCTTCCCGCGCTGCACCCAGATCCCGCAACGCCAGGAGATCCAGCCAGATCGAAAGGCCGTAGCCCAGTGCACCGACAAGCAGCAAGGCCGCGCAGACGGTGGCAGGTGGAAAGGGATGCCCCAGGACCCAGGCAAGAACGAGCATGGGCAGCGATGCACCCAGTGCCTTGACGGTGGCAATCTGAATCGGATCGCGCAGACTCAGGCGTTGGCTGAGGTTGTTGTCGATCCCCCAGGCCAGGGTCGCCAGAGCGATCAGGGCAGCTCCGGTGGCATTGACACCGCCGAGTGATCCATCCGAAAGAACGATGGCCCCAGCGATGGTGAGCGCTGCTGCCGCAGCGCCGCGTTTGCCGAGATGTTCACGCCCCACCAGAACAGCGATGGCCAGGGTGAAGACGGTCTCAAGGTTGAGCAACAGTGAACTCGATGCGGCTGGTAACCGCGCCAGGCCGTGAACCAGGGCAACGGGCCCGACGATCCCGCCCAGAAGGATCAACCCAGCCAAGGCAGACGCATCACGCCGTTGGAGGGGGCTTTCATCCTGGGTTCGGCCTTTCATCAGCCGAACAATCGCCAGA
>NZ_PHQU01000002.1:0-432756 GCF_004332405.1 Synechococcus sp. BS56D | reverse complement strand
TCTGGCGATTGTTCGGCTGATGAAAGGCCGAACCCAGGATGAAAGCCCCCTCCAAAGTCGTTGAAGCGGGTGCGCGCTTGGACGGTTTCTACATGCTGCACAAAAGGCCGCATCGAGGCCAGCCTCATCAATCCATCGCATGGAAGACCTTAGAGCTGAACGCCGGAGGTTTTCTGGAGCCAGATGGCGCTGACGGGGACCAGCTTCAAGAAGCTCTCATGCTGTGTTCACTCCATCTTTCCGTCAAAAGTCTTCGTTAGTTCGAAAAATCTTCAAGCAGCCCTGCGACCCCAAGAGCCGTCGCCTCGATGTTCATGGCACCCTCCAAGGCCTTGCAGGCCGCGGCCATTACGGAAGGAAGCTCACGCCCTTGGAGAACGGTGCCAGCTTCCAGGTGATGCCTGACGCTGCGCTCGACCATCGCCAGTAGCTCTTCAGCTCGATCTCCAACGGTGCGAGCTCGTGCGAGCTGCTCTTGTCGGAACGTCTCAAGCTGGTATTTGCAGCGCTCAAGGTCCTCCTTCGTTCGTGCCTCTGATGCCTGCTGAAGCATCCCGGAGTCGTAGTCAGCCAGACGCTCGTTCCAGCGCCACTGTTCTGCTCGTCGGCGCAGGGTTGATTCAGAGCAGCCCACAACATCCGCTGTCTGACTGAACTGACGACTGGGGCCAAAGTCTCGATGCAGCAGGAGCTGCTCGAAGGCATCTGCGGGCTCACCAGGGAGTTGTGGGAAGGAGTTCATCGACTTGTGCGCTTTCCAACAGGCTTCCAACGGGCTTCAAGCAGCGTCATCGAGCTTCATCCGGAAGAGCCAAACCGTTCGGATTGGTGGTGATTTTGTAGCTGCTCAGAGTGATCTAGCGGGCAGCATTCCCAGCGAAGTGGACGTCCTCCAGTCGCCTCCCACTGCTTCTCGATGAAGGCTCTACGCCTTCTCTCCATCCATCCTGAGGATCTATTGGGTTGGCCCTTGTAAAAGGAATCAAGATCGGTTCTAAAGGAAGCCAAGAGAGAGAGGTAACTACTCCAGGCTTCCGGTTGTTATCGACATTCCGAACGAACCTGAACAAGCCCAGGTAACTTGAAGGGTTGGCATTTCGAGGTAGTTGCCACCGCTTCGGAACACTTGCAACGAGAACAACAACTGCTCTCTTGCCACTTCTGTGGCGAACTTAAACAACCTCAGGAGTAGCTCCCTGAGCCGGATAGCCACCTCGTTTGGGTTCATTGGCCCTGTGTGTGCGAGGTGGTCGGTCCGGACCTTCCTCACACACAAACCCAATGCGCAAGAACTTTCAGGGCCTCAGGCCCCACACAACTGAGCAACTCAGAGCCGAGTTAGTTGTCGACCATCTGATTAATCTTGACGATTACATCCGCGGAGCGATCACGCTTGGCGCTGATGAAGGCTGGCGTGAGGCGTTAAATCGCAAGGCACAGGAGCAGATCAAGGAGGTCAAAGAAAATCTCAACCTGCGCCCTAACGAGGTCGCCTGGGAAGAGCGCTCCATCACTCGCAAGACGGACTACAGGTTCCGAGAAACTCCGCCCGAGAACTGGAACATCTACAGCGTCGGGATGACCAACAAAGGCGTGCTTCTGACCGGACTGCACTTTGCAGGCCAACGCAAGCACCCCAGCATCCGCACCCGAGAGAAGGGTGAAGTTCGCTTCGACTGCACCGGCACCCAGGTGAAGGTCTACCTCCCGCCGTTGACGTGGGAGTACGCCTTGCATCTGCTGGATCATCACGGGTTCATCTGCACTCGGGAGGAGTACACCCCGGAGATGGCATGGCAGTTCATCTTCAGTAACCCGGCGGTCCCCATCTGGGTCGAGGAATCAGCCCTTAAGGCGTTGTCTGCGACCTCCCATGGTCAGCTCGCCGTCGGCATTAACGGCATCAACTCAGCAGGGCAAAAGACCCGATCAGATCGCCTCCGTGTGCCCCTGCAGAAGCTCGCGAAGGGTGGCCGTCGGATGATTGTCAGGTTTGACAACGGCAGCAACTCTGAGCGCGCTGCGCAGCGAGTAGCAGGGCAGCTGAATCGAGCTGGAGCTGATGCCAACTGGTTCACCTGGACAGATCCAGGCAAGGCCAAGACGGACGACTACTTCGCGGCGAAGGGCAAGGCACTGGTCGCCGGCACGTTTGACCGCTCAGCCGATCAAACCGACAGCTTCAACCTGAACGAGGGTCAAAAGGGCCATTACTCCCGACTGAAGGGCAACTGGCGGACGACCACGATCGATCGCGAGTTCGAGCCGGAGGACCTGGTCAAGGCGCGGATGCAGGGGCGAATTATCGCCCTGGAGGGCCCCACGGGTACTGGCAAGACCAAGGCCTCAGTCGGTGCCATTGACCTGATGGAGCAGGCCCTGGGCCACAAGGTCATCGTGCTGGGTCTGTATCACCGTGCCTCGCTGGTCCACAAAGGCGCTGCTGAGTTCGGTGTCAGGGACCTCAGCTCATCCAGAGGCACGTTTGAGCGTGAACGTGGAGAGCGCAGGGACGGTCTGTTCTGCTGCTGCGAATCGATCAAGAAGGACAGCGGCGAGTTGGACATGTGGAGATGGAGCCACGACCTGGAGGAGAACCCCAGGCCAGCTGTGCTGTTCCTTGACGAGCTCACCCAAGCAACCCTGCATCTGCTCCTGGACGGGACTGACGGGATGAGAGACAGCAGGCGTGAGGCGATCCGGTCAGTTGAACGGTTGATACGAAACCCAGAGCTCATCATCATCGCTGCTGAAGCGGGCATAGGCGACATCGAGCTGGAATGGCTACAGGCGCTGTCTGGTGTTCAACCTCAGGTCATCAACACCACGTTTCGCCGGCAGTCCGACCTGTTCTATGGCGCCGCTACTGCTGACAACATCGACAAGCTCCAGCAGCTGTGCGGACAGACCATCGATCAAGGCCAGCAGGTCTGGCTCTCGATGGGCGAAGCAGAGTCACTGAAGAAATTCAGCGCACCTTTTTCTCGCAGCTTTCTGATCCACAGCGACAACTCCTCATCCTTGGAGGTCGCTGAACTGATGTCCAACACCAATGCGGTCGCAGGTCAGTACACCTTGGTCGGATACAGCCCATCTGTGGTCTCTGGCATCTCGTATGAGGCCTCAACCGTTGGCATCGCTGCTTGTGTGCAGCAATTCGCGATGGCCCCCCAAGACGCCATGCAAGCCGTCGCCAGGGCACGAAGCGCAGATCGGCGGATCATGCTGTCGCCTGTCTCAGCACCGATGGCAAAGATCGGAACTGGGCGGACATCACAAGAAGAGGTCAGCCGTGCCAGGTTCACTGCGATCGACCCGAAGATGCAGGAGCTCTACCGAGACCACCTGAAAGGCGTTGACCCGGCAACCGTGCGCTACTCAGTCGCCCTCGAAGCTCGGGTCAACTATGAGGCCGTCAATAACGAGCACGTGTTGGCATGCCGCCTCAAGGATCAGGGCTACACGCTCCGGCCGTTTGACGAGCTGATCAGCGACAACGCTGTTGTTATCCCGAAGGCTCAGCGGGATAAACAGAAAAAGCAGGCTGAACTGAGCCGCCGGACCCAGCTGATCCATGAGGTCATGACTGGTCAGAAGACCATTGACCAGGCCAACTCAGAGGCCAGTAGGGAGACCAAGAACGGCATTTGGGTGGACCTGGCAGCGGTAGACCCCAGCCATGCCTATGTGTGGATGCTGCGCGTCAGGGTGCATGACCTGATCGCTGCAAGGTCATTCACTGTCGATAGCGCTGAGTTCCGCGCGATGGCAGCAGAGGTGCAGAGCCTGAATAAGCACGAGGCACGGGAACTGCGAGACATCCTCGGTGGCCGCGTCACCATTCCTGGACCAGACGACGACGTCCCCGCAACGTTCGCCAAGGCGCTGCTCAAGGTGGCGGGGTTCACCACCCAGAGGCAGAGGCTCCAGGTTGATGGCGTCCGTACCTACCGCTTTGAGGTGATCGCGTTGGAGCTGTCCCCATTCTTGTAGTGGGGTCTATAGATCTACACACCCCACTACAAAAACAGGGCAACGTCCAACATCTTTCCAGTCCATAGAGTCGCCACACTCAGCTCGAAGCAAAGAAGACTGTTGATAACTCGAACAGAGCGCCTTCAGGGAACTGCTGAAGCTCACGCTTGTTTTCATTGTCGTCCCTCGCTTCTATCGCCTCCAAGATCAACTTCGTAACCAAGCTCTGATGCACGGAAGCGAGCAATCTCTTGGAGACCAGCCACAACCTCTGGGGGGAAGACAGGCCGCGGAAACTTGCCAGGCTCCTTGATCACCCCTCCTCGTCCTGTCACCAGTTGATTGAACCAAGTCTTGCCAGCGAACAAGAAGGCAAAGCCGCGCTCGTAACCCATCGCTCGCAGGGCATGCAGCTCTCCAAGCGCAGTCCCCCAGGAATCCGTCGGAAACCCATTGGGACCAAGCCGGTTGTAGTGAAGCTGAATCGAGTCTCCACTCATGACCCAAGAAATACCGAGCTGCTGAAGCCAAGAGTTGAACTGCATCCGTTTGGGAATCTCTTGAAGCCCATGCTGAAGAAACTGGGACACGATCTCGACTGTGTCCTGCGCCTTCAGCACAGGGTCCTGAGGGCGTAACTCGCTGAGCCTGTAGTTCAACTCAGAAATCTCTCGCTCGAGCTCTAGAACTTGCTCACGCGCCTGAGAGATGGCACCGGTCAGAACAGAGACCTGAATCTCGTTGGGCAGCTCCTTCGTCAGCTCTTCAGCAAGACGATGTTCACCGCGCTGAATCCTTCCACTGAGCTCCTGAAGCTGATCGTTTGCAGTACGGATCTGCCTGCTCAAATCCTCCACTTCCGGCCCCATCTGGATGGGGAAGAGGTTCTGCCAGTCGGCCAACGACAAGGTCGCCATCAGCATCGCCTCGGCCTCATCCAAAGGAAGATTGATGGTCGGCGACTTCCGCCAAGCACCAAGCTGCTCACGACATCGCGTCGCACCCTGCTTTGCGACCGCACCAGCACTGTCAGAACAGGTGACATAACCGGGATGCCCGGGTCTGGCGTATCGACCGGCCGCCCTGTAAGTCAACAGAGACCCACAACCCGCGCAACGGACCAAACCACTGAACAGGAAGTGAACTTTCCGCGCCTTGGTGGTTGAACGCTTCCGATCACGCGTTGCCTTCGCCCGTTGGGCTCTTGTGAAGGTCTCCTGATCAACAACAGAGGGGTAATAACCCGGTATCTCATGGCTGTTTTTGCGCTGCAACAAGCCGGTGACAGCGGGGTCCCTTAACCGTTGACTCACTTGACCACGGTTCCAACGACCGTCCTTAGATGCAGGAGGGGCTGCATAGCCCTCCGTATTCAGCTCATCGGCAATCTGCGTCTGGCCCATCCCCGCCAGGCACATCTTGAACATGGCCTCGATCGACTTGGCGTAGCCGTTTAAGCGAAATGGGTTGTCAGGCAACGACTCATCCCGGTCAATCCAGTAGGGATTGCGATGCCGCGGCCTCTCACCACGATCCTGCGCCTCGTAAATCTTGCGCCACCCACCACGAGACCATTTCGACTTCTCGTCGCTCTCGGCATGAGCCTGTGCGAAGAGGAACGACAGCATGGCGAGGTCTTGGGCCCCAGTCGTCTCTCTGAACAAAGGAGAGCCACCCTGATAGCTGCAGACCGCAAACCCAAGCCCCTGCCCCCAGACATCCCGGATCAGAGACTCCAGTGCATCCAGAGGCTCTTGCCTGGAGAAGCGCCTGTGATCCTCAACGACCAGCACGGACCCCTTCGGGATAGAACCGGAGCGAGCTGCCTCTAGAAACCGCCCCAGCGCCCCTTGGGTGCGGTTCCGGCCGGTGTAAGCGCTGACGCCTGGATCGAGAAGTTCCTCAGCAAGACGAAAGTCGGGATGCCTGCGCATCCAATCCTTTAGAGCCTCCTCCTGGCGCTGCAGACCTGACTTATCGCCTTGTGCCTGGCCACCACTGGAAACGCGGCGATAGGAATAAGCCAGCGCCATGGAGAGGCTTGCCCGACACAGACAAGCTAGTCACCTATGCCGCAGAGCACCGCATCACCTCGGCAATCCAGATGCCGTAGGGATCGAGCGCCTGATCGGGCAAGGGCCAAGTGCCTTCGGCCGTGACCATCCAGGGTTTGGTCTCCGGCGCGCGGCGACCGTGCTGCTGCCACCAGTGGAGGAGGGCTGCAGCGAGCTGCCGGTCAGCGATGGGGTGCTCCACAGCGCCGGATCTGAAGCGAAGAGTTGGAGATCGATTGTGCCCGTCTGAGCTGCTGGCAATCTCCGCCGTTGCCATCGCGCAACGCAAGGCTTCCTTACCCCCATGGGACGCTGGATGTGTCCCCACTCAGCCCTGAAGGGATTGGCTCAGCTGATCAATCTGCTCTCGTGGCTGCCCGGCCATTCCGGCTTCGGGAGCTATGTCCAGAGGGTCGTTCCAGGGCTGGAGGGCTGGAGGCTGCAGCTTGATGGGAGCGGGCAGGGCTGCCTGATCGACCGCGATGCCTGGCACCCAGAGCCGCCCCCCCAGGCACCCGGTCGTCTGATGCGCCTCCTCCAGCGCTATGGCATGACCCAGCACGGCCTCGATCTACCGGCGCTGCTCCAGGGAAGTGGGTTCCATGGAGAACTGCCCGAACTGATCTATTCCCCCTTCTTTGATGCGCTGCTCTGCTGGCCACAGCTCCCTCAGCTGATCACCTGCCATGACCTGACACCCCTCACCTGTCCCAACAGCCGCAAGGCCTGGCTCAAGTACCGCTTTTGGCAGCCGCGTCATCTGCGCTGCGCCGCCAGGGTGATCGCGATCAGCCGGCATGTGGCCGATCAACTGATCAGCTTCGGCCTGCCAGCCGAGCGGATCCGAGTGGTTGCCAATGGCATCCGAGTGCAACGACCGGTGCTACCAGCCCCCCAGAGCGCCGACCTGGTGGTGCTGGCCCGACACGATGCCAACAAGAACCTGCCAGCACTGCTGCGGGCGCTGGCGGGGGTGCAACGGCAGCTCCCCCACTGGCGGGGCCGAGTGCGAATCATCGGCAGAGATGGCCCCGACAGCCAAGGTTTGCGCAGGGGATTGAGGGCCCTGCCTCAACCCGAGCGGGTGGAGCTGATCCCATCGCTTCCGCCGGAAGCACTGATCCAGACCTTGCGGGGCAGCCTGGCCCTCATCTCTGCGTCGAAGGAGGAGGGCTTTGATTACCCAGTTCTCGAGGCCAAGGCGGAAGGGCTGCCCACCCTGATCAGCGACATACCCGTGCATCGGGAATTTCATCAAGGGTCATCCCTGTTCTTTCCGGTGAACGACGATGGAACCGTGCTGGCTGGTGCCATCAACCAGCTACTACGCGATCCCACCAGCTGGCGCGACCTCTCTGGCGCTGGCCGAGACCTGGCCCACTCGTTATCTGTGGAGCAGCAGGTTGGTGCGATTCAACAGCTGATCAGCGACCTCCGCGCCTGAGATCTCGTTTATGGCCTGGCATCCCCATCTCTGGCACCCCACCACCCAGGTGGCCTTGCACCCTGAGCCTCTTCGGGTGCATTCCGCCAAGGGCTGCCTGCTGACGCTCGACGACAGCACTCCCCTAAAGGGCTCTACCTCAAGCAGCCGTGAGCTGATCGATGCGATCAGCAGCTGGTGGGTCACCCTGCACGGCCATGGCGAGCCGACGATCGCCGCCGCCATCGCCCATCAGGCCGAGCAGCTAGAGCAGGTGATCTTCGCCAACTTCAGCCACGCGCCCGCCGAACAGCTCGCCAGCCGCCTCGCCACCCACACCGGTCTCGATCGGCTCTTCTTCTCCGACAACGGCTCCACTGCCGTAGAAGTAGCGCTCAAGATCGCCTGGCAGTGGTGGCGCAACCAGGGCAGCGAGCGTCGTCAGCTGATCGCTTTTGAAGGGGCTTATCACGGCGACACCTTTGGAGCGATGGCCCTCGGTGATCGCTCGGTGTTCACCGACCCCTACGACAGCCTGCTCTTCGACGTCTGCCGCATCCCCTGGCCCCACACCCACTGGGGCGATGCCACGGTGGAGGCGCGGGAGCAAGTCGCACTCGCAGCCCTCGACAAGGCCCTGGGGACGCCAACAGCAGCGCTGATCGTCGAGCCCCTGATCCAGGGAGCCTCCGGCATGCGTCTGGTGCGTCCTGAATTCCTCAGGGCCGTCGCCGCCCGCGTGCGTGACTGCGGCGCCCTGCTGATCGCCGATGAAGTGATGACCGGCTTCGGCCGCACCGGCGCCCTGTTCGCTTCCCAGCTGGCGGGGATCCAACCGGATCTGATCGCCCTCTCCAAAGGGCTCACTGGCGGCTTCCTGCCCATGGGGGGCACGATGGCCAGCGAGCACCTGTATCAGGGCTTTATCAGCACGGAACCGACTCACACCTTCTTCCACGGCCACAGCTTCACGGCCAATCCCCTGGGTTGTGCCGCCGCCCTCGCCAGCCTGGATCTGCTCGAGGCCAACCCAGAGGCCTTCAACGGCTTCGAAGCCCGCCACCGCAAGCATCTAGAGCACCTGCAAGAGCGAAAGGCCGTGCAGCGGCTGCGTTGCCTAGGCACCATGGCCGCCTTCGATTTGGCTGTTGGTGACACCGATTACCTCAACCCCGTGGGCCGGCAACTTCAACGCCATTGCCTGGAGCGGGGGGTGTATCTGCGTCCCCTGGGCAACGTCGTCTACCTGCTGCCGCCGCTCTGCATCAGCGATGCGCAATTGGCCTGCTGCTACGGGGCGATCGACGCTGCGATTGACGCGGTCACAAACTGACCACAACACCTGCCGCTTCCATCAAGCGTCAGTAGTTTCTGGCCATCTCTTGCCACTCCGACAGTGCGGCGAACGCTGACGCTCTCCCTGCTGGCCTTTACCGCACTACTGGCCTCCTGCAGCAAACCCAAACAGCCCGCTCAGCAGTTCCTCAGCGTCCAGACCGCTCGGATCGGTGATGCCACCTTCAATCCCAGCGTGGAAGCGATCAGCATGCTGGAGTCGACCACCAATGTGGCGCTGCGGCCAGAGACGGAAGGACGGGTGGTGAAGATTCTCGCCAGCGAAGGCGACAGGGTGAAGGCCGGCCAGCCGATCCTGGTGCTCGACAACGTGCAGCAGAGCGCCGCCCTCAATGCCGCCCGCGCCCAGGCCCGCACCGACAAGCTCAACGCCGAGCGCTACGAATTCCTCTACGAACAGGGCGCGACATCGGCCAAAACCCGAGACCGATACGCCACCCAAGCGATCGCCTCCCGCGATCAGGCCCTCGCCAGTGCCGCCACGCTCGGATACAAATTCGTGCGCTCACCGATCGACGGCATCGTCGGGGATCTCGACACGGTGAAGCTCGGCGATTACGTGCAAACCGGCCAGGCGATCACGGGCATCGTGGACAACTCCACCCTCTGGACGCTGATGCAGATCCCCGCCACCCAGGCGGATCAGATCAAGATCGGTCAGACAGTGAAGGTGAGCTCCCAGACCAGCCCACCGGTCAGCGGCCAGGGGAGTGTGACCTTCATCTCGCCCTATTTCGGCATTTCCGGCAGCCAGCAGTCGCCCAACACCTTGATGGTGAAGGCCACCTTCCCGAACCTCACAGGCAAGCTCAAAACCGGCCAGTTCGTGAAGAGCCAGATCGTGATCGATCAGAGACAGGCTCTGGCGGTGCCGGTGCAGGCGGTGTTCATGCAGGCGCAGCAACCCTTCGTGTATGTGGTGGTGCCCCTCAGCAAAGCCCTCCCCAAGATCAAGGCCTCCAGCTCCGTGCCGGAAGCCAGCAAGCAGAAGCTGGAGAAGCTGCCGGCGAGCACACCGATCGTGGTGCAGAAACCTGTGGTGCTTGGCACGCTTCAGAACAACCTCTACCCGCTGCGCTCCGGACTGAACCGTGGTGAAACGGTCGTGGTGAGCAACACGGCCCTGCTCAGCAACGGCCTGCCGGTGAAGGTCTCCAACAGTGCCAACGGCGCCGGGAGCAACTGAAGGCCATGGCGTTTTCCGACAACTTCATCAAGCGGCCGGTTCTCACCACCGTCTGCAGCATCCTGATCGTGCTGATGGGGGTGATCGCTATCCCCACCCTGCCGATCGCCAACCTGCCCAACATTGCGCCGCCTCTGATCCAGGTGACGGCCAATTACAGCGGCGCCAACTCGCTGGTCACCGAACAGTCGGTCACCAACCCGCTCGAGCAGCAGATCAATGGCGTGCCCGGCGCCTCCTACATCTCCTCCACCAGCAACATGGAGGGGCAGAGCATCATCCAGGTCTACTTCGACGAGACCACGAATATCGATATCGACCAGGTGAACGTGCAGAACCGCGTGTCTCTGGCGATGCCCCAGTTGCCCTCTCAGGTCTCGGCCACTGGCGTGTCGGTGCAACAAAGCACCCCCTCGATTCTGCTGGCCTATCAGGTGTCCTCCAGCGACGGCCAGTTCGACTCGGCTTACCTCAATGGCCTGATCTATGAGCAGCTCTACTACCCATTGGAGCGGATCGACGGGGTTGCCAACGTCAACATCCTTGGCGGCAGCAATCCCGCCTACTGGCTGAACGTCGACCCTGGGAAACTGGCCGCCAACAACCTCACCGCCATCCAGGTGATTGATGCCGTACAGGCGCAAAACACCACGGCGGTGGGCGGCCTGGTGGGCGGACCTCCAGCCTCCGGCAATCAGGCCTACACCTACCCATTGCTGGTGCAGAACAACGGCAACCTGGTGTCGATCGAAGACTTCAACAACCTGATCGTCGGCCGTTCGCCCACCGGCAACCTGCTGCTGCTCAAGGATGTCGGCAGCGTGCAATACGGCTTCAATAACTACACAACGGCAGCGGTCAACACCGACAACCACGACGCGATCACGGTGGCCGTCTTCCAGACGCCTGAAAGCAACGCCTTGGATGTGGCCGATGCGGTGGTGAAGGAAATGGAGTCGTTTGCAGCCACGGTGCCACCCGGTGTGACTGTGACGCAGGTGTACAACATCGGTCAGTTCATCGAAGCCTCGGTGGATGGCGTGATTGATGCCCTCGGCCTGGCGATCGTGCTGGTGCTGCTGATCCTGTTCATCTTCCTGCAGAACTGGCGCGCCACCGTGGTGCCCAGCCTGGCGATTCCGATCTCCTTAATCGGCACCTTCGCTTTCATCAAGGTATTCGGCTTCTCGATCAACCAGCTCACCCTGCTCGGCCTGGTGCTGGCCACCGGCCTGGTGGTGGACGACGCGATTGTGGTGATCGAAGCGGTGTCGAAAAACATCGAAGCGGGCATGCGGCCGCGCCAGGCAGCGCTCGCCTGTATGGGTGAATTGTTCGGCGCACTGGTGGCCACCGCCCTGGTGTTGATGGCTGTGTTCGTTCCGGTGGCCTTCTATCCGGGAAGCATCGGCATCATCTACCAGCAGTTCGCGCTGACGATCGCTTTCTCAATCGCGATCTCCGCCTTCAACGCGTTGACCTTCTCGCCGATGCTCTCCGGCCTGATCCTGCGCGGCGGCGAGACGGCGGAACCGAAAGGCTGGACCTGGCCCGTAGCCGGGGTGATCGTGGGTCTGGCCTTCGGGCGCTTCAGCTCCGCTGCTTTCGGGCAATGGACCTACATCCTCGGTGTGGTGGTGGGTGGCCTAGCGGGAGCGAACCTGCCACTGATCTTCCGGGTGTTCAACAACAACTTCGCCAAACTCCAGAACGGCTATGCCCGCCTGATTCAGACGCTGATCCGGGCCCGCCGCTGGGTGATGGTGGCCTTGGGCAGCGGCATCGTGATTACCGTGCTCGCCTTCATGGCCCTGCCGTCCGCCTTCATCCCCGATGAAGACCAGGGCTACATCCTTGGCATTTATCAATTGCAGAACGGCGCCTCCCTGAGCCAGACCCAGTCGATGGGCAAGGAAATCGCCGCGATCCTCAAACAAGAGAGTGATGTGAGCGACGCCGCCGTGATCAGCGGCTATGGCTTCAACGGCTCGAGCCCTGACCAGGGCACGATCATGGTCGGTCTCAAACCGCTAAGCGAGCGCTCTGGCCAGAGCAACAGCTCCTTTGCAATCGCCGATCGCCTCAACGCCAAACTCTCGAAACTCAGCAGCGGCATTGCCGTCATCGGCCAGCCCCCTGCAGTGCCGGGCTTCTCCGCCCAGGGGGGCTTCTACTTCCAGTTCAATGACCTCACCGGTGATTACAGCTTCAATCAGCTCAACGACCAGGCCCAGAAGCTGATCAAAGCCGGTAAGGCCAGCGGTGAATTCTCCTCGCTCTACAGCCAGTTCATCCCCAGCGCACCAGCCTTCGGCCTCAAGGTGGATCGGGCTCTGATGGGCGCCCTCAACGTCGACTATCAGGAGGCGATGGACACAATCGCCACCCTTTCCGGTGGCAGCTACACGGGCCTCACCTACGAAAATGGTCAGGTGCGCAACGTGTATGTGCAGTCAGAGGCTGCGCAGCGGGCCGATATCGACAGCATCCTCAGCTACTACGTGAAGAGCCGAGATGGCCAGATGGTGCAGGTGTCGCAGTTTGCGGAGGCGGAGCTCGACAGTGCCCCACCAATCATCAGCCACTACAACCTCTACCGGACGGTGCTGGTGCAGGGCGCCCAAGCGCTGGGCAAGAGCTCAGGTCAGGCCCTGACGGCAATCCAGAACCTGTTCAAGCAGCTTGATTTCAACAACATCGGCTACGCCTTCACCGGTCTGGCCGCCCTGCAGCTCTCCGCTGGCAGCGCCAGTGTGCTCGTGTTCGGGCTGGGCATCCTGATCGTGTATCTGGTGCTGTCGGCTCAGTACGAGAGCTATGTGACGCCAGTGATCATCCTGATGACCGTGCCCCTGGCGATGCTCGGCGCCCTGGCCTTCCTGGCAGCACGCTCAATCGACCTCAACATCTATGCCCAGGTGGGTCTGGTGACCCTGATCGGCCTAGCCGCCAAGAACGGCATCCTCATCGTCGAGGTGGCCGAACAGCACCTCGAGGAAGGCATGACGGCAACAGAAGCGGTGATCGCTTCGGCCGAGTCGCGCCTGCGACCAATCCTGATGACCGCCATCGCAGCTCTGGCAGGCTTCCTCCCCCTGGTGGTGGCCAATGGCGCTGGCGCCCAGAGCCAGCAGTCGCTCGGCACGGTGATCTTCGGTGGCCTGGTGGTGGCGACAATCCTCTCGCTCGGAGTGGTGCCGCCCTTTTATGTGGTGATCAAGGGTCTCGAAGAGCGGCTGTTCGGCAAGCGCGAGCCTGAGCTCAGCGACCCCAAGGCCCCCGCAGGTGCAAGCTGAAGCCAAGCTCTGGCTGTGGAAGCGGCAGGAGACTCTCCAGCTCGAGGTGGGCTGGTGCAGTACCTCACCTTCAACGGAGGCATCCACCCCTGCCGTGGTGCTCATCCACGGCTTCGGTGCCTGCAAGGAACACTGGCGCCATGTGCTGCCTGTTCTTGGGAGCGTCACGCCCAGCTATGCCCTTGATCTGATCGGCTTTGGCGCCAGCAGCCAACCCAAAGCCCTCCTGGGTCATGAGCGGCCCGAAGTCGGAGCCGATCCCACCGCTTCGATCCACTACAGCTTTGACCTCTGGGGCGAGCAGGTGGCGGCGTTCTGCCGGGATATCGTGGGGCGTCCGGTGCTGCTGGTGGGCAACTCCATCGGCGGAGTGGTGGCCCTGCGCGCCGCGCAGCTGTTGCAGGCCGATCCGGACGCGAGTCCTTGCCGAGGCCTGGTGTTGATCGATTGCGCCCAGCGGCTGATGGATGACAAACAGCTCGCCACGCAACCCGCCTGGATGGCCTGGATCAGGCCCTTACTCAAGACCCTGGTCAGCCAGCGCTGGCTGAGCACAGCCCTCTTCCGCAATGCGGCCAGACCAGCGGTGATCCGCCAGGTGCTGAAGCAGGCCTACCCCAGCGGGCACAACGTGGATGAAGCGCTGGTACAGCTTCTGCTCCAACCCAGTCAGCGCCCAGGCGCGGCGGAGGCCTTTCGCGGCTTTATCAATCTGTTCGATGACCACCTGGCTCCCGATCTGCTGCAAAACCTTGATCTGCCCGTGCATCTGATCTGGGGCGAGGCCGATCCCTGGGAACCGGTGGCGGAGGCAAAGGTGTGGAAAAAACGCTTTGCCTGCATCCGCTCCCTACAGGTGATCGAAGCGGTGGGGCACTGCCCCCACGACGAAGCACCCGATCAGGTCAATCCACTCTTGATCGCGATTGCGGAGAGAGCAGACGGCACTCAGCCGGCGACCCCTTAGCTAGCGACCTCTTAACAGGCGACGTAGGCCTCCACCTGATCACTGAGGCGACGCAGTCCGGCGAGGCCATCACGCTCGAGGTTTCGCACCCGATCACGGCTGATGCCGATCACTCGGCCGATGCCGGTGAGGCTCATCGGCTCCTCCCCGTCCATCCCATAACGCATCCGCAGCACTCGACGCTGCAGATCTGGCAGCTGCTCCAGCAGATCTCGCAGATCTCCCTTCAGACATTCGCCCTCCACCTGCTCGCTCGGTAGCTCTCCATCCCCCGCCAGAAGCTCCAGCAGCTCCGTGTCATCGCCATCACCCACCTTCATCTCCAGGCTCACTGGCTGACGTGCACGGCACATCAGCTCCTTCACCTCCTCTTCCGGCAGTTCCACAAACTCCGCCAGCTCCGTCACCGTTGGCGTTCGACCCAGCTCCTGGCTCAACTCACGCTGACCTTTCTTCAGCTTGTTCAGCATCTCCGTGATGTGGATCGGAAGACGGATCGTCCGGCTCTTCTCCGCAATCGCACGCGTGATCCCCTGACGGATCCACCAGTACGCATACGTACTGAACTTGTAGCCACGCGTTGGATCGAACTTCTCCACACCACGCACCAAGCCGATCGTTCCCTCCTGGATCAGATCCAGAAGCTCCATATTCCGCTTCGTGTATTTCTTCGCGACGCTCACCACCAAACGCAAATTGGCCGCCACCATCCGCTCCTTCGCACGACGGCCCGCCTGCTGTTTCCGCTTCAGCTGCACACCGCTCAGGCCAGCTGCCTTCGCTAACTCCTCGGATGCAACCACCTCGCCACCACGCTGTTCACTCAGCTCAGACTCCAGCGCCTCAAGCTCCATCAGCTCCTGCACCTGACGACCCAGCGTGATCTCCTGCTGATGGCTCAACAGCGGCACACGACCGATGTCCCGCAGGTACGAACGCACCAGATCCACGTCGCCGCCCATGGGGCGCGATGCGGCCGCAGATGTGGGCTTGGAGGCGGGGGAGACGGCCATGACAGCACCTTTGCGTTATGTAAAGCCTACTCCTGAAGAAGTGTGAAGCCCTCTCAGAAATGGCCAATCCCGCCCTTTTGAGTGCAAATACCTAAGGCGCTTTGAAGCCTCCGAGCGCTATGACTCAGCCCACCTGCAACCGCTGTAGCAACCAGGCGGCCGTGCGCAGATAGATGAACACCCCGGCAACGTCAGTCGCCGTGGTGATGAACGGGGCCGACATCAAAGCGGGATCGAGGCCCATGCGGTTAAACAGCAGAGGCAAGGCGGCACCGGCGGTGGCCGCCAGGGTGGTGATCGCCATCAGGCTGATGCCCACAGCCGCACCCACCAGCGGGCCCTCCCCCCGCCACCAGGCGAAAGGCACCACCACCACCAGCATCAACAGACCCAGCAACGCCCCGGCGATCGCTTCACGGCCGATCGCCTTCAGCGGGCCGAGGGCCTGGATGCGCTGGGTGCTCAGACCACGAATCACCACGGTGGAGCTCTGGGCACCCACATTGCCACCGGTGCCGATCAACAGCGGGATGAAGGCCGCCAGCAGCACTACCTGCTTGAGCACCCCATCGTTCATGGCGATCACCTCGGTGGTGAAGCCATTGGCTACCACCAGCACCGCCAACCAGACCACCCGACGGCGGGCGACGGTGAAGAGATTGCTCTGGAAGTAATCGTCTTCATCGCCGGCCTGCACAGCACCGGCGGCGTAGATATCTCGAGTGGCCTCCTGTTCGATCACGTCGATGACGTCGTCCACGGTGACGATCCCCACCAGGCGCTGCTCCCGGTCGACCACTGGCACCGCCAGGAAGTCGTAGCGCTGGATCGCCCGGGCCACCTCCTCCTGATCGGTGTCGGTGCGCACGCTCACCACATCGCGGGTCATCACATCGCCGATGCGGTCCTCGGGGTCGGCCGTCACCAGATCTCTCAGGGAGAGGATGCCGGTAAGGCGACGCTCGCCGTCGGTGACATACAAGCTGTAGATGGTCTCGGTGTCGCGGGCACGACGGCGCACGATCGTGAGCGCCTGGGCAGCACTGTGGAATTCCTTGAGGTCGATGAACTCGGTCGTCATCAGACGACCGGCAGTCTCGGGTTCGTAACCAAGCAACTGAGCGGTCACGCGGCGCTCGGCTGGGCTCAGTTCCGCCAGCAGGCGACGCACCACCTTGGCGGGCAGCTCATCAAAGAGACGCACCCGATCATCGGGTGACATCTCCTCCACCAGCTCCAGCACCTCGCCGGATCGGAGCCGCTCCAGCAGGCTCTGCTGCACGGCAGGGTCGAGGTACTCGTAGACCTCAATCGCCTCATCTTTACTGAGCAGCCGAAAGGCAAGGGCCTGAAGGGTGCGCGGAAGGCTGCCGATCGCCTCAGCGATATCCACCGGCTGCACCGGCTCCAGCAGCATCTTCACGGCGTCGTAGTTGCCGCTCGCGAGCATGGATTCGAGCTGCTGGGCTACCACAGCTGCGATGTTGTCGGCTGCTGCCCCCCCACCGTTTGCCTCGTCCATCGGCATGCGTCAGGGCGTGCTTAGTGTATGGCCGCCCGCCCGACTGGATGACGATGAGCGTGAACGTAAGTGCCGTGACCGTGCGCAGTGCCGACGGCAGCGAGAAGCGCCTCGGCGACTACAACGGCCAGGTGCTGCTGATCGTGAACGTGGCCAGCCGCTGCGGATTCACCAAGCAGTACGCCGGCCTCCAGGCCCTGCAGGACGCCTACGGGCCCAAAGGTCTGCAGGTGCTGGGCTTCCCCTGTAACGACTTCGGCGCCCAGGAGCCCGGCACGCTGGATGAGATCAAGAGCTTCTGTTCCACCACCTACGGCGCCAGCTTCGAACTCTTCGACAAGGTGCATGCCACGGGCAGCACCACCGAGCCCTACACCACCCTCAACCAGACGGCTCCCGCCGGTGATGTGGCCTGGAACTTCGAGAAGTTCCTGGTGGGTAAAGACGGCATGGTGATCGCCCGCTTCAAGAGCGGTGTGGCCCCCGAAGACGCCGAACTCAAGACTGCAATCGAAGCCGCCCTGGCCGCCTGACGCAAAGCCCTCAATCGCTCGGCGCTGAGCCCTTCAGGGCCCGGCCGAGCGCGAACCCCAGGGCTGCGGCACCCAGCCCCAGCCCCAGGGTGAGGCCAATCAGACCAAGCGCCGAAGCCCAATCCCCGGCGGCAAGGAAGCCGACGCTGTTCACCATCCAGCTACTGAAGGTGGTGAGCGAACCGCAGAAACCGATGCCCACCAGCAGCTGGCGTCGCGCCTGAATCGGTTGGCCAGCGAGCCAGCCCAGGATCAAGGCGCCCAGCACGTTCACCAGCACGTCCTTGTCGTGCAGATGCACGCCCACCTGCCAGCGAATCAGGGCTCCGGGCACGGCGCCGACCGCCACCAGCAGCAACTCCTCCAGTTCAGCGCGCAGGGTGAGCTGGCCCTTGGGTGCCTGGGGATCCGCCATCAGACCAGCCCCTCCGACAGACCCAGCCCGTATCCGAGGCCGGCCACCAGCAGGCCACCCAGGATCGAACCGAGGGTGAGCAACAGGGCTTCACCCCAATGGCGCCGCTGCAAGGTGGTGAGCAACTCCACCGCAAAGGTGGAGAAGGTGCTGAGGCTGCCAAAAAAGCCAACGGCGATCAACAGCATCAGTGGTGAGCCACCTGCCGGGCTCGCACAGCGACCACTGGTCTGCAAACCGAGCACCAGACCGAGGGCGAAGGCGGCGATCAGGTTCACCGTGAAAGTGCCCCAATGCTTGCGGGGCACGATCGGTTCAAAGTGATTGACGATGCGCAGCCGCAACCAGGCACCGGGAATCGCTCCGAGGCCCACCAAGAGGGCTTGACCAGGAAGCAACAACGGCTCAGCCATGGATCCAGCCGCGACGGGGCTGGGGGTCGCTGGGCAGGGCAGAGCCACTGGCCACCTGCACCTGAAGCCACTCGTGGCCATCAGCGCAGCGCCAACGGCGTAGGAGTTGCAGGGGCGTGCCGATCTCGAGATGACGCAGGGCCGGTGCCTCCACCAGCGGACTGCCTTGGAGCAGGACATCACTGCCACTAAGGAAAGGGCCACCGGCATCGCGGCGACGCACCTCGGGCTGACGACGCTCGGCACCGCCGGCCGGCAGAGCTGCAGGGGCGATCAAGGCCACCCCCAGCAACCAGCTCCAACGCAAAGCAGCGGCAGCAGCGGGCATCAGATATCGAGCTTGGCCATGTCGAGTTCGGCGCTGTGGGTTTCGATGAACTCGCGCCGGGGGGCCACTTTGTCGCCCATCAGGATCGTGAAGATGCGATCAGCTTCGAGGGCATCTTCGATCTCCACCCGCTTCATCATGCGGGTGGTGGGATCCATGGTGGTTTCCCAGAGCTGGGCGGGCATCATTTCACCAAGACCCTTGAAGCGCTGGATGTTGTAGTTGGCTTTCTCGCCAAAGCCAGCCAGCGTTTTTTGGAGATCCTGCTCGTTGTAGCAGTAGGTGTGGTTCTTACCGCGCTCCACCTTGTAGAGGGGCGGACAAGCGATGTAGATGTAACCGCCCTCCACCAGCTCCTTCTGATAGCGATAGAAGAAGGTGAGCAGAAGCGTGCGGATGTGGGCACCGTCCACGTCGGCGTCGGTCATGATCACGACGCGGTGATACCGCAGATTCTTGGAGTCGAATTCCTCACCCTTGATGCCAAGGCCGAGGGCGGTAATCAGAGCCTGAATCTCCGTGTTTTTGTAGATGCGGGCGTCGTCAGTCTTCTCAATATTGAGGATCTTGCCGCGCAGGGGCAGGATCGCCTGGAAACGCCGATCGCGGCCCTGCTTGGCGGAGCCACCAGCCGAATCACCCTCCACGATGTAGATCTCCGACTCGGAGGGATCGCGGGAGCTGCAGTCAGCCAGCTTGCCGGGAAGCGTTGAGCTCTCCAGCACGCTCTTACGGCGCACCAGCTCGCGGGCACGGCGGGCGGCCTCAGCGGCATTGAAGGCCTGGATCGCCTTCTCGAGGATCATGTCGATCACCGAGGGGTTGAATTCCAGGTATTGGCTGAGGGCCTCGCCCACCAGGCTGTCGACAATGCCGCGAACCTCGGTGTTGCCGAGCTTGGTTTTGGTCTGGCCTTCGAATTCCGGCTCAGGCACCTTCACCGAAAGCACAGCGGTGAGGCCCTCACGAATGTTCTCGCCCGCGAGGTTGGAGTCGGCTTCTTTGCGCTTGCCGCGCTTGCGAGCAAAAGTATTGAGGGTGCGGGTGAGCACCGTTTTCAAACCCTCGATGTGGGTGCCGCCATCCACGGTGCGGATGTTGTTGGCAAAGCCAAGGATGCTGTCGGAGTACGCATCGACGCACCACTGCAAGGCGGCTTCCACCTGAACGCCGTCTTTCTCGGCATTCACATAGATGATTTCGGGATGCAGCGGATCCTTTTCCGCGTTCATGTAGGCGACGTATTCCTTGATGCCGCCTTCGTAGAAATAGATCTCTTCGTGGGCCTCACCGTCGGCATTACGGGCGCTTTCACGCTCATCGCGGAAGACGATGCGCACGCCGCCGTTGAGATAGGCCAGCTCGCGCAGGCGAGCAGCAAGGGTGGCGTAATCGAAAACGATGCCGCCGGTGAAGATCTGAATGTCTGGCTTGAAGCAGACACTGGTGCCGGTGCGGCCGTTCTCGTCAGCGGGCTGGGACTCGGAGGCAAGGCTGCCGATCGGGGCGCCGCGCTCAAAGCGCTGCCGGTGCACCTGGCCCTGACGGCGCACGGTGACCTGCACCCATTCGCTGAGGGCGTTCACCACCGACACACCCACGCCATGCAGGCCGCCGGACACCTTGTAACCGCCGGCGCCGAACTTTCCGCCGGCGTGGAGCACGGTGAGCACCGTTTCCAGGGCGCTCTTACCAGTGCGGGGATGAATATCGGTCGGGATGCCGCGGCCGTTATCGGTGATCGAAGCGGAGCCGTCTTCCGCGAGAACGACCTGGATCTCGTCGCAATGGCCCGCAAGGGCCTCGTCCACCGAGTTGTCGACCACCTCGTACACGAGGTGGTGAAGACCACGGGGCCCGGTGGTGCCGATGTACATGCCCGGACGCTTGCGCACGGGCTCCAGGCCTTCCAGGACCTGGATCTGCTCGGCTCCGTAGGCGGCCTGAACCTTTGAGGCTTCGCTCATGCGTTCGTCGTCTGCCGGGCCTCCTGTCAGGCTGAATTTACCACCGGCGCGCCAGAGGCGCTTGCAGAGGCCTCTGAGACGCCGTTTCCCCAGGGGGTGCAACCCCCTTGGCCGTGACCATGTCCGACCTCCCTCCGCCAGCAGCCATGGGCGAACCCGCCGAGCCGGGGGCCAACACCCCACTGGTGGTGGTGCTCTTGGGGCCGACCGCCAGCGGTAAGACGGCCCTGGCCCTGGAGCTGGCCGAACGCCTCGAACTGGAAGTGCTGAACGTGGATTCGCGTCAGCTTTATCAGGAGATGGACATCGGCACTGCCAAGCCGACACCGGAGCAGCGGCGGCGGGTGCCCCACCAGCTGCTAGATCTACGCCCTCCCGACCAGCCGATCACCCTGCAGGAATTCCAGGCGATCGCCGGGCCCGCCGTTGAAGCACAACTGCAACGGCGGGGAATGGCCCTCTTGGCAGGAGGCAGTGGCCTCTATCTCAAAGCACTCACCGGCGGCCTACGGCCACCGGCGGTGCCGCCACAGCCGGAGCTGCGCGCTCAGCTGAGCGCCCTGGGCCAGGGGGTGTGCCATGCACTGTTGCGGCAGGCCGACCCGGAGGCGGCGGCACGAATCGCCCCGGCCGATGCGGTCCGCACCCAGCGGGCACTCGAGGTGCTCTACGCCAGTGGGCAATCGATGAGCAGCCAGCAGGGGGCCGTGCCGCCCCCCTGGCGGGTGCTGGAGCTGGGCCTGAACCCAGGCGACCTGCGCCAGCGGATCGATCAACGCACGCGTCAGCTCTATGACGGCGGCCTGGTGGAGGAAACCGCAAAGCTGCGGGACCGTTACGGGGCCGACCTACCCCTGCTGCAAACCATCGGTTACGGCGAGGCCCTGGAGCTGCTGGAGGGCCGGCTCAGCCGAGAGAAGGCGATCGCGATCACCAGCCAGCGCACCCGCCAATTCGCCAAACGGCAGCGCACCTGGTTCCGCCGTCAGCATCAACCCTGCTGGCTGAGCGGTGAGGATGCGCTGAGCGAAGCGATGACGCTGATCCAGGGAGGTCTAGGGTGAAGGTTGATGTGTTGTCCCGGTCGAGCTGATCGCACCGTGACCTTGTCTGTCCTCTCAACGTCCTGAATGCCACCACGTCCCCGTTTTGACCGTCGTGCTCCCGTGCGGGAGCTGCCCAACATCAACGACCGCATCAGTTACCCGCAGTTGCGGGTGGTCGACGCCGACGGATCGCAGCTTGGGGTGATTGACCGCGAGAAGGCCCTCGAAGTGGCTCAGGAACGAGAGCTGGATCTCGTGCTGGTGAGCGAGAAGGCGGACCCACCGGTCTGCCGGATCATGGATTACGGCAAATACAAGTTCGAACAGGAAAAGAAGGCCAAGGAGGCCAAGAAGAAGTCGCATCAGACCGAGGTGAAGGAGGTCAAGATGCGCTACAAGATCGACCAGCACGACTACGACGTGCGCATTGGCCAGGCCACCCGCTTCCTCAAGGCAGGCGACAAGGTGAAGTGCACCGTGATCTTCCGGGGCCGCGAGATTCAGCACACCGCCCTGGCTGAAACGCTGCTGCGCCGGATGGCGAATGACCTGGAGGAGCAGGCGGAGATTCAGCAGGCGCCCAAGCGGGAAGGCCGGAACATGATCATGTTCCTGACGCCGCGCAAGACGCCGCTGGCCAAGAAGGACGCCGACGAGCCTCAAGCCGCCACCAAGGCCGTGCGCACAATCCCGTCCCCGCCGCGGCCCACGGCCGCCAAGGTCGCGAGCAAGCCGCCCCAGGCCTGATCAATCCGCAGACCTGGCGTGCTTCAGGCCCGCAGAGCTTCCAGCAGCAACCGCCAGCCCTGCTCCGCAGCAGCGGGGTTGAAACTGTCGCGTGCTTCGCACATAAAACCGTGGTCAGCGCCTTCAAACTCCCAGTAGCGCAGCCGCTTTCCGCTGGGATCAGCCGCCAAAAACGCTGAGGCGATCGCCGCCCGGTCTTCAGCAGGGATCAGGGGATCGGCGCTGCCGCAGAGGCAGGTGAGTTGGCCCTGCACCTGGGGCAGCAGCTCCAGGCTCGGGGCACCACCACCCGGGCGACCCTGCGCGACGCCAGCACCATAGAAATCAAAGGCCTGGCTCACCTGGGGCAGGCTGGCGGCCAACAGAGCGGCATGGCCCCCAAAGCAGAAGCCCACAACGGTGATGTCCAGGTTGCCCTGCAGGGTGTTCTGCAGCCAGGCGATCGCCGCATTCAGATCGGCCAGGATCTGATCGGTGCTGGCAGCGTCCTTGTGGCGGCGACCCTCCACCAGCTGCTCAGGCCCATAGCCCAGCTCAAGCTCTGGGGCCGTGCGCGCAAAGAGCGGCATCGCGAGGGCGGGCACACCGGCGGCGGCAATCCGATCGGCAACGCTGCGCACCCAACCATTGACGCCGAACACCTCCGGCAACACAATTACGGCACGAGGCCGTGCTGTTGGCGTAACGCCTTCGTTCCATCTAGGGCCATCCTCTGGGCATGGGGAGGCCGGAGACCACCAGCAGCGCAGGGGCACCGGACCGCCCTCGACCCAACACCAACCGGTGGAATTAGAGGGAGAACCCGAAATTGGCATAGGGACACAGACCACCGCAACAATTGTCACCGAGCCGATCGCTCCTTATGGTGGCCGCATTCCGATCCGGC
Source organism: Synechococcus sp. BS56D (assembly GCF_004332405.1). NCBI lineage: Bacteria > Bacillati > Cyanobacteriota > Cyanophyceae > Synechococcales > Synechococcaceae > Synechococcus > Synechococcus sp. BS56D. The sequence continues at coordinate 409,629 of NZ_PHQU01000002.1, read as the reverse complement.
CTACCGGCGTGCGATTCCACATCCAGCAGGAAAGCGACATCCCGGCGTCGACCCAGCTGTACAACCAAATCTGCTTCGCGATCGCGGCGCGCCACTACCCCCCTGGCCACCGCCTGCCCAGCACCCGCCAGCTCGCTATGCAGACGGGGCTGCATCGCAACACGATCAGCAAGGTGTACCGCCAGCTGGAAACCGATGGCGTGGTGGAGGCAATGGCCGGCTCCGGCATCTACGTGCGCGATCAGCAGAAACCACGCGAGATCCGCACCCCCGTGCACATCCGCAACCGGGGCATCACCGACCTCGATCGCGAAGTGCGCAAGTGTGTGGACGGCCTGCTGAACGCCGGCTGCACCCTGCAGCAGACGCGTGAGCTGCTCACCCGGGAGATCGACTGGCGCCTGCGCTGCGGCGCCCGCGTCCTCGTGAGCACCCCCAGGGAAGACATCGGCGCCTCGATGCTGATCGCCGAGGAGCTCGAGCCCAACCTCGATGTGCCCGTGGAGGTGGTGCCGATGGAGGAGCTCGAAAGCGTGCTCGAAAGCGCCAGCAACGGCACGGTGGTGACCAGCCGCTACTTCCTGCAGCCGGTGGAGGACCTGGCCAAGCGCCACGGGGTGCGTGCCGTGGCAGTGGACCTCAACGACTTCCGCGAAGAGCTAGCCATGCTCAAGGAGCTGCGGCCGGGCAGTTGCGTGGGCCTGGTGAGTATCAGTCCGGGCATCCTGCGCGCCGCCGAGGTGATCCTGCACAGCATGCGCGGCAACGAGCTGCTGCTGATGACCGCCACCCCTGATGTGGGAAGCCGCCTGCTGGCGCTGCTGCGGGCCGCCAGCCATGTGCTCTGCGACCGTCCGAGCCTGCCGCTGGTTGAGCAGAGCCTGCGCCAGAACCGCTCCCAGCTGATGCGCATGCCCCAGGTGCACTGCGCCGAGAGCTACCTCAGCGGCGATACGATCGAGCTGCTGCGCAAGGAGATCGGCCTGCAGGCGGGCTAAGGCATGTTTGATCAGATCCGCGCCGACCTGGCGATCATCCGCGAGCGGGATCCGGCTGCCCGCGGACCGCTGGAGATCCTGCTCTGCTATCCGGGCTTCCAGGCGATCACCCTGCATCGACTCAGCCATCGGCTCTGGCGCTCGCGCCTACCCCTGAAGCTGGGCGCCAGGCTGCTCAGCCAGCTGGGCCGCAGCGTCACCGGTGTGGAGATCCATCCCGGCGCCACGATCGGGCGGGGTGTGTTCATCGACCACGGTATGGGCGTGGTGATTGGCGAAACCGCTGAAGTAGGTGACCGCTGCCTGCTCTACCAGGGGGTCACCCTGGGAGGCACGGGCAAGGATCACGGCAAGCGCCACCCCACCCTCGCCAGCAACGTGGTGGTGGGGGCCGGCGCCAAGGTGCTGGGAGCGATCCAGGTGGGCACTAACACCCGCATCGGCGCCGGTTCGGTGGTGGTGCGCGATGTGGAGAACGACTGCACGGTGGTGGGCATCCCCGGCCGGGTGATTCACCAGAGCGGCGTGCGCATCAACCCCCTCGCCCACTCGGCCCTTCCCGATGCCGAGGCCAATGTGATCCGCAACCTGATGGAGAGGATCGACCAGCTCGAAAGCCAGGTGGGCAACCTCCAGGCCTGCCTCAAGGCGGTGGCCGCCGGCAAACCCCTGAGCGAGATCTGCCGCGGCGAATCCCAGAGCCTCAAGGACCGCGAGATCCTGGAGTTTCTGGGGGAGGAGTGATCAGGCCGAGACGGTGTGCTCCGCCGACTGGCCGGCAGGAGGCGCCGGCTGGAACATGAACATCGAATAGATCACGTTGCGGCGCATGCCCGTCATCATCTCCAGGAACATGTCATAGCCCTCGTTCTTGTATTCGATCAGCGGGTCCTTCTGGCCGTAGCCACGCAGGCCCACTGATTCCCGCAGGGCATCCATCGCCTGCAGGTGTTCACGCCAGAGGGTGTCGATCTGCTGCAGGATGAAGAAGCGCTCCGCCTCCCGCATCAGCCCAGGGCGCTGCTGCTCAATCTGGGCCTCTTTGAGGTCGTAGGCGTTACGCAGCTGCTCCTGGAGGAAGGCCTTGAGCTCCTCCATCGAGAGTCCTTGGAGCTGCTCGGGCTCCAGATCCTCGAGCAGATAAACAAACTCCTTCACCTTGCTCACCAACTGGGCGAGATCCCACTCCTCCGGGGGCAGGTCTGGATTCACATAGGCCTCCACGATCTCGTTCATGGTTCGCTCGCCGTAACCGATCACCTGCTTCTTGAGCTCACGGCCCTCGAGCACACGACGACGTTCGGAATACACCGCCTTGCGCTGATTGTTCATCACCTCGTCGTACTCAAACACCTGCTTGCGGATGTCGTAGTAGTAGGTCTCGACCTTCTTCTGGGCCCCCTCCAAGGAGCGGGTGAGCATGCCGGATTCAATCGGCATGTCTTCCTCCACGCGGAAGGCGTTCATCAGGCCGGCCACACGATCACCGCCGAAGATGCGCAACAGGTTGTCGCCCAGAGAGAGGAAGAAGCGCGTACTGCCGGGGTCGCCCTGACGGCCGGCGCGGCCGCGCAGCTGGTTGTCCACCCGGCGGGATTCATGGCGTTCGGTGCCGATGACGTGAAGGCCACCGGCCTCGCGCACCCGCGCATCTTCCTGCTTCACCACCACGTCGTATTCCGCCTTCACGCGGGCGATCGCAGCACGCAGGGCAGCGATCTGGGGATCGTCGGTGGGGGCTTTCTCAGCAGCGGTGGCAATCCGATCTTCGAGCTCAATCACCGAGAGGACGCGATCCCCCCAGACCTTGACCAGATCACGAGCGAGATCCGCCAGGGCCTGGTCAGTGTCTTCACTGAGCTGGCAGGGATACAGGCTGCCGATCGCTCGCGCCTCACTGGGTGCATGGCCGTGGGGACCGCTGGCGGGAGCAGCCTTGGCACCGAAGCCTGAGGCTTCAGCGCTGCGTTGCAAGGGCACCGGCGGGCGGTGGCCCTCCTCGGGACGCACCAAGCGAGGCAGCAGCACCTCCCGCAGCTTGAGCCGAGCCATGTAGTCGCTGTTGCCGCCGAGGATGATGTCGGTACCGCGTCCGGCCATGTTGGTGGCGATCGTCACTGCGCCGGAACGACCGGCCTGGGCGACGATTTCTGCCTCCCGCTCCACATTTTCAGGCTTGGCGTTGAGCAAGTTGTGGGGGATCGCCTCCTCCGCCAGCAGGGCACTGAGCAGCTCGCTCTTCTCAACGCTGGTAGTGCCCACGAGCACGGGCCGGCCCTCGCGGTGGATCTGGGCGGTCTCCTTGGCCACCGCCCGCCATTTGGCGGTTTCGGTCTTGTACACCTGATCGGCCATGTCCTGCCGCGCCCGAGGCCTGTTGGTGGGCACGATCGTGGTTTCGAGCTTGTAGGTCTTCTCGAATTCCACCTCCTCGGTCTTGGCGGTTCCGGTCATGCCGGCCAGGCGCGGATAGAGCAGGAAGAAGTTCTGATAGGTGATCGAGGCGAGGGTCTGGGTTTCCGGCTGCACCGCCAGGCTCTCCTTGGCTTCGATCGCCTGGTGCTGACCATCGCTCCAGCGGCGGCCGGGCATCACCCGACCGGTGAATTCATCCACGATTACCGCCTCGCCCTCGCGCACGATGTAATTCACATCGCGGATGAACAGCTCCTTGGCCTTGAGGGCATTGGTGATGTAGTGGGCCCAGGGGTCCTGGGGGTCATAAAGGTCGCTGACGCCCAGTAACGATTCAGCCTTAGCGAAGCCCTCATCGGTGAGGGTGCAGCTGCGCTGCTTTTCATCCACCTCGTAATCGCCCTCGGGGTCAATGCCGTCCTTACCCATCTCCGCGGCTCGCTCCAGCGCGGCCGCCACCTGGGCCGCCTTCTGATATTTCTCCTGGGGTCGCTCCACCTGACCGGAAATGATCAAGGGGGTGCGGGCCTCATCAATCAGGATCGAATCCACCTCATCGATCACGCAGTACTGGAATTCCCGCTGCACCACCTCGCTGATGTCGGTGGCCATGTTGTCGCGCAGATAATCGAAGCCCAGCTCCGAATTGGTGGCGTAGGTGATGTCGCAGCCGTAGTTGCGCCGCCGCTCCGCAGGGCTCATGTCCTGCTGGATCAGACCCACGCTCAAGCCCAGGAAGCGATGCACCTGGCCCATCCACTCGGCATCGCGGCGGGCGAGATAGTCGTTCACCGTGACTACGTGCACACCGCGACCGGTGAGCGCATTGAGGAAGCTGGGCAGGGTGGCCACAAGGGTCTTGCCCTCGCCGGTTTTCATCTCGGCGATCTGGCCCTCGTGCAGCACCATGCCGCCGATCAGCTGCACATCAAAGTGACGCATGCCGAGCACGCGCTTGCCGGCTTCACGCACCACGGCAAACGCTTCCGGCAGCAACTCATCGAGCAGGGGGCGCTGCTTCTCGAGCGCGCCGGCATTCTCCAGCCGCTGGCGGAACTCGGAGGTGCGGCGACGCAGGTCGTCGTCGCTGAGGGGAGCGATCTCCTCCTCCAGAAGACTGATGTCGGAGACGATCGGCTGATAGCGCTTCAGCTTGCGGGCATTGGGGTCACCCAGCAGGAGCTTGAGCATGGAAACAGCCGTAGTCAGTGCTGGCCAGCCTACTGAGCCCAAGGGAGGTGTTCTCGCTGTGGCTGATGATGAACATTCGCTTTCACAGCCATGACCCGCTATCGCTTGGTGGAACATGCGCCCGGAGCGCCTGGGATGCGCCTGATCGGGATGGGTCCGGATCTACGACCCACGCGAGGCCTGCTGAAGCTGCGGCGCCTGTTTCAGAAGCACGCCTTCTGGGCCCAAGACCGCAGCTTCCGGGAGCTGCAGCGGATGTTGGCGGGAAGTGATGTGGTGGTGAGCCTCTGGCGCGGCAAACGCCTAGTGGGCTTTGGGCGCGCAACAAGCGACGGCATCCACCGAGCTGTGCTTTGGGATGTGGTCGTGGCCGGCGACTTGCAGGGACGAGGCCTTGGACGGCGGGTGGTGGAAGCGCTGCTGAGTGCCCGTGCAATCCGCCAAGCCGAGCGGGTTTATCTGATGACCACAAAAAGCGCCGGCTTCTACCTGCAACTGGGATTTACGTCCGCCGAACCACAGCAATTGCTGGTTCGAAGACAATGACTCAAAGCAAGCGGATGAAGAGATTCGAACTCTCGACCCTCTCCTTGGCAAGGAGATGCTCTACCACTGAGCTACATCCGCAGGTCGGCGCTGGGGCTGTGTCCCTCGCGACTTGAAGAGCATGCACCACCGAGGGGCCGTTGGTCAATCCAGTGCTCATCCGGAGGGCAGAGCCCGCATCAGACTTCCCATCTCCAAGGCCTGCAAGCCATAGCTCCAACCAAGATTGCTCTTGATGCCGGCACGCTCGAGCGCCTGCTGCATGGTGTCGGTGGTGAGCACACCAAAAATCACAGGCACGCCAGTGTCACGGGCCACTGCCGCAATGCCCTTGCTCGCTTCAGACACCACCACATCGAAATGAGGCGTGTCGCCGCGGATCACCGCACCCAGGGTGATCAGCACCTGGTAACGGCCACTGCGCGCCAGTTGCTGGGCCACGATTGGGAGCTCGAACGAGCCAGGCACCCAAGCCACATCGAGCTGAGTGCTGGCGTCAGACGTATTGACTCCATGGCGAGCCAGACAGTCGAGACAACCGCTAAGCAGCTTGCCAGTGACCAGGTCGTTGAATCGAGCAACTACCACGGCAATGCGCAAATCCTGCGAATCCGTAAATCGTCCTTCGAAGGTGGCCATAGAGCCGAAATGCGCTTCTCCCATGCTCCCACCCAGGGGGTAGAAGCGTCGTCATGTCCAAGAGCTTTGAGGCTGATCGCAGAGATCAGACCACAAAGAAGCTCATTCCCCAGTTCACCAGCACCAGCGCCACCCACACGATGCTGCCCAGCAGGATCAGGCGGTTGGAGCGGCCACTGTCTTCGCTAGAGGCGTAAAGCACCGGCACGCCCACGATCAGCGCGAAGGACATCACCACCAGGGCCAGCACGGTGAGGGTGTTCAGGATCTGCATGGGAGGGTCGACGCCGGGTCGGTGAGGCGATTCTCACACGGGGCCGGCAGCAGGCGGGCAAGGGGCCGGACGAAGCGTTACAGCTTGTGGTGGAGCCAAAGGCGCAGCGCAACCGATTCCCCTACGGCAGATCTGAGCTCGCCACCCTGAGCAGCGCATTCACCGCCGCCCCTACTAGTCCGGCGCCGCCACGGCTGCCCTCGAGGCGGATCTGGTCCAAATCATGGGCCGCCAACCGCCGCTTGCTTTCGGCCACCCCCACAAACCCCACCGGCATGCCGATCACCAAACTCGGAGTTGGTGCACCCGCCGCGACTTGATCCAATAGCTGCTCCAAGGCCGTGGGTGCACTGCCCACTAAAACGATGGGCATGGGTTGAGCAGCGGCTGCAGCTGCCTGGGTGAGCTCCGGCCAGGCGCTCCGCATCGCCGCCGCTGAACGGGTTGATCCCTGTGGCGACTGCTCTGGAGCCCAATCGAGCAGACAACGCACCGGGTTTGCCAGGGTGCGCGAGGCCATCGGCGACACCGCCGCGCTTGCCATCGCCGTGTCCGTGAGGATCACAGCTCCGCCCTTAAGCGCCGCCAGCCCCCGTTCACAGGCCCGCACGCTGAACCGCAGCAGGGGCGCCAGATCCGGATCACCGCTGCTGTGCACCAGGCGTTCCAGCACCTGCTGTTGCAACGGGTCAAGACCGGTCTCCCCCAACAGCGCTCGGATGCGGCGGATGCTTTCCGTGAAGATCGGATGGTCGCTGGCCAGGGCAGTCGCGCTCACTTCCGGCATCATCGACCCACAGCAACCCTGCGGGTGCCTCCATGCCGATCCACCTGCTCTGGGGTGATGACAGCGCCGCCCTCGAGAGGGCAGTGAATGGCCTGATCGACCAGGTGGTGGACCCGAGCTGGAGCAGCATCAACCTGAGCCGCCTTGATGGCGCTGAAGCCGGCCAGGCCCAGCAGGCCTTGGAAGAAGCACGCACGCCTCCCTTCGGGAGCGGTGGCCGCTTGGTGCTGCTGCAGCGCTCTCCCTTTTGCAATGCCTGCCCGAGCGAACTAGCCGATCGCTTCGAAGCTGGCCTGGAGCTCATTCCAGAGAACTGCCATCTGCTGCTCTGCAACCCCTCCAAACCCGACGGGCGGCTGCGCACGACCAAGGCCCTGCAGAAACTGGTGAAAGCGGGCGGCGCCAGCGAGCGGAGCTTCCAACTGCCAGCGGTGTGGGACGGAGCTGGCCAGCGGCAGCTGGTGGAACGCACCGCCGCTGAACTTGACCTCCAGCTGGAACCGGCTGCCGTGGACGCCCTGGTCGATGCGATCGGCAGCGACAGTGCCCGGTTGAGCATGGAGCTGCAGAAACTCGCCCTCCATGCCGAGAGCAGTGGCGTCAAAGCAATCACCGCCGCGGCGGTGAGCAGCCTGATCGAGGGCCAGGCCAGCAATGCCCTGCAGGTGGGGGATGCGCTGCTGGAGGGCAACGTGGGTGATGCGATCAGCCGCCTCGATGGCCTAATCGAAGCCGGCGAACCGGCCTTGCGCATCGTGGCCACCCTCACCGGGCAGATCCGCGGCTGGCTCTGGGTGAGCCTGCTGGAGCAACAGGGCGAACGGGACGCCAACGTGATCGCCAAGGCCGCCGGCATCGGCAACCCCAAGCGCATCTATGTGATGCGCAAGCAACTCAAAGGCCGGCCTCCCACCCGCTGCCTGAAGCTGTTGGGCCGGCTCCTGGATGTGGAAGCAGCGCTCAAGCGCGGTGCCCAGCCCAGTGATGCCTTCCGCGATGGGCTGTTGGGTTGAACAGAGCTGTTGGGTTAGAGAAAGTTGTCGGTTGACCCAGTGAGACAATCGCCTCCGGTATGAAGCGGCATGGATGGCCCTGCTGGTGCAGAAGTTCGGCGGCACCTCCGTCGGCAGCGTGGAGCGCATCCAGGCCGTAGCCAGGCGCATCGCCGCCTGTAAGGAAGAGGGCCATGACCTGGTGATCGTGGTGTCGGCCATGGGTCACACCACCGACGAACTCACCGCGAAGGCCCGCGCCATCAGCAGCAACCCGCCCCAGCGGGAGATGGACATGCTCCTGGCCACCGGTGAGCAGGTGTCGATTGCCCTGCTCTCGATGGCCCTCCATGAGCTCGGCATTCCTGCCATCTCGATGACGGGCGCCCAGGTGGGCATCGTGACCGAATCCGCCCATGGCCGCGCCCGCATCCTCGAGGTGCGCACCGAGCGCCTGCGCAGTCGTCTTGGCGAAGGCCAGGTGGTGGTGGTGGCCGGTTTCCAGGGCACCAGCCAGAGCAGTGGCGGCGCCGCTGAGATCACCACCCTCGGCCGCGGTGGCTCCGACACCTCCGCCGTGGCTCTCGCCGCAGCACTCGGCGCCGATGCCTGCGAGATCTACACCGATGTGCCCGGAGTCCTCACGACTGATCCGCGCAAAGTGCCCGATGCCCAGCTGATGGAGCAGGTGAGCTGCGACGAGATGCTCGAGCTCGCCAGCCTCGGCGCCGCCGTACTTCACCCCCGCGCCGTGGAGATCGCCCGCAACTACGGCGTCACCCTGGTGGTGCGCTCCAGCTGGAGCGATGCGCCCGGCACCACCCTCACCAGCCGCAGCGCCCGCCCGATCGGCCGCGAGGGCCTGGAACTGGGCCGGCCCGTGGATGGAGCCGAGCTGCTGGAGCAGCAGGCCGTGCTCGCCCTCTCCCATGTGCCCGACCAACCCGGAGTGGCCGCCCGCCTATTCGAGGCCCTCTCGGCCGGCGGCGTGAATGTGGACCTGATCATCCAGGCCACCCACGAAGGCAACAGCAACGACATCACCTTCACCGTGGCGGAAGCGGATCTGGACAAGGCCCGTCGCATCTGCACCGAGCTGGTGGACGCCATGGGCGGCCAGCTGGTGGCCGAGGGCGGCATGAGCAAGCTGAGCATCAGCGGCGCCGGGATCATGGGTCGCCCCGGCATCGCCGCCGGACTGTTCGACACCCTCTCGCGGGTAGGCATCAACCTGCGCCTGATCGCCACCAGCGAGGTGAAGGTGAGCTGCGTGATCGATGCCTCCCTCGGCGGCAAAGCGCTGCGGGCTGTGAGCGAAGCGTTCGAACTGGCCGAACAGCAGCTACTGATCAACCCCCCCGCCACCGGCGCCGGAGAGCCGGAGGTGCGCGGTGTCGCCCTTGACCGCGATCAGGCGCAGGTCAGCGTGCGTCACGTTCCCGACCGGCCCGGCACGGCCGCAACCCTCTGCTCGGCCCTCGCCGATGCCGGCATCAGCATCGATGCGATTGTGCAATCGGAGCGGCAGCACAGCGATGGCAGCCGTGACATCAGCTTCACGCTCAAACGCGAGGACCGCACCGCCGCCGACCAGGCCCTCAGTGCCCTGCTGGCCCAATGGCCTGGAGCCTTACTGGAAGACGGACCAGCCATCGCCCGGGTGAGCGCCGTGGGTGCCGGCATGCCCGCCACCGCCGGGACCGCCGGCCGCATGTTCCGCTACCTAGCGGATGCCGGCCTCAACATCGAACTGATCGCCACCAGTGAGATCCGCACCAGCTGCGTGGTGGCGGAAGCCGATGGCATCGCCGCCCTGCAGGCCGTGCACGCCGGGTTCGGCCTTGGCGGCAGCGTGCGCCATCAAGCCCAGGGCACCGAATCACCGCTGGAGGTTTAACGACTGGGCGGCGTTTCAGCCGCTCCCCACCAGCTTCTGACGCAGCTGCTTGATGCGATCGCGCAGGTTGGCGGCTTCTTCGAAGTCGAGCTTCTTGGCTGCCTCCTTCATCTTCGCTTCGAGCTGCTCAATCAGCTCCGGCAGGGCATCGAGGGCCATGCCATCGGTGTCATCCTCCAGAGCCTTCACCGCCTTGCCGGCCACCTGCACCAGGTCCGCATCGGGACCATCGGTCTTGAGTTTGCGGGACAGCTCCAGGAAGCTGAGGATCGAATTGCTCGCCTTCTTGCCCGCCGCCGTCGGCACGATCCCGTGCTTCTCGTTATAGGCGTGCTGAATCTTGCGGCGGCGCTCGGTTTCCTCGATCGCCTTGGCCATCGAGTCGGTCATGTTGTCGGCATAGAGCAGCGCCACCCCTTCCACATGCCGGGCCGCGCGGCCAATCGTCTGGATGAGTGAGCGCTCTGCCCGCAGGAAACCCTCCTTATCGGCATCGAGGATCGCCACCAGCGACACCTCCGGCAGGTCCAGGCCCTCCCGCAACAGGTTCACCCCCACCAACACGTCGTATTCACCAAGGCGCAGATCCTGAATGATCTCGATCCGCTCGATCGAATGGATCTCCGAGTGCAGATAGCGCACCCGCACCTCGTTTTCGGCCAAATAATCAGTGAGGTCCTCCGCCATCCGCTTGGTGAGGGTGGTCACGAGCACCCGCTGCTGCTTAGCCGCGCGGCTGCGGATCTCGCCGAGCAAGTCATCCACCTGGCCAGTCGTCGGCCGCACCTCCACGATCGGATCCAGCACCCCCGTGGGCCGGATCACCTGCTGAGCCACCTGCCCATCGCTCACCTTCAGCTCCCAATCCCCCGGTGTGGCGCTCACAAACACGGTCTGACGCGCTTTAGTCCAGAACTCCTCCCCCTTGAGCGGGCGGTTGTCCGCCGCGCTGGGTAAGCGGAAGCCGTGCTCGATCAGCACCTTCTTACGCGCCTGGTCGCCGTTGTACATCGCCTGCAGCTGCGAGCAGGTCACGTGGCTCTCATCCACGATCAACAGCCAGTCTTCAGGGAAGTAATCGATCAGGCACTCCGGCGGGGTGCCCTCCTCACGGCCGGCCAGGTGGCGGGCATAGTTCTCCACCCCATTGCAGTAGCCCACCTGCTGGAGCATCTCCAAGTCGTAGGTGGTGCGCTGCTCGAGCCGCTGCGCTTCCAGCAACTTGCCTTCCGTGTTCAGCACATCCAAACGGTCACGCAGCTCCGTGCGGATCGCCTTGATCGCTGTGTCCAGTCGGTCCTTAGGGGTAACGAAGTGCTTGGCCGGGTAGATGTTGATCGACTCGAGGCTCTGGAGGATCTCGCCGGTGATGGGATCCACGTAGCGGATCGCCTCCACGTCATCACCGAACAGCTCGATTCGCACCAGCCGGTCTTCGTAGGCGGGGCCGATCTCGAGCACATCCCCTTTGATCCGGAAGCGCCCGCGGGCGATCTCCGTGTCGTTGCGGCTGTATTGGTTGTTGACCAGTTCCCGCAGCTGGCTGCGGATGTTCAAGGTGTCGCCCACCTCAAACTTCACCGCCGCCTTCAGGTATTCGCTCGGGATGCCCAGGCCGTAAATACAGCTGATTGAAGCCACCACGATCACGTCGCGACGCTCGAACAGCGAACGGGTTGCTGAGTGACGCAGCATGTCGATCTCCTCATTGATCGAAGCCGTCTTGGCGATGTAGGTGTCGCTGACCGGGACGTAGGCCTCCGGCTGGTAGTAGTCGTAATAGGAGATGAAGTATTCGACGGCGTTGTGGGGGAAGAACTCCCTCAGCTCGTTGCACAGCTGGGCCGCCAGCGTCTTGTTGTGGGCGAGCACCAGCGCCGGCCGGCCGGTCTGGGCGATCACATTCGCCATCGTGAACGTCTTACCCGTGCCCGTGGCCCCGAGCAGGGTCTGAAAGCGCTCACCACCGTTGACCCCTTGCACCAACTGCTTGATCGCCGTCGGTTGATCACCCTTGGGTGAATAGGGCGCCGAGAGCTCGTAGGCGGGCATGACGTCGGGTGCCAACGGCCGGTCGTTCAGGTTACGGGGGATGGGAGAACAGTGAAAACCTGGAAGCAGCCAGGGCGGGATCGGTACGATCCCGTCGTTGCTTACGCCGGACTCGCCTCCATGCCACGGTCCGCCGCCCAACCTCCGGAACAGGCCCTGCAAGGCAATCTGTTCGGAGCGCCTGAGCCAGCCGAGCAACCCCAGCAGCGAGCCGGCGCCAGCCAGGACGCTTCAGCGACCGCAGACCTCAGCGATGCCAGCCTGAGCGCTGATGCCAGCCAACGGCCGCGCCAGCGCCGCGAACCAAGCGCCGAACTCGACCCTGAAGCAGTCAGCGCCACGAGCGAGCCTGAAAACGACGCAATAGACGCAATCAGCGACGAACCGGCCTGGGCCCACCACAGCCAGGTGGACCCCCTGCAGCTCACACCGATGCTGCGCCACTACGTGGAGCTCAAGGCCGCCCACCCCGAGCGCGTGCTGCTCTACCGGCTCGGAGATTTCTTTGAGTGCTTCTTCGAAGATGCGGTTGAGCTCTCAAGGGTGCTCGAACTCACCCTCACCGGCAAGGAGGGCGGTAAAGCGATCGGCCGCGTGCCCATGGCCGGCATTCCCCATCACGCCGCGGAGCGCTACTGCTCCGAGCTGATCCGCCGCGGCTACTCCGTAGCCCTCTGCGACCAGCTGGAAACCACCCCCGCCAAAGGCGCTCTACTCAAACGTGACATCACCCGTGTGCTTACCCCGGGCACCGTGCTGGAGGAGGGCATGCTCCAGGCCCGCCGCAACAACTGGCTAGCGGCCGTGGTTGTGGAGCCAGCCAAGGGCAAGCAACCGTTCCGCTGGGGTCTGGCCCACGCCGATGTGAGCACCGGTGAGGTGCAGGTGATGGAGCAAACCGGTAGTGCTGGCCTGCACCAACGGCTGAGCCAACTGGAGGCCGCTGAGCTGCTCTGGGCCCCATCAGCAGACGACGACGCCAACCCCTCCTGGTGCCCCCAGCGCCTGCGGCTGACGCCGATGGCCACAACGCCCTTCAGCCGTCCGCAAGCGGAACAGACCCTTCTGAATCACTACCGCCTGGCCAGCCTGGACGGCCTTGGCCTGGGGGATCTGCCCCTGGCCTTGCGAGCCGTCGGCGGACTGCTGCGCTACCTGCGCGACACCCAGCCCCTTGAGGACGACCTGAGCGTGCCCCTCGAGGTGCCCGCCATCGTGCATAGCGGTGAAGCCCTGATGCTCGACGCCCAGACCCGACGCAACCTGGAGCTCACCGCCACCCAACGGGATGGACAGCTGCAGGGCTCCCTGCTCTGGGCCGTCGATCGCACCCACACGGCCATGGGTGGGCGCTGCCTGCGCCGCTGGATCGAAGCGCCGTTGATGGACCTCATCGCCATCCAGCAACGCCAGGCTGTGGTGACACTGCTGGTGGAGCAGCGCAACCTGCGCCAGGCCCTGCGCCGCTTGCTGCGACCGATGGGCGACCTGGAGCGACTCGCGGGCCGGGCCGGTGCCGGCCATGCAGGGGCCCGTGATCTGGTGGCGATTGCCGATGGGCTCGAGCGACTGCCCCAGCTGGCCGCGCGGCTCCACGGTGGACTCGACGATCGGCACCCCGAGTGGCTGCGGAATCTCTGCACCCCGGATCCGGCCTTGGCGGAGCTAGCTCAAGCGGTACGCCATGCCCTGATCGACACCCCACCCCTGTCGCTCAGCGAAGGCGGCCTGATCCACGACGGCGTCGATCCCCTGCTCGATGGGCTGCGCAACCAGCTCGATGATCAAGACGCTTGGCTGGCGGAACAGGAGCGGCTCGAGCGCCAATCCAGCGGCAACGCCAATCTGCGCCTGCAGTATCACCGCACCTTCGGCTATTTCCTGGCGGTGAGCAAAGCCAAAGCCGCTGACGTTCCGGATCACTGGATCCGGCGTCAGACCCTCGCCAATGAGGAGCGCTTCATCACTCCCGAACTCAAGCAGCGGGAAGGCACGATCTTCCAGCTGCGTGCCCGCGCCTGCCAGCGGGAGTACGAACTCTTCTGCCAGCTACGCGAGCAGGTAGGTGCCATGGCCGCTCCGATCCGTCAGGCCGCCCGAGCCGTGGCGGCCCTCGATGCGGTGTGTGGCCTCGCGGAGGTGGCGGCCACGAGCCGCTGGTGCGCGCCAACGATCAGCGATGGCCGCGAGCTGCAGATCACATCCGGTCGGCACCCCGTGGTGGAGCAGCTGCTGGTGGAGCGCAACTTCACCGCCAACGATGTGCACCTGGGCGATGGCACCGATCTTGTGGTGCTTACCGGACCGAATGCCAGCGGCAAAAGCTGCTACCTGCGACAGATCGGTCTGATCCAGCTGCTGGCCCAGACCGGCAGCTGGGTGCCGGCCCAGGCAGCCGTGGTCGGCATCGCCGATCGCATCTTCACCCGCGTGGGTGCCGTCGACGATCTCGCCGCCGGCCAGTCCACGTTCATGGTGGAAATGGCCGAAACCGCCAACATCCTGCATCACGCCAGCGATCGCTCCCTGGTGCTGCTTGATGAAATCGGCAGGGGCACCGCCACCTTCGATGGCCTCTCGATCGCCTGGGCCGTGAGCGAACACCTGGCCGGGGATCTGCAGGCGCGCACGGTGTTCGCCACCCACTATCACGAGCTCAACAACCTGGCGGCGGAGCGAGCGAATGTGGCCAACTTCCAGGTGCTGGTGGAAGAAACCGGCGATGACCTGGTGTTTCTGCATCGCGTGCAGTCCGGTGGCGCCAGCCGCAGCTATGGCATCGAGGCCGCCCGTCTCGCTGGGGTGCCCACACCTGTGGTGCAACGGGCCCGCCAGGTGCTTGATCAACTGGCGGCGTAAACGCGAGCTGTGGTTTTTAAGTTCCGCTCAACAACGCCGCCCTGGTGGCCTCCACATCCACCAGCCCCAGGGCCCGCAGCACGAAGGCGCTGATCAGGCTGTACACCACCGCCCCAAGGATCGCGCTGAACAGGCCGTTGTTGAGACGAAAACCGGTGATCAACCAGGCCGCTAGGCCAAACAGAATCACGGTGATCAGCCAGTTGAACAGAAACGACACCGGCGCAATCAACCCTCCCAGGGAGGTGATGGCCCAGGCGGGCCCCAACAGCAACTTGAGGGGCCCGATCAGCAGGGTGCCGAGCAGGCCGATCAGGATCGCCGCCCAGAGGGCGGTGCCGAAGTTGGCCATTTCCACCCCCAGGGGCAGCGCCGCCACGAGCAGCAACACCAACGCACGGATCGGCCACTGGAGCAACCAGCCGAGGGTGTTCATCGCGGGCAGAGCAAGGCTGACCGAACGCTAGAGACACCCCATCAAGCTGACCAGTTGAGTGATCACACCCGAGTGGTGATGGCGTTGCCGAGCGCCTCACGTAAGCCACGCACCACGGCCACCATCGCCAGCTCATCGTTGAGGCGGTTCACAGCCGAACCCACACCCACACCCGCGGCACCGGCGGCGATCGCCATCGGCACAGTCACGGCCGAGAGACCGGAAGCGCAGAGCACAGGGGCCTCGAGACCGGCCTGTTGCAGAGCAGAGCTGATGCTGTGGGCGGCCGCCAGCGTGGGGGCAGCCTTCTCGATCAAGCCGAGGCTGCCGGCGCTGAAGGGCTTGGCGCTCGTGCCACCTTCGGTCTGGATCAGGTCGGCACCGGCTTCCACCAAATCCACGGCGAGCTGCTCCTGCTGATCCATCGGCAGCACGTGGGGCACGGTCACGCTCAGCACCACCTCCGGCAACAGAGCCCTGGTCTGGCGGGTGAGTTCCAGCACCTCAACCGCACCAAAGATGCGGCCCTGGGGATAGAAGGCATCGAAGTTGCCGATCTCTACCATCTGCGCACCGGCCGCCACCGCTGCCGCAAACAGCTCGGGCTCCACCGAGGACACACACACGGGCACGCCACCGGATTCGCGGATCGCCAGGGCCACCAGCTCGGGATCGCAGGCCACATCGATCAGATCAGCACCACCCAAGCCGGCAGCGCGAGCCACCCGGGCAACGGAATCGGCATCAAAGTTGATCAGACCGGCGATCACCTTCAGGGCCGAACGCTGCGCAAGGCGCGCACGCAGGGCAGCAGGCAGGGAGCTGAGGCGGGTCATGATTTGGAATCGAATGCCTTGATTCTCCCACCGCACGAAGGCCGCACCCGATGGGCTGGACTCCCTGGCACGACCGCCTGCATCGCCGGCTCCTGGCACAGCCGGCGATGCTCCCCCGGGGCAGCCGTCTGCTGCTGGCCCTCTCCGGTGGCCAAGACTCGATGGCCCTGCTGGCTCTCCTGCGGGGCCTGCACCCACTTCATCACTGGCAGCTGCATCTCTGGCATGGCGACCACGGCTGGCACGAGGGATCCAGCCGGATCGCGCAGGAACTGCAGATCTGGTGCTGTGCTGAGGGTCTGCATCTGGCTGTGGGGCGTGCCGCGTTGGAGAGCCCTGAGCGCAGCGAAGCCGGTGCACGCGCTTGGCGTTATGGCGCGCTCGCCGCCGAAGCCGAACGGCTCAGCGGCCTCTACCCCCACAACCCCTGCCGGATCGTGATCAGCGCGCACACCGCCAGTGACCGAGCCGAAACCCTGCTGCTGCAACTGGCCCGCGGCAGTGATCTGGCCGGGCTGGGCAGCCAACGCCACAGCCGAAGACTTTTCAAAGGAAGCGATCTACAGCTGATTCGTCCCCTTAGGGACTTCAGCCGCGCCGACACCGCCAGGATCTGCAGCGAGCTGGCCCTGCCGATCTGGGACGACCCCAGCAACCGGGATCCGGCCTATGCCCGCAATCGCATTCGCGCCGAGGTGCTGCCGGTGCTGGAGCAATTGCATCCGGGCTGCAGCGGTCGA
The DNA here is from genome assembly GCF_004332405.1 of Synechococcus sp. BS56D. NCBI lineage: Bacteria > Bacillati > Cyanobacteriota > Cyanophyceae > Synechococcales > Synechococcaceae > Synechococcus > Synechococcus sp. BS56D. The sequence continues at coordinate 392,967 of NZ_PHQU01000002.1, read as the reverse complement.
CTGGCGGAGCTGGCGGAGCGGATGTCCCAACTGCAGGACACTCAAGCGAACCTGAACGCTTTAGCCCTCGAGAACCTGAGCGTGACAGAGGGATCTCTCGACCGCCGCCGTTTCGGAAGCCTCCCGCTCGAAACCCGCCGCACCCTGCTGGCCCACTGGCTGCGGGTCAGGGGGGTGCCTTCGCTCACCGCCTCCCAACTGGAGGATCTGGCCCAGGCGACAGCGACCGGCAGCCCCGCAGCTGGCCGTGATCTGAGCGCTGGCTGGAGGATCCACTGGCGTGCAGACGCCCTACAACTGGAACAGCGCCCCTGAACCGCCTTGGATGCCGACTTTCAGCAGCGCTATCTGAGCGCCGAACAGGCCTATGGAGAAGGGAACTATCCCCAGGCGAAGGATCTAAGCACCACCCTTCTGGACGATCTCAATACAGCGGAAGCGGAGGGTCGTTCCGACGAGGCCCTGACGGCTTGGCGAGCTGTGCTCGCACTGCTGCTGGGCCACATCGAGTTCCATGGCTTCCAAGATCCAACGGCGGCTGAGGCTCACTACCAGCGGGTGCTGAGCTGCCAGCCACCCGAAACCCTTCGAGAGCTAGCTGAGCAAGGCCTCGAGCGCTGCCTGGTGCTCACCAGCGAGGCAACCGTGCCGCTCGTGGCCAGCGAAAGCCATGGGAACGATCTGGTCCGCGATCCATTTCTTGAAACCAGCCCAAGCCTGAACCAAGCGGCAGTGGAAGCTCCAGCCCCCTCGGCGACCCCCTGGCTCGACGGCACAAGCATCAACATCGAGCCAGCAGCGGCGCCTGAACCAGGGTTGGATCCAACAGAGCAAGAGGTTGTTCAGCCTGAGCCAGCCCCTCCAAAGAGCGAGCCGAAACAGTCAGATGAGCCCCCTTTAATTGATTGTTCGATCTTGGAGGGGGCCCTGCTGCGGGTGAACCTGAGCAGCTGAGCTCAGGCCGCCGCCGAACGGCGGCGGCGGGTACGACCAGCCGGCATGTCCTGATCTGGCTCTGGCTTGGTCGCCACCGCCTTGGTGGCAACAGCAGCCTTGGTGGCAACAGCCTGGGTAGCGACAGCCTTCTCGACAGTGGGTGCCGGAGCAGATGCCGCTGGAACTGACTGGCGAGCAGCCTCAGGAGCCGGTACTGCCTTGACGGGGGCAGGAGCGCGGTCGCGGTCGCGACGACCATGGCCGTGATGGCCACCACCGCCACGACCGCCGCGGCCCCGAGGTGCCGGACGATCATCAGGCTCGGCATCGGCGCGGCCCTTGTACACCGGTGTGCCACCGGGAGCGGGCTGCACCAGGCAGAGAATCAAAGGCTCCACCTGCAACTCGCGGCGCATACGCCGACCAAGGCCCACCTCAACCTCGCGCTGCACACCCATCCAATCCACTTCAGGGGCCTTGCCGCCGGTGTTGCGGGTGAGCTGCTTCCAGCGGTTCTCCAGAACCCAGCTGATTTCCCGTTCGGTCCACAGCGACATCTTGCGGGCATCCGCCGTAGTCACCACACCACGCAGATTCACTCGAGGGGGAGCGACCATGGCCCCATCGGTGCTGATCGCCGCCAGGATCGTCACAATGCCGTCTTCGGCGAGCTGCTGTCGCTCCTTCAGCACACGAGCATCAACAATGCCGTTGCGCGACTGATCGAGCAGCTCAATACCGGCCTTGACCGGATCACCCTTGCGGATCGACTCAGCCGTGAGCTCGACCACATCACCGTTCTCAATGATCAAGGTGTTGTCTTCCGGCACACCCATGGAGTGGCCGGTCTTGGCGTGGCAGACGAGCATGCGGTGCTCACCGTGCACCGGCACGAAGAACTTGGGCCTGGTGAGCGCCAGCATCAACTTCTGGTCTTCCTGGAAGCCATGGCCCGACACGTGAATGCCCTCGCCCTTGCCGTAGACCACCTTCGCCCCAAGCATCATCAGGCGGTCGATCGTGTTGACCACGGAGATCGTGTTTCCGGGAATCGGGCTGGCCGAAAAGATGATCGTGTCGGTGGTCTTCACCTTCACCTGAGGGTGCTCACCACGGGAAATCCGACTCAGGGCAGCCAACGGTTCCCCCTGGCTTCCGGTCATCAGCAGCAGGGTTTCGCGATCAGGCACATCATTGATCTGCTTGATCGGCACAAACAGATCATCCGGAGCGCGCATGTAGCCGAGCTCCCGCGCCTTCGCAATCACGTTCAGCATGGATCGGCCAAGCAGACCGACCTTGCGGCCGTTCTTGAGGGCCAGCTCCAGGATCATCGACACCCGGTGAATCGAACTGGCGAAGGTGGTGACGATGACCCGACCTTCCGCCTGGGCCATGTGACGATCCAGGTTGGGGAAGACCGAACGCTCCGGCGGGCAGAAGCCAGGCACCTCGGCATTGGTGGAATCGCTGAACAGGCACAGCACGCCGTTGTCGCCGTGATGAGCGAGACGGGCCAGGTCGAAATGCTCCCCATCCACAGGGGTGTGATCGAACTTGAAGTCACCCGTGAAGATGATCGTGCCCACAGGAGTCGTGATCGCCAGCGAGAAGCTGTCGGCCATCGAGTGGGTGTTGCGGATGAACTCCACCGAGAAATGCTGACCGACCCGCACCACATCACGGGGACCGACGGTCTGCAGGGTGGTGCGATCGCTCACCCCTGCCTCATCCATCTTTCCGGTGAGCATCGACAGGGCCAGCCGGGGCCCGTAGATCACCGGGATGTTGAAGTGCTTGAGGTGGTGGGCAATACCACCGATGTGGTCTTCATGGCCGTGGGTCACGATCATGCCCCGGATCCGTTTCTGGTTCTGGCGCAGGAAACTGGTGTCGGGCAGCACCACATTCACGCCGTGCATGCCATCGCTCGGAAAGGCCAGGCCGGCATCCACCAACATGAGGTCATCGCCGTACTCGAACACGCACGTGTTCTTGCCGATCTCGTGCAGTCCCCCGAGGGGAATCACGCGCAGACAGGGCTCCTGGGCGGCAGTAGCGCCATTGCGGGACGTAGAGATCGAAGCAGTCATGAATGTCAGATGAATCGAAGAACAAAAGGCGTGATCGCCGGCCAGCCGTGGCGTCAGGTCTGACGCAGGGCAGACAGGGTTTGGATCAGGTCATCGCGCATGGCGGCCTCAAGGGGAACAAGGGGAAGACGGGGGGCTCCAACGGGCCAACCACTGGCCTCAAGGGCAGCTTTCACCGGAATTGGATTCGTGGTGGCGAACAGAGCCCGGAACAAGGGGAGCAACTGTTCATGCAGGCCAAGGGCCTCGGCATTGCGGCCACTGAGCTGGGCTTCGATCATGGCGCGCATGCGCCGGCCCACCAGGTGACTCGCCACGCTGACCACGCCGACGGCACCGACGGCCAGCATCGGCAACGTCAAGGCGTCATCCCCGCTGTAGACGGCAAGCCGGGCACCGCAACTCAGGCGCAACTGGCTCACCTCATCGGTGCTGCCACTGGCGGCCTTGAAACTCACGACATTGGCGCAATCCATCAGTCGAGCCACCGTGGACGGCGCCATCGAACAGCCGGTGCGACCGGGGATGTTGTAAAGCATCAACGGCAACTCGGGGGCAGCCTCGGCCACGGCCCGGAAATGGGCCTCCAGCCCATCCTGAGGAGGCTTGTTGTAATAAGGCACCACCACCAAGGCCCCATCGGCTCCGGCAGCCGCCGCCTCCCGGGTGGCCTCCACTGCCTCGGCGGTGCTGTTGCTGCCGGTGCCCGCCAACACCTTCACTCCAGAACCCACCGCCTGACGCACGGCCTCCAACAGCTGCACCTGCTCTTGCCAGCTCAAGGTGGGGGATTCACCCGTGGTGCCGCACACCACAAGACCATCAGATCCCTCGTCGACGAGATGGCGGGCGAGACGACCGGCCAAGGCCAGGTCAACCCGGCCGTCGGCATCGAAAGGGGTGACCATCGCCGTAAGCAGACGGCCGAAGGGGGTGGGGGAGAGGGCGGCGGAGAGGCTCATGCGTTGATCAGCAGTTCGGCAATCTGGATCGCGTTGAGGGCTGCGCCCTTGCGGATCTGGTCACCGCAGAGCCAGAACTCCAGGGCGTTGGGATCACTAATGTCCTGACGGATCCGACCTACCGCCACGGGATCGCGGCCGGTCACATCCGTGGGCATCGGGAAACGGTTGCACTCGGGCTGCTCAATCAGCTCGACCCCAGGCGCTGCCGCCAGGAGAGCACGGGCCTCCTCCACCGGGAACGGCTGCTCAAACTCCACATTCACCGCCTCTGAGTGGGCACGCAGCACGGGCACGCGAACGCAGGTGGCCGTGAAACGCAACTCAGGGAGATCCATGATCTTGCGGGTCTCATTGACCATCTTCATCTCCTCTTCGCAGTAGCTGTTGGCTTGCAGCGGCGAGTTGTGGAGAAACAGGTTGAAGGCGAGGGAATGGGGCAGCACCTCACTCTTGGCTTCACCTCCGTCCAACACCACACGACTGAGGGTCTGCAGTTCTTCCATGGCCCGGGCACCGGCACCGCTGGCCGACTGATAGGTACTCACCACAACACGCCGCATGGGGCGTTTCGCTGCCAGGGGAGCGAGCGCGAGGGTGAGCAGGATCGTGGTGCAGTTGGGATTGGCGATGACGCCCTGATGCTGGAGGGCCGCCTTCGGATTCACCTCAGGCACCACCAGCGGCACACCGTCCTCCATGCGAAAGGCGCTGGAGTTGTCCACCATCAGGGCACCGGCCTGAGTAATCGCCTGGCGCCATTGACGCGACACCGAACCACCAGCAGAGGCGAGCACCAGATCCACCCCTTCAAAGGAGGCAGCCGTCACTTCCTGAACCGAATGCTGTTGCCCCTTCCAGCTCTGGGTCGTTCCAGCGGAGCGGGCTGAAGCAAGCAGGCGCAGCTCACCAACTGGAAACGCACGCTCATCGAGCAGCTGCAGGAGCTCCTGTCCGACTGCACCACTGGCACCGAGCACGGCGACGGTCAGAGGGCGATTGGGAAGCGAAGGCCTGAAGTTCGACGGTGAGGGAGACAAGCGGTGGGTTCTAGAACTGCAATGACGACGCTGGCCCCTGGCCACGATCGGATTCCAGCAGCAGCGCCAGGCTGGAGGATCCGATAAACGTTGCCCTCACAATACGTGGCGATCCACGGACTGACGCTTCCATAAAGTATTGGGCTGCCCGAACTACTCCTGCATGAGCGCCGCGTCCCTGAAGGTCAAGACCACCGCCCGTCCGGGCAGCCGCCTAGCGGTGGAAGTGGCAGTTCCTGCGGAGCGTTGCAAGGAGAGCTACGAAGCAGCGGTGACCCGCCTCAGCCGCAGCATCAATCTGCCTGGTTTCCGTAAAGGCAAGGTGCCCCGGGCGGTGCTGTTGCAACAGATCGGCCCGCTGCGGATCCGAGCCACCGCCCTGGAAGCCATCGTCGACGGAGTCTGGCGGGAGGCCATCGAACAAGAACAGATCGAGGCCCTGGGGCAACCCGATCTGACCGGCGGATTTGAGAGCCTGCTGGAAGCTTTTGACCCCGGCAAAGCCCTCACGCTCACGCTCGAAACCGACGTGGCTCCAGTGCCAAAACTCAAAACCACCAAGGGGCTGAAGGCCGAAGCAGAAGCCGTCAGCTTTGATCCTGCTCAGGTGGACGACATGCTGGATCAGTCCCGCAAGCAGATGGCCACGCTGGTGCCGGTGGACAACCGGGCCGCCGCCAATGGTGATGTGGCCGTTGTGGGGTTCAAAGGCACCTACGCCGATGACGGCAGTGAGATCGAGGGTGGCAGCGCCGACTCGATGGATGTGGAACTGGAGGACGGGCGGATGATCCCGGGCTTCGTGGAAGGGATCGTCGGCATGGCCATCGGCGATGAGAAAACCGTCGACTGTCAGTTCCCAGAGGATTACCCCAAAGAGGATGCCCGCGGTCGCAAGGCCAGCTTCGTGATCAGCCTCAAGGACCTCAAGACCCGCGAACTGCCCGAGCTCGACGACGCCTTCGCCAAGCAGGCCAGCGATAAGGAGACGATGGCAGAGCTGCGAGAAGAACTGGAGAAGCGCCTCAAGGACGACGCCGAGCGACGCCAGAAGAGCAACCGCCACGACGCCCTGCTGGCCGCCCTTGTGGAACAGCTGGACGTGGAGCTACCCGAAAGCCTGGTGCAGCAGGAAGTGCGCAACCTGGTGGAGGAGACCGCTGGCCAGTTCGCCCAGCAGGGCATGGATGTGAAATCCCTGTTCACCCCGGAGCTGGTGCGCTCCTTGATGGACTCCTCCAGACCCGAAGCCGAAGAGCGCCTCCGTCGCAGCCTCGCCCTCAGTGCTCTGGCCGAAGCGGAAGACCTCAAGGTGGAGGACACTGAAATCGAAGCCAAGCTCAAGGAGGTGAAGCGCCAGCTCTCCGGTGAACGCGACATCGATCCGGCACGACTGCGCCAGGCCGTGATCGACGACCTGCTGCGCGACAAATTGCTCGGCTGGCTGGAAGAGAACAACACCGTGGTCGAGAAGGCCCCTGAGAGCTCCGAGGCTGAAACCACCAAGGAGAAGAAAAAACCAGCGGCGAAAGCGAAAACCAGCACAAGCAAGGCTTCCACCAAGGCCACCGGCACCGCCAAAGCCAAAACCAGCAAAGCCAAGGCCGATGGGGACGCCGACGGCTGATCAGCACCCATAGATTGAGCCGATACAGGAACCCGCCAGCTGCCGCGTGATCGACGCCCGTCACCACCATCCGATCCAGAACCGATGGCGGGGCATCAGCCCCGTCTCAGCCATGCCATCGGCCTCCCCTGGTGTGCTGCCCACCGTGGTGGAACAGTCGGGTCGAGGCGAACGGGCTTTCGATATCTATTCGCGACTTCTCCGGGAGCGGATCATCTTTCTGGGAACCGGAATCGATGACCAAGTTGCGGATGCCCTAGTGGCTCAGCTCTTGTTCCTGGAAGCTGAGGATCCTGAAAAAGACATTCAGATCTACATCAATTCCCCTGGTGGTTCGGTCACGGCCGGCCTGGCGATCTACGACACCATGCAGCAGGTCGCCCCTGATGTGGTGACCATCTGCTACGGATTGGCCGCCTCCATGGGCGCCTTCCTGCTCTCCGGAGGCTGCAAGGGCAAGCGTCTCGCCCTGCCGAATGCTCGGATCATGATCCACCAGCCCCTCGGTGGCGCCCAAGGCCAGGCTGTCGACATCGAGATCCAGGCCCAGGAGATCCTGTTCCTGAAAGACACCCTCAACGGTCTGATGGCCGAGCACACGGGCCAACCCCTCGAAAAAATCGCTGAAGATACAGACCGCGATTACTTCCTTTCTCCAGCAGAGGCGGTTGAATACGGATTGATCGACCGGGTGGTGGACAGTCTCGCGGACGGAGGAATCGTTACGGAGGGCTGACATCACTCAGCTCCACGGCGATCCTGGGAATCCGGACCGCGACCATCCGTCGATCCGACTTATCCCGTTTGAAGCGACCAGCGCCCGATGGCCAAATTCGACGCCCATCTGAAGTGCTCCTTCTGCGGCAAGTCCCAGGAGCAAGTACGCAAGCTGATCGCCGGTCCCGGCGTGTACATCTGCGATGAATGCATCGATCTCTGCAACGAGATCCTCGATGAAGAACTGATCGATGCCCAGGGCAACCCCCGCCAGGGAGCCGAAACCTCCCGCAAGGCAGCCCAGGGCACCCGCAAGAGCACAAAGCCAGCCCCCACCCTTGCCTCGATCCCCAAACCACAGGAGATCAAGAGCTTTCTCGACCATCAGGTGGTCGGTCAGGAATCGGCCAAGAAGGTGCTTTCCGTAGCGGTTTACAACCACTACAAACGCCTGGCCTGGCAAGGCGATGGCAAAGGCGAAACCGAACAGACCGCCACCCGACTTCACAAGAGCAACATCCTGCTGATCGGTCCCACCGGCTGCGGCAAGACCCTGCTGGCCCAGACCCTGGCAGAACTCCTGGATGTGCCCTTCGCCGTGGCCGACGCCACCACCCTCACCGAAGCCGGCTATGTGGGGGAAGACGTCGAGAACATCCTGCTGCGGCTTCTGCAGAAGGCCGACATGGATGTGGAACAAGCCCAGCGCGGCATCATCTACATCGATGAAATCGACAAGATCGCCCGCAAGAGCGAGAACCCATCGATCACCCGTGATGTGTCTGGCGAAGGGGTGCAACAAGCACTCCTGAAGATGTTGGAAGGCACCGTGGCCAACGTGCCTCCCCAGGGCGGTCGCAAGCATCCTTATCAGGACTGCATCCAGATCGACACCAGCCAGATCCTCTTCATCTGCGGCGGCGCCTTCGTGGGCCTCGATGACGTGGTGCAGAAGCGGCTCGGACGCAATGCGATCGGCTTCGTGCCCAGCAGTGATGGGCGCGGTCGCAACAAGGCCAATCGCGACCTGCAGGCAGCCCAGGTGCTGCGCCATCTGGAGCCGGACGACCTCGTGAAGTACGGCTTGATCCCGGAATTCATTGGTCGCATGCCGGTGAGCGCTGTGCTGGAACCCCTGGATGAACAAGCGCTGGAATCGATCCTCACCGAGCCCCGCGATGCGCTGGTCAAGCAGTTCCGCACCCTGTTGAGCATGGACAATGTGCAATTGGATTTCGAAAGCGACGCGGTCGTGGCGATTGCTCGCGAAGCGCACCGGCGCAAAACCGGCGCCCGGGCCCTGCGCGGAATCGTGGAAGAGTTGATGCTCGACCTGATGTACGACTTGCCTTCACGCAAAAACGTGAAGTCCTTCACCGTGACACGCGCCATGGTGGAGGAACACACCGGCGGAAAGGTACTGCCACTGCCGGGGAGCGAACGTCAGCAGGAATCAGCCTGAACCCTGTGGATTGACCCTTCATGGCCGCCGCCGACCATCTCACGGTTCCCCGGCAGCACGGCCTGTTTCTGCATCACGGCATCGATCTGGGCGATGGCAGCGTGGCCCACTACCTGGAGGGTCGGGAAATCCTGCGCAGCTCTCTCCAAGAGTTCAGCCGCGGCCAGGAGGTCAGCGTGGTCGACCACCCACAGGCCTCACCAGCGGGCATCACCCTCCGACGCGCCATGAGCCGCATCGGCGAGCAGAACTACAACCTGCTGTTCAACAATTGCGAACACTTCGCCACCTGGTGCAAGACCGGTCGCCACCGCAGCGGCCAGGTGGAGGACTGGCTGCACACCGGCAGCTTGGGCGCCCTGGCCCTCGGTCAACTGATGCCCGCTGCCCTGCTCACGGGCCTGCGCCTGCTGCTGGGCAAAGGCCTGGTGGATCAGACCTCCCGCGATCGGGCTCGCCGAGGCCTGAGCCAACTCGAGCAACTGCGTCAACGGCTGCTGGCAAAACTGGAAACAACCCTGGAGCAAGCGGAGGGCTGGATCCGGGGCGGCCCCGATAGCGGCGCTTCGAATCGCGGCAACCGCCAGAGCCGACGCCTGCTCCAAGCCGGCCAGACCCTGGCGGATGAACTGGCCGCCGTGGAGGAACTGGAACAACAGATCGTTGCGCTTCTGGAAGCCGCTGAGACCACATCGGAACAGGGCAGACCTGAGTAACCTCTGGGTCCCGCCGGCAGCGCATGAGTCAGGCCTACCAGCCGCTGCATCACAAGTACAGACCTCAGCGGTTTGATCAGCTGGTGGGGCAGGACGCGATTGCCGCCACCCTCAGCCACGCCCTACGCAGCGATCGCATCGCTCCGGCCTATCTGTTCAGTGGCCCACGGGGCACAGGTAAAACCTCCAGCGCCAGGATCCTCGCCCGCTCGCTCAACTGCCTGAGCAGCGACGGACCCACACCTGAGCCCTGCGGGACCTGTGAGCTGTGCACCACGATCGCCGCCGGCAGCGCCCTCGATGTGATCGAGATCGATGCTGCCTCGAATACGGGTGTTGACAACATCCGTGACCTGATCGAGCGCTCCCGCTTTGCCCCGGTGCAGGCCCGCTGGAAGGTGTACGTGGTGGACGAATGCCACATGCTCTCCACCGCCGCCTTCAACGCCCTGCTGAAAACCCTGGAGGAGCCACCACCGCGCGTGGTGTTTGTGTTGGCGACGACCGATCCCCAGCGGGTGCTGCCCACGATCCTGAGCCGCTGCCAGCGTTTTGATTTCCGGCGCATCCCCCTAGAGGCTCTCGAGGCCCACCTGCGCTGGATTGCCGAACAGGAAGCGATCGGGATTCAACCGGAAGCCCTTCATGTAGTGGCGCAAAGGGCCCAGGGCGGTCTGCGCGATGCCGAAAGCCTTCTGGATCAGCTCAGCCTGCTGCCACCTCCGATCGAAGCCGATGCGGTGTGGGAACTGCTGGGGGCCGTACCCGAACAGGAACTGATCCATCTCAGCGAAGCCCTGGCCGCTGGTGAGCCACTGCCTCTCCTGGAGAGCAGCAGGCGCCTGCTCGATCGCGGCCGCGATCCCGGAGCAGTGCTGCAGGGCTTGGCGGGAATCTTGCGGGATCTAGTGCTGATGGCCGCCGCTCCCGATAGGCCTGAACTCACCAGCGTTTCACCCCAGTTCCGGGATCAACTGCCGCCGCTGGCCCAACGCATCGGCCGGCAGCGGTTGCTCCAGTGGCAAGCACGCCTGCGTGGCAGTGAGCAACAGCTCCGCCTCAGTGTGCAGCCGCGTCTATGGCTGGAGGTGCTGCTGCTCGGTCTGCTGGCGGAACCTGAGTCTCAGGCCCAACCAACACAAGGTATTCACTCAGCCCCTGCGGCCACACCAGCGGTGGCTCCTCCTGCAGCCCCAGCGAAGGCGGCGGTGAGCCTGCCTCCAACCCAGACACAGGCCCCAACGCCAGATGAGGCAGTCGCTGAGCCCGTGACGGAGACAGCCACAGAGCCAGCTGCTCCACCCGACCCCACCAACCTTGGCGAGCTCTGGCAGCAGATCCTCGGGAGCCTGGAACTGCCCTCCACCCGCATGCTGCTCTCCCAGCAAGCCCAGCTGGTACGGATTGATGCCCACCGCGCCGTAGTGCAGGTGGCCGGCAACTGGATGGGCATGGTGCAGAGCCGCGCCAGCCTGTTGGAGCAGGCGATCAGCCGCGCCCTGGGCGGCAACCGTCAGCTGGTGCTGGAAAACCAGAGCGGGACCTTGACCCCAGCCGCACCGGTCAGTCCGTCAGTCACCCCGCTGAGTGAGCGCATGAAGATCACAGCGCCTGCCGCGCCTGTCAACAGCGAAATCAAACCCACAGCCGCACCGGAACCCCACACCAGTCAGCCGACCTCGGCTGCCGAACCCGTCACAGGCCCATCCACCCCACGGACATCGGCCCCCCTAGCGACTGCCACCACCCCCGATGCGAAACCCACCGTCACGGGCGAACCACAGCTTCCGGTGGCCCAAATGCCCGTCAACCAACCACTGGAGCAGCGACCCCTGAGTTCACCGATGGACGACAAAGTGAAGCGCTTCGCCGATTTCTTCAATGGCGATGTGGTTGACGTGGATCTCGACGGCCAGAGCTGAGGTTTAGGCCTCGACCGTCGCCTCGCCCCGGTGGCTGGTCTTCGCCCAAACCAACCGCTTCGGGAACAAGGCCATCCGGGCACTCACCCAAGGAATCACCACAAACCAATGGCCTAGATAGGCAATCGCCAGCAGCAGTGACAGGGGCTCGGGGCTCGGCAGCTCCGGGCCTTCGCTGTGCCGACGGCACCCACGCCAATAGGCCAGACCCGACACGCTGAACGCAACGATCGACAGGGGCCAGTAGGCCGGCATCGTGCGAGTCACCGCACTGGTGAGTGCATCGGCGAACGAGACCACCGGCAGGGCGTACTGGAGCAGAAAGAAACAGGCGAGATCACGACGCTGACTCGGGCTCAACCGACTCGACAACAGCTGGGGCCAGTAATCGAAGAAACGCTGAAGACCTCCTTCAGCCCAGCGTTGCCGCTGCTTCCAGAGCGCCGGCACCGACTCAACAGCCTCCTCCTGAACAGGTGGATCCCAGAGCAGGCCGATCCGAGATCCCTCGGTCAGGAGGCGAAAGCTGAGGTCGAGATCGTCGGTGACTGTGTCTTCGTTGAAACCTCCGCAGGCCTCAAGGCTGCGACGGCTAAGCAGCTGGCCGTTCCCGCGCAGCTCCATCACGCCGCCACCCAGCAAACGCCCCTGCTGAATCAAGGCATCGAGGGCCATTTCCATGGCCTGAACGCGCGTGAGCAGACTCTGACCCGCATTGACCACCGCCTTGCGCAACTGCACGGCCGACCAGCCGCCACCCACCGCATAAGGCAACAAGCGCTCGAGCACGTCCTCCTGGAGTTGAGCATCGGCATCCAGCACCAACAACCAGTCGCCCCGAAGCTGCTTGAGCACGGCGTTTAACGCACCCGACTTGCCGCCACCGGCTCCGCGCGGACGATGCAGGACCCGCAGTTGGGGATGCTGCTGCTGCAACCCGTCGAGAATCGCCCCAGTGCGGTCCTGACTGCCGTCATCCACCACCCAGAAGCTGAGCCTGTCAGCGGGATACCGCAGAGCCGCTAGCCGTTCCACCAGCCGAGCGATCACAGCCTCCTCATCACGGGCACCCACAACCACATCCACCGCAGGCCAGGTGCCGGTATCCAGCGGCGTGGTTGCACTGCCAGGGTCAACAGATGCCGCACCGCGTCCTCGCAGCACGGTTCGCAAGCCATAGCCACCCAGCACCACGGCGAGGGTGATCGCCGGCAGGAGACTGCGGGCGGGATCCAACCAATGGGGCGCAGCTCCAGCACAGCCACAGGCGGCTAGGAACAGGGCCGTCTTGCCGCGTCGGTGATCGCCAGTCACTGCGGCCACGGCCATTAAGCATCCCGGAATGCCGGGACTCTAAGGGGCCTTCCTGAGAGCCGACAGAGGAACAAGCGTTGTGCCGGGGTAGTAGTGCTGCAGGATGCGCTCCACCGACCAGCCCTGACGGGCCAGATCAATCGCTCCAGCCTGAGAGAGACCGGCCCCGTGGCCGAAACCACCGCCCCGGAAACGCCAGACCCCTGCACCAGCAGGCTCCACCACCATCAACGTGCTGGGAAGACGTCGCAAGCTGCGGCGGATCCCATCCAGTCGCAGCACCACGGGTGAGCCAGGACCATCTCCAACCACTTGTAAGGCCAAAACCCGACCACTCGGACCCCGCTCCAGCACGCTGACCGCTTGCACCACCCCAAGGCGGGGCGCCTGAGCAGCCAAGGCACCCTGCAGTTGAGCCGCGCTGTAAGTGCGGGTCCAGCGGAAGCGGGGATGTCCGGAGCCATAGGCGCCAGTTGTCCTCTTCAGCAAGGCCTCGACCGCTGCCTGATTCGGAACGGGGACGAGCACGGACCCGGTCCAGGACTTGCCACCATCAGCCTGGCTGCGCAGATAAGGCACAGATGGCATCGCCCAGGCCTCATTCACTCCCGCCATCACCCCACCGTTGGATGCGTGATACACGGCACTGATCGGCGAACCCTGCCACTGGAGCACCTGACCAGCCGTGGCCTTAATGGCCTGACGCACCGATGCCCCGGCCTGCCGAGGATCGCTGTACACCTGGCACTGGGTGTCGCTGCAGAGGTGATAGCCATCGATGGCGAAACGATGGCTGTTGGCAAGCGCCCAGGTGCGGGCCAGCACCGCCTGGGCCTCAAGTGCCGCCGCTGGCGAGCCGGCACCGATCTCATGGGGCACCACCCCTTCCAAATAACGCTCCAAGGGCACCTGCTCGAGCAATGTCCAGCTGCCATAGGCATCCGCTTGGAGCCTGAAGGGTCCGCGCATCACGCCCCCCTTCCAGCGCAGACCGTCGGGGGCCTCAATTAGCAGAGGTCCCTGAAGCGTTCGGCCACCTTTGGCCCCCTCCAGCACAGGCTGAATGGACATCGTCAACGTTTCCCTCACGCGACGGACAGGAACATCCGGGAGCGGCAGCGCTGCTTCAGGGGCCCAAACCTCCCATTCATTGGGATGGGCCACCAAGGCCTGCACTCCCTGACCGCGCCAGCGGGTGGCCACCCGCTCGGCGGATTCAAAGCTGGCAAAGGGTCCAGCCACCTGACGCGCGAGCTCCAATGGCGCTTGGCGGGGGCCCGAACGCCAGCTGAAGCGGAGACGGGCAGCGGTTTGCAACGGCTCCTTGATTCCTGGAGACCGCAACACCAGCGGAGCTACTCCCGCGCTTTGCAGGGTCAACAGGGGCACCGGCGCCCCCTGGCCAGCACCACGACCGAGATGGTCCTCGAGGGCCACCCAGAGCCGATCCTTCCGTGCTGAGGGCGGCTGCGCCACCACGCGGTGGGTAGGCCGCTCGACCGGGGACTCCTTCGGGGGCGGTGCCTGCAGCTCCTGGGCCCGGCAACCACCTGCAACCGCTGCGATGAGCAGGAGTGCCTGCAGGATCGATCCCTGCCTCAGAGCTGCAGAAGGGCGTGGCATGGATGGGGGGAGGTTGAGGGCGTATTGTTGTCGTTTGTGCCACGCGCAGCCAGAGACATGCCCAAGCTCAAGACCCGCAAAGCTGCCGCAAAGCGGTTCAAGGCGACGGCAACTGGCAAATTCATGCGTCGCCGGGCCTTCCGCAACCACCTGCTCGATCACAAGAGCCCGAAGCTGAAGCGCCACCTGGGCACGAAGGCTGTTGTGGACCGCACCGATGAAGATCGTGTGGCCCTGATGATGCCCTACGCCTGAATTCCAAGGCATCTCAACGTTCGATTCTGATTTCTTACCCGAATGGCCCGCGTCAAGAGAGGCAACGTCGCCCGCAAGCGTCGCAACAAGATCCTCCGCCTAGCCCGTGGATTCCGCGGCAGCAACGGAACCCTGTTCCGTACCGCCAATCAGCGGGTCATGAAGGCTCTCTGCAATGCCTACCGTGATCGCCGTCGTCGCAAGCGCGATTTCCGCCGCCTCTGGATTGCCCGCATCAACGCTGCGGCCCGCCTGAACGGTCTGAGCTACAGCCGTCTGATCGGTGGTCTCAAGAAGGCCGATGTGCGCATCAATCGCAAGATGCTTGCCCAACTCGCCGTGGCCGATCCCGGCACCTTCACCACTGTGGTGACGGCCGCCAAGGCTTGAGCTCAAACTGATCCGAGGAGCCCTTCGTGATGGACATCCTCGTTCCGCAGACCTACCTGCTGGGTCTGATTGCACTGCTGGCGATCGTGGCTGTTGTGGTCGGTCGCCAGCTCTTGCGTGTGCGCCGTGATGAGCTTTCCCTCATCCGCCTTGAACAGGACGGAGCTGCGTCATCGCGTAATGCAGGTCAGCTCTATGAGCTCGCCTCCGTTCAGCTGCGCAAACGCCTCTATCCCCAGGCCACCGCCAATCTGAGGCAAGCCCTGAAACGACTCTCCGGAGAACCGGATGAAGCTCGGGCCCTTGTGGAGAACGCCCTGGGCTTCTCGCTCGCAGCCCAGAAGGACTTTCAGGCAGCTGTGAAGCACTACAAATCCGCCCTGCAGGCCAAGGCCGACTATCCCGTCGCCCTCAACAATCTGGCCTTCGCCCAAGAGCGTCTCCTGCAACCGGAAGAGGCTGCTGAGCTGTATCGGCGTTGCTTGAGCCTCGAACCCAACAATGGAACAGCCAAAAAACGGCTCAAGCGGATTGAACAGCGCTTGAGCCGTAAGCCTGAAAGCGGCAATTCACCAGAGGCCGCGAACGGGAAGGGATTCTGAAGCCGGGCAACTGGCCGCAAGGTTCAAGCGACCACCGGGGCTAGTCATCCGCGGAGCCATCCAACCGGCGAGGGTTGCCCCCTGCAATCCCAGAAAGGCACCGCCTGGCTCGAGGCCGGCGGTGAGCTGATCAGACAGGGGCAGCAGATCCAGCTGGTCGGATTTGGCGTTGAGGTTGCCCTGCACCGCCGTGGTCACCTCACCGATCCGCATGTCGCCACGCACCGCGACCATCTGACCAAAGGGCTGCACGCTGGCCAGCGTCACCTGCACCGGCAGCTTTCCGCCGCCCTCAAAGGAGCGGTAAGAGCCGCACCACTGGCGGGGCATCGCGGCTGCCAGGGAGGCTGCACGGGCGATCGGATCGAAATTCTCGACAGACCCCTCAAGCACCATTGGCACAGCCAGCTGGGAGGCATCCAGGGGCAGCTGGTTCTCAAAGACCACCGGAGTCTCTACCGGCAGATCCACGGCGACTGGAATCGGCATGCATAGAAATGGATGATGGGCGCACGGTAGAGCCATCCGATCCGACGGGAACGCTCCCTGATCCGGTTCTCACACCAATCCGCCGCAAGCCCATGGATCCGACTCCACAGCCCGTCAAGCCACTGCTGAATGACGACCCGCTCTTAATTGGAGGCCGCACCTTCAGGAGCCGTCTGTTCACCGGGACGGGCAAATACCCGGATCTGGCCACGATGCAGGCCAGTCTCGAGCGCTCAAGTTGTGACATGGTCACCGTCGCGGTGCGTCGGGTGCAGGCCGTAGCCGAAGGCCATGCCGGCCTGATGGAGGCGATCGACTGGTCTCGAATCTGGATGCTGCCGAACACCGCCGGCTGCACCACAGCCGAGGAAGCGGTCCGGGTTGCCCGCCTCGGCCGGGAGCTGGCCAAGCTTGCCGGCCAGGAAGACAACAACTTCGTGAAGCTGGAGGTGATCCCCGACAGCCGCCACCTCCTGCCCGATCCCTTCGGAACCCTCGAGGCGGCAGAGCAGCTGGTGAAGGAGGGCTTCACCGTGCTCCCCTACATCAATGCCGATCCATTGCTGGCCCGACGACTCGAGGCGGTGGGATGCGCGACGGTGATGCCCCTTGGCTCACCGATCGGCTCAGGCCAAGGGCTGCGCAATGCGGCCAACATTGCCCTGATCATCGAAAACGCTGGCGTGCCTGTCGTGGTGGATGCAGGGATCGGTGTACCCAGCGAAGCGGCCCAGGCCCTTGAGATGGGTGCCGATGCCGTGCTCGTGAACAGCGCCATTGCCCTGGCGGGGGATCCCGCCACCATGGCCGAAGCGATGGCTGCTGCCGTGCAGGCAGGCCGATGGGCCCGCATAGCCGGACGCCTGCCTCAGCGCCAGGACGCCTCAGCGAGCTCACCCACCACCGGCCAGGTCAGGTAACGAACGATCACTGGCCGTGAAGCTGCGTGGCAGAAGCGCACCAGAACAGGCCTGCGCCCATAGGTTCCTGCTCAGATGCAATGCCTGGCCATGCAGGTCACCCAAGAAGACGGCGGCCGCCTGAATGCCTTCGCAAAAGAACCGCGAATGGAAGTGATAGCTGAATCATCCAGCCGCAGCAACGCCTCCCGCCTGCTGATCATGGCCGGCGCCGTGCTTGTGGTGGCCCTGATGGCGGTCTCCGTGGCCATCAGCTGAAAAGCCTGTAGTAGCTTGCCTCAGATCAGCGGCTCGCACGCTTCAGCAGGAGTTTGGGGTGAAAGTTCTCGTTCTCGGCGGTGACGGCTTCTGTGGCTGGCCGTGTGCTGTGAACCTGGCGGATCAGGGCCATGAGGTCGTGATCATCGACAACCTCAGCCGCCGCAAGATCGACATCGATCTCGAAGTCGAGTCGCTCACACCAATCACCAGCATCGGCGTACGCCTTCAGGCCTGGCAGGAGACCGGCGGCAGGCCCATGCGCTTCGTGCACATGGACATCGCCCATGAGTATCAGCGGCTGCTCGATCTGCTGATCGAAGAAAAGCCCGACTCCGTGGTGCACTTCGCTGAGCAACGGGCCGCTCCTTATTCCATGAAGAGCAGCGCCACCAAGCGCTACACCGTTGACAACAATGTCAATGGAACCCACAACCTGCTGGCCGCCATCGTGGAAAGCGGTCTGGATATCCATGTGGTGCACCTCGGCACCATGGGCGTCTACGGCTATGGCTCCCATCGGGGCGCCACGATCCCCGAGGGATATCTCAAGGTTGAGGTGCCCCAACCCGATGGCAGCCGCTTCGAGGAAGAAATCCTCCATCCCGCCAGCCCGGGCAGCGTCTATCACATGACCAAGACGCTCGATCAGCTGCTCTTCCTTTACTACAACAAAAACGATCTGGTACGAATCACCGATCTCCACCAGGGGATCGTGTGGGGCACCAACACCGATGCAACGGACCGCGATCCACGTCTGACCAACCGCTTCGATTACGACGGCGATTACGGCACGGTGCTCAACCGCTTCCTGATGCAGGCAGCCATCGGCTACCCACTCACCGTCCACGGAACCGGCGGCCAAACCCGCGCCTTCATCCACATCCGCGACTCTGTGCGCTGTGTGCAGCTGGCGCTCGAAAATCCTCCATCGAAGGGAGAACGGGTGAAGATCTTCAACCAAATGACCGAAAGTCATCAAGTGGGTGAACTGGCCAAGAAGGTGGCCGCGCTGACCGGCGCTGAGATCAACCACCTGCCTAACCCTCGCAACGAGGCCGTGGAAAACGACCTGATCGTTGACAACCGCTGCTTCATCGAGCTGGGTCTGAACCCCACCACCCTTGATGACGGCCTGCTCAAGGAAGTGGTGGAGATCGCCACCCGCTACTCCGACCGCTGCGACCGCAAGCGCATCCCCTGCGTGTCAGCCTGGACCAACAAACAGGCAGAAGCGATCGGGGTCAAGGCCTGAACGCTCCCCCTGCACGCCCGTTTAACCCGTGAAGATCGCCTTTTTCACCGAAACGTTTCTGCCGAAGGTGGATGGGATCGTCACCCGTCTGACCAAAACGGTGAAACACCTGGTGGATGCCGGCGATGAAGTCCTGGTGTTCTGTCCGGAGGGAGCGCCCAGCCACTACATGGGTGCTCGGGTCATGGGAGTGCCGGCCATGCCTCTGCCCCTGTACCCCGAGCTGAAGCTTGCCTTGCCCAGGCCTGCCGTGTCGGAAGCCATCGACGCCTTCCAACCGGATCTGGTGCACGTGGTGAATCCGGCTGTGCTCGGGCTTGGAGGCATCTGGCTGGCAAAAAACAAGTCGATCCCTTTGATCGCGAGCTACCACACCCACTTACCCAAATACCTCGAGCACTACGGCATGGGCATGCTCGAGCCCCTGCTCTGGGAACTGCTCAAAGCCGCCCACAACCAAGCAGAACTCAACCTCTGCACGTCCACCGCCATGGTGAAAGAGCTGAGTGAGAAGGGCATCCAACACACCGCCCTCTGGCAGCGCGGGGTCGACACGGATCTGTTCCGTCCGGAGCTGCGTCAGGCCGACATGCGTCGCCGCCTGCTCGGCGAACACGATGACCGTGGCGCCCTGTTGCTCTACGTGGGTCGCCTTTCCGCAGAAAAGCAAATCGAGCGCATCAAGCCCGTGCTTGAAGCCCTGCCGGATGCACGCCTGGCCCTGGTGGGCGATGGCCCCCACCGCCAGCAGCTTGAACGCCATTTCGAGGGAACCGCCACCACCTTCGTGGGCTACCTGGCAGATGAAGAGCTGGCCAGCGCCTACGCCAGCGGCGACGCCTTCCTGTTCCCCTCCAGCACCGAAACCCTCGGACTGGTGCTGCTGGAAGCGATGGCCGCCGGTTGCCCGGTGGTGGGCGCCAACCGTGGCGGCATCCCTGACATCATCAGCGATGGCATCAACGGCTGCCTCTACGAGCCCGATGGCGCTGACGGTGGAGCCGCAAGCCTGATCAACGCCACCCAACGCTTACTCGGCAACGATCTCGAACGGCAAGCCCTGCGCCGTTCCGCGCGCAGCGAAGCCGAGCGCTGGGGGTGGGCCGGTGCCACCGAGCAACTTCGCACCTATTACCGGGGCGTGCTCAAAACCGATCAGATCAGCGCCGCCTGATCAACACCCCTCCGGATCAGGGCCTAGCCCCACGCTTGCGGTTCCAGACCTCCATGACCTTCTTGGCCATCGGAAGGGCATGGACGGAGCCACCACCCGGGGTGTTCTGGGCGAAGGCCACAATCACGATCTGGCCTTCCGGATAGGGCGCATAGGTGGCGAACCAGGCGTGGTCCGGACCGCCGGTGCTGTCTTCCGCTGTACCCGTCTTGCCACCAGCGGGAGGAATTCCAGGCCCGTTCAAACCGGCACCCGTGCCATCAGAGACCACCTTGCGCAGGCCTTCGCGAATCTTGGCGAGGGTGGCGGGTTTCATCGCCACCTTGGTGCGACGGGAGGGACTGGTCCAGTCGAGACCCTGATCAGCCAGATGAGGCGTGACCAGCCAACCGCCATTGGCAAACACGGAATAGGCCCGCGCCAACTGCAGAGGAGTGATCTGCACCACCGACTGCCCAATCGACGCACTGGCCATGTCCTCCGGGATCCAGGGGGTGGTGCCTGGCTTCGCCCAGCCACGGCCAGCCGCGGCCCAATCCTGATCACCCACAAGACCAACGCTCTCCTCCCAGCCGATCTCAATGCCACTTTTGCCACCAAAGCCAAGGGCGGTGGCGGCCTTCTTCAGGGCCTTGGAACCAGCCCCAACACCCACCTGATAGAAGAAGGTATTGCTCGAGAAGCGCAGGGCATCGGCGTAACCGATCAGGCCGAACCCGGCTCCGTTGTGATCGGGAAAGCAGTGGCCGCCGTAGGTGATGCAGGCAGCGGTCTGCAACTTCGTTTCAGGGGGGAACTTGCCGGACTCCATCCCGGCCATGGCCGTCACCGCTTTCCAGGTGCTGCCAGGGTCATACGGATTCATCGCCCTGCTCAGGAGCGGTTTAGCCGGATTGGAGAAGAGGGCGTCGTACTCCTTCTGGGTGGTGACCAGCTTGGAAAAGAAATTGGGATCGAAATTGGGTTTGCTGGCTAGAGCCAGCACAGCTCCAGTGCGGGGATCCATGGCCACAATCGCTCCGCCTGGTTTGTCCGCCAAAGCCTGCTCCGCCACCTTCTGAAGATCTAGATCCAGCGTGAGCGTGAGATCCTTGCCGGCCACAGACGGGCGATCGCCGAGGCTGCGCTGCACCTCGCCCATCGCATTGACCTCGAGCATCTGACCACCCCACTTGCCCCGTAGCTGACGTTCGTAGGCGGCCTCGACGCCGGTGCGTCCGATGCGATCACGGATCTTGTAGCCCTTGTCGGCCAGCTGTTTGTATTCCTGCTCAGTGATCGGCTGGGTGTAACCGAGAGCATGGGCCGCCAGAGTGCCGTAGGGATAGGAGCGCAGGATGTCCACATCCACCTGGGCCCCCTTCAACCCAAGCGCCTGCTCGCGGAAACGCAGCACCTGCTCCGAAGTCAGATCCGTGCCCAGGGTGATCCGGTAGCCATCCCGATCTACCCCCTGAGCACGCCTCTGATCGAGCTCAGCAGCCGAAAGGTTGAGCAATGTCGCCAGGCGATCGCGCAGATCCGGCCACTGGCGGTCACTCACCAATCGGGGCTCCAGGTAAAGCGAATAGGTGAGCTTGCTAGACGCCAGAACCCGTCCCTCGCGATCGAGCAGACGTCCGCGGATGGGCGAACGGGGGACCAGGCGGATTCGGTTTTCATCCGCCAGTTCCCTGTAGTGGGCCCCCTCGAACACCTGCAGCCAGGTGAGGCGAGCCAGCATTGCTCCGCAGAACACCAGCACCACACCCAGAAGCACTAGGGGCTGCTGGTTGAGGCCGCTGTTGCGCGATTGGCTGCTCCGCGCTTGGCTGCTGCGCGAGCTGTTGCGATTGCCGAGGCCGGATCGTGCCATGAGATCTGCCGTCCGCGCCCCCTCAGGAGGCCATCAGCTGGCGCAGTTGCGCCAGCTGATCATCAATGCGAATCAACACCCGCTGTAATTCAGCCCGATCATCAGCGGCCGGTTCCGGTGCCACAGGATCCACCTCCACCGACACCTGCATCACCGGATTACCAAGCCCCGGGCTCACCTGATCCAGTCGATCACGAAGATCACGAGCTCCTGGTTCTCCCTCGGTGCGCAGATCCTGAAAAGGATCCGCCGATGTGGTGAACGTTTCCACTAAGCCAGCAGCGCCCCCACGGCGGACCCGTTCCACCAGGGCCAAACCCATCGGCAACACGTCCTGCATCAACGTCAGCCGGACAGCATCCAGTGGGCGTGGGTCGGCCATGGGCCAGGGCGCGTTCAGCGTCCTCCAGTCTGCTCTGCAGGAAGCACCAGCGTGGGGCAACTTGACTGAGAAGCCCCAAAGGTCCAGCCACCAACCGCGGCAAGCACGATCACAGCCAGCATCGGCACCATCGCCTGTCGGGTGGTTTCCTGCACCAACCATTCCCGCCAGCCCCGCAGGAAGCGGTCCCGGGCGAAACGACGACGGTCACGCTCCTCCTGCTTGAAGCGACGGCGATAGGACTTCTCCACCCAACGCTCAAAGGACCGCTTTTTGGTGATCGCCATCTTGCGCTCGACCTCCAGCAGCTGGCCGGAGGTGAGTTCAGGGTGAAAGGTGCTGATCAGTTCCAGGCTCTTGAGGAACATCTCCACAGCACCATCCTTGATCTGCAGCGACTCCTCATCGAGAAGATCCCAGGCCAGCTCGGGGTAGAAGCGACTGCGGTTCTGCCGAATCTGCTCCTCACTGAGCTGACCGGGCTCCCGCAACCAGCGATCGGTGTTGCTGTCGAAACGCCGCCAGTACAGGAAAGGATTGATGTAGATGGTCTTACCTGCCAGCTGAATGCTGTCCTGCTGCAATCGGCGCTGCAGTTGCAGGTCCTGCTGTTGGGCAGCGGTCACACCATTTCAGGCCGGGGGCTAAGGGTATCGGCAGCCAGGGCCGATCACCAGCCCCCACCACTCATTCCCACTCAATCGTTCCGGGCGGCTTGCTGGTGATGTCGAGCACCACCCGGTTCACCCCTTTCACTTCATTGACGATTCGGTTGGAGATCCGTTCCAGCAACTCGGCCGGTAGTCGCGACCAGTCGGCGGTCATGCCGTCCTCGCTGGAGACACATCGGAGCACGATCGGCCAGGCATAGGTGCGCTTATCACCCATCACCCCCACAGAACGGACCGGCAGCAGCACAGCGAAGGCCTGCCAGATCTCGTGATACAGCCCAGCCTCCTTGATCTCCTCACGCACGATCAGATCGGCATCCCGCAGGCAATCGAGCTTCTCGTTGGTGACCTCCCCAAGGATGCGAATCGCAAGACCAGGGCCCGGGAATGGATGGCGACGGACAATCTCCTCCGGCAGCCCGAGACTGCGGCCGACCTTGCGCACCTCGTCCTTGAACAACTTGCGGAGGGGTTCCACCAGTTTGAACTGAAGGTCCTTGGGCAGTCCGCCCACGTTGTGATGGCTCTTGATCTTCACCGCCACCCGCTCCCCGGTCTTGGGGTCGACGTTGGTGCCGGCGCTCTCGATCACATCGGGATAGAGGGTGCCCTGGGCGAGGTAATCAAAGGGTCCAAGCCGCCTGCTCTCCTCTTCAAACACCCGGATGAATTCCGTGCCAATGATCTTGCGCTTCTCTTCTGGATCGGTGATGCCATGAAGCTTGTCGAGAAATCGCTTACGGGCGTTGATGTACTCGACGTGAATGTTGAACTTGCGATCGAAGAAGTCCATCAGGAACTCCGGCTCACCCTTCCGCATGAAGCCCTGATCGATGAACATGCAGGTGAGCTGATCTCCGATCGCCTTCTTGAGCAAAAAGGCGAGCGTGGAGGAATCGACACCACCGGAAAGAGCCAAAAGCACTCGCTTGTCACCCACCTGCTCCCGCACCAGGGCGACGGCCTCATCGATGAACGCAGCGGTTGTCCAGTCAGGCTCACAACCGCAGACGTGATAGACGAAATTGCGGATCAAAGCCATGCCGCAGGTGGAATGCACCACCTCGGGGTGAAACTGCACGCCGTAGAGCCTGCGGTTGTGGTTCGCCACCGCAGCTTCTGGGGTGTTGGCTGTGTGGGCCAAACGCACGAAACCCGGCGGCAATGCCTCCACGGAATCCCCATGGCTCATCCACATGGTCGAACCGTTGTCGACATTGGTGAGCAGATCTGTGGGATCGTCCACCACCAGAGGAGCCTTGCCGTATTCGGCCTTGCCGGTGGCCGCGACCACCCGACCACCCAGCTGCTGCACCATCAGCTGCATGCCGTAGCAGACCCCGAGCACCGGAATACCCAGATCCCAGATCGCTGGATCGCAGAGAGGTGCCCCGTCGGCATACACCGAGCTGGGGCCACCGCTCAGGATGATCCCCTGCGGCGCCAGTTGGCGTAGCTCCTCAGCCGTGGTGCTGTAGCCGATCACCACCGAGAACACCTCGGTTTCGCGCACGCGCCGGGCGATCAGCTCGGAATACTGGGAACCGAAATCAAGGATGACGATGGCCGGCTTGCGCTGACCATCGGGCTGGATCTGGGACATCTCGGCAGGTTGGTCGGAACGGATCGACCGTCGTGCCCTTCAGCGTAATGAAGGGTCAGTGGGGGTCTTCGAGCTCCACACCCCAGCACTCCAAGAAAGCCAGGCCCCGTGGGCCGGCCCAACGAAGCCGGCGGGAGCGGTCAAAGAGCACCGCGCCGATCTCTAGAGGCCAGGAGCCGTAACGGGCGAGGTAGCTCTGGCTGCGGGCTTCGACAGCGCCCGCGATCGCTTGCCAGAGCGCCCTTGTGCGTTCCCGATTCCAAGCGTCCAACTCCTGCAGAGCCGCCTCCACGGAAGCGAGCTCCATCAGAGGCCGCACCCGCTCGGCGGGCCAGCCCTGCTCAATCGCGAGGGCCATGAGCACCTCGAGCCGGCCATCCGCCAGATGGTGATGGGTGTGAAAGATGCCACCGGCCAGCTTGATCAATTTGCCGTGGTAGCCAAGCAACAGCAGGTTCTGCACACCGACTTCCGCTGCCGCCACTAGCAATGGACCGATCCAATTGCCCGCCTTAAGCACGGGAGCCTGATCCACCAGTCCGCTGCGACGAGCCAGGTCCCTGCCGTTCTCACCGATCACAAGCACCAGGTCGCCCTTGAATCCCGCTGACTGAGTCAGGGCGCGGAGCTGGTCCAGGGTGTGAGCGAGCTGCTCCGGTGAGGCGCTGGCCTGCACCTCGGCCTGGGTCCCGATCAGAGCCAATCCATCCACCACCCCGAAAGCGGCATTGCTGGTGCGCTCCGCTAGAGAGCGACCGACCGGCAGGATCAGATCCAGGCGCAGACCACGACCCTCCGGGAGCAACGGCCGGAGATTCAGCTGCAGCAGGCGACGGGCGAAATCGGAAATGCAAAGCTGCTGATCACCCTCGAGGCGCCCGACACCCTCCCCTGGAATCAGCTCCAACCAGTCAGCGCCTTGCGACTGTCCACGCCAGGAAGCCCGTACCCAGATTTCGAGATCTCGGGTCAGATCCAACCCTGGACCGGGATCACAACGACTTATGGCCAACGCGTCATGGCCGGGTCGTAGAGGAGCGCCGGACTGGACGGCCACAACCAAGGGATCCGAACGGTCAGGAACCTCAAGGGTCTGCCGGGCCTGGAAAGGCTCACCACACAGAATCTGCACCGCAGCACGGGCCGCCGCCGCCACCCAGACGGGCAGGGTCAGTCCCGACTGATCCCGAGGAAAGGTCTCAGCCATGGCAGTCACAACCAGCCGTCCAGTGAGGAATGTGACAAGCCCTGTGAAGATCGTTTTTTACAATGGCCGATTCCCGATCCGAGACCGTGCAGGACAAGCTCACCCTGATGATCCCGGGCCCCACGCCGGTGCCTGAAACGGTTCTCAAAGCACTGGGGCGACATCCCATCGGCCACCGCAGCGGCGAATTCCAAGCCGTGGTCAAGCGCACCACCGAACAGCTCCGCTGGCTGCACCAGACCACAGGGGACGTGCTGGTCATCACCGGGAGCGGCACGGCGGCGATGGAAGCGGGAATCATCAACACCCTGAGCCGCGGTGACCGGGTTCTCTGCGGTGACAACGGCAAATTCGGCGAGCGCTGGGTGAAAGTGGCGCGCGCCTACGGCCTGGACGTGGAGGTGATCAAAGCGGAGTGGGGACAACCGCTGAATCCCGAAGCTTTCCGCAGCGCCTTGGAGGCCGACACCGAGAAGCGTATCCGTGCAGTCATCCTCACCCACTCGGAAACCTCCACAGGGGTGATCAACGACCTTGAGACGATCAGCCGTCATGTCAAAGCCCATGGCACAGCACTGACCATCGCCGACTGCGTCACCAGTCTGGGAGCCAGCAATGTGCCCATGGATGCCTGGGGGCTCGACGTGGTCGCCTCCGGCTCTCAGAAGGGGTACATGATGCCGCCAGGTCTGAGCTTTGTCGCCATGAGCGAGCGCGCTTGGCAGGCCTACGAGCGCTCCGACCTGCCGAAGTTCTATCTGGATCTCGGGCCCTACCGGAAAACAGCAGCGAAAAACAGCAACCCGTTCACTCCGGCGGTGAACCTCTACTTCGCTCTGGAGGCTGCCCTGGAAATGATGCAGGCGGAAGGCCTCGATGCGATCTTTGCGCGTCATGCCCGCCATCGAGATGCTGCTCAGGCGGCCATGAAGGCGATCGGCCTGCCCCTTTATGCCGCTGAAGGACACGGCAGCCCGGCGATCACCGCAGTGGCTCCAGAGGGCATCGATGCCGAAGTGCTGCGCAAGAGCGTCAAAGAACACTTCGACATCCTTCTCGCCGGCGGTCAGGATCACCTCAAGGGACAGGTGTTCCGCATCGGCCATCTCGGCTTTGTCTGTGATCGCGATGTACTCACAGCCGTGGCCGCCATTGAGGCCACGTTGCAAACCATGGGGCTCCATAAGACGAGCGTGGGCGCCGGCGTGGCCGCTGCCGCTGCCGCCCTTCACTCCTGATCCAGGCAAAAACGATCGGCGGCAGTGACTTAAACTGCCGTTATGCGGGTGTAATTCAGTGGTAGAATGTCAGCTTCCCAAGCTGAACGTCGCCGGTTCGAGTCCGGTCACCCGCTTGTCGAATGCAAGGCTCTCTCGGCTTACTGCCTGGGCTTGATGAGTTGCATCACCTGAGGGCCAACGCCGCCAGCCCGTCGTTCCTGTTCAAGGCCTTTCAGGATCAGAATTCCTGATGCGCTGATATTGCCAGCATCTGCTTCGTGGCGCGCCTGCTCAAACAGACGTTGAGCCTCATTCAAATGGGACTGACGCTGATCAGGGCGAGCCGCTGGCGGGGCCATCGCAGATCTGATCGATGTCGATCTGATCAATGTGGATGTCAATTCTGTTGCTTTGATCTATGCATAATCCTATCGCTGTTCTGAGCAACAACCCATCCAGATCTATTAATTCAGGGCATGAAAACGATTGAGGCCCATGCGCCGCATCGCAGCAGCCTCAACGCTGCACTTTTAGGTGCCAGGCTCTTCAACGTTGCCACCCAGAGCATCAATCTGGGCTCGAAGCAGTGCTGAACGACCCTCGTCACCTCGGGTCATCGCGACGGCCAGGGCGAATTCCAGCTTTTCAAGCTGATGTCCTCCCTCAATGAAACCCTTACGGTTGCAGCTGAGGGACGCCGTGCGACCCAAGCGAACCGAACCTGCTGGAGCACAGGAGCTGGAGTTAGAGAGTGCCATGGTTGGCTTTCTTTTTATTTTGACACCCCTGGCCAGCCCGCTGCGATACCGACCTGTTCCTCAAGCAGCTCGTTGATCAAGCAGCCCCTTAATCAAGCAGCCGTTAATCAAGCAGCCATGGCCTCATCGTGGTGCTCATGCTCGCCATGCTGATCGTCGTGCTGGTGCTCCTCCTCTCCATGGAGCTGAGCTGGTTCCGACTGAAGGAGCAGTTCACGGCAGTCCTGAAGAATCTGATCGACTCCATCGAGGCGCTCGATCTCCGCCACCGGCATGGCCTGGGCATCCTGCTGCTGACGCAGTTGCAGATCCACGCTCTCCAACCGCTGCTCCAGTTTCACCAGACGCTGAGAGAGCGCGTTGAGGGTCTGGGCGACATCCTCAGCCGTGCGGGTGATTCGGAAGGACACGGATTGGGTCATGACCGGGGGAAGACCGGAGGGAATGAGCCGATGACAACACATCGCAGATCAGACTGGAAGTCTTCCCTGATCGGAATCCCCCCATGCCCGCTCCGGCAACGCTTCTGGTCTATCTCTTGGCAGGAACAAGCCTCGGTCTTCTGGCTCTGCGCACCGGCATCCCGGCGGCACCACTCGCTGGCGCTCTCATTGGTGCCGGATTGGTAAGCATGAGCGGTCGGCTGCCCCAGGCGGAGTGGCCCCCTGGCACCCGCACCGCCCTCGAGATCGGCATCGGCACCGTGATCGGCACTGGCCTCACGAGGGAATCACTGGACCAGCTTCAGCAGCTTTGGCGCCCGGCAATCCTGATCACCGTCACCCTGGTGATGACCGGCCTGGTGGTGGGGCTCTGGACCAGCCGGCTCCTCGGGATCGATCCTGTGGTTGCTCTGCTGGGAGCCGCTCCCGGCGGCATCAGCGGCATGAGTCTGGTGGGTGCCGACTTTGGCGTTGGAGCCGCCGTGGCCGCGCTCCATGCCGTGCGCCTGATCACGGTGCTTCTCGTTCTTCCGCTTGTGGTGAAACTGCTAGTCCCTCTAGGCATGGGCGAGTCCTGAATGGACTCTGGACAGCGACCGCGGACTCGATACGTTGGCGCAGTTCGTCTACAACGTCCAGTTATGGCCAGGATCCAGATCCGTCTTGCAACCGTCCTTACCCTGGCCGGACTCGCCGGGCTCAACCTGGTGGCGAGCGGCGTCAAAGCGGCTGATAAGCCTGAACCCAACAAAGGCGCCCAGATCTACTGCTTCATGCGCAGCAACGGGAACGACCACAGCGTCAGCTGGGAAGCTTCTTATGCACTGATAAAGCGTCAGGGCAATAGCGTCTTCAAAACCTCCCCTGAACATGCTGCTGTGATGATCACCGAGGCTGTGGTCAAAGATCCCGGCAGTTATCCCGACTGCGGTCGCTATCTCGGTGACCTGTTCGGGGGATCCGACCGCTCCGCCAAGCTTCCCCAAGATCAACCCAAGGCCAAGTCCTCCAGCTCCGGTTCCTACTCCAATACCTACGGTGATCAGCGATACAGCTACTGAACCCAGACACCTTGTGGTCGGCCTACTTCTGGCCGGCCTGTTGGTCTCAGGCCTGGGCTGCAGTAGCCGCTCAGCCGCGACCCGCAAGGACAGCGATCCTGAATTACCCGCCCAGGCCTGCCTGGAAAACCTTGATCTCAATCGACTCGAACGGGCGCTCCGCCGCTGCAATGCTGTGGTCGACCTCCATCGAAGCGACCCTGGTCCGCTCACGGATCGCTCTCTGCTCTACACGCTGCTCGGCCGCCTCGACCAGGCTTGCAGCGATGTCAACCAAGCCATGCAGCTGGTGAACAAGCAGGGGAGAGCCGCCGATCCGATGATCAGCCATGAGCTGAAGGTGCGTCAGGCATCTTGCAAACAGCGCAGCAGCAGCGCGGGCAAGGGCTGACGCTCCAGGGTCAGGCTTCTGGGGCCCAGCAAAATTTCAATCTGGCGCGCCTTACTGGCCACGAGCGCATCTACCAGCTGATCGGCTAGCCCCAACTGCAACCAGTAGCTGATCAACCCCCCATCCATCCCAAGCCGATGGCAGCGGTCCTCGGCCTGATCAACAGCTCCAGGGGTCCAGGGCCGTTCCAGCAACACCACCCTGCGGGCCCGATGCAAGGTGAAACCAAGACCGCCGGTGCCATAGGTGCTGAGCAGCAAATCGGTCTCACCCGCCTGAAAGCGATCCACCACCCCCTGACGATCCTCAGGTCGTAATCGCCCGCTCAGCACGGCACCCCCCAGGCGCTGCTGCAAAAGATGCAGGGGCTCCACAAAGCTGCTGAAGAGCACAACCGCCTGTCCCTGGCGACGCAGTGTTTCCACCAGGCTGGCCGCCGCTGGCAATTTGAACTCCGCAGCAATTCGGCGCAGGGCCGTCAGCACAGCAAAGGATTCCGCATCGGAGCGCACCGATCCAGCCCGCACTCTTCGGCGGTACTCCTCAATCACCTGAGCAAGACGGTGATCCATCCCGCGGGCCTCAGCATCCTCTAGCTGGAGAGGCTCAAAGCGCCGCTCCTTCGGCGGCAGCCCCAAAAGGCGCTGCTTGCGCCGATGGAGCACCAGCGGGCGGGTGAACCGTCGCAACTCCTCCAACTGACTGGCGCCGCCGGCCTGCCAGCGCCGCTGACCAGCCTGCTCGCGCCAATGACCCTGGCAGTACCGCTCCTCAAACTGGCGTTGATCTCGGGCGATCGGATGATCAATCGCAGCCAGTAATGGATAGAGCTGATCGGGCCGGCCATTCTTCATCGGCGTGCCCGTGAGCAGCCAGATCGCCCGCAACCGGGGGTGACGGGCGAGGCGCAGCAGAGACTGGGTGCGCTGGGCCTGCATCGACTGGCCGAAATGGGCCTCATCCACCACCAGCAGCGTTCCCGCCTCGGGCAGGTCGTCAGGGAGTCGAGCCCAACTGAGCAACGTAGGGCTGAGCCCCAGGGCATCAGCCTCCCGCCGCCAGTGGTCATGGAGTCCAACCGGGGCCACCACCACCAGCTCCAGCGGGAGGGCACGTTGCATGGCACGAGCCGCCAACAGGGCGGTGAGGGTCTTGCCAAGACCCATCTCATCGGCGAGGACCGCGCCTCTGCGAGCCAGCAACCATCGGGCACCACTGCGCTGATGGGGCAGCGGCTGACGTCCGTCAGGCAGCGCCTGATCCAGATCGGCCAATGCGACCAACTGGCGATGGGAAGGCAAAGGAGGCATCGGATGCTGATGCCAGGCCATCCAGCGGGCCAGATCGTCGCGCACCGGAAACCGCGGGCCCAGCTGGGCCTGAAGCTCCTTGGCCGCGGCCAAGGGGAATTCCCAACCTCGCTTGGCACCGCGCCACACCCCCCGGGGTCGGATCCGTCGGATCTGAGCCTGGGTGACGGCATCAAAGGGATGCATCACCTGCACAAGACCTGCAGGAGAGAGCCCGAGATAACACTGCGATGCCGTTGTTGAAGCCGTGGCTGAATCAGTCAGCAAAAACCATCTTAAGGCTTCTCAGGCAAGGCACAAGCAGGCAGGAAATGCTGTGATCCCAGAGCGAGATGAACCTTCTGAAATGCAGTCTTCGACACATTGACGCACCGGGAAGAGACGGCACACTGCGCACAACCGAGGCACTCGGATGCACAGCAGGGATGCGGTTTTCCTTGAAGATCTATGTCCCAAATTGCGTGTCCGACGATGGCGTCAATCCCTGCATAAGTTCACGGGCAAAAGTTGCATTTATTGCGGCAAACCATCAGAGTCGATTGATCATGTTCTGCCACGTAGTCGTGGCGGCTTGAGTGTGACTGAAAACTGCGTGCCGGCCTGCCTGTCCTGCAATGGACACAAGTCGGATGCCGATGCTTTCGACTGGTACCGGAGGCAACGCTTCTACGATCCCCGGCGGGCCATGGCGATCCGCGCCTGGATGGATGGCGATCTGCGCCTCGCCCTCAGACTTCTTCAGTGGGCCCAACCGGAGCTGGAAAGCAACGCTGGCGATGACTTGGAGCACGGTGACGCCCCCGGCGATGACGCCCAGAACGGCGATTGGCTGCTGCAACCCGCCTGAACCTGAGCTCCGCTCACCAAACGCGGCAGGCGACAGCGGAGTTGTGGCGCTGGCAAATCGAGGCCTGCTGCTCAGGC
The DNA here is from genome assembly GCF_004332405.1 of Synechococcus sp. BS56D. Classification (NCBI taxonomy): domain Bacteria; kingdom Bacillati; phylum Cyanobacteriota; class Cyanophyceae; order Synechococcales; family Synechococcaceae; genus Synechococcus; species Synechococcus sp. BS56D. Next base: position 361,387 of record NZ_PHQU01000002.1, on the reverse strand, counting down.
TGCTCTGGCGCCAACAGAAACGCTCCTGAGATGCAGGCAGCAGCCACCAAGGCGGCACTAGTGGTGGACAAGGAGAGGCGCAGCGCCCGGCGCCGCGGCGCGATGATGGATGACGTGGGTACCAGGGTCAGGCAGGAGCCGGTCATGAGCCAACGGTGAACTAATACACTTGTACTGATGCTCGACGATCTTGTCAACCACTGCCCGCCTCTGCCGCCGGACGCCACCCTCCTCGTGCTGGGAGCCGGATTCAGTGGCAGCCATCTGGCCGCCCTCGCTCGACGCCAAGGGGCCAGGGTTCTCACCACGCGGCGCCTTCCCGATGAATCAGACCTTGGGTCGGTGCTGCGCTTTGACAGCCAACTGGCCAAACATCCCGATCCGGAGCAGTTGAACGATGTAACCCACGTGCTCAGCACCATTCCTCCTGAACGCAATGGACAGGATCCGGTGCTGCGCTGTCTTGGGGAGCAACTGCAACAGCTCCCCCTGCAGTGGGTGGGCTATCTGTCCACCACCGGCGTTTACGGAGACCGCCAGGGAGGCTGGGTGCAGGAATCGGATCCAGCCAAGCCCACCCAGGAACGCAGCCAGCGACGACTTGCCTGTGAGCAGGCCTGGCTGGAATCTGGTCTTCCCGTGCAGATTCTTCGCCTGCCAGGGATCTACGGCCCCGACCGCTCGCCGCTTCGGACAATTAGCCGCGGTGAACTACAACCGATCGACAAACCCAACCAAGTGTTTTGCCGCATCCATGTCGATGACATTGCAGGCGCCTGTCTGCACCTGATCGAACGTGCGGCGCAGGGGCAGCGGCCTGAGATCGTGAACATCAGCGACAACGAACCGGCCCCATCGGCCACGGTGCAACGCCATGCAGCCTCCCTGCTGGGCGTGGCCATCCCCGAACCGAAGCCCTACAGCGAAGCCAGCGTCGCCATGAGCGCGATGGCCCGCTCCTTCTGGGCAGAGAACCGCCGGGTGAGCAATCATCTGCTCTGCCAGGAGCTTGGCTACACGCTGCTGCACCCGGATTTTCGCAGCGGCCTGCTGGACTGCCTCAAGGTGGAAGGATTCAGGGCTGCGGTGCCTTCCGCTGATCAGCCCCCTCCGACTCCGGAGCGCCCAGAATCAGCTCATTCCACTGGATCGGCTTCTCCGGATCAATGAATGTGAGACCGGCGTCATGGAGCAGACGATGCCACTGCACCTCCAGCCAGCCCTGACGCAGGGCCGTCCCCAGGCCATACAGCAGAAGCCCTAGAAGCAACCAGCGCAGCATCGCCATGACGATCGAGTCCTCCGACGCTAATCAGACGCTGCTGATCGCCCTGGGTGATCCGGCGGGCATCGGCATGGAGGTGACCCTGAAAGCTCTCGCCTCACCGGCTCTGCCATCCGACCTGAACCCCCTGCTTGTGGGCTGTCGTCGCGCTCTAGAAGCCACGTATCAGCAGCTGCGGGCCAATGCTGCAGGCCCGCTGGCAGATCCAGACGGGCTACCGATGCTCGACCAACCCCTCAGCCACAAGATCGAGGCTGGAGACCCAAGCGCCATCAGTGGAGACAGCAGCTTTCAGTGGTTGACCACCGCCACCAAAGCGGTGCTCCAGGGGCAAGGGCGGGCCCTGGTGACCGCACCAATCGCCAAACATGCCTGGCATGCCGCAGGCCATCACTATCCAGGCCAGACCGAACGGCTGGCGGAACTATGCGGAACCGATCAAGCCTCAATGCTGTTCACGGCGGTCTCACCCTTGACTGGCTGGCGCCTCAACACCCTGCTGGCCACCACCCACATCCCACTTGCCGCCGTTCCCGAACAGCTCACACCAGCCCGCATCCTGCACAAACTCAATACACTCGCCGCGTTCTGCCAGCGCTTCAACCCCAGCCCAAGGCTGCTGGTGGCAGGGCTCAACCCCCATGCCGGCGAAGAGGGGCAGCTGGGGGATGAAGAGCAACGCTGGCTGGCACCTCTGCTTCAGGAGTGGTCCCAGGACCATCCCGAAGTGTCCCTGAGTGGACCGTTACCACCGGACACCTGCTGGCTCAGTGCCGCCCGATCCTGGCAACAGGGGGCCTACACAGACAGTCCGGATGGAATCCTGGCGCTGTATCACGACCAGGGTTTGATTCCCGTGAAGCTGCTGGCTTTCGACCAAGCCGTGAACACCACCCTGGGCTTGCCCTTTCTGCGCACTTCACCAGATCACGGCACGGGCTTCGACATCGCCGGGCGTGGAGTCGCCCGGGCAGACAGCATGGTGGCCGCCCTGCAAGCGGCCTGGGAGCTCAGCTCGACTAGCCGGGCTTGACCCGCATCAAAACCTGACCGAACTCCACTGGTGTGCCGTTGTCGACAAGGATCTCAATCACCTCACCGGCCAGCTCGACCTCCAGCTCATTCATCAGCTTCATCGCCTCGAGGATGCAGACGGTTTGACCGGAGTTCACCCGGGTTCCCACCTCAACGAAGGGGTCCTCACCCGGAGCCGGAGCGCGATAGAAGGTGCCAACCATTGGCGCTGTGACGTCCACCAGGTCAGAGCGGGATGCCGGCACCACAGGGGGTGGGGTGGCAGGGCCAGCAGTGCTTTCCTGTAGCACCTCGATCGGTGCCGCAGAGGCGGTTGCTGGAGCGGGAGCTGCAGCAGCCACAGCGATGGTGGGGAGATTGCGACGAACTTCCAGGCGGAAGTCATCCCCCTCCAGTCGGAATTCCTGAATGTCGCTCTCCGAGAGCGCCTCCAGGAGGCGATGGAGCTGGTCGTGATCAAGCTGCATGGTCATCCGTTCTCGCGGCCCAGATAAGAGTCGTTGCGGGTGTCGACCTTGATCTTCTCGCCAATCGAGAGGAACAGGGGAACCATCACCTGGGCTCCAGTCTCGAGAATGGCGGGCTTCGTGCCGCCAGTGGCGGTATCACCCTTCACGCCAGGGTCGGTCTGCGTGATCTCAAGGACAACGGAATTGGGCAGTTCCACCTCAAGGGGCTTGCCATTCCAAGACACGACGCTGACCTCCATGCCTTCCTTGAGGTATTTGCGGCTGTCGCCAATCTGTTGGGCGGTGAGACGGGTCTCCTCGTAGGAACCCATGTCCATGAAGACGTAATCGTCACCCTCCATGTAGGTGTGCTGGAGAGTGGCCTTCTCGAGCATGGCCTGCGGAAGCATTTCGCCGGCACGGAAGGTCTTTTCAACCACGCTGCCGCTCTGCACAGCCTTGAGCTTGGTGCGAACGAAGGCAGAACCCTTGCCGGGCTTCACGTGCAGGAACTCGACGACGCGCCAGACGGCACCGTCGAGCTCAATTGTGGTGCCGGTGCGAAAGTCGTTGCTGGAGATCATTCCCGCGGAACGGTTCAGGGGATCATACGGCTGTGCCAAAGTCCAGGCAGCACCTGGGTTCCCCATGGCACATCAGCGACTCTGCTCCCTGCTGATCGCCCTGATCACCGCCACTGGCCTCTGGCTGGCAGCACCGGCCTATGCCGGCCTGCCCCAGGGCAATGCCGTCAAGGATCCCGCAGCGATCCTCCGTGACGCACTCCCCTTCGATCAGGCAGACCTGCGCGAGCTCCAGCACCGACTCGAAGGCACCAGCGATGACCTGCGGGCGAAACGCTGGAGTGCCCTGGCCCGCTCCCTCAGCCGCAGCCAAGCGCTATTGGCGACGCGACGCAACACGATCCTCACCGCCATGCCCGAGGCGGACCAAGCAACAGCCGATCAGCTGCTCGATGCTGTCTCCGAAGGCATCCACCAACTCCAAGACGAAGTCGAGCGGCAAGACAAGTCCGCCTTCATCGACAGACGTCGATCCACCCTCAGCCTGGTCGGTGATCTCGAAGCACTGCTGACGGACGACACGATCCCAGCAATCCCTGCGGAGTTCGACGCCCTGCCCCGCCTTCAGGGTCGCGCCACCGTGACCATCAGCACCAGCCAAGGCGATCTCACTGCGGTGGTGGATGGCTACAACGCTCCGCTCACCGCAGGAGCCTTCATCGATCTGAGCCTCAAGGGCTTCTACGACGGCTTGCCCTTCATCCGCGCTGAAGACTTCTACATCCTTCAGACCGGTGATCCCAAGGGGCCCGAAATCGGCTACGTCGATCCGAGCACCAAAAAAGAACGCCACGTGCCCCTGGAGATCCGCGTTCCCGGTGAAGCGGAGACCTTCTACAACCAGACCTTCGAAGATGTGGGGCTCTACAAGGCCACTCCGACACTCCCCTTCGCCACCCTCGGCACCCTGGGCTGGGCCCATTCCGACCAGGCACTGGACGATGGATCGTCCCAGTTCTTCATGTTCCTCTACGAGGCCGAGCTCACCCCCGCCGGTCTCAACCTGGTGGATGGACGCAATGCGGCCTTCGGCTACGTCGTGGATGGCTTTGATGTGCTCGAGGAACTCGGTGTTGACGACAGCGTGGTCAGCATCAAAGTGATCGATGGGGCTGATCGGCTGCAGCCCCACGCCTGAGCACGATCCCTTGGCTGAACGATTCCGTGGCTGAACGTCTGCGCGACCTGGGGGAAGCGGAGCTGATCCGTCGCCTGGCCGCTTACGCCCCTCCTGGTCAGTTCGAGGACGACACGGCCCTGATCGAATCCGATGGCAGCAAGCTGCTGGTGAACACGGATCTGCTGGTGGATGGCGTTCATTTCAGTGATGCCACCACGGAGGCAGAGGATGTGGGCTGGCGGGCTGCCGCTGTCAATCTCTCCGACCTCGCCGCCAGCGGCGCTGATCACGTCTTAGGAATCACGGTCGGACTGGTCGCCCCTGCAGACACCCCCTGGCGCTGGGTGGAGGGGGTTTATCAAGGTCTTCAGGCTGCCCTGCACTGCCACGGCGGGGTGTTGCTGGGCGGAGACTGCACCAGCGGTCAACAGCGCATGCTGGCGATCACCGCCCTGGGTCGGTGCAGTCGACTCCGTCTGCATCGCAATCAGGCCAGGCCAGGTGACTGGTTGGTGGTGAGTGGTCCCCATGGCCTCAGCAGGCTGGGGCTGGCGCTGCTCCAAAACAGCCTCGATCCGGCACTCGAAGGCATCGACCCCGCACTCTGCAAGCAGGCGATTCGCCAGCATCAACGCCCCCAACCCCGTTTCGATGCGCTGCACAGCTTGCTGGGCTGCAAACCCGATGGTCTGGAGTGGCGAGCAGGAGGCACCGACAGCAGCGATGGGCTGCTCACAGCGGTAAGAGATCTCTGCCGCAGCAGCCACTGCGGAGCACTGCTCGATCCCAGGGCTCTTCCCCTAGCCCAAGGTTGGCCCCAGACAGAGCCATGGCAGAGCTGGTGCCTGAATGGCGGGGAAGACTTTGAACTTGTGCTGAGCCTGCCCCCCGACTGGGCACGAGACTGGCTGGCCCGACAACCAGGCAGCCAGAGGATCGGCGAGATCAGTGACGCCAACGGTCAAATCTGCTGGAGCGACGGCAGCGGCGTGGTCTCTGCGGCAGCCGGATACACCCATTTCAGCGCTTAGGGAAAGGCCAGCGGCCAGGTAAGTCCGCAACAAAAAACCCCTCCATCCAGGAGGGGTTGAAACAGTCACGAACAGCACTCAGGAGAGTGCTTGTGTCTTCACTTCCAGTTCTTGGCGACGATTTCGGCGAGATCAACCACACGCTGGCTGTAGCCCCACTCGTTGTCGTACCAGGACAGGATCTTGACCTGGTCACCGCCCATCACCTTGGTGAGCTCGGCATCCACGATGGTGGACTCATCGGTACCTGCGTGGTCAGTGGAGACCAGGGGCAGTTCGCAGTACTTGATGATGCCCTTGGCTGAACCTTCGGACGCAGCCTTCAGTGAAGCGTTCACCTCCTCCCTGGTGGTGTTCTTGCTCACGTTGAAGACCATGTCCACCAGGGACACGTTCGGGGTGGGAACGCGCAGAGCGAGACCGTCGAGCTTGCCCTTCACTTCGGGGTAGACCAGAGCCACAGCCTGAGCAGCTCCCGTCGTGGTGGGAACAATGTTCATCGCAGCGGCACGGGCGCGGCGCAGGTCGCGGTGGCTGGCATCGAGGATGCGCTGGTCACCGGTGTAGCTGTGCACCGTGGTCATCGAGCCTTTGACGATGCCGAATTCCTGGTCGATCACCTTGACGATCGGCGCCATGCAGTTGGTGGTGCAGCTGGCATTGGACAGGATGTTGAAGTCCTCGTGGCGGTATTGATCAGCGTTCACGCCCACCACGAAGGTGCCCACACCAGGGCCCTTGCCAGGAGCGGTGAGGATCACCTTCTTGGCACCGGCCTGCAGGTGCATGCTGGCTTTCTCATCGGTGTTGAACACACCTGTGGACTCGATGACCAGATCGATGTCCCACTCCTTCCAGGGGAGGTTGAGGGGATTGCGGTCGGAGTAGCACTTGATCGTCTTGCCATTCACGATCAGGGTGTCGTCGGTGTAACCGATCTCTGCACCCTGAATACGACCCAACATGGTGTCGTAGGTGAGCAGGTGGGAATTGGTCTTGGGGTCGGAGGTGTCATTCAGACCCACCACCTCGATGTCGGTGTTGGCCCCACGGCTGATCCAGCAGCGCATGAAGTTGCGACCGATTCGGCCGAATCCATTGATCGCAACGCGCAGGGTCATGGCAAAAGCGGCGGACCGCAGTGGGTGGTTTGGCCGCCGATCATACAGAAATCAATAGGATTCCCCTGTCCAAGCCCCTGCCGCGATCCCTGAAGACCCCAGGTGGGCGCCGAACCTGACATGGGGTGGAGTGCTGACATGCGTGTCGAAGACAAGCTTTCGGCCAAGGACTGCCTTATCTTTCGGGCTCACGATCCAGCCCATTGGCCAGTTCGCTCAGCCGGCAGCAGCCCGTTCATTTCATCGGCATCGGCGGCATTGGCATGTCCGCGCTGGCGCTGATCCTGGCGGAACGCGGCTTTCGGGTGAGTGGTTCGGAACCCAAGCGCACGCCGATCGTTCAGCGTCTGATCGATCAGGGCATCCAGGTGCTGGATTCCCAGGTGGCCAGCACCATCGATGGGCTGATCGCGGCGTCGGAGCTAGCCCCGCTGGTCGTGGTCAGCACCGCGATTCCGGCTAACAATCCTGAATTCGCTGCCGCCCGCGCGCATGGTCTCAGCATCTGGCATCGCTCCGACGTACTCGCTGCTCTGATCGCCGATCAACCGTCGATCGCGGTGGCAGGCAGCCATGGAAAAACCACCACCAGCACAGTGATCACCACCCTGCTGGCGGCGGCTGGTGAAGACCCCACCGCCGTCATCGGTGGCGTTGTTCCTTGCTTCGGCAGCAATGGCCATGCCGGCACCGGCCGCTTCCTGGTCGCGGAGGCAGATGAATCGGATGGCTCCCTGGTGAAGTTCGAGGCCGAACTCGGTGTGATCACCAATCTGGAACTGGACCATACCGATCACTACAAGAACCTTGAGGACCTGATCGCCACCATGGGGCGTTTCGCCCAGGGTTGCGGTCGTCTGCTGGCCAACCACGACGACCCGATTCTGCGCGAGCATTTTCAAGCGGCCGCCTGGTGGTCTGTTCAACGGAGCGAGGGAGTCGATTTCGCAGCGCTACCGGTGGCACTAGACGGCGACCGCACCATCGCCGACTTCTACGAAGCTGGGGAGCAGATCGGGCAAATCACCCTCCCCCTGCCTGGGCTGCACAACCTCAGCAACGTGACCGCAGCGCTGGCTGCCTGTCGCTTAGCGGGCGTGAGCTTCGATCAGCTGAAGCAGGGACTTGAACAGCTGCAGGCCCCGGGTCGGCGCTTTGATTTCCGCGGCGACTGGCAAGGACGCCAGATCGTGGACGACTACGCCCATCACCCCAGTGAGGTCCGCGCCACACTGAGCATGGCGCGCCTGATGCTCAACAGCGGTCGCAGTCCCCTGCCCCGGGCGCCCCAACGGTTGATGGTGGTCTTCCAGCCCCACCGTTTCAGCCGTACCCAGGAATTCCTCGAGGAGTTCGCTGCGGCCCTGACCCTGGCCGATTGCGTTCTGCTCGCCCCTGTCTACAGCGCCGGTGAAGCACCGATCGCCGACGTGAACAGCCACGCACTGGCCTCGTCCCTGCATCGATTGGCACCGGAGCGTCCCGTTCTAGTGGCCGACAGCCTGGAGGAGCTCACCGTGCTGGTGCAGGAGCACAGCCGGCCCGAGGATCTCGTGCTCGCCATGGGCGCCGGTGATGTCAACAGCCTCTGGAGCCGTCTTGCCGACGACACGTCTTCCTCGAAAGCCTCATGTCGCTCACCACTGGCGGCCTGATGCAGCTTGAGCAGTCGGGCGTGCTGCGTCGGCAGGTCGCTCTCGCCGACTACACCACCTGGCGCGTGGGTGGTCCGGCCGAATGGCTGGCGGAACCAGCAGACATCCACCAGCTGCAGGAGCTGCTGCAGTGGGCTCAGATCGAATCCCTACCGATCCGGGTGATCGGCGCAGGCTCCAATCTGCTGATCAGCGATCGCGGGCTGCCGGGGCTCACCCTTTGCCTGCGGAAGTTGCAGGGCAGCCAGGTCTGTGGCGACAGCGGTGAGGTCAGCGCCTGGGCCGGAGAGCCGATTCCCACCCTGGCGCGCCGGGCTGCCAAGGCCGGTCTCCACGGCCTGGAATGGGCCGTGGGCATTCCAGGCACCGTGGGAGGCGCCGCCGTGATGAACGCTGGAGCCCAAGGGGGCTGCACCGCAGAACGGCTGGTCTCAGTCGACGTTCTCGATCTCCAGGGCACCAGCAGCGAGCCAATCACCCTCACCAGCGAAGTCCTCGACTTTTCCTATCGGCACAGTCGCCTGCAAAGTGCCGAGCACCTGGTGATCGCCGCGCAATTCCTGCTGGAACCCGGTCATGATCCAGCCGAGCTCAGCCGTCGCACCAGCGACAACCTGTCCCATCGCACCACCACACAGCCGTATCAATGGCCGAGCTGCGGCAGCGTGTTCCGCAATCCCGAACCACTCAAGGCCGGTCAACTGATCGAGTCACTGGGCCTGAAGGGCCGTCGGGTTGGTGCCGCCGAGGTCTCCAACATCCACGCCAATTTCATCGTGAATCTCGGAGGAGCTACCGCTGCCGACATCGGCAATCTGATCGAGCTAGTGCAAACCGAGGTCGAACGGGACCGAGGAATCCGACTGCACACCGAAGTGAAGCGCCTCGGCTTCAGCGAAACTCCCTCGCCCTGACCGCCTAACCTGCCGGTTCCTCCAAAGGCGTCATGGCAGGGTTCGGACTCCCCAATTTCGGTCAGCTCACGGAAGCGTTCCGGAAGGCCCAGCAGATCCAGCAGGACGCCCAGAAGCTCCAGGAGGAGCTCGACGCCATGGAACTGGAAGGCACATCAGACGATGGCCGGGCGAGTGTGTGGCTGTCTGGCAATCAGCAACCCCTGCGGGTGCGCTTGGATCCAGCTCTCCTGTCAGAAGGCACAGAAGCCTGTGAAGCGGCCGTGCTCGCAGCACTCAAGTCGGCCTATGAACGCTCCACCGGCACCATGAAAGAACGCATGGAGGAACTCACAGGCGGCCTCAACCTCAACCTCCCCGGGATGGGCGGCTGAGGGCAAGCATCTCCTCGACGGCACGCCGGTAAAGGGGATAGCGATCCCAGTCCTGATCGATCCCACAGCCAGGTTCTCCCCGGTGCAAACAATCACGGAATCGGCAGGGTTGATCCTCTAGTCGCCGACGCAGCTCTGGGAAAAGCACTTCCAGGTTCTGCACATCACCTGGCAGCTCAGGCCGGTTGAAACCAGGAGTGTCGGCCACCCTCGCGCCTGAAGGGAGGGTATGTAGCTCCACATGACGGGTGGTGTGGCGGCCGCGCTGCAGACGACCGGACACTGCCGCAACCCTGAGCTCCAACCCGGGGATCAAACCGTTGAGCAGGGAGCTCTTACCCACTCCAGATGGACCACAGAGCACTGAGAGCGACCCCTGCGCCAGCCTGGAACGAAGCGTTTCCAGTCCCATGCCCGTACGGCTGGACACCGCCAGGGGGTCATAGCCCCAGCCACGCAAACGCTCAACCAACGCCTGCTGCTGCTCTGCCGGGATCAAATCGCACTTGCTGAGCAGCACATGTACCTGCAGACCGGTCTGCTCCGCCGTCAGCAGAAAGCGACTGGCCTGATCAGGATCAAAGGCAGGCTGCTCCACGGCCAGAGCCACCACCACCGCGGTGACATTGGCCACGGGTGGACGCGTCAACCAGCTGCTGCGCGGGTCCACCTCCGCCACCACGGCGCGGTTGTGCTCCCGATCGATGGCCTCCACCCAGACCCGATCACCGACATGCACCGCGGCACCGCGATGGGCGAGTCGCGTGCGACGGGTGCAGAGCAGGCGAAGGCCCGCCTCCGGATCATCCAGCTCCACCTCCAAATAGTTGGCCTGAAGGGCCACCACCATCCCGTACCGGCGGTCGGAATCAACCACCAGCGCAGGTCACGTGAAGTCTCAGCCAGTCGTCCGTGGTCTCCTGCACCGACACGGCATGACCCTCCCGCTCCAGACCGGGCAACACCATGGCTTCAGGTTCGCCCCGATCCAACACCAGCTCCAACACTGCCCCTGGTTCCAGGCCCTCCAGGGCCAGTCGTGCCCTGATGAAATTCACCGGGCAGGGGGTGCCCCGAAGATCAAGTGACGAATCGGCCTCGGGAAAGGGCACCGTTCAGCGTTGTCCGAACAGGCGGGCAAACAATCCGCTCTTGTGGTGGTGATGCTGTTCACCCCGGGCGGAATGGTGGCCAGCCAGATCCTCCAGCAGGGTCCTCTCTTCCGCATTGAGGCGGGTGGGCAACTGAACGGTGACCGTGATGCGCTGGTGACCTCGGGCCACGGGGTTGCCGAGCTTGGGGATGCCTTTGTTCTCGAGGGTGAGCACGGCATTGGGCTGGGTGCCGGCAGGAATCTCGAGGCTGGAAGGACCATCGACGGTCTCCACCTCGATCGTGTCGCCAAGAATGGCCTGGAGATAGCTCACCTTCACTTCGGAAAGCACGGTGAGGCCATCCCGTCGCAAGCTGGGATGGGGACGAACGGTGAGGAAGACATAGAGATCCCCTGAGGGACCGCCGCGCTGGCCGGCATTGCCCTCTCCGGCAACCCGCAGTCGGGTGCCTGTGTCGACACCAGCAGGGATGTTGATCCGCAACTTCTTTCGAACCTGCTGCACCCCCTGGCCACCGCAGGCGGAGCAGGGATCAGCGATCACCTGACCACTGCCATCACAACTGGGACACTCCGCCACCTGCGTGAAGCTGCCGAAGGGAGTTCGGGTTGCACGTCGCACCTGACCAACACCACCGCAGGTGGTGCAGGTGGTGGGTCCACTGCCGGTTTTGGCGCCACTGCCGTTGCAGGTGGTGCAGGTTTCCAGGTGGGGGATACGGATCTCCTGCTCCTGACCGAACACCGCCTGCTCGAAATCGATCGTGAGGTCGTAGCGGAGGTCATCGCCCTGCTGGGGCCCGCGGCGCCGCTGCTGCCGCCCACCTGCCGCTCCACCGAAGCCGCTGAAGAAGGTTTCGAACAGATCGGCGAAGCCACCCATGTCGCCCATGTCGGGCATGCCGGCAGCACCACCGAGACCGGCCTCACCGAACTGGTCGTAACGGGCACGGGTCTGAGGGTCGCTGAGGACCTCATAGGCGCGGCCGATCTCCTTGAAACGATCCTCAGCACCAGGATCCTTGTTGACATCCGGGTGGTATTGGCGAGCCAATCGCCGATAGGCCCGCTTCAGATTGTCGGCATCGGCATCCCTTCCGACCCCGAGCAGCTCGTAGTAATCGGCCATCAGCTCGTCATCCCGTTCATCACCCTAAGGGCCAGCTCCAGGCGATCAAGCGGACGCATCACTGGAGTCTCCAGTCTCCGCGGAGCTGCTGTCGGCATCGGCATCGGGACGAGCTGCAGCCCCACCCTGGGGACCAGGCCCCATGGAGACCTTGACCATGGCGTGGCGAAGCACCCTGCCATTGAGGTGATAACCGCGCTGAAGCTCCTCGATCACCACATCCTCATGGTGCTCGTCGCTGGGTTCCCGCAGCACTGCCTCATGCAAGGTCGGATCAAAGTCCTGACCCACGACTCGCATCGGGGCCACTCCCAGCTGTTTGAGCACATCCACCAACTGCTTGTAGAGGCCCTGATAACTGCGATGCAGCGACTGCGCCTCCTCGCTTTCAGGGTTGAGCTGCTGGCGGGCCCGCTCAAAATTGTCGACCACCGGCAGGATCTCGCTGAGGGTGCTGCAGGTGAGCTGCAGCTTGAGGTCGTCCTGATCCCGGCTCTGGCGCTTGCGGAAGTTGTCGAAATCGGCAGCGATGCGCATGTATTGACTGCGCAGGGTCTCATGTTCTTCCCGAAGGCTGCTGTGCTCGCGCTCCAGCTGCTCGAGCCGGGCACTGTTGTCAGCAGCAGACTCGGTCGACACATCGACCGTTTCACTGGCTGTTGGGCTGTCCATCGAACCAGCGGAGCCATCGGTCGAGGAATCTGAGGGCTGCTGCGCGGCGGACTCAGGACTCACAGATGACGACGGAACCTCAGAACCGCCACCAGCGGTGGACTCATGCGCAGAGGAGGAGAGATCGCCACTCATGCTGACCGGGACCGAATTCACGTCTAGACATGTTGAAGGGTGAGGCGTGCCTCCCACAAGCGGCGGAAGCCCGCACCTCCGACCCATCACCGTGCATCGTCTGCGGAGTCGAGCATGAACGAGCAGGCATCAACCTCCGATTCCGAACCGACTCGGCAACGGTTGGAACTGGAGTTGCTCCTGCAGATCCCGCTGCCGGAACAGCCCACACCCCTCAGCGCCTCCCGCCTGCGGGACGCGATCGAACGCAAGGGACTAGACCTCAACCAGCCAAAGCTGGCAAGGCTGCTCCAAGGGCTGGAGCTCCAAGGGCTGGCACTCCAAGAACCGCAGAGCACTGTTGAAGCCAACACCCCCGAGACAGTGACCACGGGCGCGCTCTCCCGAGAAACAGCCACCCAAGAAACAGCCTTCAGCGCAGAACCGGCGTCCAACCCAGTCGCCAGCCCATCCCTGCTTGAAAATTTCAATCCCGAGGGGGTCTTGGAAGAAGACCCCGAGGAAACCGCGAGGCTGGCGGCCCTGCACGAGGACCTCGAGCAGACCCTGCAAGACACCAACGCCTCACCGGTCGTGAATCTGGTGAACCGAATCCTGCTGCAGGCCCTGCAACTGGAAGCCAGTGACATCCATGTGGAACCCCAGCAAGCCGGACTTCAGGTGCGCTTCCGTCAGGACGGCGTGCTTCAGAGCTACAGCGAACCGTTGCCGAGTCGCCTTGTGCCGGCAGTGACCTCAAGATTCAAAATCATGGCCGATTTAGATATCGCCGAACGCCGACAGGCCCAGGATGGGCGCATTCGGCGACGCTTCCAGAAGCGCACCGTTGATTTCCGGGTCAACAGCCTTCCGAGCTGCTTCGGGGAAAAGATCGTCCTGCGGCTGCTCGACAGCGGCGCCACCCAGCTGGGGCTGGACAAGCTGATCACCGATGCTGACGCCCTGCAACTGGTGCGCAGCCTCGGCTCCAAACCCTTCGGGATGATCCTGGTCACTGGCCCAACTGGATCGGGTAAATCCACGACGCTCTATTCGCTACTGGCGGAACGGAACGACCCTGGGATCAACATCTCCACGGTGGAGGATCCCATTGAATACACCTTGCCTGGGATCACCCAGTGCCAGGTCAACCGTGACAAGGGATTCGACTTCAGCACCGCCCTGCGCGCCTTTATGCGTCAGGACCCGGATGTGCTGCTGGTGGGGGAGACGCGCGATCTGGAAACCGCCAAAACAGCCATCGAAGCCGCCCTCACCGGACACCTCGTGCTGACCACCCTGCACTGCAATGACGCCCCGAGTGCGATCGCCCGTCTCAGCGAAATGGGCGTCGAACCGTTCATGGTCAGCGCTTCCCTGATCGGCATCGTGTCCCAACGCCTGTTGCGCCGGGTCTGCAGCCACTGCTGCGAGCCTTACCAGCCCGATACCGACGAACTGGGGCGCTTCGGACTGATCACCCACAGAGAAACGGATGTGCGCTTCGTGCGCGCCCGTCACCACGACGGAAGCGGCAACGCCTGTGGTCATTGCCAGGGCAGTGGCTACCGCGGCCGGGTTGGTGTGTATGAGGTGTTGCGCATGAATGAAACCCTGGCCACCGCCGTGGCGAAGGGAGCAACCACGGACGTGATCCGGCGCCTCGCCCTGGAGAGCGGCATGAAAACGCTGCTGGGTTACAGCCTGGAGCTGGTGCGCCAAGGACTCACCACCCTGGAGGAGGTGGGACGCATGATCCTCACCGATGCCGGACTCGAATCGGAACGCCGCGCCCGGGCCCTGAGCACCCTGACCTGCGCCGGTTGTGGTGGCGGACTGCAGGAAGCCTGGCTGGAATGTCCGTACTGCCTGCGCCCGCGTCAATGAGCTGCCTGCCATGGACCTGATGATTGAAGACCTGATGGAACAGCTGGTGCAGGGCAGCGGAAGCGACCTGCACCTCGCCAGCGGGCAACCTCCCTACGGACGCTTCAGCGGGCAGCTCCGCCCCCTCACGGAGACCCCCCTGACGGAGGAGACCTGCAACCGGCTGATCTTCTCGATGCTGAACAACAGTCAGCGCAAGACCCTCGAACAGACGTGGGAGTTGGACTGCGCCTACGGCCTGAAGGGGGTGGCGCGATTCCGCGTGAACGTCTATCGCCAGAAAGGCAGTTACGCCGCCTGCCTGCGGGCCCTCGGCAGCAGCATCCCCAGCATTGAGGCCCTGCAGCTGCCTTCGGTGGTGGTGGAAACGAGCAAGCGACCGCGAGGGCTGGTGCTGGTGACCGGCCCGACGGGCTCCGGCAAGACCACGACGCTCGCGGCCCTCCTCGACCACATCAATCACACCCGAGCAGAGCACATCCTCACGATCGAAGATCCGATCGAGTTCGTGTATCGAAGTGATCGCAGCCTGGTGCACCAACGGCAGCTCAACGAAGACACCCGAAGCTTCGCCAATGCCCTGCGAGCAGCCCTACGGGAGGACCCGGACGTGATCCTTGTGGGGGAGATGCGCGATCTCGAAACAATCCAGCTGGCGATCACCGCGGCGGAAACAGGTCACCTGGTGTTTGGCACCTTGCACACCAGCTCAGCCGCTCAAACCGTCGACCGCATGGTGGATGTATTCCCACCCGGACAGCAGACCCAGATCCGCGTGCAGCTGTCTGGAAGCCTGGTGGCGGTGTTCTCCCAGACCCTCTGCCGGAAAGAGAATCCTCAACCAGGCCAGTTCGGCAGGGTGATGGCGCAGGAAATCCTGATCAACACTCCAGCCGTCGCGAATCTGATCCGCGAGGGCAAGACCGCTCAGCTCTACTCGCAGATCCAGACCGGGGGAGAGCAGGGGATGCAGACCCTGGAGAAGGCCTTAGCGGATTTGGTCAACCGCGGCGAGATCAGCCTGGATGAGGCGAGAACCAAAGCGAGCAAACCGTCCGAACTGGAACGGTTGCTGAACGGCTGACCCAGGCGCTGATCGATGGCCACCTTCACCGCCAGCTACACCTCCGCCTCAGGACAGGCGCGATCGGTGACGATCCGTGCCAGTGATCCCGCCGACGCCAGACGCCAGCTCAGGAGACGCGGCATCAAGGCCACGGATCTACGCGCCAAAACCAAGGATCAGACAGCCGCAGGCAGCCAAGCCAAGGCCGGACTGCGCTCCCTCGACCTGGGGGAGGCGTTCCAGAAACCTCCGGGCGTGAAGGAGAAGGCCGTCTGGGCCAGCAAGCTGGCCGCGCTGGTGGATGCCGGCGTACCGATCGTGCGCAGCCTCGATCTGATGGCCAGCCAGCAAAAACTGCCGATGTTCAAGAAGGCTCTCGTCGCCGTTCAACTGGAGGTGAACCAGGGAACGGCGATGGGTGCAGCCATGCGGCAATGGCCGAAAGTCTTTGATCAGCTCACCGTGGCCATGGTGGAGGCGGGCGAGGCGGGGGGGGTGCTCGATGAATCCCTGAAACGCCTGGCCAAACTGCTCGAAGACAACGCCCGCCTGCAGAACCAGATCAAAGGCGCGCTGGGCTATCCGGTTGCGGTGCTGGTGATCGCCATCCTCGTGTTCCTGGGCATGACGATCTTTCTGATTCCCACCTTTGCCGGAATCTTCGAAGACCTGGGGGCGGAACTGCCCCTGTTCACCCAGCTGATGGTGGACCTCAGCAAACTGCTGCGATCCTCCGCCTCCTTGATCTTCGCGGGGGGGCTGCTGGTGGGGGTCTGGCTATTCGCTCGCTATTACAACACCCACAAAGGCCGTCGTGTGGTGGATCGGCTGATGCTGCGCCTACCCCTGTTCGGCGACCTGATCATGAAAACGGCCACCGCTCAGTTCTGCCGGATCTTCAGTTCCCTCACCCGCGCCGGCGTGCCGATCCTCATGTCCCTGGAAATCTCCAGCGAGACGGCCGGTAATTCGATCATCTCGGACGCGATCCTGGCTTCAAGAACGCTCGTCCAGGAGGGGGTGCTTCTGAGCACAGCCCTGAACCGCCAGAAGGTGCTGCCGGAGATGGCCCTCAGCATGCTCGCGATCGGTGAAGAAACCGGCGAGATGGACCAGATGCTCAGCAAAGTGGCGGACTTCTACGAAGACGAGGTGTCGGCGGCGGTCAAAGCGCTCACCTCGATGCTGGAACCGGCCATGATCGTCGTGGTTGGTGGCATCGTCGGCTCAATCCTGCTGGCCATGTATTTGCCGATGTTCACGGTGTTCGACCAGATCCAGTGAACAGTGCTCAGAGGAGGGAGGCAGCGATCGCCTGACCCGCCAGCCAACCGCTGCTCCAGCAGTGCTGGAAGTTGAAGCCGCCGGTGACCCCATCCACATCCAGCAGCTCCCCTGCGAAGTGAAGACCGTTCACCAGTCGGCTCTCCATCGTTGCCAGATTGACCTCGCCAAGCGCGACACCACCGGCCGTCACAAACTCCTCTCCAAAAGGACCTCGACCCCGGATCGGATAGCGACTGCCGGTCAACGCCTGCACCAGGGCTCGCTCCCAGGCAGCTGGGCAGTCCGCCCAGCGACGCTGAGGATCAGCTCCCACCTGAGCGAGCAGGGTGAGCCAGAGCCGCCGTGGCAGCCGCTGGGGATAGGGTCGGGCTGCGGCGAGGCTGCGGCGTGATTCCTGATGGCGCAGGGTCTGCAGGGTTGCGGAGACCTCAGCATTGGCCAACCCGGCCAACCAGCGGACGGTCAGCTCGCCTCGATACCGCTCCGCATGCAAACCACGAGCAGCGAAGGCCGTCAGTCGGAGAGTCGCCGGACCGCTGAGCCCCCAGTGGGTGATCAACACCCTGCCCAGCTGTCGCCAGCGACCGCCGGACAGGCTGAGCTCCAGTTCCACGCCATCGAGCGCCACCCCAGAACAGGCTGTAAGCCCAGGGGCCTGAAGTGCCAGGGTGAACAGCGAGGGAAGGGGATCGACGATCTGGTGCCCGAGAGCAGCAGCCAGTCGCCGTCCACTGGGATGACCACCGGTGGCCACGAGCACCCGACGGGCCGTCCAAAACGGAGCTGTCTCGCCTTGGCGGCCATGGCCCTCGAGCAGAAACCCGTCGTCCTGCTGTCGCAGGCTGCGCACCGGAGCACGCAGCTGAAGCTCAACACCGGCACTCCGAGCTGCACGGCGCAAACAGTGGATCACCGCCTCTGATCGGTTGGCGACAGGAAACATCCGACCATCCGGCTCCTCGACAAGCTCCAGACCTCGATCGGCAAACCAGCCCACAGCATCCCCGCAGGCGAAACGACTGAAGGGACCGCGCAAGGGGCGACTGCCGCGGGGGTAATGGCCCACCAGTTCGATCGGATCCCAGCAGGCATGGGTGACATTGCAACGACCGCCGCCGCTGATGCGCACCTTGCTGAGGGGATCAGGGGTGGCCTCGAGGACCAGTACATCCCTGAGCCCCTGCTCGGCAGCCGTGATCGCTGCCATGAAGCCGGCGGCACCACCCCCGATCACGATCAGATCATGCAGAGCGCTGGAACCGGAGGGCGACGCCGTTGTTGCAGTAGCGCTTGCCGGTAGGCCTTGGACCGTCATCGAACACATGACCCTGATGGCCCCCGCAGCGTCGGCAGTGGTACTCGGTGCGCGGAATGATCAATTTGAAATCTACTTTCGTGGCAACCGCACCGGCCAACGGCTCCCAGAAGCTGGGCCAACCCGTGCCGCTGTCGAACTTGGCGGCAGAGGAAAACAGAGGCAGGTCACAGCCAGCGCAGTGATAAGTGCCCTTGCGCTTCTCACCATTCAGGGGACTGGTGAAGGGGCGCTCGGTCCCTTCTCGTCGCAACACTTGATAGGCCTCTGGTGTGAGCCGACGCTTCCATTCAGCATCCGAGAGAGTCCAGGCGGGGTCTGCTGCCTTTGACGCCGCCAGGACAGGCCTGGGAGCTGCCATCCAACCGAACGCAACCACCATGACGCGGCCGAGCAGAGAGCGACGGCTCAGTAGCCGCTGCCGAATGGAAAGGGTCATGGCAGAGAGCAAAAGCAATGCTGATGTTCTAAGCGAGGCCTGGCGCGAGGCAGCATGGGGGGATGGATTCCCCCACCAGCTCCGACCGGGAACCGCCCTGGCGCTTCAGTGTGGCGCCAATGCTCGACTGCACCGATCGTCACTTCCGCCTGCTGATGCGGCAGATCAGCAGGAGAGCCTTGCTCTACAGCGAGATGGTGGTGGCCCAAGCGTTGCACCACAGCGATCGGCGGGAGCGACTGCTGGGATTTGATCCAGAAGAGCACCCCCTTGCCTTGCAAGTGGGTGGAGACGATCCCCTGCTGCTGGCGGAAGCAACCCGAATGGCCGCCGACTGGGGCTATGACGAGATCAACCTCAACGTGGGCTGCCCGAGCCCCAGAGTGCAAGCAGGGAATTTCGGTGCCTGCCTGATGGCCGAACCAGAGACGGTGGCCCGATGCGTCGCAGCAATGAAAGCCGCCTCGGATCTGCCGGTGACTGTCAAGCATCGGGTCGGTATCGATGCGCTCGACAGCGATGCTCTACTGACCGCCTTCGTGGATGCAGTGGCCGCCGCTGGCGCATCACGATTCAGCGTGCATGCCCGCAAGGCCTGGCTGGAGGGACTGGATCCCAAACAGAACCGCACAATTCCGCCTCTGCAGCACGACAGAGTGATTGCCCTGAAGGAGCGCCGACCCGAGCTCACCATCGAGCTGAATGGCGGGCTGGACACCCCAAGCGACTGCCTCAATGCCCTGCGCCACTGCGATGGAGCCATGGTGGGTCGTGCGGCTTACGCCCATCCCCTGCGCTGGGCCGAGGTGGACCAACTGATCTACGGCGATTCAGCACGACCACCGGTTAGTGCCTCAGGGGTGGTGAGAGGACTGATGCCCCATGCGGAACGACATCTCCAACGGGGGGGACGACTCTGGGACATGGGCCGTCATCTCGTGCAACTGGTGGAAGGAGTGCCTGGAGCACGCCACTGGCGCAGGGATCTTGGTCAGAACGCCCAACGCAAAGGAGCCGATCTGACCGTTCTCGAGTCAGCCGCCCGGCAGCTTGAGGATGCCGGGCTCTGAACCTGTGCTGCTGATCGCCTGGAACAGCGAAAGGGATCAGCCCTCTGCGCCGCCGTAATCGCCGTAATCGTCGCCTTGGGGAGCAGTAGCTCCACCGCCACGGCGACGACGACTGCGGCCATCGTCGTAATCACCGCCCTGGGGAGCTCCACCGCCGCCCCCATAACCGCCACCACCGCCGTAGCTGCGATCTTCCCAGCCACGGGCGCCGGAACCACCGCCATAACCACCGCCACCGCCGTCATCAGAGCGACCACCGCCGCCCCCATAACCGCCGCCGCCACCGCCACCGCCGTAGCCACCACCACCGCCGCCGCCATAGCCACCACCGCCATAGCCGCCACCACCGCCTCGACGGGGAGCACTGCCGCGGGGTTCGGCTTTGTTGATGCGCAGGGGGCGGCCCATCAGTTCAACACCCTGAAGGGCTTCAATCGCAGCAGCTTCTGCTGCCTCATCCGCCATTTCGACGAAGGCGAAACCACGCTTGCGGCCGGTGTCGCGCTCCAGAGGAAGGGCACAGTTGGTGACTTCGCCATGGGCGGCGAACAATTCAATGATGTCTTCCTGCTCAGCGCGGAAGGGCAAATTGCCGACGAAAATGCTCACTTTCCTAATGGACCGTTGATAAGAGGGACCGATGGGACCTGACCTGCCATCGGTTCATGGTCCGAAAAGGGATCAATGGCCTCTGGCTTGTTTAGCGTAGACCCAGTGAGTCACTTCGTTGACAAACGTTCAGACCAGAGAGCCAGCTGCTCCTCAACGCGAACAAAAGCCGTTCCCCCCTCACTGAGACGGGCCGCCACCACGCGGCGAGGCACAAGCGCCTCCAGCAGATCCGCCTCAATCACCGGATGAAACTGCTGCCACTGCTCAAGACTGAGATCACGCAAAAGCACACCGTCCTGAAGGCAACGCTTCACCACCGCACCCACCAACTGATAAGCCTCACGGAAGGGCACACCACGGGTCACCAGATAATCAGCCACATCGGTGGCATTGGAAAAATCAGAGGCGACAGCCTGCTCGAGACGCTCCGGTCGGAACTCCACCCCCTCCTCGAGAAGAATCGCCATGGCCTCGAGACAATCAGAGGTCGTGCGAACAACATCAAACAGGGCTTCCTTGTCTTCCTGAAAATCCTTGTTGTAAGCAAGCGGCAACCCCTTGATCATCGTCAATAGGCCCTGCAAATGGCCGAAAACCCGGCCACACTTTCCACGCACCAGTTCCGGCACATCTGGATTCTTCTTCTGAGGCATCAGGCTGCTACCGGTAGCGCAGCGGTCGGTCAGACGCACGAAACCGCATTCCTCACTCGCCCAGAAGATCACCTCCTCCGCCAAGCGGCTGAGGTGGGCCATCACCAAAGCAGCCGCGGCGGAGAACTCCACCGCGAAATCCCGATCGCTCACCGCATCAAGACTGTTGGCATAGACCCGCTCAAAACCCAGGGCCGTTGCCGTGCTGCGTCGATTGATTGGCACAGGTGTACCAGCCAATGCCGCAGCCCCCAACGGAGAGATGTTCACCCGAACGCGCACATCCCTGAGTCGCTCACGATCGCGCTCGAGCATTTCCACGTAGGCCAGCAGATGGTGGGCCAGACAAAGCGGTTGGGCCCGCTGCAGATGGGTGTAGCCCGGAATCAAGGTCTGACGATGGCGATCGGCCTGCGTGAGCAGGGCACGCTGACAACGCACAACCGCCTGCTCCAGCGCGTCGATCCTCCTGCGCAACCAGAGACGCAGATCCGTTCCCACCTGATCATTGCGGCTGCGGCCGGTGTGAAGCTTCTTACCGACCGGACCCAGCAAGGCAATCAGACGCCGCTCAACCGCAAAATGCACATCCTCATCGGCCAGGCCAGGCTGGAAGTTGCCGGATGCCGCTTCGCTGCGAATCTGCTCCAAACCGGCGCAGAGCTGACCAGCCTCTTCATCGCTGATCACTCCGCATTCAGCAAGCATGCGTGCATGGGCGATCGAGCCATCCAGGTCCTCCTGCAACAGGGTGATGTCAAACCCGATGGAGGCGTTGAAGCGCTCGATCGCCGGGTGCAAGCCCTCTTCAAACCGATCACTCCAGGTGCCCGAGCCGCCGCCCGTCACTCCCGCTGCCATACCTGCCGTTCACGCCACCAGCCTTCAGCTTGTCAGAGGGCAGAACGGGGAACAGACGGAAGCATCACCTCCTCACGCACCTTGAGCACCACCATCGAGGCGTCATCCTCCAACTGCCGATCCGCACCGATAAAACGATCCAGACGGGTAAACAGCTGATCGAGGATGCCCTGGGAGCCCATCCCAGAACGACAGGCCGCCTCAAGGGTTCGCATCAGGCGAGCTTCATCAAAGCGATCACCCGTGATGCCAGGGGCCTCCGTGACCCCATCGGTGTAATACAGAATCACGTCACCGGGTTCGAGCACCACATCGCCGCAGCCGTAGTCGGCCTCCGGCTGAAGACCGATCAACAGACCCGGTGCATCGAGGCGACTGATCGTCCGCTGTTGGGCACGCCAAATCAGCGGCGGGTTATGGGCCGCATTCGCAAAACGAAGCCGGCGGGTGCGTGGATCGAAATCGGAATAAAAAAGGGTGACGAACCGGTGCGACTGGGCCAGATCTTCCTGGGCCAGCTGATTGAGGTCATGGAGGATGCGATCCGGAGGCAGTCCGCTCAACACCTCGGCGCGGAGCATCCCCCGGAGCATGGTCATCAGCAAACCGGCCGGCACCCCCTTGCCCATCACATCCCCCATCACGAGAGCCCAACGACCCCGTTCACGTCGCCGCCCGATCAATTCCGGTCGCGTCGGGATGAAGTCGTAGTAGTCACCGCCCACCTGAAACGCCGGGCGGCAACGGGCCGACAACTCCACCCCTTCAATCACCGGGCAGCGATCGGGCAGCAGCTGCGCCTGGATCTCCGCACCAATGCTGAGCTGGCGATCCACCCGTTCATGGCGACGGGCCTGCTGCAGCATCAGGTCGTTTTCAATCGCCACCGCGGCCAGATCGGCCACCAGTTGCACGTGGCGGCGATGCACCTCGCTCCAGGCCATGGACGGCCCATGGCTGAACACATAAAGACGACCCCGAGGACGACCACGGGCCACGAGGCTGGTGGCAAACAGCTCCGCTCGACCGAGCTGACGCTGAACCAGATGATCGAGACCCTGAAGCTGACTCTCCTCTGAGGCGAAACCCACAACCAGCCCAGGCTCGTAGGCAGCGACCTGTCGCAGCAGCTCCTCCGATCGATCGGACGGCAAAACCTGGAGCTGCTCACGCCAGAGGCGCCCATCCGCCTGAAACGGCACCAAGAGGGCTCCTTCCACTCCAACGAGCCGCGATGCCACCACGGGCACCAGCTCCAGGAAACGATCAAGGTTGGTGAAGCTGCGCAGAGCGAAACCGAGAGACACCAACAGGTCCTGGTTGGTGCGCTGTTCGTTGGAAAGGCTGTCGAGAAGCTGCCGAAACGATGCTGTAGCCGTCAATGCCTGGGGGGCACTGCGTTGACGCGGAGTGGAGTGGCGCCGTGGTGGCTTACTGCTCACGGCCAACCATGGCAGGACCCGCAAGGTAGCAAGGGTTCAGCGGCCGGCCAGCAATGCCTCGACAAACTCAAAGCTGTTGAAAGGCCGTAGATCTCGGATCCCCTCCCCTGCTCCGATGAAACGGATCGGCAAACCTGCCTCCGATGCGACCGCCAGAGCGACCCCACCGCGGGCGGTGCCATCAAGCTTGGTGATCACCACACCCGTGAGATCAGCAGCCTTGGCAAAGGCCATCGCCTGTTTCAGACCGTTCTGCCCCTGGCTCGCATCGAGCACCAGTAGAGACTCGACCTTGGCCTCCGGAGCAAGCCGATCAACGATCCGACGGATCTTCTGCAGTTCCTCCATGAGGTTGTGCTTGGTCTGCAGACGACCAGCCGTATCCACCAAGAGCAGATCGGCGTTGCGGGAACGGGCGGCACCGATCGCATCGAACACCACCGCCGCGGGATCGGCATTGGCCGAGGGATTAGAGACCACCGGCACATCACTGCGATCAGCCCAGACCGCCACCTGCTGCACCGCCGCCGCACGAAAGGTGTCGGCCGCGGCCACAAGAGCGCTGTAGCCACTGCGGACGGCGAGATTGGCGAGTTTGCCGAGGGTGGTGGTCTTGCCCACACCGTTCACTCCCACCATCAGCCAAATATTGAGACGACCCCGCTCCGGAGCGAGAAGCTCGACACCGCTGTCCTGAATGGGCTTCTCCAGCAGATTGCGCAGCTGCTCTTTCAAGAACCGGATCCCTTCGCGAGGATCCACCACGTCTTCATTCAGGCGTCGGCGCAAGGCCTCCATCACCTGATCGGTGGCCTGCACGCCGGCATCTGCCCGCAGCAGCAGAGCCTCCAGTTCATCCACCACCTCTGGAGTGAGGGGGTCGTCGCCCAGATTCTCCAGCAGGCTCGTAACAAAACCCTGGCGGGTCTTTTCAAGGCCGCGCCGCAGGCGACCGAGCCAATCAATCTCTTCAAGCGATACCTGCTCAGCGCGGCGCCCCTGGGCTGCGAGCACCTCGGCAGACCAGGTGAAGGTGTCATCGAATGCTCCGAGCTGTGGATCATCACCATCGCTGACCAGAGCAGGAGATCCGCTGATATCAAAGGACTGAGCCGGTTGGGCCGGCTCCACGGGATCGACTGGAAGGCTCCGGCGTTCGAGATCTTCGCGGCGTTCCTGACGCTGGGCCGCTGCCTGCTCCAGCAGGGACAAACCCGCTGTCGGAGCCGGATCAGGCGATACCGCGGATGACGCTTCGGGTGTGGATTCGCGCTCTTGAGAGTCAGAGAGAGGCGCTGACTCAGAGGACGCGATGGACTCCTTAGCAGGAGCAACCTGTTCTGCCTGAACAGCCAATGCTTCCTGGGCCTTTTGCGCCTTCAGGCGTGCGTAGGCCTGCCGGGCCCACTCCAGGGGATCCTCATCGGCAACTGCCCCATTGGCCTGTGATGGATCAGCCGCAGGTTCAGCCGCCTCTGCGGGTTCAGCAGCGGTCACCTCTCCATCGGCGGGCTCCTGTCCGGGCGGAACGGAGGTGCGATTGAACCAGTCGTAAACCATCGATGCGGGGCTGGGGTGACCGGAGGTCAGAACAGGGAAGAGGTGGATGCCGCCGCCTGGAGACGGCGAAGCACTCCATTGATCATGCGCCGCCCCTGATCATCGCTGTAACGATTGGCCAACTCGACAGCCTCATTACAAGCAACCGCTGCGGGGGTCTTCAGAGCGGTGAGATCCACAACAGCCAAACGCAAAATATCCCGGTCAATGCGAGGCAGACGGGTCAGCCTCCAGCCCTCCATCACTCCATCCAAACGGGCATCAATGCTGGTGCGCTGCTCCAGCACCAACGCGATCCGCTGCCTGGCGTCCTCCCGCACACGATCCTGATCGGCGAGGGCCAGCAGTCGTGGCAGCTCTAAAGATCCAGACAAACCGTTCAGCACCTGCTCAGCTGACGCCAGGGACGCCTTGAGCTGGTCGCGCACCACGGCATTGTCACTGCGATCGCCATCCTTCAGTTCGCTGTCCAGCAAATGCTGCTGGGCCTTCTCCAGATCGGCAGCACAGCCATCAAGGGTCTCGCGCCAATGCTGAAGAAGCGTGTCAAGCGCTTTCTGGAGCAGGCTCTCCACAGAGAAGTCAGCCTTAGCCGACTCCTGAATTGCTTTCACCTCACGGTCAGGAAGTTGACCAAGCACCAGAAGAGCCAGCTCTCGGGCCAGGGATCGGGACTGCATGGAGGATTCGCGAAAGAGGAACGGCAGACGCAAGCGTCAGGCTTCGGAGGTGCTTGAAGAGGGCGTCACGGAGGCCCGCAATTGGGAGATCAAACTGGAGAAACTGCGATTCACCGGTGCTTCCCGTTCATCGGGATTGACGATCCCAGCCGAGATAATCGTGCGGAAGGCATCCTCCACGGAAATATTCAGATCACGGACGGAGCTCTCCGGCACCAGGGTGTACCACCCGGTGGTGGGGTTGGGCGCCGTGGGAATGAACACGCTCAGCAAGGGCTGATCAAGCTCCGCTTGCAGAGAGGGGCCAACGATCCCAGTCACAAAACCGACGCTAAACAGACCCTCCCGGGGATACTCCACCAGCACGACCCGACGAAAGCGCTTGGAGTTGTCACGAAGAAACGTCTCCAGCAGCTGTTTGAGGGTTTTGTAGACCGATCCAGCCAGGGGAATCCTCGACAGGGTTCCCTCCCCGAACTCGAGCAGCCAACGGCCGACGATGTTGCGGGCCATCAAACCGATCAGGAGGATGCCCAACAGAGGAACCGTGAGCCCCAAAGCCAGGTTGATCAGGTCCTGAAGCAGCGGATTGAGGGTGATGAAGGGATTGAACTGCTTCGGAATCGACGTGAGAAAGGCCAGAACGAAGCGACTCACCGTGGTCGCCAGCCAGATCGTGGTGGCAAGCGGAATCACCACCAGCAAGCCAGCAATCAGGTCATTCTTGAGATCCTGTTGAAGTCTGGCGCTGAGCGGCAGATCAGGTCTGGGGTTGGACTGCACCAAGAAACGTCCCGGTCCTGGAGTCGACGAGGTCTGTCCAACCTAACCAGCGGCCAGAGGATCAGTCAGAAAAGCCGTTCAGAGAACGGCTGCAAAGGCAAGAAGAACGAAGGCGATAGCTAGCACCACAGCACTGACGGTGCCGCCATAACGGCGCTGATTCACCGCAAGGTTGCGCTGACGCTCCGCCTGCTGGATCTGGTCGTCCATCTGCTGAAGCTGACCATCGATAAAGCGCTGAGCCGCCTTGGTTTTCTCTTCATCGCTCGCCCCAGCTGGGAGCTGACCGGCCTGGGCCAGTTGGTCGCCGAGCATTTTGACGTTGTCGGGATTCTTGCCTTGCTGACGGGCCATCTCGAGCTGACCGCGACGCTGCTGAAGGGTCTGGTCCGCTTGACCGGAAAGGGTCTGATTGCCGCTGATCGCCATGGGAACCACCGCGATCATGACCACCGTGAGCAGAGCGGAAAGAACGCAGACGACCCAACGGATCACGGTGCGCTCAGCACCGGGATGATCCAGACGGGAACCGATCAGCATCAACAGCAAACCGACAAAACCCATCGGTGCTTGGCTGACCAGCCGCTCGATCAACAGCTGCTGAAAAGCCGGCTCAGACCAATCCGCACCGCTGAGCACAACGGAGATCTGCAGAGCGAGCAGAACCACCAGGGTGAGACCGAGCCAACGCAGCACCGGCGCGAGGCGCAGGTTGGAGGAGGAACCCGAAGCGGAAGCGGACACGGCAAGATGCCAAAAGGTGCCCAACTTTACGGTCGATTTCCGTGTCGCATGACACCGATCTGTGCCAGCTCAGCAGGGCCCTGAAACAGCAGGCGCGCCTCCAGGGGTTCGATCCTGTCGGCATCGCTCGACTGCCGGGTAGCGCCCGACTGCAGCTGCGCACAGCCGCCCTCCAACGCTGGCTGGAAGCAGGCCACCAGGCAGAGATGGGCTGGATGGCCGCACCGCGGCGTCTAGCTGCGGATCGGTTGCTGGAAGGGGCCAGAAGCCTGCTTGCGGTGGGTCTCAACTACCACGTGGCTTCCAACCGGGAACAGGGAGCCCTGGCGATCGCCCGATACGCCTGGGGAAGGGATTATCACCGCGTGGTCAGCCAACGACTGAAACGCCTGGGTCGCTGGCTGGAAGCCCAGCATCCCGGCGTGGGCTGGAGAGCCTGTGTGGATGCTGAACCGCTACTAGACAAAGCCTGGGCTGAGGAAGCCGGTCTGGGCTGGATCGGGAAGCACAGCAACCTGATCCATCAACAGCGGGGCTCCTGGATGGTGATCGGCCATCTACTCACCACCTTGGAGCTGGATCCAGACCAGGCAGCCAAGCCCCTCTGCGGTCGCTGCACACGCTGCATGGAGGCCTGTCCAACCGCAGCAATTCGCGAACCTTTTGTCGTCGATTCACGACTCTGTCTGGCGTATCACACCATCGAGAACCGAACGACGGAACTGCCAAAGGCGATCAGCAGCTCCCTCGGACCCTGGGTGGCCGGGTGCGACATCTGCCAGGAGGTCTGTCCTTGGAATCAAGGCTCGATCCCCAGCAGTGAGGATCCCGATGTGCAACCGCGACCCTGGGTGCTCAGCCTGACGCGCCAACAGGCACTCAGCTGGGATGACGTCACCTGGGGAGACAAATTGCAGGGATCGGCACTGCGCCGGATCAAACCCTGGATGTGGAGACGAAACGCGGCAGCGACGGCTGTGGAGAGCCCGCCTAACCTGAACGGATCTGAGGCACAGTGATGGGGCGGCAGGGTCAGCGCGTCGGCAGAGCGACCTGGTGTGCAGCGGCATTGATGGGCCTGGCCAGCGTGATGCTGCCACCTGCCTCGAGGGCACTTGTTCCCACGGTGTATCTACCCAGCAGCCAAGAACTGGAGGGTTCCGGCATTGGCATCGGACGCACCGCTGCGCAACTTCTCAAGCTCGGACAACCCGAGGAAGCCGCCCGTCTGGCTGCCCTCGCCGTGCGTCTGCAACCGAACGATGAACGACTTTGGTCGGTTCTGGCGGAAGCCCAGCTGCGCAGCGAGCAACTGAATCAGGCCGCCGAATCTCTCGCACGGGCCAAACAACTAAACCCCAAGAAGGCCGGCCTCTGGTTCGCAGAAGCATCTCTAGCCCTTCGGGACAACAGGCCAGATGACGCGATTCCGCTGCTGGATGAAGGGCTGAAGCTCGATCCCAACAACCCTGGCGCCTATTTCGACCTGGGGAACGCCCGGATCATGCAGACCGACTACAGGTCTGCACTGAAGGCTTTTGAAAAAGCGTCATCACTCAAACCCACCTTCTGGGAAGCGGTGAACAACCAGGCACTGGTGCTGTTTGAGATGGGCAACACCCGCGAGGCAATCCAGCGCTGGCGGCGGGTGCTGAACATCAAACGCAACGCAGAACCGATGCTGGCGCTGGCCGCCGCCCTTAACAGCCAGTCACCCGGCAGTGATGAGGCCCTGACCCTGGCCCGTCAGGCCCTGGCGGAAGATCCCAATTACGTGCTGCCGGCCCATCAAAAACAACAGCTCTGGGGTCTGAATCTGCGCCAGGCCACGAGCACGCTCCTCTCCAGCTCGACCCTTAAAGACGCTGTCGAACGGGCGGAAGCCAATGCCGATCCCAGCAGCGGACGCTGAATCGCCTGATCAATCCCTCAGAGATCTGTAGGCTGAGCCCCTTCCGCCCTCAGAATTCCCGATCCGGATGGCCGAGGAGCGCGTTCAACCGATCGCCCTGCATCAAGAGATGCAGCGCTCATATCTCGAATACGCCATGAGCGTGATCGTGGGTCGGGCACTGCCCGATGCCCGCGATGGCCTCAAACCGGTTCAGCGACGCATCCTGTACGCGATGCACGAACTGGGGCTGACCCCAGACCGGCCTTACCGGAAATGCGCTCGGGTGGTTGGGGATGTGCTGGGCAAGTACCACCCCCATGGAGATCAGGCGGTCTATGACGCGCTTGTGCGCCTGGTGCAGACCTTCTCCAGTCGTCATCCACTGCTGGATGGCCACGGCAACTTCGGATCCGTCGATGACGATCCCCCGGCAGCCATGCGTTACACGGAAACGCGGCTTGCACCGATCGCCCATGAGGGGCTGCTGGACGAAATCGGTGATGACACCGTTGATTTCGCGGCCAACTTTGACGGATCCCAACAAGAACCCACGGTTCTCCCTGCCCAGCTTCCCTTTCTGCTGCTGAACGGTTGTGCCGGCATCGCCGTGGGCATGGCCACCAACATCCCCCCTCACAACCTGGGTGAAGTGGTGGATGCCCTGGTGGCACTGGTGCGCAAACCCGAACTGAGCGATGCCAAACTCCTAGAGCTGGTTCCAGGGCCAGACTTCCCGACCGGCGGAGAAGTGCTGCTGGGAAGTGGTGTACGCGAGACCTACCTGAACGGTCGGGGCAGCATTCCCATGCGGGGTGTCGCTCACATTGAAGAGGTGCAACCTGGCAAAGGTCGGCATAAGCGCAATGCGGTGGTGATTACTGAGCTGCCGTTCCAACTGAGCAAGGCTGGCTGGATCGAAAAACTGGCAGAGCAGGTGAACGATGGCCGCATCGGCGGCATTGCCGATATCCGCGATGAGAGCGACCGAGACGGCATGCGCGTCGTAGTGGAACTCAGGCGGGATGCAGATCCTGAAAAAGTCCTCCAGGACCTGCAACGACGCACATCCCTGCAGAGCAACTTCGGCGCCATCCTGCTCGCCCTGGTGGATGGTCAGCCCCAGCAGCTGTCCTTGAGGCAGTTGCTGCAAACCTTCCTTGATTACCGAGAGCAGACCCTGATCCGGCGCACCAGCCATGCGCTGCGCAAAACAGAGGACCGGTTGGAAGTGGTGGAGGGTCTAATCAGCGCCCTCAATGCGCTGCAAGAGGTGATCGAGATGATCCAGAAAGCCCGCGACGCCGCCAGCGCCCGGGCCAGCTTGATGGTGCATCTCAGCCTGAGCGAGCGACAGGCCGATGCTGTACTGGCAATGCCGCTGCGCAGACTCACAGGCTTGGAACAGGAAAGCCTGCGCCAGGAAGCGAACGACCTCCGTCAGGAACGCAGCCGTCTCCAACGATTGCTGCAGGAGCGGGACGAGCTACTGGATACCCTGGTGGCCGAGCTCAAACAACTGAAAAAGCGCTTCGCAACACCGCGACGCACCCGCTTGATTGAAGGGGGCGATCACCTGCTGGCAGAACGGGCGGCAAATCAACGACCAACCGCAGAGCTTCAGCGTCAGCAGGCCCTTGAAGCCCTCCCGGGGGATGCCCGCCTACTGATCCAGGCCGATGGTCAGGTGAAGGTGATCAGCCCCCAGCTCCTCGGACGGTTGCACCTACAGGAAGCCGCTCCCCTGGGCGATGAACCAGCACCGGCACGACTGATCCTGCCCGTCACATCGGCACCACGATTGCTGGCCCTCTCCGCGACCGGTCGCATTGCTCTCCTGCGCTGGGAATTCGCCGGACAGCAGCCAGGCTCCCTGGAACGATTCCTGCCCACCGCTCTGGAAGGCGATCCGCTGGTCAGTTTGCTGCGACTGCCGGACGCCGGACAGTCAGACTCCAACCTGTCTCTGGGGCTGCTGAGCACGGACGGACGCTTCAAGCGGCTGCCCCTTGAAGACCTGCAGGACCTCTCAGGACGAGCAGCGACGATCCTCAAACTCAAGGATGGCGTGAGCCTGCAAACAGCTCTGATCTGCAAAGACGGAGGAACGGTGGCTCTGGTGTCAAACCTGGGAAGGGTGCTGCAGTTGCCAGTCGATGAGAGCACCCTGCCGCTGATGGGCAAGCTGGCTCAAGGACCCATCGCCATGCGTCTGCTGCCCGAGGAGCAACTGATCGGTGCCCTGAGTCTGGATGAGCAGTCAGAGAGCGATTTGATCCTTGCCACCCAGAGGGGACGGTTGATCCGACAGCCCTTGAATGAGCTACGCCTCTGCAGGCGTGGTGACCTGGGCGATGTAGTGATCAAGCTTCATGAGGACCAGGAGCCAAACGATCGAGTGGTGGCGATCAGTTCCGCTGACACGCTGCTGGGGGTGGTCTCCAGCCAAGGCCGTCATGGCCGTTTGCTCTCAGCCGACATTGCAACAGACCAGGGACTGCAGCTTCCTCTGAAAGCAGAGGAAACGCTTGTGGATTTAATTCCAATCATCAGCGATCAGGCCTGAGCCCTGTTAACCGCAGCCACACCCGAGGGCTCCAACATCAACTTGCTGGAGCTGACGCTTTGATCCATGGGAATTGGATAGGCACCATCAAAACAAGCCGTGCAGAAATGCTCGGAATTGGCCTTGGCGGCCTCCACCATGCCCTCCTTACTCAGATAGGCCAACGAATCCACCTTGAGGTGAGCGGTGATCTCCTCGATCGTGAGGCGAGCTGCAATCAGCTGATCCTGAGTGTCGGTGTCAATGCCATAGAAACAGGGATGGGTCACCGGGGGAGAGCTAATGCGCATATGGACCTCCGTGGCACCGGCATCGCGAAGGGCCTGCACCAATTTTCGGCTGGTCGTACCACGCACGATTGAGTCATCAATCACCACAACACGCTTGCCAGACAGCACATCAGGCAAAGGATTGAGCTTCACGCGGATTCCCGCTTCACGCATCGCCTGAGTCGGTTGAATAAAGGTTCGACCGACATAGCGATTCTTGATCAGTCCATCAGCAAAGGCGATACCACTCTCCTGGGAGTAGCCAATTGCAGCGGGGATTCCCGAGTCAGGAACACCAATCACGAGATCGGCTTCGACAGCCGATTCCTTAGCAAGAATCCGGCCAATTCGCTGCCGGTAGCTGTAGAGAGATTCCCCAAAGAAACGACTATCAGGGCGAGCAAAATAAATCATTTCAAACACACACATCCGCGTCGATGCCTCGACCCAGTGATCACGTTTAGGCTCTAGATCACCACAACAAAAACGAACAATCTCACCAGGTTTCACATCATCTTCATAACTAGCTCCAATGATGTCCAGACCGCATGTTTCACTGCTCACCACCCAGTGACCATCGGCGGCCTCACCTAAACGGCCAAACACGAGTGGCCGAATGCCGTAACCATCGCGCAACGCGAAGAGAGCATCTGATGTGCCAATCACGAGGCTGAAGGCGCCTCGGCAGAGGGCCGCGGCCTCGCGAATGGCCGGCTCCCAATCGAGCCCACGCTCGACAGCCTGCTGAATCGCCAGAGCGATCAGCTCTGAATCAGTCGTTGACGTGAATTCGGCAGCACCATCGTCAACCCGCTCCCGTAACTCAGCGGCATTGACCAGATTGCCGTTGTGGGCCAAGGCAAACGGACCAAGGCGGGTCATCAGCACCACAGGTTGGGCATTGCAGACGCGGCTGCTACCGGTGGTGGAATAGCGGTTATGGCCAACGGCGAGATGGCCGGGCATACGAGCGAGCACATCCTGGTCAAACACCTGGCTGACCAGACCCATGTCCTTATGCAGGCGCACCTTGCCCTGATTGAAGACAGCGATCCCAGCTGATTCCTGACCGCGATGTTGAAGGGAGTAAAGGCCGAAATAGGTGAGGTTGGCCACGGGCTGATCAGCCGCGAGCACGGCATAAACGCCGCAGGCCTCCTCCATTCGATCGGGACGCTCAGCCGCAAACTGATGCACAGGGCGCCTCGTCTTCAGAGTTCCTTCTGATTGTGCCTCACGCCCTCACGCCTCCATCCGGCGGGGCAAGGCCTGCTCATGGGCCTGAACCAAGGCCTCAACAGGGGTATCGATCATGCGCTGATCACCGATGCTGAGGGTCAGTCGCTGCTGATCCGTCACGGTTCCCAGGGTCGTGACCGGCACGTCCCGACCTTCAGGACCCGCCAACAAAGCCGTCCAGGCCGACAGACATTCAGCCTTCACAGAGATCACGATCCGCGCACCACCTTCGGCAAAGAGGAGACGTTCCGGCCGCGCAGCGCAAGCGGACAGATCAATCTGTGCACCGAGACCAACCGCTAAACAACTCTCAGCCAGAGCCACAGCCAAACCACCATCGCTGCAGTCATGGGCTGAAGCGAGCAGACCGGAAGCTGCCCCGGCACGCACGAGGGCCTGCACACGAGCCTCAAGGGCAAGATCAGGCCGCGGCGGCCGGCCGCTGAGCAGGCCATGAATCACCCCCTGATAAGCGCTGCCAGCCAGGCCTAATCGATCGTCATTGGCTTCATCAGGGGCGACACCCAGGAGAAACAGGGGATCCCCGGAACGGCGCCAACCCAGACCGATCACCGAAGCGATGGTCTCCACCAGACCGACCATGCCCACGACCGGGGTCGGATGAATCGGTCGGAGCGTGCCATCGTCGCTTCGGGTCTCGTTGTAGAGAGACACGTTGCCACCGGTGACGGGAGTGTTGAGCTGCCTACAGGCTTCCGAGAGACCGCGGCAGGCCATGGCGAGTTGCCAGTAACCACGGTCGGTTTCCGGTGAAGGGAAGTTGAGGTTGTCG
The DNA here is from genome assembly GCF_004332405.1 of Synechococcus sp. BS56D. NCBI lineage: Bacteria > Bacillati > Cyanobacteriota > Cyanophyceae > Synechococcales > Synechococcaceae > Synechococcus > Synechococcus sp. BS56D. The sequence continues at coordinate 327,633 of NZ_PHQU01000002.1, read as the reverse complement.
GTGACGGCGAGTGGTTCGGCACCAACACAGCTGAGATTGCGGGCTGCTTCCGCAACGGCTGCCATGGCTCCACGCTCCGGGTCCAGGGCGACCCAACGGTTGGGGCAATCCACCGTGGCGGCCACGCCCCGCTCCACAGCCGATAGAGAGCCATCCCCCTGCTGCGGTCGAAGGCGCACAACAGCTGCATCGGCGCCACCGGCAGGAATGACGGTATTGGCCAACACCTGCTGGTCGTACTGGCGATAGACCCAACGTTTGCTGGCGATGGTTGGGTCATCCAACAAACGGAGCAGATCCTCTCCCCAGTCGTGGCCTGGGTCCGCTGCGGGCAGATCGGTCTCGGTCCAACGCCAATGCTGCTGTATGTCCAGAGGGGGTTCCGCGATCAAGGTATGCGTATTGATCGGGGTGTCCTCCGCCAGCGCGCGGGCCGGAATCTCCGCCGCCACGGCACCGTGCTGGAGCACCCGAACCACGGGCTCCTCAAGAACACGACCGACCACAGCCGCCTGCAGGCCCCAGCGGCGGAAGCGTTCCATCAACGCTTCCTCCCGCCCGGCACGCACCACGAACAACATCCGCTCCTGGGATTCCGACAGCAGATATTCGTAGGCGGTCATTCCCTCCTCCCTGGCGGGCACGCGATCAAGATCCAGCTCCACACCCACATCTCCCTTGGCTGCCATTTCCGAGCAGCTGCAGGTCAGACCAGCCGCACCCATGTCCTGAGCAGCAACCACATCTCCACTTTTGAAAGCCTCCAAACAGGCCTCGATCAATCCCTTCTCCAAAAAGGGATCGCCCACCTGAACAGCGGGTCGGTCATCCAAAGAAGCAGCACTCAGTTCCGCACTGGCAAAGCTGGCCCCACCCATGCCATCGCGACCGGTGGTGCTGCCCACATAAACCACGGGATTACCAACACCCATGGCCCCGGATTTGACGATGTCATCGGTCTCCATCAGACCGAGTGCCATGGCATTCACGAGGGGATTGCCGCTGTAGGAGGGATCAAAGGCCACCTCCCCGCCAACGGTGGGAACGCCGACACAGTTGCCGTAATGGGCAATGCCGGCGACCACACCCTCAAGCAGGCCCCGATTGCTCGGCTCGTCCAGAGGTCCGAAGCGGAGCGCGTTGAGCAAGGCAATCGGACGGGCCCCCATGGTGAAGATGTCCCGCAGGATGCCGCCCACGCCGGTCGCCGCTCCCTGGAACGGTTCCACCGCCGACGGGTGATTGTGACTCTCGATCTTGAAGGCGAGACGGTGTCCGTCACCGAGATCCACGACACCTGCGTTTTCACCAGGCCCCACAAGAATGCGCGGTCCTTCCGTGGGGAATCCCCGCAACAACGGCCTGGAATTGCGGTAACAGCAGTGTTCCGACCACATCACACCGAACATGCCCAACTCCGCCCGATTCGGGTCCCGTCCAAGACGGCGCTGGATTTCGCGGTAGTCCTCCTCGGTCAATCCCTCCTGACGGAGAGCGGCGGACACATCAAACGACTGCGCCGAAGCAGGAGACGAAGCCACAAACGGGATGTCAGCTTCTCCCAGTGTTGCCGACGGCGGGATCAGATCCAGGGATCGGGATCGTCATCCCGCCGTCGTGATGAGGGGGAGTCAGGACGCACCGGTTGTTCGTCAGCCCAGGTATCCCCCCAATCCTCTTCCTCCCAAGACGATGCATCAGACCATCGAGCTTGAGAACGCTCCTGGTCGTGGTCGTCCACTTCCGTATCAAAGTCGCCCCCAGAGCCCTCCCAGGGGGGCTCCTCCAACCAACCTTCGAGCCGTTCACCGGCGCGATCACCCATCTGCTGCAGCTGTTCGCGCCAGTGGCGGGAGCGCCGCAGGAAATCCTGACGAACGCTGGCTCGGGCCAAGGGCAATTCATCCAGTTCCCGGAGCGCCGTGGTGACCTGACCAGGCTGCTGATCCACGATCCGATCGGGACTCAGACGCCAGCGACTGCTGCCGGGCAACCGTGGATCACTCCTGCACACGAGGTAGTGGAGGATCTGACCGGTGGCCGGTACGACAGCCAAATCAGCAATGCTGCCCAGCCGTTCTCCGTGGCGATCGAGCAGATCAGCCTCCATCAACGTGGGAAGACGCTCAAGCGTGGCGAGGTCAGCCTCTGCCGGGGGACCTTTGACAAAGGCCTCCTGCTCACTGAGCCCGCGCCATTGATCAAGACGCCAAACCGCTCGAGTGGTGCGCAGCGCTGATGGACGACTGACCCAACCCAGCAACCGATGCACCGGTGGATGCATCCAGGCCATCACTCCGGGGCCGTGATCGAGGCCCTGATCGCAACGGACCCGATGCCGCAGCAGATCGCTCAGCAGGATCTGATCGGGACGTGACAAGGACTCAGTTGCGGATCTGAACAGGCATCACCAGGTAGGTGAAGCTGGATTCATCATCGGCGGCCGAGAGGACAGCCGGCGTGGTGGGGGCATTGCAACGAAGACGGATCCGATCACCCTCCATGGCTTTCAAACCATCCAGCACATAACGGACGTTGAAGGCGATCTGCACAGCTTCACCACTCAACTCGGCAGCCAAAGACTCAGAACCACTGCCGACATCCTGAACATCTGCGCTGATCTGCACGAGACCGGAGCTGGGGTCACTGGCGATTCGCACCACGTTGTTGTGCTGATCGGCCAGGACAGCCACCCGTTCAAGAGCGGCGATGAAGCCTCGGCGATCCAGTTCGAGCACCCTGCTGAAGCTTTCGGGAATCAGCTGCCGATAGTTGGGATAGGTGCCCTCCAAGGTGCGACTGGTCACCATTTGATCTGCGGCAAGCACCACAACCTGCCCCCGGTCATAAAAAAGGGTCACAGGGTCGTCCCCCTTCCAACCCGCCACCAAGCGCTCGACCTCCCGCAGGGAGCGGGCGGGCAAGGTCACCGCGAGCTCGTCCTGATCCTCCTGAAGGGCATCGGGCACCGCCAGCACCGCCAGTCGGTGACCATCCGTGGAGGCAGCCTCAAGATGGCGCCCCTCAAAGCGGAGATGCACGCCGGTCAACAGCTGCTTGGCTTCATCACCGCTGCTGGCGAAGAGGGTGGCCCGCAGGGCTCGCACGAGGGCCGCCGAATCCAATCGCAGGGCTGTGCCGTTCTCAACGAGCGGCAGCTCGGGGAATTCATCAGCGGGCATGCCACGCATCTGATAGCTGCCGCTGAGGCTGGTGAGCTCCACCTGTTCCCCCGCCTCATCCGACGCCAGGGTTACTGGAGATTCATTCGAGAGCCGCGAAACGATCTCCCCCAGGAGCCTGGCGGGCAGGGTGACGGCTCCACTGCTGTCAACAGAGGCAGCCAGGGACGTCTGAATGCCGAGATTGAGATCAAACCCGGTGAGGCTCAGCCGACCTGTTCCGGCATCGGCCGTGAGCAGCACATTGGCCAACACCGGATGGGTCGGGCGGGACGCGACAGCGCGACTGACCAGCTGCAGAGCGGCGTTGAGTTCAGCCTGGGAACAGACCAGTTTCATGGCGTCAACGTCTGGACCGTTGATTCTGAATGGCCTCCCACGGTTTCACAGGCTCGGGAGAAGTGCAATGGCATTGGATCTGGTTTGTTCCTGATCCGGATTAAGGATTAGATCTTTTTTAAAACCAATCCAAACAGCCGTAGTCGGTGCTGGGGAAAGCGTGGAAAAAGGCCCAGAGCGCCTGCCTCATGGGCGATCTTCAGTTCACAGCCCTGGGGAGAGAGACGAGGCTGACCTGGAGAAATGACCGTTCTGCACAGATTGCACAGGCTGTGGAGACGATGCCGTTGGTCGATGAGGCTTGTTTGCCAGGGTTTTCCACGGGTTCTGGAAACGGTTGGCAGCCGTCTTCCGCAGGCAGTTTGCTGGCTGGTTGCGGTGCTGACTCATAAAAAAACCCCCTCTTAGAGGGGGGAGATTTCGCTCTGTTTTCAGAACCCCATGACCTTGGCCACCGTGCCCAGGTCTGGATCGAGATCCGTGTGGAAGGAGGCATCGTTGTTCTGGATCGCGCAATCGGGATCCTTGAGGCCATTGCCTGTGAGCACACACACCACAGTGGCTCCGCTCGGCACCTCATCCTTCCGCTTCAGTAGACCGGCGACGGATGCGGCGCTGGCGGGTTCGCAGAACACACCTTCTTGCCCTCCCAGCAGTTTGTAGGCGGCCACGATTTCGGCATCGGTGACGTCCAGGAAGGCGCCATTGCTGGCCTGACGGGCTGCGATCGCTTTCTCCCGGTTCACTGGATTACCGATCCGGATCGCTGTGGCAATCGTTTCTGGATCTTCCACCGTGGTCTCGTTGACGAGTGGGGCGGATCCACTGGCCTGGAACCCCATCATTCGGGGCAGCCTGCGGCTGCGACCAGCTTGGTGGTACTCCTGGAACCCCATCCAGTAGGCGGTGATATTGCCCGCATTACCCATGGGAATACACAGCCAGTCCGGAGCATCACCCAGGGCTTCGATCACTTCGAAGGCAGCTGTCTTCTGTCCTTGGAGCCTGTAGGGATTCACCGAATTCACCAGGGTGACCGGATAGCGGTCGGAGACTTCACGCACGATGTCGAGGGCGCGATCGAAGTTTCCACGGATTGCTAGAACCTCGGCGCCGTAGACCAAGGCCTGAGCCAGTTTTCCCTGGGCCACGTAGCCATCGGGAATCAGCACAAACGCCCGCATGCCGGCCCGGCGGGCGTAGGCGGCAGCTGCAGCGGATGTGTTGCCGGTGCTGGCGCAGATCACTGCTTCGCAGCCTGCTTCCTTGGCTTTGCTGATCGCCATGGTCATGCCCCGGTCCTTGAAGGATCCCGTTGGGTTCAGACCGTCGTACTTCACGTAGACCTTCACGCCGCGGCCGATCCGCTCGCTGACTGAAGGCACGGGAATCAGGGGGGTGGCTCCCTCCCTCAGGGTGATGACAGGCGTAGCGTCACTGACGGGGAGCCAGCTCCTGTAGGCCTCGATCAGGCCTGGCCAGTCCTGCATCACAGGACCTGTGGTCAGACGCCTGCGCAGCTTCTGGAGCAGAGACACCGGCACAACGCAAAGGACCCAAGGAATCTATGCGGCTGGGCCCTGGCTCATGGGTTGGATGGATTCAGGGCTTGGCTTCCTTGAGTCCATCGAGGGGGGATTCGGAGAAGAATTTCACCAGCCCTGCGATCGATTCCGCCTTTTCGATCACGGCCATCAGGGCAGGGATGTTCACCTCCATGATCTCGGCCGGGTAGGCCTCCAGAAACTTGATCGCATTCAATCCACCACTGCCTTTTTGCAGTCCGTTGATCACTCCGGCGCGAATGGCCGGCACGCTCACGGACGGGGCAGGCACCATCAGTGGATAGATGATTTTCGCCACCCGTTGGATGATCACATCGCCGATCCGGGTCGACATCAGTCGACTGGTGAGCACGAGGGGCAGATCGAGCTTTTGGTTCAGGAGCTTGGCGACAGCCTCAGGGTCCTGACGGCTGAGGCGCAGGATGTCGGCCAGCAGACCGCGGGGTTTGCCCGTGTCAGCCAGGTATGCAAGATCCGCTACCGAAATCGAACGCCGAAAGGCACCGCTGACGAAGGCCACATCCTTGGCGGCGTGGGCGGGTGCTAACAGGCTGCCGAGACCGATGCCAAGACCCGTCGTCAGGGCGAGTACAGCGCGTCGCCGTGATTGGTCGGAGGTGAAACGAAGCATCGGCAGGTCCTAGCCAGCGGAATCTAGGCAGGGACTCCGGCGGCGACCTTCACAAGGCGGACAACTCCTCGTTCGGCCAACCCTTTGGCCACCTTGAAACCCATCCGGCGTGCATCGGGTTCTCGAAGTAAGCGGGGTAAACGACTGAGCAGAAGTTCCGGACGGAATCCCGGTAGTTGCTGAAGCACGCTCAGCAGTTGCCGGATCGGTTCGAGATCCAGCATCTCGTTGTCGTTCCAGTCGGATTGCATCATCAGAGCTGGTGGTTGAAGGGGCCGGGGAAGCTGGCGGCCAATCCGACGCATTGCTAGCCATCCAAAACTGTCGATGCGATCGATCACCGCCTCCACCAGTTGGTTGCGCAGCATGCCGCCGTTGGGGGAGAACAGGAAATCGAGCACCTGATCCAGCAGGGTGTCGAGATCCAGCTGGGCTTGACTGGCGGCACTGGCCATCAGATTCTCCAGGCGTGCCCAACGGAACGCATCGCCGTCAAACAGCATTTCTTTGAGGCTCTGACGCAGCTGCGGATCCGGGTCCTCCATCAATCGTCGGGCGAAGTAGGGATAGGCGGCACCGAGGATCTTGAACTCAGGATCGACGCTTAGGGCGATTCCCTCCAGGGTCACCAGGGAGCGAATGATTAGGGCGTAGTAGGGCGGCACCCGGAAGGGGAAGCGATACATCACTCCCGACATGTCATCGGTGACGCTCTTGAAGTCCATCCGGTTGACTCCCATCTCCAAGGCCTGGCTGAACACGCTCTCGAAGGCTGGAACGATCGGTTCGAGATTCACGTCTTCCGCCAGAAAGCCCAGGGTCACGAAATCCTTGGAGAGCTTGCTGAAGTTGCGGTTCACCAGATGCACCACGGCCTGGATCAACCCCGTTCGCGACTCTCGGCTCACCTCGCTCATCATTCCGAAATCGAGGTAGCAGAGCCGTCCGTCTTGAAGAGCGAGCAGATTCCCAGGATGGGGATCGGCATGGAAAAAACCATGTTCCAGTAGCTGCTGGAGGCTGCAGTTGACCCCCACCTCGACCATGTCATCGGGATCGATTCCCATGGCCCGCACAGCCTCGAGATTGGTGAGCTTCACACCATCGATCCACTCCATGGTGAGCACCCGGCGACTGGTGGCTTCCCTGTAGATGCGCGGTACGGCGATGCGCGGGTTGTGGCTGTGGAGATCGCGGAAGGTCTCGGCGTTTTGCGCTTCGTTGAGGTAGTCCATCTCCTCGAAGACTCTCCGGCCCAGTTCATCGATCAGGGCCACCAGATCGCTGCGGATCAGCCCGATGTTGCTGTTGAGCCAGGCAGCGATGTTGCGGACGATGTAGAGGTCGAGGGTGATCTGTTCCCGCAGTCCTGGCCGTTGCACTTTCACAGCCACCCGCTGTCCTCCCTTCAGTACCCCCCGATGCACCTGACCGAGCGAGGCCGCGGAGATCGGCTCCCGTTCGAGGGTCGCGAAGATGGTGTCAACCGGTGCTCCCAGGTCCTCTTCGATGCAGGCCATCGCCAGCTCGCTGGAGAATCCTGGGAGCTGGTCCTGCAGTTGGGCGAGTTCCTCGAGAAGCACCGGAGGAACGATGTCTGGTCGGGTGGAAAGAGCCTGCCCTGCCTTGATAAAGGCCGGTCCCAGATCCACGAGCAGTTCGGCGCATTCCCCGGCCCGTTGCCTCGCCCGTTCCGGGCTCTTCAGCAGTTGAAAGAGCCAGTCGAAACCGATGCCCAGTAGCAGGAGTCCGATGGGCACCAGGGTCTGCCAGAGGCGTTTGAGCAGACGGTTGGGATGCCCCGCGTAGATCCGGGTGATCGCGGCAGGGTCGTACTCCATCAGCCCTGAGGCCTCGATGAAATCTCCGAGTTCCTGATTCATCACGGCCGGCGACGCCAGTGCACCCCTTCTAAACGAGCTGGGCAGCCGCTACGGTCAACGCGACCACCGGGAGCTGTCGTGCTGACCGGGCTGCGCCTCCAGAACATCGCCCTGATCGACCGCCTGGAGCTCGATTTTGAGCGGGGCTTCACCGTGCTCACAGGAGAGACGGGAGCAGGTAAGTCAATCCTTTTGGATGCCCTCGATGCTGTGCTCGGTGGCCTGCAGGGTCCGGCGGCTCAGCGTTTGGTGCCCCACGACCGGGAGCGGGCCTCTATCGAAGCCCGTTTTTCTTTGCAGCCCACGATGCTCACCTGGTTGGAAGAGCAGGAGCTGCCTCTCGATGAGGAGGAGGAGCTCCTGATCAGTCGCGATTGGCGTCGGCAGGACGATCGCCTTAGCAGCCGCTTTCGCCTTAATGGCGTGGCCGTGAATCGTCAGCAGGTGCTCTCCCTTCGGCCGATGTTGATCGATCTCACGGTTCAGGGTCAGACCCAGCAGCTAGCTCGACCGGGTTTGCAGCGCCAATGGCTCGACCAACTGGGTTCCATCGCTCTTGAGGAACCTTTGGTTGAGGTGCGTCGCGCTTGGCAGCAATGGCGCGATCAGCAGCGCACTCTCGAGAGAGCCCGCGAGGATCGGGAACGGCTCGAGCGGGAGCGCGAGCATCATCAGGCCCTGCTGGAGGAACTGGAGGCTGCGGCTCTGGATGATCCCAATGAGATCGCCCTTCTCACTGCTGAACAGGATCGACTGGTCCATGGCGTGCGCCTCCAGGAGGGGCTTGCCGTTTTGATCGGGCGCCTTCAGGACGGTGCCGATCAGGCGCCCTCCGCTGTGGATCATCTGCTGGTCTGTTGCCATGAACTGCAGCAGATGGCCCAGCTGGATGCCTCCCTCCAGGGTCTGGGTGACCGCTGTTTGGATCTGGAGGCGGGGTTGCGGGATCTCATCCGTGATCTGGAGACCTATGGAGCTGCCCTGGAGAGTGACCCCGCCCGGCTCAGTGATCTGCAGGAGCGCTTGGCTTTGCTCAAACGCCTGGAGCGGCGTCATGGCAAGGATCTGGCGGAGCTCTGCGTGCTGCGTGATGGCTTGCGCGAGAGCTTCGAGCCCGGAGGAGCGGAAGCCGTTGTCCACGCCCTAGAGCAACAGGAAGCCGCGGCTCGTCAGCGTCGGGATGAGGTCAATCAACAGCTGACCGCTCTGCGCAAGGGAGTGGCCCATCAGCTGGAGGAGGACCTCTTGGCTTATCTGCGCCCCATGGGTCTGGCCAATGTTCGCTTTCAGGTGGCTGTCGATCCGGCCGACCCTTCCGAATCCGGGGCGGATGCGATTCGCTTTCTCTTTTCAGCCAACCCCGGCCAGCCCCTGGCGCCGCTGGGCGAGGTGGCTTCTGGTGGAGAGATGTCGCGCTTTCTGCTGGCCCTTAAGACCTGCCTGGCTGATGTCGATGGGTCCAGCACGCTGCTGTTTGACGAGATCGATTCCGGTGTGAGTGGCCGCGTCAGCGGTGCAATGGCGGATCTTTTGCGACGGTTGTCGCGTCACCGCCAGGTGTTCTGCGTGACGCATCAGCCATTGGTGGCCGCTGCTGCTGACCATCACTTCCGCGTCAGTAAAGCGGTGGATGCTGGTGTGACCCGCTCGCGAGTGTCCCACCTGCGGGACACTCAGGCCCGACAGCAGGAATTGGCGGAGCTCGCCGGTGGTGATCTGAACGAAGCGCGTGCCTATGCGGCCAGCTTGCTGGAGCAACGAGCCGCCTGAGTTGGATTCATCTCCGTAGACTCTGATGCCCTCTAAGGATCTGCCGATGAAGGCTGCGGTTCCGGTCAACCTCAGCGGCGGCTCTCTCGAGGACGTGATCCGTGTGCGCGGCGCCCGTCAGCACAACCTCAAGAACGTCGACGTCACGATTCCGCGCAACAAGCTGGTGGTGTTCACCGGTGTGAGCGGAAGCGGCAAGAGCTCTCTGGCTTTTGACACGATCTTTGCGGAAGGACAGCGCCGTTACGTCGAGAGCCTGTCCGCTTACGCCCGGCAGTTCCTCGGTCAGGTGGACAAGCCCGACGTCGATGCGATCGAGGGGCTTTCGCCAGCAATCTCGATTGATCAGAAATCCACCAGCCACAACCCTCGCTCCACGGTGGGCACGGTTACGGAGATCCAGGACTATCTGCGTCTCCTGTTCGGTCGTGCCGGTGAACCTCACTGTCCCCAGTGCGATCGACCGATCCGCCCTCAGACCATCGACGAAATGGTCGATCAGATCCTCACCCTCCCGGAGGGCACCCGCTATCAGCTGCTCTCTCCAGTGGTGCGCGGCAAGAAGGGCACCCACAGCAAGCTGATCAGTGGCCTTGCGGCCGAGGGCTTTGCACGGGTTCGCATCAATGGTGAGGTGCGCGAGCTCTCCGACAACATCGAACTCGACAAGAACCACAGCCACAGCATTGATGTGGTGGTGGACCGTTTGGTGGCCCGTGAGGGGATCCAGGAACGTCTTACCGACTCACTGCGCACGGCCCTCAAACGCGGAGATGGCCTAGCGGTGGTGGAGGTGGTGCCCAAGAAGGACGAGGAGCTTCCTGATGGCATGGAACGGGAGCGGCTCTACTCCGAGAACTTCGCTTGTCCGGAACACGGCGCTGTGTTTGAGGAGCTTTCTCCCCGCCTGTTCTCCTTCAACAGTCCCTACGGCGCGTGCGAGGACTGCCACGGCATCGGACACCTGCGCAAATTCACCCCGGAGCGGGTGGTGCCCGATCCCTCACTGCCGGTGTATGCCGCCGTTGCTCCTTGGGCAGAGAAGGACAACAGCTATTACTTCTCCCTTCTCTATTCAGTTGGGGAGGCCTTCGGGTTTGAGATCAAAACCCCTTGGCAGGAGCTCAATGACGACCAACGGGATGTGCTGCTCAACGGCAGCCACGAGCCGATCCTGATCCAGGCCGACAGCCGCTATCGCAAGAGCGCCGGCTACCAGAGGCCCTTCGAGGGGATCCTGCCAATCCTTGAGCGTCAGCTGCGGGATGCCAGTGGCGAGGCCCAACGTCAGAAGTTGGAGAAATATCTCGAGCTGGTGCCTTGCGCGACTTGCGCTGGTCAACGGCTGCGTCCGGAGGCTCTGGCGGTGCGCGTGGGTCCGTTCCGGATCACTGAGCTGACCGCTGTGAGCGTTGGTCAGACCCTGGAACGCATTGAACGACTCATGGGTGTCGGCGCTGCCGATGGCGATGAACCCCTGCTCTCATCTCGTCAGATTCAGATCGGTGATCTGGTGCTGCGGGAGATCCGCATGCGCCTGCGTTTCCTGCTGGATGTGGGGCTCGATTACCTGAGCCTCGATCGCCCGGCGATGACCCTCTCCGGCGGAGAGGCCCAGCGGATTCGTCTCGCCACTCAGATCGGCGCCGGTCTCACCGGTGTGCTTTACGTGCTGGATGAACCGAGCATCGGTTTGCACCAGCGTGACAACGACCGCCTGTTGGCCACCTTGGAGCGTCTGCGCGATCTGGGGAACACCCTGGTGGTGGTGGAACACGACGAAGACACGATCCGTGCGGCGGATCATTTGGTGGATATCGGCCCTGGAGCTGGAGTGCATGGGGGCCACATCGTGGCGGAGGGTTCGTTGGACGATCTGCTCTCTGCGGAGCAGTCGCTCACGGGGGCGTATCTCAGTGGCCGCCGCAGCATTCCCACGCCAGCGGAGCGGCGCAACGCTGGTAGCCGAAGCCTCAAGCTGCTCGATTGCGCCCGCAACAACCTCAAAGGTCTGAGCGTGGAGTTTCCCCTTGGTCGTCTGGTGTCGGTCACCGGGGTGAGCGGCAGCGGTAAGAGCACCCTGGTCAATGAACTGCTGCACCCCGCCCTGGAGCACGGTCTCGGTCATAAGGTGCCGTTCCCGCAGGGTTTGGGAGAACTGCGCGGTCTTAAGTCGATCGACAAGGTGATCGTCATCGACCAGTCGCCGATCGGTCGCACGCCCCGCTCTAATCCGGCCACCTACACCGGTGCCTTCGATCCGATCCGTCAGGTGTTTGCGGCCACGGTGGAGGCGAAGGCCCGTGGCTATCAGGTCGGTCAGTTCAGTTTCAATGTCAAGGGTGGTCGCTGCGAGGCATGCCGCGGTCAGGGGGTGAACGTGATTGAGATGAATTTCCTCCCTGATGTGTATGTGCAATGTGATGTCTGCAAAGGGGCTCGCTTCAATCGCGAGACCCTGCAGGTCACCTACAAGGGCCACACCATTGCTGATGTGCTTGAGATGACCGTCGAGCAGGCGGCTGATGTCTTCTCAGCCATTCCCCAGGCGGCGGATCGGCTGCGCACCTTGGTGGATGTGGGTCTCGGCTACGTGAAGCTCGGTCAGCCGGCACCAACCCTCTCCGGCGGCGAAGCACAGCGGGTGAAGCTGGCCACCGAACTTTCACGCCGTGCCACCGGCAAAACGCTCTATTTGATCGATGAGCCCACGACCGGTCTGAGCTTCTACGACGTGCACAAGTTGATGGATGTGATGCAGCGACTGGTGGATAAGGGCAATTCGATCATCTGCATCGAACACAATCTCGATGTGATCCGTTGTTCCGACTGGATCATTGATCTGGGTCCAGAAGGGGGTGACAAGGGCGGGCAGATCGTCGCCTGCGGGACCCCTGAGGAGGTGGCCCAGCACCCCAGCAGTCACACCGGTCGTTATCTACGCAAGGTGCTCGAGCAACATCCCGCCCAAGAGATGGCCACTGCTGCATGAAAAAGGGCTGCATGAAAAAGGGCTGCATGAAAAAGGGCTGCATGAAAACGGGTCGCATGAAACAGAGCTGGATTCAACAGCCCCTGCTTTCCATGGCTGCTGGGGTGGCCTGCTGTTTCGGCGGCATGGGCTTGGCCCCTCTCCCTGCTGAGGCAGTGGATCGCCTCCAGCTACGTCTGCCGGTGATGGAGATGACGATCACCCTGGACATCGCTCAGGTGCGAACGGCTGCGGAACTGATCCAGGCGAATCCGGATCTGCAGGAGCTCGATCGCGCCGGCGAGGGTGCGGTGCTGCGCCTGCTCAATCAGCTGCTTACGGCACCACTGCCGGAACAGACCGGAGGCGTCGCTGAGCAAATGGTCGGCCATCCTCTGCTTGAGCAAGCCTTAGTGGCTGCTTCGGAGTTGGTGGAGGTGGAGGGATTGCCCATCGACACGAGTGGTCGCATGGTCAGCGATGCGCTGGCGGCGACTTACCGGGACGGCCAACCCACCGTGCTCGGGTTGTTGCAGAACATGCCTGGCGAGAGCATCACACTCAATCTTCAGGCTCTCGCGTTCTACGCCCAGAGGCTTCAGAACAACTGGGATGATGCGCGCCAGCTGGTGCAGCAGGGAACTCCGGCAGTGCCGGCACCGTCCTCGCTGCTGGCATCGGCCGCAACCGGTTGGACCCGTGAGCAGCTCAGCCTGTCGGTGGTTCACCGCCCTCAGCCGATCAGCCTCACGGTGGTGAAGCCCACGGGAGCGGCCAATGGTCGCCTGGTGGTGATTTCTCATGGCCTCTGGGACGAACCTGCCAGCTTTGAGGGTTGGGGCCGTTTGCTTGCTTCCCAGGGCTACACCGTGCTGCTGCCTCGCCATCCCGGCAGCGATTCCCAACAGCAGAAAGCAATGCTCCTCGGGGATCAGCCCCCACCTGGTCCAGAGGAGTTACGACTGCGACCGCTGGACGTTCAGGCACTGCTTGATGGCATCGAAGCCGGATCCCTGTTGCCTGGCACGGCACTCAACACCAGTGCTGTGGCGGTGGTCGGCCATTCCTGGGGGGCCGTGTCCGCCCTGCAGCTTGGGGGCCTGGGCACCACGAGTCGCAAACTCAAGGACCGTTGTCAGGATCCTCGCGATCCGGAACGCAACCTCAGTTGGATCCTTCAGTGCAGCTGGCTTACGGGGGCGGAGCAAGGGTCCCTTGCCGATCCCCGAGTGACGACCGTGGTGGCCGTGAGCCCCCCGCTGATGCTGCTGTTCGACGAAACCACTGCGCCCTCCGCTCAGGCCAAGGCCCTGTTTGTGAGTGGCACCAGTGACTGGGTGGTGCCTCCGGATCCTGAAGCGGTCACCCCTTTGCGTCGTGGCCAGCCGATGGCTCGTGGTCATCGGCTGGTGCTTGTTTCAGGGGGTGACCATTTCAATCTTTGGGCCCCTGCCGATCAAGCGGACCCACCAGTGCTTGGGCCCCTGATCCTTGCGTGGATTCACGAGCAGTTGGGCGTGTCGACCACGTTCACCTTCAGCGCTGGTCGCTGGGGCAGTTCCGCTCGACCACTGGTGGATGTGACCAGCGGTTTGTAGAAGCCCTTTAAGACAGGTGGCTGCTTTTCATCAACCCCTGATCTGTTTGCATTTCCTCATGTAGTTGTTGCGTCGTTCTCCTGAGCTTTTGCTCTAATCCCCTTGCAGGCAGAGCGGTTTCGCGGTTGTGAGGGTGATCAATGGCGAATCTCTCAGATTCTTTTCAGTTTTTTGCTTGATTGCCGCCCTTATCTCTTAACCAAGGCAATCGCTTGATTGCTCTGTTGTGCGTCGGGGGTGAGTGTGGGTTTGAAGCTGTTGCATCTGCACCTGCACGGACTGTTTCGGTCGCATGATCTTGAGCTTGGCCGTGATGCCGACACTGGCGGTCAGACCCTCTACGTGCTCGAACTGGCCAGGGGCCTGGCCGCTCGTCCGGAAGTGGAGCGGGTTGAGGTTGTCACTCGCCTGATTCAGGACCGGCGCGTCTCCGCTGATTACGCCCGAAGCGAGGAACTGATCGCGCCGGGGGCTTCGATCCTGCGCTTTCCTTTCGGACCACGCCGCTATCTGCGCAAAGAATTGCTCTGGCCGCATCTCGACGAGCTGGCTGATCAGTTGGTGACCCGTCTCCAGCATCCTCAGCATCGACCGGATTGGATTCACGCCCATTACGCCGATGCCGGATACGTGGGAGCCCTGGTCAGTCGCAGGCTTGGCATCCCTCTGGTCTTCACCGGCCATTCCCTCGGTCGCGAGAAATTGCGTCGCTTGCTTGCCGCTGGTGGGGATCACGAACAAATCGAGCAGGCGTTTGCAATCAGTCGGCGCATCGATGCCGAGGAGCTCGCCCTGGCCCATGCCGATCTGGTGATCACCAGCACCCGCCAGGAGGCGGATGAGCAATATGCCCGTTACGGCCGCTTCCAGGCCGAACAGGCTCAGGTGGTGCCGCCGGGAGTGGACTCCCAGCGGTTCCATCCCGATGCCACGCCAGGGGAAGCTCCTGTGGTGGATGGTCTTTTGGCGTCCTTTCTCAGGGAACCGGAACTCCCTCCCCTGCTGGCGATTTCCAGGGCGGTTCGTCGCAAGAACATTCCGGCACTGGTAGAGGCGTTCGGTCGTTCTGCGGTGTTGCGGCAACGCCACAATCTGGTGCTCGTGCTCGGCTGTCGAGAGGATCCCCGTCAACTCGAGAAACAGCAGCGAGAGGTGTTTCAGCAGGTGTTCGACCTGGTGGACCGTTACGACCTCTACGGCAAGGTTGCCTATCCCAAACAGCATCAGCGCGCGCAGATTCCAGCCGTGTATCGCTGGGCGGCTCGTCGTCGCGGTTTGTTTGTGAATCCGGCGCTCACGGAACCCTTCGGGCTCACCCTTTTGGAGGCCGCGGCCTGTGGGTTGCCGATGGTGGCGACTGATGACGGCGGACCGCGCGACATCCTGGCGCGTTGCGATAACGGTTTGCTGGTCGATGTGACCGACCTGGAGGCGCTTCAGGATGGTCTGGAACGGGCCAGCTCGGATCCGGAGCGCTGGCGTCGCTGGCGCGACAACGGCATTGAGGCGGTCAGTCGTCATTTCAGCTGGGATGCCCACGTCTGCCGCTATCTGGCCTTGATGCAGCAGCGGGTCCATGCGGCTGCATCCCCAGTTGCAGCCCGAACCACCAGCCCTGAGAGGCGTCCGCTTGGTGATCGGTTGCTGCTGTTGGATCTCGACAGCAGCCTCGAGCAGCCCGATGCTGACGCTCTTCAGCTGCTTCGGCAGCAGTTAGAGGCCAGTGGGCCAGGGGTCGGGGCTGGCAGTTTTGGGATTCTCAGCGGTCGTTCGCTGGCCGCGGCCCGTCACCGTTTTGCTGAGCTGCACCTGCCGTCGCCCAGTGTGTGGATCACCCGGGCAGGCACGGAGATCGCCTACGGAGAGGATCTCGAAGCCGATCCCCAGTGGGCTGCGCGGATTGCGGTGGACTGGCAGCGAGAGGAGGTGGAACGAAGTCTTTCCGATCTCGGTGCCCATCTGGAGTTGCAGGATTCAGCCCAGCAGGGCCCCTTCAAGGTCAGCTACTTGCTTCGACAACCCGGCGAGGCGATTCTGCCGTTGGTGCGTCAGCGCCTGCGCCAACGTCGCCAGGCGGCGCGTCCCTACCTACGCTGCCACTGGTTTCTGGATGTGTTGCCACTGCGGGCTTCTCGCAGTGAAGCGATCCGTTTCCTCGCTCTTCGCTGGCAACTGCCCCTCGATCGGATTTTGGTGGTGGCCAGTCAGCAGGGCGATGCCGAACTGGTGCGTGGTCTGCCTGCCACGGTGGTGCCTGCCGAACATGACCCTTGCCTGGAGGGCTTCCGTCAGCAGCAGCGCGTGTTCTTTGCCAGTCGCTCCAAAGTGTCTGGTGTGCTGGAAGGGCTCCAGCACTATCGCTTTCTTCAGCGTCGCTAGGCGCCTAGCACCTGAATCCGGTCAGCCGCTCGGTCTGCCTTGCTGCGGGCTTCGTTCAGATCTGATCCCTGTGCGAGGGCGACCCCCATGCGCCGGCCAGGGCGTGCATCGGGTTTTCCAAACAGCAGCACTTCGGTGTTGTTCTCCTGCAAGGCCTCTGTCAGTCCTGCGTAACGCACTTGGTTCAGGTGCTCATTCGCCAGGATCACGCGGCTGGCTGAGGGTTGTTCGCAGCGGATCGTTGGGATCGGTAAACCGAGCACGGCGCGTAGATGCAGTTCGAACTCACTCAGGTTCTGGCTGATCAGTGTCACCAGGCCAGTGTCATGCGGGCGTGGCGAGAGCTCCGAAAAGATCACCTCATCGCCGCAGAGGAAGAACTCCACTCCAAACAGTCCCGCACCGCCCAGGTTGTCGGTAACGCTGCGCGCCATGGCTTGGGCTTGTTCCAGTTGTCCGGCCCTGAGGGCGGCGGGCTGCCAGCTGCATTGATAGTCACCACCGCTCTGTTCGTGACCGATCGGTGGGCAGAACAGGGTGGTGCCATCGCTCTGACGAATCGTGAGCAGTGTGATTTCCAGCTCGAAGCGAAGGAATTCCTCCACGATCACCCGCTCAGCGCTTCCGCGGGCTCCTGAAACCGCTGCTTGCCAGGCCGCGTCCAGTTCATCGGCACTGTGCACCACGCTTTGCCCTTTGCCGGAGGAGCTCATCACTGGCTTCACCACCACGGGCCAACCCAATGGTTCCGCAGCCTTTCTCAGTTCTTCGAGGTTCGCGGAATAGGCGAAACGCGCGGTGCGCAGTCCCAGGGGGCCAGCCGCCAGGTCTCGGATCCGGTCCCGGTTCATGGTGACTGCCGTCGCCCGTGCCGTAGGGATCACCCGGATGCCGTCATCCTCCAGGGCCTGGAGGGCATCCACGGCCAGGGCTTCGATTTCCGGAATCACCACATCCGGTTGATGACGTCGCACCACCGTTTGCAGCAGCTCAGGGTCGGTCATGGCGAACACCTCCGCCGCATCCGCAACCTGCATCGCGGGAGCGTTGGCATAGCGATCGCAGGCGATCACCCGGCATCCGAGGCGCTGGGCAGCGATCACCACTTCTTTCCCCAGTTCGCCGCTACCCAGCAGCATCACCGTTTTTGGAAACAGGGTCATCGTCATGGACAGGGCAGCATGGGGTGATCTTCGCGCTCCACCGGCCATGCCTGTCGTCTTTGCGTTTTCTACGGCTGGCGATGCGGCGGATGGTCTGTTGTTCGGCTGGGAGATCGCCACCATGCAGAAGTGGGCTCTGATCTATCTGGGTGTTTCGTCGCTCGCGTTTCTTGTGGTTTGGATTGTCGGTGCGCTCCGGCGACAGTGAGGTCGGGAGACAGTGAGGCCGGCAGACCGTGAGGCCGGTTGGCTCAATCGGGTTGATCCGGAATCAAGGTGAGTTGCCGTTCCGGCGATTCCTCATTGATGAACCCCCAGGCATCGAACACCTCCGCCTGGGGATGAGTGATCCTTGCCTCTCCGGCGGAACGTTCCAGCTGGAATCCTTCCCCGGCCATCCGTCGCATCAGGCTCGCGGCTTCTTCGAAGCGGGCCGCCATGGCTTGGAGGCTGGGGCAATCGCTGGTAAGTCCAGCTTCCTTCCAGGTGAAATAGGCCATGGCAATGCGTCCAGGGTCGATGACTCGGGGTTGAGTTTCATGCTCTCCGAAGAACGGAAACTTCTTCAACCCGATACGAAACCGTAACGTGAAAGTAACGGTATCGTGTCAGATGGATTCAGGGGTCTTCCTTCCCTTTATGGAAGAGGAAGGAAGAGCAGCCCCAGCAGCACGAGGCCTGCATTGATCAGCCAGAAGCTGCGCACCACCGTCTGTTCGCTCCAGCCACCCAGTTCGAAATGGTGATGTAGCGGTGCCATTCGGAACACGCGACGGCCTACGCCATCGGGGCCTTTGGTGGCCTTGAACACCCAAACCTGAAGGATTACGGAGAGGGATTCCGCTAGGAACACACCTCCCATCACCAGAAGAGGCCAGAGGCTGTTGCTGAGCAGCGCCACGGCGCTGAGGGAAGCTCCCATCGCCAAGGACCCGGTGTCGCCCATGAACAGTCTTGCCGGGTTGCGGTTGTGGGCGAGAAAGCCCAGCCAGGCTCCAGCCATGGCCATGCAGAAGCCAGCCAGGGCTGGATCACCACTGTTGCCACGCAACATCAGCTGCAGGGCAAGCCCTGTAAACACCAAAGCTCCACAGCCGGAGGCCAGTCCATCGAGGCCATCGGTGAGGTTCGTGGCATTGCTTTCCGCCAGGAACACAAACAGGGCGAGGGGCCAGATCAGCCATCCCAGAGACAGGGTCAGAGCAAAGGGCAGGGCAACGCTGCTGCTGATCCAGCCCTGGGATCCTGCAAGGGCAAGGAAAAGAATCGCTGTCAGGCCCTGCAGCAGCAGCTTGCCTCGTGCCGTCAGTCCTTTGTTCGTCTGTCGTGTGAGGCTGCGCCAGTCATCGATTCCGCCGATGACCATGTAAGCGAGGGTGACCGCTGCAACCGCCAGAAGCCGTGGACCGCTTTCCTCGCCCACGGCACTGAGGGAGCCGACGATCACCCCGACCGGCACCACCAGCAAGCCACCCATGGTTGGTGTTCCGCCTTTGCGTTGATGGGCCTCGGGTCCGTCTTCCCGAATCACTTGCCCCATTTTTAGGGCCCGCAGCTGCGGCACTCCCCAGGCCGTTGTCGCGGCCGCGATCAGGCTGGCCACCAGTAGCGGCAGGCTCAGCAGGCTATTGGGGATCCAACGATCGGCTGCAAAGGCGATGCTGAACACAACGACGGCCAGAACCGTCGCTGCAATGCGTCCGTCTGAACTGGATCTCGGCGCCAGGGAGTCGCTCAAGGCAGGGGCGTTCGGGCGCGCCGAGATTAGGGCGGTTCAGGCCTGTGGGATCAGTCTTCCCAGTTCTCTTCGCTCTGCTCGTCAGCGGCGTTGTAGTCCTCTTTCTCGCCCATCAGTGCGGAGAGTTCTTCCTCTTCCACCGTGCTCACTTCCGGTGAGGTCGACTCCTCGTCTTCCACCAGCCGACCGCTGGTTTCTAGCCAGCTCAGCAGATCGGGTTCCTCACGCAGGGGCAGCACCGGTGCGGGCTCCTTGCGCCCGTAGCGGGTCAGAGCCGGGTTGATGCTGTCGAGGGCGCTGCTCATCGCTGAGGACAAGTCCAATCAGTCCAATCCGTCATCATAGGAGACAGCGTTGATGTCCACCTTGCCCCTCAAAGCGTGCCCCTCAAGCTGAGCTCGTTGCTTGGGGTCTGGCTGCTGGCGCTGTTCATCAGCGCTGCATTAAGGCTCTGGGGTGCGACCCATCCAGATCCTGTGCCCCTCGCCTGGCCAGGACTGCTGGTGTTGGTGTTCGGTCCTCCTGTGGTGCTTGCGGTGTGGCTCTTGCTGGGCTGGACCGACGGGGAGGGAGAATCAGACGATCGTGATCAGGAGTCCAGTTAATGGGGCGCGCGAAGAAAGTGGTGCTCGCCTATTCCGGTGGGGTCGATACCAGTGTCTGCATTCCCTATCTGAAGCAGGAGTGGGGTGTGGAGGAGGTGATCACCTTCGCCGCGGATCTAGGTCAGGGCGATGAGTTGGAGCCCATTCGTCTCAAGGCCCTTGAGGCAGGCGCCAGCCAGTCGCTGGTGGGCGATCTGATCGAGCCTTTTATTCGTGAATTTGCCTTCCCTGCGATCCGTGCCAATGCGCTCTACGAAGGTCGCTATCCCCTCTCCACAGCGCTGGCCCGGCCGCTGATTGCCCGCCGTCTCGTGGAGGTGGCTCGCGAAGTAGGTGCCGATGCCGTGGCTCACGGTTGCACCGGTAAGGGCAATGACCAGGTGCGCTTTGATGTGGCCATCGCCGCCCTGGCTCCGGATCTGAAGGTGCTGACGCCCGCTCGAGAGTGGGGCATGAGCCGCGAGGAGACGATTGCCTACGGAGAGCGTTGCGGGATTCCGGCTCCTGTCAGTAAGAAATCCCCTTACTCGATCGATCTGAATCTGTTGGGTCGCAGCATCGAGGCTGGACCGCTCGAGGATCCGATGGTGCCGCCTCCTGAGGAGGTGTTTGCCATGACCGCCTCGATCAGTGATGCCCCCGACCAGGCCGAGGAGATCGAGATCGTTTTTGAAGCGGGCAATCCCGTCAGCATCAATGGCCAGCGCCTCGATCCTGTGGCCCTGATTCGTGAGGCCAACCGTCTGGCTGGCCGTCACGGCATCGGCCGTCTCGACATGATTGAAAACCGGGTGGTGGGCATCAAGAGCCGGGAGATCTATGAGACCCCGGGGCTGTTACTGCTGATTCAGGCCCACCAGGAACTCGAGAGCCTCACCTTGGCTGCGGATGTGCTTCGCACCAAGCGACAGCTGGAGATGCAATGGGCTGATCTGATCTATCAGGGGCTCTGGTTCGGTCCGCTCAAAGAAGCCCTGGATGGCTTTATGGATCGCACCCAGCAACACGTCAATGGGGTGGTGCGTCTGCGCCTGCATAAGGGCAACGCGATCGTGATCGGCAGAGCCTCGGAGACCAGCAGCCTCTATGTGCCGGCCATGGCCTCCTATGGCAGCGACGATCAATTCGATCACCGCGCCGCCGAGGGCTTCATCTACGTGTGGGGGCTGCCGATCAGGCTCTGGGCTGCTGCTCGCCGCCGCTGACGTTCAGGCAGCCCTTTCCGGGACTTCGCGATGGTTGCGTTGTCTCCAGCGCAGGGCTGCTTTGAGGAGGGGCGGCGTCTTGGTGGTGTTCAGGTCCTGGGCACTGGCCAGCAGTCGATACCGCTCCAGAAGCGGTTCCAGCCGTTGCTGGAACTTGCGTTCGAACAAAGCGGGCAGTTCCTCAAGCAGGGCTTCATACTCTTCAACCCTGGCCTCCAACTCCTGCACGCGCTGCCGGAGTTGATTCACATCGGTTGTTTCTTCCTCGCTGGGCTCATTGAGAGCTCTCCAGACAGGGAAGGGTGCTTGATAGGGGTCCGATTGTTCAGCCATGGCCGGACATTATCGCCGTGCCATGGCTGCATCAATCCCGCTGTTTTAGGAACCGGCTTCAGGCGTTGGCGGTTGCGGTTTCCTGTTCCGCTGCCTGAGGCTCTGCGCTCGCCGCTTCGCTGCCAGGCATCACCCGGGGTGCGGGCAGAGGGCCTTCTTGCTTCACGGTGAGGTAGCGGATCACGTCTTCGCTCAGGCGCATCGCCTTTTCCAGCACGGCCACCTGCTGGCCATCACCGTTGTGGCTGAGCTGCACGTAGATCCCTTCCTTGTGCTTGGCAATCGTGTAGGCCAGGCGGCGCTTGCCGCGCATCTGGTTGTCCAGCACTTCGGCCCCGGCTTCCACAAGGATGTCCCGATACTTGGTGAGATGGGACTCGACTTCCTCTTCCGGAATATCCGGGCGGAGGATGTACATGGTCTCGTAGTAGGGCTGCTGGGTCATGGAATCCGATCCGACGGGGACTGAAGGCTCACCAGGGTGAGCGACGGATTCACCAACTTAACGCCTGGGGGGTTGACAGCTCAGTAGAGCTGCATGCGTACCGCCTGACTGAGACCAGGTAGATCCGGTTCCCGTCCCCGCAGGCATTCGATCACTGCAAAGATCACCACGGCGAGCACGGCGATCACCACCGTGCTGGAGAGGGTTCGCAGCATCAGGCCGCCACCTAGGGGCTGCAGCAGGATTGCGAAGGCATAGCCCAGCAGCACCACGACGATGTCCACCAACAGGGCCTGGAGCGTGTTGAAGCGGATGAAGTAAGGCACGTTGCTGTTGCGAACAACGGCCAAAAACAACAGGAAGAAGATCAGCAGGTTGCCGAAGGGGATTCCCCGCTCCAGCAGCACAAGCGGCAGTGCCGGCAGGGTGAGCCATTGCAGCCAGGGGAACTGACCCATCAGATGGCTGCCAAAGGGGATGGCATCACTCCAGGGCAGCACGTAAACCAGCAGGCCGAGCAGTCGCTGCCAGACGGGGATGGACATGCGGCGGTTATGGCTGGGCTGACGCTAGGCGGTCAGGCCTGAGGGGTCAGTTGTGCCAGGGCGGCCTCTCGCATGATCCCGACTGGAACGTCCTGGCGACCGGACCAGAGGCGCAGGGCGGCTGCCCCCTGTCGCACCAGCATTTCCAGACCGTCCAGGGTCTGACAGCCCTGGGCTGCCGCCAGTTGGAGCAAGCGAGTTGGCCTGGGTGTGTAGATGATGTCGACCATCCAGCTCCCCGGTTTCAGGCGATCGATCTGGTGGGTGCTCAGAGGGCTTGCTTCAGCGGCCTCCGGTTTTGAAGGAGAGGCCATTCCCACAGGGGTGGTGTTCACCACAACATCGCTGTGCTCCAGCGCATCGTTGAGGATCTCGTCGTCACTCCAGAGGAGCGTTTCCAGTTGAGGGGACCAGCTCCCGCAGGCTGCCATCACGTCCTCCAGCACCGTCTGGCGACGACCGACGATCTGGATCCGGGTGCAGCCGAGTTCGGTCAGTCCTGCCACCACTGCGCGGGCGCTTCCACCGCAGCCCAGCACCAGAGCTCGGCGCTCGCTCCAGTCGGATTCAGCTTCCTGCAGGGGGCTGTAGAAGCCTTCAACGTCGGTGTTGGTGCCAAACCAGCCACCATCGGCGTGCGGCACCAGGACATTGACGGCACCGACTCTCTGGGCCAGGGGGCTGAGTTCCCGGCAGAGGCCGGCAACGGTTTGCTTGTGGGGAATGGTCACGTTCAGGCCGCGGCAGCCGATCGCCTCAAGCCCCTGGGTCACGGTGCCTAGCTGGTCAGCAGGGGTCGGTAGGGCCAGAAACACCCAATCGAGCCCCATCGCCTGCAGAGCAGCGTTGTGCATTGCAGGGGAGAGTGAGTGATGCACCGGATCGCCGAGAAGGCCCACCAGACCGGTGCTGGCGCCGATGGTCCCGGGGCTGGTCATGAACGGGTCTGCGCGCTGACTCCCCAGCCTGCCTGGCCAACTGTTCGGGAACCACACCTCGCCTGTAGGAGGCCCCATTGCTGAGGATGCAGAAGTTCAAGACGGACTCAATCGAGGAGGTGGGATCCCATGGGCAAGGTTGTTGGTATTGACCTCGGCACCACAAACAGCTGTGTTTCTGTGATGGAGGGTGGCAAGCCCACCGTGATTGCCAATGCCGAGGGGTTCCGCACTACCCCCTCCGTGGTCGCCTACACGAAGAATCAGGACCAGCTCGTTGGTCAGATCGCCAAGCGCCAGGCGGTCATGAATCCCGATAACACGTTTTATTCGGTCAAGCGTTTCATTGGCCGTCGTGTCGATGAGGTCAACGAAGAGTCGAAGGAAGTCAGCTACACCGTTGAAAAGGCTGGTTCCAACGTCAAGGTCAAGTGCCCGGTGCTTGACAAGCAGTTCGCCCCTGAGGAGGTGAGCGCACAGGTGCTTCGCAAGCTTGCTGAAGATGCCGGCAAATACCTGGGGGAGACCGTCACGCAAGCGGTGATCACCGTTCCCGCTTACTTCAACGATTCCCAGCGTCAGGCCACCAAGGATGCCGGCAAGATCGCCGGCCTCGAGGTGCTGCGCATCATCAACGAGCCCACGGCAGCTGCGCTTGCCTACGGCCTCGACAAGAAGAGCAACGAGCGCATCCTGGTCTTCGACCTCGGCGGCGGCACCTTTGATGTCTCCGTCCTTGAAGTTGGCGATGGGGTCTTTGAGGTGCTCTCCACCTCCGGTGACACCCACCTCGGTGGTGACGATTTCGACAAAGTGATCGTTGATCACCTGGCTGACAGCTTCAAGGCCAACGAAGGCATTGATCTGCGTCAGGACAAGCAAGCTCTGCAGCGTCTCACCGAGGCGGCTGAGAAGGCCAAGATCGAGCTCTCCAGTGCCACGCAGAGCGAGATCAACCTGCCGTTCATCACGGCGACCCCTGAGGGTCCGAAGCACCTCGACCTCACCCTGACCCGCGCCAAGTTCGAGGAACTGGCTTCCAAGTTGATCGATCGCTGCCGCGTGCCGGTGGAGCAGGCCCTCAAGGACGCCAAGCTCTCCGCTGGCGAGCTCGACGAGATCGTGATGGTGGGTGGTTCCACTCGGATCCCCGCTGTGCTCGAGCTGGTGAAGCGGATCACCGGTAAGGATCCCAACCAGACGGTGAACCCCGACGAGGTGGTGGCTGTTGGTGCCGCCATTCAAGGCGGTGTGCTCGCCGGAGAGGTCAAGGACATCCTTCTGTTGGACGTCACTCCCCTCTCCCTGGGTGTTGAGACCCTCGGCGGTGTGATGACCAAGATGATCTCCCGCAACACCACGGTTCCCACCAAGAAGTCGGAGACCTACTCCACAGCTGTGGATGGGCAGACCAACGTGGAGATTCACGTGCTCCAGGGCGAGCGCGAGATGGCTTCCGATAACAAGTCACTTGGAACCTTCCGTCTTGATGGCATCCCCCCCGCCCCCCGTGGCGTGCCTCAGATCGAGGTGACCTTTGACATCGACGCCAACGGCATCCTCAGCGTCACCGCTAAGGACAAGGGCAGCGGCAAGGAGCAGTCCATCTCAATCACCGGTGCCTCCACCCTCAGTGATTCCGAGGTCGACAAGATGGTCAAGGATGCCGAGGCCAACGCCAGCGCCGATAAGGAAAAGCGCGAAAAAATCGACCTGAAGAACCAGGCCGAGACCCTCGTCTACCAGGCCGAGAAGCAACTGGGCGAACTCGGTGACAAGGTTGACGATGCCGCTAAGGCCAAGGTGGAGGAGAAGCGCACCCAGCTCAAGGAGGCCACCGAGAAGGAGGACTTCGACGCGATGAAGTCTCTGCTGGAGCAACTGCAGCAGGAGCTCTATGCCTTGGGTGCCTCCGTTTACCAGCAGGCCGGTGCTGATGGCGCTGCAGCCCCAGGTGCTGATGGTGCTGCCGGTGCCGCCGGATCCAGCAGCGATGCTGGTGACGATGTGATTGACGCGGAATTCACTGAATCGAAGTGATTGCCGCCTGAGCGTCGTTCGCTCGATCTGCGCCATCAAGAAAGGGGGCCCTAAGGCCCCCTTTTTGCTGTCTGACGCATCAGACGGATCGGTTTCAGAGGATCACTGGCTGATCTCAGACACAGCAGCCTTGGCCTTCTCCACGACCCCTGCGGGCAGGCTCACATAACCGAGGGATGGGGCCTGGCTCTGGGCTGTGTCCGAGAGCATGAAGTCGAAGGTCTTCTTCAGGCGATCGGTCTTGTCGGCATTCCCGGTTTTGTAAGCCAGGATCCAAGTGAAGGTGACGATCGGGTAACCCTTGGGTGGATTGGGATTACCACCGATCAGATCGGGGCCGAGATCGATGGAATCGAGAGCCAGGCTTTCGGTCTCGTTGGTGGGCTTCACCAGCTCGCCAGAGGCATTGGTGAGAGCGGCAGCTTGCAGATTGCCCTTCACATAGGCCGATTCCACATAGCCGATGCCGCCCTGGATCTGGTTCAGCTGGGCTGCCACCCCTTCATTGCCTTTGGCCCCGACACCCGTGGGCCATTTGATCGATTTGTTTGCACCTGGGCCGTTCTTCCAGGCTTCACTAATGGCGGAGAGGTGCTTGGTGAAGTTGTAGGTGGTGCCGGATCCATCGGAACGGCGCACCACGGTGATGGCCTGATCGGCGCAACCGAGCTCCTTGAAGTTGCTGATCTTGCCCAGGAAGATGCCAGCCAACTGCTCTTGGCTCAGTTTCAGGTCGCAGCCCTTGAGGTTGTAAGCCACGGCAATGGCACCAGCGGTCATCGGGATTTGCAGCACACCCCGCTTCACCTGGGCAATCTCCTCCGCTTTCATTGGTTTGTCGGAAGCACCGAAGTCCACGGTGCCCGCGGTGAATTGCCGCACACCGGCGCCGGATCCGACCGACTGGTAGTTCACGTTCACGCCCTGGGGGGCCAGCTCCTGGAACCAACGGGTGTAGATGGCTGCTGGGAAGGAGGCACCGGCGCCGTTGAGGTTGCCTTTGACCTGATCACCTCCGCCACTGCCACCGAAGGAACAGGAGGCGAGGGCGAAGGTGGCAGTCACGCCAGCAGCGGCGGTCAGAGCGCGGCGCAAGGGTGTGGATTGCATGGACACCAAGGGCAAAGAGGCATGGAGCAACACTCCATAACCGGACCCTATGCAGACCTTTTCGGGTTGGCTTTTAAGAGCCTGTAAGGCTCTTGTCATCATCGGGTTGTGATCTGTTCGCAGACCCACTCCGCTGTTGCCGGAGCCAGCAGCACACCGTTTCGGTAGTGGCCACTGGCCAGGATCAGGCCTGGTTCGAGCACCTCCAGGAGTGGTGCAGGCCGATCGATCGGTCGGGCTCGAAGCCCTTGCCAGTGCTGGACGACGGTTGCCCGCTGCAACCAGGCGGGAGCCTGGCCTTGCAGGGAGAGCAGTTGATTCAGGGCTTGCGGATCGGCCTGGGTTCCTGGCTCCAGGGTTGCTCCCAGCCAAAGTCGTTGACGACCGTTCGCCGATGCACCCTGCCGCACCAGATTGATGCCCTGGCAGACCAGCACTGCCGGCCAGGGGGAGCAGGGTGCGCTTGCTTCCGCCAGCTCCAGGTCCAGCACTTGGCCTAGGACCGGTTCCATCGCACGCTGATGGCCCAGTTCTGCCAGTAACGGTTGGGCGGCCAGGGCACTGCAGACCACCACCTGCTCGGCTTCGAGCAACCCACTGCTTTGAAGCTCCAGAGTCCAGGGTTTCCCGATCAGCGCAGGCGATGGTTGAGCGCGGCGGATTCTCGTCACCGCTTCGCTGATCAGGGTCACATCGAGCCGAGTCAGCTGCTTCCGCAGGGCCTTCAGGAGCGCTAGGGGATCAATGCGTCCATCCTGGACGGAGTGGAGGGCTCCATGCTCTCCGCCAGGCCAGTCGGGATGATGCCGCTGCAGGTGCTCCTGGCTAAGGAAACGCAGCCCTGAACTCTGACGCTCCTTGGCAAGCGCTTGCATCCGCAAGCCTTCTTCTTCGGTGGCGGCCACTTGCACCAAAGGTGTCTGGAGCTGAAGTGGCTGCTCTTGGTCACCGAGCTCCTCTGCCCATTGCGGCCAGAGTTCCATGCTGCGTCGCCGCAGGCGCCAGGCGCGACCACTGGATCGCCTGAAGACCAGTCCCATCAGGATTCCCAGGGACGCGACGGTGCCGCTGTCGAGCGGACCTGAACGCTCTCCGGAGGGGGGTGGAGAGCTGAGGCTGGGATCGATCAGGGTGACGGAATGACCGGCCTTGGCGAGGCGCCAGGCGCAGCCGGCCCCAACGGCTC
Organism: Synechococcus sp. BS56D; assembly: GCF_004332405.1. NCBI lineage: Bacteria > Bacillati > Cyanobacteriota > Cyanophyceae > Synechococcales > Synechococcaceae > Synechococcus > Synechococcus sp. BS56D. The sequence goes on along the minus strand of NZ_PHQU01000002.1, from coordinate 300,007 downwards.
CGGCTCCGATGACAGTGACTGAGGCGCTCAGCTGAGGGCTTGGGCGGGGATCACCTTGGCGTAGTTGGAGAAGCCGGTGGCGACTTCCACATAGGCCTTCTGGAGCTTCACACCGTCCTGGAGTCGGGCTGCTTCGTCAAGGTTCGCCAGGGCGTCCTTAAGGGACGTAGCCAGCTCATTGGCTTCTGCCCGGTCGCCTGGCAGCAGACGCTGATTGATGTACAGCATTTCGCGGCCGACTTCCTGCATGGGCCCATGGATCAGGTTGCGGGTGAAGGTCCAGTCGCGCTTGTTCACGAGCGCTGCCAGTTCAGGCAGTCGCTCCTGGGCACTGGTGAATCCCTCTGCCTGACGGCGGATCACGGCCATCTCCTCGGGGCTGATGGTGGCGGGCTTGGCCTTCGCGCCGCCGCTGCAGGCCGCAAGGCCAAAGCAGAGGACGAGGCAGAGGCAGAACGCAGCGAGGCGACGCATGGCGCTCAGCATTGGGATTCCAGGGAAGACCCGAGGACTTTAACCGTGATCGCACAGGGTCAGAATCGATGCTTCCACGTTGGTGAGCCGTGTCATCCCCATCGGTGATTCTTCAGGTGATCTGTCCGGATCGACCGGCCCTGGTGAGCGAGTTGGCTGGATGGGTCGCGGCCAATGGCGGCAACATTCGCCACGCCGATCACCACACCGATGCCGGTGCAGGCCTCTTTCTCAGCCGGATTGAATGGGGGCTGGACGGTTTCGGGTTACCGCGCCAGGCGATTGCACCGGCGGCTGCGGCCCTGGCAGAACGCCTCGGTGGTGAGGCGCAGCTTCACTTTTCTGATGAGCATCCCCGGGTGGCGATCTTTGCCAGCAAGCAGAGTCACTGTCTCTTGGATCTGCTCTGGCGTGCCCGAAGCGGCGAGCTGCCGATGCAGGTGCCCCTGGTGATCGCCAACCATCCCGATCTTGAGCCCCTCTGCAAGGACTTCGGTGTGCCGTTCCTGTGTGTTCCTGTGGAGAAGGAGCGCAAAGCCGAGGCAGAACAGACGATCTTGTCGCTGCTTCAGGAGCATCGGATTGAACTAGCGGTGCTCGCTAAGTACATGCAGGTCCTCAGTGCAGACTTCCTTGCCGAGTTCCCCACCGTCATCAACATTCACCATTCCTTCCTGCCCGCGTTCAAGGGTGCTCAGCCCTACCACCGGGCCTGGGAGCGAGGTGTGAAGCTGATCGGCGCCACGGCTCACTACGTCACCGAAGATCTCGATGACGGCCCGATCATCGAGCAAACCATCGCGCATGTGAGCCATCGCGATGAGGTGGAGGATCTGATCCGCAAGGGTCGTGATACCGAACGCCTGGCTCTCGCCAGGGCGCTGCGACTGCATCTGCGTCGTCAGGTGATGGTCTATCGCGGCCGCACTGCGGTGTTCGCGTGAGTCCGGTCCGTGTTCTGGTGAGAGCCTTGGCCACTGAGCGGCCGCGGCAGGCAGCCCCCAGCGGCTGGCTGCTCTTTCAGTTGGGTGTTGTTCTGCTGCCTTCCTCTGCGCTGTTAGGGAGCCTGCTGCTCTTCCCAGCGCTGCTGATCGGCAGTCTGCGTCGGGAGCGCAACGGCTGGAGCGATCCCTGGACGCTGCCCCTGATCCTGGCCGCGGTGCTGATGGTCAGCGGATGTTTGCGCGCCTATTCAGGACCGCTGGCCTGGGCTGGACTTGCCAATTGGCTTCCTTTCTTCTGGGGGTTCTGGGGCTTTCAGCCCTATGTCTCCGATACCGGCGGACGCCGGCGTACCGCCCTTTGGCTGGTGGCGGGAACCGTGCCAGTGCTCGTGACCGGTCTGGGCCAGATCTGGTGGGGTTGGCAGGGTCCTTGGCAGTTGTTCAACGGCCTGATCATCTGGTTTGTGACCCCGGGGGGTGAACCGAGCGGACGTCTGTCCGGGTTGTTCGATTACGCCAATATCGCCGGGGCTTGGCTGGCTTTGGTCTGGCCCTTTGCGCTTGCAGCTTTTGTGCAGCCGGGGTTGAAACCAGAGCGGCGGGCCCTGGCCATCCTCCTCGCGACCGCCCAGGTGGCCGCTCTGCTGCTCACCGATTCCCGTAATGCCTGGGGAGCGTTGGTGCTGGCTGTTCCAATCGTGCTGGGAGCTCAGAGCTGGTTCTGGTTGCTACCGCTGTTGCTGCTGGCTCTGTTTCCACTGCTGCTGGCTGTGCTGCCAGGGGTGCCATCAGCGTTTCAGCAGCCGGCCCGGGCCCTTGTGCCTGAAGCGATCTGGTCTCGGCTCACCGATAGTCGCCATGCGGCGGAGCGGGCGCTGGCTTCCACCCGTCTCAGTCAATGGGGAGTTGCTTTGCAGCTGATCGGGGAACGTCCCTGGCTGGGCTGGGGGGCAGCTGCCTTCTCCGTTCTCTACCCCTTGCGGACCGGCAAGTGGCACGGCCATGCCCACAACCTTCCCCTGGAGCTCGCTCTGAGCCATGGCCTACCGGTGGCCATGCTCCTCATCGGTTTTGTTTTGGCTCTGTTGATCACCAGTCTTCGGAGGGGGCTGCGCACCCTCTTCGATCGGGCCTGGTGGGCGTCGGTCTTGATCCTGGTGGTGCTGCATGGCACCGATATGCCGTTCTTTGACAGTCGGCTCAACATCGCCGGCTGGATTCTGCTGGCCGGGTTGCGGATGATGCTTAGGCCAGATCCAGTGCCTGCCGCTGATGGGCCGCCAGGGTCGACGCGCTGAGGGGGGCGTCGAGATGGGTCCAGGGCAGAACCATCTGTTCATCCCAAACGTCATGAACCACCTGCTCCCAGGGCGGGGGAACGGGCAGGGTGACTCCAGCGCTGGTGGTTGATGGCAGCTCCCCTGCCCGTGCTGCCCGGTAGGCCTTCTTCCAACCCCCCAGGCTGTCCTGCGACCCGCGCACGGCGGCGATCACCGGAGCGAGCCGACGATCGCTGCGGGAGAGCAGGGCTTGAATCACGCTCCATCCGTAGCTTTCCGGTCGCAGCTCAATCCCCTTTGGCTTGAGCCGTTTCGCCAGAAGCTTGAGTCGTTTTTCAGCCTCCGGTCGCACGCCTTGCCACTGGAAAGGGGTGTGCGCCTTCGGGACGAAGGTGCTGACACCCAGGGTCAGGCGCAGCCCCGGAGTGGCTTTCTTGAGATCCAGCAGCAGAGAGGCGGTGTCTTCCACATCGCTCTCCTCTTCAGCTGGTAGCCCGACCATGCCATAGAGCTTGAGACCGCTCAGGCCTCCCTGCTTGGCATGCCGCGCTGCTGCTTCGATTTCGCTGGTGCTCAGTTTCTTATTCACGACTCCGCGCATCCGTTCACTGCCGCTTTCGATCGCGATCGTGAGCGACTTACTGCCACGACGGGCTAGCCCCTGGGCGAGATCCGGTGTCACCGTGGCGGCCCGCACTGAACTGACGCTGACGCGCAGATCCTCGAAGCGGTCTTGGCCAAGCCAATGCAGCAGTTCGCTGAACTGGGGGTGTTGGGTGACGGAGGCGCCGAGAAGTCCTAGGCGTCGGGTGGCGGTGAGTCCTTTCTCCACAGCTGGAATCAGGCCGTCATCCAAGGAGGGGGTGCGGAAGGGCAGGGTCAGGTAGCTGGCGAGGCAGAAGCGACACAGTTCCGGACAGCTACGTACCACCTCCACCATGTGAATGTCTGGCCAGGCCGCTTCCGGTGTAATCACCGTGGAGTGGCTGAGGCTGTTGCCCCGCCAGGTCTGTTTGGCGATTCGCTCGGGGCAGTCTGCTTCGATCGGCTCGATCGACCGCAGGCAGCCATCCGGGTCGTAGCGGGGTGCATAGAGCGCAGGCACGTAGATGCCTGGGATCCGGGCCAGGTGGCGCAGCTGTTGCGCCCGGGGTTGATCTCTCACGCTCTGGAGCGCATCGATGAAGGCTGGCAGTAGCTCCTCTCCATCACCAAGCAGCACCACATCAAAAAAAGGCGCCAGGGGCTCTGGGTTGGCGGTGAGCACCGGCCCACCGCCGAACACCAGCGGATCGTTGTCGCTGCGATCAGCACTCCAGATAGGAATCCGCTGCTGTTCGAGCAGATCGAGCAGCACCGGTCCGTCTAGCTCCCAGCTCAGGGAAAGACCAAAGAGGTCGCAGTGTCGGTGCGGTGGATCTCCCTGATCGGTGAACAGGCGGCGGACGTCCAGATCGGGGCGCATCGCCAGGGTGGCCCAGACGATCTGATAACCGAGGCTGGTGATGCCCACCGTGTAGGTGCTCGGAAAGGCCAGCACCGTCCGCAGGGCGCCTGGTTCCGGCACTGCCGGATCAAACAGCAGGGTTTCCTGGTTCAGGAGGGCGTCCGGGATACCCCATCATCCTGCAGGGTCATCTGAAGGTTGAATCGCAGGCTGCGGTGGTGGGGGAGGCTGAAAGGCCCGGCGTCGGACCGACCCATCCCAGGCGTGGTGGATGCCGCCTCGGCGCTCTCGTTTAGCGGCCAGGTGGTCCTCCACCTGCAGTTCCATTCCCAGTTGGCGTTCGTAGATCGAGCGGTGATCAAAGAGCCGCGCGATCAGAAAGCTGGCCAGGCAGGCCACCAGAATTGGCTTGAGGATCAGAAGATCTTTGGTGAGCGCGAAGGCCAGAAACATCGCTGTGATCGGCGTGCGCGAGCAGCTGGCCACGAAGGCGCCCATGCCGGCAAAGACGTAAGTGCTGGGCACATGCCCAGTGAGCGCTTCCACCCAGATACCGCAGGCCAGGCCAATGGACCCTCCCAGGGTGAGCATGGGAAAGAACAGGCCGCCAGGAGCTCCAGAGGCGGCTGCCAGCCCTGTGCTGAAGAACAACACGGTGAAGGTCCCAAGCGCCATCGGGATGTCGGCGCTGCCATCGGCGATCAGATGCTGGAGGCCCTCCAGGTTGTGAAAGGGTTCAGGCAGAAAGGCATACACGCTTCCGAGCACTCCGCCACTGATCACCATGCGCAGCACAAGCCGGTCTCCAAACCAGGCGTTGCCTTTGCGTTGCATGGCGAGCACATAGCGGCAATACAGCTCTGCGAGCACTCCGACGACCACCCCCAGCGCGATCAGATAACCAAGATCGATCGGTAGAAAATTCACCAGAGGCGTGTACTCCCGTTCGAGTTGAAAGCCTTCGGTGGCGTCAAGCCCTCCGCTGCTGGGACTGAGTCCGGCCAGGCCAAGGACGTCGGCCCAGGCATCGGCCCAGAAGGTGGTCACGATCACCAGCAGCAGCACCACCGGGCGGGCGGAATGCAGCAGTTCCTCCACTGCGTAGACAAAGCCGCCGATCGGGGCGCTAAACACCGCTGCGATACCGGCCCCACCGCCGGCGGCCACGATCACGCGTCGGAAGGCCACCGGGGCCTTGAGCCATCGGGCCATTTGCCAGGCGACCGATCCCCCCATTTGCACGGAGGGGCCTTCGGGGCCAAGGGGAAAACCGCTGCCGATCGCCACGATGCCTGCGATCAGCTTCACTAATCCCACCTGCAGGCCCATCGGTACGGCCCGATGTTTGAGGAAGCCCATGATGTGGGTGATGCCGGATCCGCCGGCGGCCGGCGCCAGATTGGCAACCATCAGGCCTGAGATCAGGCCGCCGACGGCGCCGAGGCCTGGGAGGACCGCCCAGGCGGGCAGGTCGGCCAGAAGCTCCAGTCGCCAGCTGCCCAGAAGCTTGATACCCGCCTTGAACAGCACCCCGGTCAGAGCGGCCCCGAGCCCGGTGAGCATCAAGGCCAGAACCACGACCCACCAGCGCCGCTCCAGTAATCGGCGGATGCTGCGACTGGAACCCAGCTGGTGCCGCCGTTGCTTCGGTTCGCTCAGAACAACCATGCGGTGCGTTCTACCAAGGCGGGTGCCAGCAGGGGGATCAAGCCCCCGCTAGCACCTTCGCTTCGTCGTCGGCACTCACGACACGCCCTTCGTCTTCGAAGCCAGAGATCTGGTCAAAGTTCAGGTAGCGGTAAAGCTCAGTGGAGAGAGGATCGATCTTTTCGGCGGCGATGTTGCGGTATTCATCTGCGGTTGGGATGCGGCCCAGTTGGGCGCAGACCGCGGCCAGTTCGGCGCTGCCTAGATACACCTGGGCGCCTTTGCCCAGTCGATTGTTGAAGTTGCGGGTGCTGGTGGAGAACACCGTGGTGTTGTCGTCCACACGGGCCTGGTTGCCCATGCAGAGTGAACAACCGGGCATTTCCATGCGGCTGCCGGCTGCCTCGAAGGTGGCGTAATAGCCCTCTTGTTTCAGCATGTCCTCATCCATACGGGTGGGCGGACATACCCAGAGGCGCGCCTTGTTTTGACCGGCTCCCTCCAGCACCTTGGCCGCGGCGCGGTAGTGGCCGATGTTGGTCATGCAGGATCCGATGAACACCTCCTGCACGGCATCGCCGGCCACCTCGCTGAGCAGCTTCACGTTGTCGGGATCGTTGGGGCAGGCGACCACGGGTTCGGTGAGCTCATCAAGGTTGATCTCGAGCACCTCGGCATACTCGGCATCGCTGTCGGCGCTCAGCAGCTGGGGATCGGCCAACCAGGCTTCCATCGCCTTGATGCGACGGGCCAGGGTTCGGGCGTCGCTGTAGCCCCGGGCGATCATGTTTTTAAGCAGCGCCACGTTGCTGCGGAGGTATTCGCTGACCGTTGCCTCCGAGAGCTTGATCGTGCAGCCGGCACAGGAGCGCTCCGCCGAGGCATCGGTGAGTTCGAAGGCCTGCTCAAGCTTCAGATCGGGCAGACCCTCGATTTCCATGATCCGGCCGTTGAACAGGTTTTTCTTGTTGGCTTTCTCCACGGTGAGCAGGCCCTTCTGGATTGCCACCCAGGGGATTGCGTTCACGACATCGCGCAGGGTCACCCCCGGCTGAAGGGAGCCACTGAAGCGCACCAGCACGGATTCGGGCATGTCGAGCGGCATGGCGCCGATGGCCGCGGCGAAGGCCACTAGACCGGAACCGGCCGGGAAAGAGATTCCTAGAGGGAAGCGGGTGTGGCTGTCACCGCCGGTGCCGACGGTGTCGGGCAGAAGCATCCGGTTGAGCCAGCTGTGGATGATGCCGTCGCCGGGGCGCAGGGCAACGCCGCCCCGCTGGGCAAAGAAGTCGGGCAGCTCCTTTTGGGTCTGGAGATCCACCGGTTTGGGATAGGCGGCGGTATGGCAGAAGCTCTGCATCACCAGATCAGCGGAGAAGCCCAGGCAGGCCAGCTCCTTCATTTCGTCGCGAGTCATCGGACCCGTTGTGTCCTGACTGCCCACGGTGGTCATCAGTGGCTCGCAGCTGGTGCCTGGGCGCACGCCCTGCAGGCCGCAGGCCTTGCCCACCATCTTCTGGGCCAGGGTGAAGCCTTTGCCGGAGTCCACCGGTGCCGATGGACGGATGAACAGGTCGGACGGGGGCAGACCGAGCTGGTTGCGCACCTTGTCGGTGAGCGCGCGACCAATCATCAGGGGGATACGCCCACCGGCGCGCACCTCATCAGTGATCGTGCTCGGCTTGAGTTCGAAGCGGGCGATGATCTCACCGGCATTGGCTTCCCCGGCCGCCCGCTCGATCGTGCCTGCATGGGGTCGGATCGTGATCACATCGCCGGTGTTGAGGGCGGTGACGTCGCATTCGATCGGCAGAGCACCCGAGTCTTCGGCTGTGTTGAAAAAGATCGGGGCGATCTTTCCGCCCAGGATCACCCCACCGGCGCGCTTGTTTGGCACATGGGGGATGTCGTTGCCGGTGTGCCAGAGCACGGAGTTGATGGCGCTCTTGCGGGAGCTGCCGGTGCCGACCACATCGCCCACGTAACTCACCGGGTGTCCCTTGGCCTTGAGCGTCTCGATCGTGCTCAGGCCTTCCGGATCCCTGGTTTCCAGCATCGCCAGGGCGTGCAGCGGGATGTCTGGTCGAGTGGTGGCGTGGGTCGCTGGAGAGAGGTCGTCGGTGTTGGTTTCGCCTTCCACCTTGAACACCGTGACAGTGATCTCCTCTGCCAGGGGGGGTCGGCAGGTGAACCAGTCGGCGGCGGCCCAGCTGTCAACGACTTGCTTGGCAAAGCGGTTGGAGCCAGCAAGCTCCATCACTTCGTTGTAAGCGTCGTAGACGAGCAGGGTGCGGCTCAGGCCCTCAGCGGCACAGGCGGCCAGGCTGCTGTCGCTGTGCTGCAGCAGCTCGATCAGGGCTGCCACGTTGTAGCCACCGACCATCGTTCCCAGCAGGCGAACGGCTTCAAGGGGTGTCACCAGCGGACTGCTGGCTGAGCCCTGGGCCACCGCGCTGAGCCAGGAGGCTTTGACGTAGGCGGCCTCATCCACGCCGGGTGGGATGCGCTCACTGAGCAGGTGCAGCAGCTCCTTCTCCTCTCCTGCGGGGGGTGCCTCGAGTAGGCCGGTGAGAGCCTGGGTTTGCTCCGCTGTTAGGGGCAGGGCAGGGATCCCCTGGGCGGTGCGTTCGGCGGCGGCGGCTCGGTAGGCACTCAGCATGGCGATGGCTCAGGCAGCGGTCTTGGCATCCATTCTTCTTGTTGGGGTGAACGGACCTGGTGTCGGATGCTGCCGGGATTGTCCGTAATCTGGGTTTTTCTCGGCGCGGGGTATGAGCACCACCACCTCCGATTTGCATGTGGTGGAGACCCGCCCCCTTGTGGCTCCCTCTCTGCTTCACGCTGATTTGCCCACCGATGCGGCGGCGACCCAGACGGTTGCAGCGGCCCGTGGACGTATCCAGGCAATCCTGCGGGGCGAGGACCAGCGGCTGCTGGTGATCGTGGGCCCTTGTTCGGTTCACGATGTTGACGCGGCCCGGGAGTATGCCCGCCGTCTTGCGCCTCTGCGGGAGCGTCATGCCGACCAGTTGGAGGTGGTGATGCGGGTGTATTTCGAGAAGCCGCGCACCACCGTTGGCTGGAAGGGGTTGATCAATGACCCGCACCTCGATGGCTCCTACGACATCAACACAGGCTTGCGGATGGCACGCTCGCTGCTGCTGGATCTGTCCCGCGACGGTATGCCGGCAGCCACGGAACTGCTGGACCCTGTGGTCCCCCAGTACATCGCTGATCTGATCAGTTGGACGGCGATTGGCGCACGCACGACGGAAAGTCAGACCCACCGGGAGATGGCTTCAGGCCTTTCGATGCCAGTCGGTTACAAGAACAGCACCGATGGCAGTGCCACGATTGCAATCCATGCGATTCAGGCCGCCTCGAGGCCCCACCATTTCCTCGGGATCAACGGTCAGGGTCATGCCTCGATCGTGAGTACCACCGGAAATCCTGACGGTCATCTCGTGCTGCGTGGGGGCAGCCGGGGCACGAACTACCACCTGGAGGCTGTGCAGGAGGCGTCTGCGGCTCTGGTGCAGGCCGGACTCCCCGCCCGCTTGATGGTGGATTGCAGTCATGGCAATTCCAACAAGGATTTCCGTCGTCAGGGAGAGGTGCTCTCAGCAGTTGCTGATCAGGTGCGACAGGGTTCAGGCCAGTTGATGGGCGTGATGCTGGAAAGCCATCTCGTGGAGGGCAGCCAGAAGCTCAATGCCGACCGTTCGGCCATGACTTACGGGCAGAGCGTCACAGATGCCTGCATCAGCATCGACACCACAGAGCAACTTCTTGATGGTTTGGCAGCAGCGGTGGCCGCAGGTCGCCCTTTGGCACTCTCCTCGTGAGAGTGCCAAGATTGTTGATCATTAATTCGTTGATGTACGCCAGTTAAATAATTCGTTCAGGCTGAACTTCGCATCGTTGCGTATTGCCTAGGTTGAGGAAACCTCTTAGGGAAGCTGAGGCCTATGGTGTTTCTTCACTTCTTTGGTTTCGGGGATTCACTGCGTCTGTTTGAGCTCGAGCAGGAAACTGGGTTGTTACTCAAGGGCTTTCGCCCGATCCAGTTGGACGCTTTGTTGCAGTGGACGCAGTGGATGGCTGTTCAACAGCACTGGGATGCTGACCGGCTCCAAGGCCATGTGATGGCGTTGTGGATGGAGAAAGCAGAGCAAATCACGAGCTGGCAGGCGGGATTGCAACGGCTTCCTAGGGAACAGCTGCTCGTGGTGGGTCTTGGAAGCCACGGGGACTGGCAGCGTCACTGGGAGAGGCTGTTGCGGGTTTAGGGATTCAGGCTCCACCAGCAGATGGCCACAGTCACTGGTACAGAAAAGTTGTCGATGCCCCACCAGCTGAGTTGTTCAAGCACTGTGGCCAGCCCCGCGATGATCAACAAACTGGTTAGCGGTGGAGACGGCGAGGTCAGTGCTGCCAGCACGATCAGCACCAACAGGCTGACCAGGGCCATCGTGAGGGTTCCGAGTATCGACTTGCGCTGACCCCACAGACGCCAACTGGCGGAGGGAATGCCGCGACCGATTAATCCGGCAAGACCATCGGCGCAAGCCATCACCAGCACACCGGCGCAGACGGCATCGGCATGGTCAGGCCAGAACGCAATGAGCAGCACGCTGATGGAAAGGCCATAGGCGACGGTGCCGTAGCTGTGGCGCTCGATGTCCTCGACGGCCGGCAGCAGTCGCCAGCGGTGATTGATCAAGGCCACCAGGGTGGCCAGCAGTGCGATGGGAATCGCGACGGCCGCCGTAATCCCGAGCCACCAGGCCAGAGGGACGACTGGACCGGTGCCGATGTGCACGATCTTCCGGCTCAGCTCTCGACGCTCCGGCCAGAGCCTGCGGGCGACCACTGCCATGCCGAGCACGCAGGCCAGCCAGGCGGCGATCACCAGCAGGGGCAGGGGTGTAATCAGGCCGCCTGCTGGTGGTTGGTCATGAGCCGCAGCTTGAGAATGGCCTTGGCCTCCAGTTGGCGCACCCGTTCACGGGACACGCTGATCTGACGACCAATCTCTGCAAGGGTCAGGGGCTCTTGGCCATCAAGGCCAAAGCGAAGGCGGAGAATCTTCTGCTCCCGCTCATTCAGCTGGGAGAGCCAGCCGCCCAGATGCTCCTTCTGGATGCTGCGGTCCATTCCCTCCATCGGCTCGCTGCCATTGGGATCGGGAATCAGTTCACCGAGGGTGCTGCGATCTTCTTCGCCGCGGGCGTGAGCGTCGAGAGAGGCGCAGGGGGCGCTTTGGGCGATCAGGTCTTCCAGATCCTGTGGTTCGATCCCCATGGCATGGGCCAGCTCTAGGCGATTGGGCTGGCGACCGAAACGATGGGAGAGCTCACGGGAGATGCGCCGCATCTTCGAGAGCTTCTCGCTGATGTGGATGGGCAGGCGAATGGTGCGGGCGCTGTTGTCGATGGCCCGGGTCATCCCTTGACGGATCCACCAGTAGGCATAGGTGGAAAATTTGTAACCCATGGCGGGATCGAACTTGTCGACAGCCCGCTCTAAGCCGATCGCCCCTTCCTGAACCAGGTCCAGCAGTTCCAGGCCCTGATTTTGGTATTTCTTGGCGACGCTCACCACGAGGCGCAGGTTGGCCGCCATCATGCGATCCCGGGCGCGTTTGCCCATGCGGATCTGATGCTTCTGGCGTGGGCTGCGCTCTTGCTCAGGCAGCTCGAGCAGCTGCTTCATGGACTGCACGTGGTGTGCAAGCTCGATTTCTTCGGCGGCCGTGAGCAGAGGAATCCTGCCGATGCTGCTCAGGTAATAGCCAATGGAATCAGTGGACAGTCGTCCGCCCTGGCGGGACTGACGTGATCCTTGGGCTGGTTTGGATGCACGATCAGCATTGCGAACACGCGATGTGTTCGGCAATACAGGTTCTGACGAAGAAGCGCGATGTGCTCCTTCGGCAGATTCCAGAGGGATCCCCATCACCCTGGCCTCCTGAGATTAGATTTGCGCGCAATTTAGCACTATGAGCTGAGGGTGCGTTGTATGAATTGGAAGCTTTTCAGGACATTCGAACGAGTTTGATACTTGGCCGTCTCACTTCTGTTGGCGATGCAGATATTGAATTCAAGCGACCTCTGTTCCCTGTAGGAAACTGATTATTTTGTCAGCCAATGTTGTAGCAGTCGTAACGAAGATCAAGAATCGTTTGCATTGGCTTCTTTGAGCGCTGTTTCGGAGGGAACTCCCTGCCGCCAACGATCGATCAGTTGCAGCTGGGAGTTGCAGCTTTCAGTGTCGGCGAAGCGGCGCTGGAAACTGCCATCGCTCTGCATGTCCCAGGCACCCTGGTTGTCCGCCAGGTAGAGAGCGAGCAGGCGCTCCAGTTGCTCGCGCAGGGCTGGCTCCTCGACAGGGGTCACCGCCTCCACCCTGCGGTCGAGGTTGCGGGGCATCCAATCCGCACTGCCGATGAATACCTCGGGCTCACCGCCATTGGCGAACCAGAAAATCCGGGAGTGCTCGAGGAAGCGGCCCAGGATGCTCACCACACTGATTGTTTCACTGAGACCTTCTCGTCCAGGAAGTAGGCAGCACATGCCGCGAATGATGAGTTCAATGCGCACCCCTGCTTGGGAGGCTTCATAGAGAAGTGCGACGAACTCCGGATCCACAAGTGAATTCATCTTGGCCCGAATGTGACCGGTGCGACCCTCGCGGGCGTGATCGATCTCCCGGCGAATCAGTTGTTCCATCCCCTTGCGCAGGGACACTGGGGCTACGAGCAGGCGACGGAAACTTTGCTGTTTCGAGAAGCCCGTCAGATAGTTGAATAGTTCCACCAGATCCTGGCCCAGTTCCGGACGGGCAGAGAGAAGCCCCACATCGGTGTAAAGCTTCGAGGTCTTGGAGTTGTAGTTGCCAGTACCGATGTGCACGTAGCTGCGCAGGCGCTCCTTCTCCTTGCGCACGACCAGCACGATCTTGGTGTGGGTTTTGAGGCCGATCACCCCGTACACCACATGGACGCCGCATCGCTCCAGGTGTTTGGCCCACTGGATGTTGTTGTCTTCATCGAAGCGGGCCTTCAGCTCCACCAAAGCCATCACCTGCTTTCCGTTTTCGGCTGCACGGATGAGGGCGGCGATGATCGGTGAATCCTTGGAGGTGCGATAGAGGGTCATCTTGATCCCCATCACCAGTGGATCATCAGCGGCCTGATTGATGAATTCCTCCACGGAGGTGGAGAACAGGTCGTAGGGGTGGTGCAGCAGCACATCACGCCGACGGATCACCGAGAAGATGCTTTCAAATTCCTCTTCCTTGATCGAGCCGTCCTCGAGCATGCTGCGCTGGGCCCGGGACAGAATCGCTGGGGTCTGGCCGCTGTGGCCCTGATCTTTGAGTTGAGGCAGGGGGATTGCCAGCAGACCAAAGAGGTCATCGAGGCCCAGGGGACCACCGATTCGATACAGGTCTTCCTCTTCTACAGACATGCCTTCCATCAGCATGTCGATTACGTCCTGGGGCATTTCATCGGCCACCTCGAGGCGTACCACCTCTCCACCCATGCGTCGTTTGCGCAAGCCCTGCTCGATCGCGATCATGAGATCGTCGGCCTCGAGATCACGCAGTTCCAAGTCGGCGTCTCGAGTGACGCGGAAGAAATAATGACCTTCGATCTTCATGCCAGGGAAGAGAAGGCTGAGGTTGAAGGCCACCACCTGCTCTAAGGGCACGGCGGTGTGGAGGGGCTCACGCTCCAAATCGCTGAGATCGGTAGGGATCGCAACGAACCGGGGCAGGATCTTTTGGGGCACCTTCACCCTGGCCAGTTGGCGTTGGCCTGACTGGGGATCGAGGATCAGGGCGGCGACGTTGAGGCTCAGGTTGCTGACGAAGGGGAAGGGATGGGCCGGATCCACGGCCAGCGGCGTGAGCACCGGAAAGATTGCTGTCTGGAAGAAGTTGTCGATCCAGAGGCGCTGTTTCTTGTTCAGCTGCTCGTAATCGAGCAGGTGGGCGCCATGCTCGCGCAGCTGTGATTTCAGTCGACTGCGGTAATGCTTTTGTTGCTGCTCTAAGACCGGCGTCAGCCGTTCGCGGATCTTATGCAGCTGCTCAAGGGGAGTCAGTCCATCCTCACTGCGTTTGCTGATACCAGCCTCCACCTGACTCTTCAGGGAGGCGACTCGCACCATGAAGAATTCGTCGAGGTTGTTGCTGAAAATCGCGCTGAATTTTGCCTGCTCCAGAAGGGGTGTTCGTTCATCGAGGGCGAGTTCCAGCACTCGTTCGTTGAAGGCGATCCAGCTCAGTTCCCGGTTGATGTAGTGCTCCGGGGCCAGGTGATGAGCGGACATGGGTGGGCCTGGAGAGGCGGCTGCTGCCCGCGCAACGTAGCAATCACGCTTTGCCCCGACTGTGTTCTGGAGAGCTTGTGTTCAGGTCTGTGTTTCGGGGTAGGGGGCTGCCGCTGACCAGCAGGATGACCAGGGCAAGGACCATGGCACCGCCCAGGAAAGGGCTGGCGGCACCGACCAAGTCGTAGCTGAGTCCGGCCACGGGGGGGCCGAGAAAACTGCCCAGACTCTGCAGAGCCTGAAGGCTGCCTAGAGCAGCACCCTGGCCCTCGCTGTCCAGGCGTCGAGACACCAGGCTGCGCAAGCTTGGCGTCACCAGACCTGTGCCGGTGGCCAGAATCGCCACGGCACTGAACACTCCGACTTGGGCTTGCTCAGGATCCGTGGCGGGAATCAGCAGGCAGCCTGCAATCACCAGTCCGAGTCCGATCAGGGTGAGACGCCACTCACCGAGTCGTTTCACCAGAGGTCCGATCAGGCCGCCTTGCACCAGTGTGGCGACCACTCCGACGATCAGAAAAGCAGTGGTGGCCAGCTCAGGGCCCCAGTTGAACCGCTGCTTGAAGTAGAGAACCAGGATGGCCGTGAAGCCGTTAAAGGCCAGGAAGAACAGAAAGAAGCTCAGACAGAGACGTCCCACCGCTGGGTTGCCCATCACCTTGGCGATCTGAGCAAAGGGGTTGAGATCCCGTTTTCGCGGCATTGCCCGGCGGGCATCACGGGCGTGGGTCTCCGGCAGCAGCAGTAGAACCACCACCAGGTTGAGCACGGCGAAGCCTGTGGCCACCCACACCGGCAGGGTGACTGAGATGCGGGCCAGCTGCCCTCCGAGAAACGGTCCGATGATGAAACCGAGTCCGAAGGCCACGCCGATCAGACCGAAGGCCTGAGCTCGGCGTTCCGGTGGGGTCACATCCGCAAGCACGGCTCCTGCCGTGGCTGCAGTGCCGCCACTCATGCCATCGATCAGCCGCGCTGCGAACAGAAGCATCAGCGGCAGGGTCGATCCGATCGGCCAGTCGAGGCTCACCGTGATCGCGAACAAACCGAGCCCTAAGACCGAACCGCTCACACAGGTGGCGATCACGGGCCTTCGACCGAAGCGATCACTCAGGGCGCCGATCAGCGGTGTGACGGTGAACTGCGCGAGCGCATAGCTGCCGGCGAGCAAACCCAGGGTGCGTCCATCGGCATTGAATCCCGCCAGCAGAAACGGCAGGAGCGGAAACACGATGCTTTCACCCAGCCGGTCATTGAGCAGCGTCAGAAAGGCGCTGAGCAGGGTGGGAACGGGAGGCCGACGCAAGGCTGGGCGCTGCGGAGGATCTCACCCTCCTACAGCAGAGCGCCAACGGATCAGAGACTCGAGCATGGTTTGGCCCTCTGCATTCTGCAAGCACTGTTCCGCGCGCTCCAGGCCGGCACTGAGGCTTGCACTGACACCGCAGAACCAGAGGTAGCAACCGGCATTCCAGCGCAGGGCTGCCGCCAGAGGGCCAGCACCGCGGAGGGCTGCGTGGGCCTGCTCCGTCCAGGCTTCCCGGTTCGTCCACTCCTGGTCGGGGCCGAAACAACCGTGATCGCGCGGATGAAGGATCATCCGCTCCGCTGGTTTTGTGCGGCGCATGCGGGCCGTGATGCAGGCCCGGCTGATCGGCAGGTCTGTGCTGCCTTCAAGCCCTTTCACCGTGATCACATCCTCTTCCCCCAGCAGGCTCAGGGTTTCCCAGGCGCGGCTTTCGGTGGGTGGGTGCACAAAACCACTCACGAACAGGTGGTCGCCGTGGTGGGCAGTCCAGAGCAGTTCGGCACTGGCCACCGGTGGTCGTTTGCCCAGGTCGTCCCGATGACGGATCAGGCTGTCGGCGAGGGGGAAGTGGTCGGGCTGGTGGATAAGGGCGAGGCCATGGTGCTGGAAGCCAGAGGCCACAGCGTTCAGGGGCAGCCCCTGGAGATCCAGGCCCAGACCTTGGAACAGTTCCAGGGCTGTGACGCCGTACTTCACCGGCATGCGAGCGCCAGCTTGGAGGACCACCGGCTGACCGGCAGCGCAGAGCACCAGAGCGGTCAGGGGGTACAGAGGTGCTGTGCGGGTGCGTCCATCGAACGGCATGCCAAAGCAGACCGGCTTTGGCTGAGCCGACACGCTGGTCAGTTGCGGGCCCAGGCGTCGGTAGGTGTCCACCATCCCTGCCAGTTCTTGGGGTTCTGGACGACGGATCCTGTGGGCGATCAGGAAGGCACCGATTTGCGTGTCCGATGCATGCCCTTGAAGCATCAGAGTGAGGGCTTCATCGGCTTCCCCGCGGCTCAAGCCACGACTGGTGTGCTCACCGCTGCCAACTTTGCGCAGCAGCTCTTTGAAGCGTTGGCGGAGCTCAGGGGTGCTGGTGGCCGACTGAGGCACGGTGGAAAGCCCGTCATGGAGCGATCGTTCTTGATTGCCTCACCCTCTGGAGGTAACAACCGCTACCAACGGGCAAGGCCGATTTGCAGGCCATGGAGGGGATGGTCCGGATGCTGGCGTCCCTCGGCGTAATAGAGGCGTTCAACGATCAAGTTGGGGAAGCTTTGCTTTGAGCTAGCTGCTCTTGGTCTCCAGATCTTGTTCATGGTCGCGGCCATAGTCGACCAGCTTGTCGTGAGTGTGCGGCGGACGAATGCCATGACATCATGATTTATTGGTGCATTCATAGTGCAAGGATTGCTGCCAATAATCTGTTAAAACGGCTGCCAAATCCTGGTCAAAATCCTTTGATTCTGTAGTCGATGCTTCAGTTGGATGCTCCCGATTCGGAGAGGCTCATTGAGCTGCTGAGACGTCTCACAGGAGATGCTGTTCTTAAGGCAGTTCCCATTATTTGTTTCAGCATGACCGCATCAGCTCTGACTCCTTCACTGGCCTCGCCATCTCAGGCCACGGTCACGGCCACCCTGATGGCTGCCAAAAAAGCGAAGGGCATGACTTTTGCTGACCTCGAGGCAGCTATGGGTCTCGATGAGGTGTGGATTGCATCTCTTTTTTATGGTCAGGCCACAGCATCCGCGGAGGAAGCCGCCAAGTTGGCTTCCTTGCTCTCCCTGGATCCTGCGATCACCGCTGCTCTGCAGGACTACCCCACCAAGGGCAGCCTTGATCCTGTGATTCCAACCGATCCGCTGATCTATCGCTTTTACGAGATCATGCAGGTTTATGGCATGCCTCTAAAAGACGTGATTCAAGAGAAGTTTGGCGACGGCATTATGAGTGCGATTGACTTCACTCTTGATGTTGATAAGGTCGAGGACCCCAAGGGTGATCGTGTCAAGATCACGATGTGCGGCAAATTTCTCCCATACAAAAAATGGTGATCAATCTTCTTGTGGATTGAGATAGCTCTAAGCCAGGGTCCGACTTGATCGGACCCTTTTTTATGGCTTGTTTTACCGATTGCGAAATTGCTGCTGCAACTGACGCATGGCCAAGTCTCGCCGCTGGGGTCTCGATAACTCGACGACCAGAGTGCCCAGCAGTTCCTGGCTTCGGGGGGTGGCCATGCAGCCGAGAGCTTTGAGGGCAGCGGCGGCGGCGGCATCGGATCCCGTGCGGCATAAGCCAGCGAGGGCATCGCTGATGCAGGGCTCATCTCGGCGCTGCAAGAGACGGATCGCCGCAATGGTGACTGGGTCCCGCCAATCGGCCAGGGCTGGAGCGCACAGCTGAAGCAGCGTGTGGGCATTCAGTTGATGGGCCTTGAAGCGCAGGAGCTCAAGACCCGCTAGCCGCGTGGCCTGTGGGGCTGCTTCCAGGATTCGCTCCAGTTCCGTCAGCGTGAGTTCGGCTCCCCAGCAGCTGAGCGCTTCGAGCAGGGGGAGATCCGGGCATTCGGCGTCAGAGTCCTTCTCGCGTAATTGACTCAGCAGCCAGTCGCGCGCGGGGGCCTGATGACACAGGCCAGCGGCGTGCACCAGATCCGGCCGGTTGCCATGCCTGCGGATCAACGCCTCGATCACGGGCCATCCCCGCGGCCCGAGCATGCCGAGCTGTTCACTGATCGCACTGCAGAGTGAAGACGAAAGGCCAGGGGAGTAAGCCTCCCCCAGCCAGTCGGGTTCCAGAGGAACCCTCCGCGATTGCGACAGCCGCTCCCAGAGGGCGGCCTCATCAATTGCACGGGCAGCCATTCGGATCAGCGTGCCCCCAGTTCGGCGGCGAGCTCCCGCTCGAGCTTCTCGTCATGCTCCTGAGGCAGCACATCCGCGACAGGAGTGCGATGGGTGCTGTAAAAGAGCATGCCGATGAACACCATGCCACCGACGATGTTGCCCAGGGTGACTGGGATCCAGTTCCAAACGATGACCTGACCGAAGCTGACCCCAGAGCCGAGCAGCGGTCCAGCGGTATGCAGGAATTGATTCACCACGATGTGCTCCATACCCATCGTTTGGAAGGCGGTGATCGGTAGCCAGCAGGCCAACAGTTTTCCAGGCACGCTCTTGCTCACCAGGGCCATCGTCACGCCAAGGCAAACCAACCAGTTCGCCACCACGCCGCGCAGGAAAGCGAGGAAGAGTCCGGTGCTGCCGAGGGCCTCGTATTTGGTGACCACATTCAGCTTGTTGAGTTTGATGATCGTTGCGGCGACCACCTGCCAGCCCTTGCCGCCGTCAGCGGCGGCTAAAGGTGCCACGTGACCGGCGCTGGTGAGGCTGGCCCACATGATCAGCGCCACCACGGCCGTGCCGATGAAGTTGCCAATCCACACCCAGAACCAGTTGCGGAAGGTGGCGCTCCAGGTGCTGCGTCCCGCCCAGGTGGACATCGGCAACAGGGCGAAGTTGCCGGTGACCAGTTCCATGCCAAAGAGCACGATGCTGGCAAATCCAAAGGGGAAGAGCAGGGAGCCGAGGAAGGGCATCTTGCTCTGGGCTGCCACGGTGAGGGCAAGGATCACGGCCAGGCCGAGAATCGCGCCGGAATAGAAACCACGAATCAGCAGGTTCTTGACGCTGACAGCTGCTTTCTTGCCGCCGGCAGCAATCATGCCGTCGACGAGTTCATTGGGCAGGACATAGTCCATTTGTGAGGCAGTGGCACTCATGGCGTTGATCTCTCTGGGGGATGTTGTGGGATGCAGCAAGCTCAGCCGCTGATGCGATTCATCAACTTGGAAAACAGGTCGCGCTGATGGGCGGGACGCAGGATCGGTGCTCGATCCCGACCGCTGGTGCTGAACCAATTGACGAGGCGGGAGAACAGATCGCGTGAGGTGCTCATGATCTGGAGGGGTGAGATTGAACGGTGATGAATGGGTCCTGATCCATGGCTTCAAAAGGTCAGCGCCACGGATGCCGTTGCTTCAGGGAGTTGGGTTCAGGAGCGCGGTTTGGCTCCGAACTGTTCGATCAGCACCTCCCGGAGCACCGAGTGGATCTCCTCGGCCGGAATCGCCTTGCGGTGTAGTTCGCCGATCTGTGGATTCGCTCCCTGCGATCCCCCCAGGGTCAGGGTGTAGCCCTCGCCCATCTCGCCCTGACTGTTCTTGGCTTTGGTTCCTGTGAGGCCAATGGCACCCATGTAGGCCTGGCCACAGGTATTCGGACATCCTGTCCAATGGATTTTCAGCTCGGCGGGAAGTTCCAGCTCGGCGTCGAGACGTCGGGCTGCTTCCAGGGCCTGATCCTTGGTGTTGGTGAGGGCAAAACCGCAGTAGGTGTTGCCAGTGCAAGAGACGGTGCCGGCCGCAAGGGTGCCTGGAGCCAGAGGGAAGCGCTGCACGATCGGGTCTGATTCCAGGGCGCCGATCTGTTCGGTAGGGATGCCCACAAGGATCACGTTCTGATCCTCTGTGAGTCGCACCTCACCGTTGCCATAGCGGAGGCTGGCGCTGGCGAGATCCTGCAGGTCATCCGCTGTGAGTCGGCCCACGGGCACGTGCAGACCGGCGAAGTGGAATCCCTCTTGTTTCTGGGGATGGACGCCGTAGTGGGAGCGTGGTTCGGCATCCAACACCGAACCGGGATCCGGTGTGAGAGCTCCGAAGCGCGCCTCCACCATCGCCCGGAAGGCGTCCAGTCCCACCGCGTCGAGATAGAGGCGGAAACGCCCTTTCGGACGCTTGTCGCGCTCGCCGTTGTCACGCCAGATGCTGATCACCGCATCGGTCATGGCGCAGATCTGATCCGGCTTCACCCAGGCGTTGAGGGGGATGGCATAAGCATTCATCTGGGAGGAGAGGATGCCGCCGATCCAAACCCCGAAGCCAAGTTCGCCGTTGTGCTCGACTGGATGGAAGACGATGTCGTTGTGAAGTAGAAAATTATCCTTCGACCCGGCGACAGCCGTATTCCATTTGCGAGGAAGGTTGGAGTAATTGCTGTTCCCTTTGGCGTGGTTGGTGAGAAAGTCGTTGAGTGCTTGGGTGTATGGGCGTGTGTCAACGATTTCGGTGGGATCGATGCCAGCGAGTGGGTTGCCGGTGACATTGCGAGGGTTGTCAAACCCAGATTGAATCGTGCTGAGTCCGGCTTCCTGAAGGCGTTTCAGAATTTCAGGTAGATCAGAAAGCAGCACTCCGCGCAGCTGCAGATTCTGACGTGTGGTGATGTCACAGCTGCCATTGTCTCCGTAGCGCTCCACAATCGAAGCGACAACGCGCAGCTGATCGCTGCTCAGCACACCATTCGGCACCCTCAGGCGCAGCATGAACTTGCCTGGTGTTTTCGGGCGCCAGAACATGCCGTACCACTTCAGACGCAATTGCAGATCGGTTTCGTCGACTTGCTCCCAGCCGATTTGGGCGAAATGTTCAATCTCGCTGCCAACCAGAAGGCCATCCTTTTCGGCTTTATTCTGCTCGATTTTGTTGAGCTTTTTCCCTTCCAGGTAGTCCCTGGTGGCTGCGCTGACGGTCATGGATCGACGGGTGAAGTGCAAACGTCTCTTTGAGGACGTGTTGGGCAGCACTTCAAAAGGAAAGGCGCGCTGCAGGGGGGTTTTAGCGGCTGACTGGTGCGACGTTCGGTAGCGGATCTCACCAAACGACTAATGGGTGCGAGCCCGCGATTTTGTCTGTTTCGCTACACGTGAGTGCGGCGCTTTCTGGCTGCATGGCAGCGCCCAATTCATGGGGGTCCTGGTCAGTATTGACGACCGATTTCACCAAGCATGCGCACGGCGCCCTGGCGGATCATCCACCAGACTTTTGCCATCGCCGCCAGGTCGCGATCGAGCTCCGACCGTCTCTTGGGTGTTGGCCGCTCGTGACGCCTGCGGTGGGAGATGGCGTTCGGCCGTGGGCGTTGTCTGGGCATGATGCAGAAGGTGTTCATCGCTTCGGTCTGACTTCATCAGCGCCTGCTCGTTTTGATCCGTGGCGGTTGTTACGGAAACCCGGCTCTCTCCAGCGATCAGCTCTTCGCTTGGTGGTGCATGGCCGCAGTGGCGGCGAGATCCCATCGTGTTGGCTCGAGTTGGCTGATGCGGTGGCGTGTCGTCGCCAGGCCCCAGTGCTGCTTGAGGCCCTTACAGCGGCTGAACCGGCACAGACCAGAGGTCTGTCCCTGACGTCAGACCCCGAGCACGAGTGGCTTGTTCCTCTGTTGCTGTTGCCCGGCAGTCATGTGCGTTCCGATTTGCCACAGATCCGCCAACGGCTGCGCGAAGCAGGGACGTCCATCACCCTGTTGCCTTTTCTAGGCGCCTGGCCCTACTGGCGAGACTTGCTGGGTCGCTGGCTGACATCCCCGGATGATGGGGTGGTGCCATCCCAGGCTGTGGTCCATCACCCCGTGAGACCGGGGCCTGCCGATCGCTACTTGAACCTTCTGGCAACTCAACTGGGTTGTCCGTTGGTGCCGGCGGATCAGTGGGAGGTTTTTGAGACCGAACATCCGGGGTATCAGCCTCGGCCACTGGCACTGGCACCGAACCGGATGTCGGAGGCCCTGCGTCAGGCTGGTGGATCGCCGGCTCTGCTGGAGGTCCCCTTGGTGCGCTCCGGTCTGATCGATCTCCTTGCTGCTCTCCCGTGACCGAAGCGACTGTGACCGAAGCGACTGTTGGAGATTTGAAGGTGGGAACCGTTTATCTCGTTGGAGCAGGTCCGGGAGACCCTGACTTGCTCACGGTGAAAGCCCAGCGGCTTCTCAGTCGCTGTGATGCGCTGGTTTACGACTCCCTAGTGCCGCGGGAGGTGCTGGATCTGGTGCCTGAGAGCTGTGAGCGCCGGTTCGTCGGCAAACGCAGGGGGCATCATTCCGTGCCTCAGCCCAGCACCAATGCGGTGCTCGTGGAGCTGGCTCAGCGGCATCAGTGTGTGGTGCGCCTCAAGGGGGGTGACCCTTTTCTGTTTGGGCGTGGTGGTGAGGAGGCGGCCCATCTGGCCAGTCATGGAGTTCCCGTGCAGGTGGTGCCCGGTGTCACCGCAGGCATTGCCGCACCCGCCTATGCCGGCATTCCCGTCACCCATCGCAGGGCGGGGTCGTCGGTGACCTTTGTAACTGGCCATGAGGAGATTGATAAACGGCGTCCCAGCGTCAATTGGCAGGCCCTGGCCAGCGCCAGCGATGGACTGGTCATTTATATGGGCCTCCATAACCTGCCCCGCATCGCTGCTGAGCTCGTGAAGGGTGGCTTGAGTGCCGAGACGCCTGTGGCTGTCATTCAGCAGGGCACAGTGTCTGGCCAGCGCTGCCTGAAGGCCACGCTGGCCACGGTGGCCGAGCGGGCTCAGGAGGAGGCCTTCGCTTCTCCTTCGATCGTGGTGGTGGGTGATGTGGTGGCGGAGCAGATCGAGGCGTGTGCGCCTCAGCCTGCTGCGGTCACGATGCCGATCCCGTTTTGAACGACTCGGCTGCAAGGCGATCCGGCGACTCTCTGAGTCGGGGAATCAGCTGCACGAGATTGCAGGGTTTGGTCGTTGCATCGAGTTGAGCCTTGATTAACCGATCCCAGGCGGTTTCCACCGCATCAAGAGAGCCGGGAAGAACGAACACGATCGTTCCATTGGCCACACCTGCGAGACAGCGACTTTGGAGGCTGCTGGTGCCGATTGCTTCAAACGACAGCACCCGGAACAATTCGCCGAAACCGTCGATGCATTTGTCGAGTAGGGGTTCAACCGCTTCCGGGGTGCCGTCCCTCCCCGTCAGTCCGGTGCCGCCGCAGGTGATCACCACTTGGATGGTTTCATCGGCGATCCAGGTGCTAACGCTGGCACGGATCCTGTAGCGATCGTCGGGGCAGATGCGGCGCTCTGCCAGGTGGTGACCCGCCGCTTGGAGGCGCTGCTGCAGGCAGTCGCCGCTGACATCATCAGCGAGGCTGCGGCGATCGGAAACCGTCAGCAGAGCGATCGAGAGAGTCAGAGCAAAGAAGCTTCGCCAGTGCTGACGCTAGAACCATGCAGAGCTGGAGTCGTGGGCGAGGTGTTGAAAGCGGATTCGGAACGGGGGGGCGCTGACAACGTGCGGGTGCTGCTTTTCGCGGCACTGCAGGATCGGGCCGGTTGGTCTGAACGGGAGTTGTCGCTGCCGGCAGGTGACAACGTCTCAGCCCTCGAGGTTTGGAATCAGCTGAATCTCGGTCCCTGGAGTTCGAGTATCCGAGTGGCGATCAACCAAAACCTGGTGGACCCTCAGCAAAGGGTGCATGCCGGCGATGAGCTGGCCTTTCTGCCACCTTTCACTGGGGGCTGATTCAAGTTCTTTGACTGATTCAGATCGCTGATTCGGGACCGATGCACCTGAGGATTGAACTGCTCCATCAACCTTTTGAGCCATTCAGCTCTCTCGAGCGATGGCATTGTCAGCTCCATGCTCAAGGTCATGCCAGCAGCGCTGCCGAGGGTCTGTTCATTGGTCGCATGCGCGCTTATGCAGCTGATGGCAGTGCGCTGGAGGCTCTGGAGCTGAACCATTACTCCGGCATGAGCGAACGTCATCTCGAGCAACTGGCTCACGCCTGTGGCGCGCGCCATCACGCACGCAGCTGCCTGATTCAGCACCGCATTGGGCGTGTACTCCCCGGTGAGCCGATTGTGCTTGTGGCGATCGGCGCTGACCGCCGCGGTCCCGCTCAGCGGTGCTGCCAGGAGCTTTTGGAGTTGCTCAAGCATGAGGCTCCCTTCTGGAAACGGGAGTGGCGTGCTGATGGCAGCAGCGAATGGCTCAGTGCCAACACGCCACTCTGAGTTCAGAGCAATGGCAACCGCAGCAGCTGTGCCCATAGCTCCGTGCCTGCTTCCAGACTCCCCAGCTCCGCGGGAATCTCCAGCAGCAGATCAGCACCTTGCAGCGAACCGATGCGCGAGGAGGCCTGGGAGCCCTCCACCCGGGCCCAGAGGCCGCCGTCGGCCGCCACTGCCAGCCGCGCCCGCGCCAGCTCCGGCCGGCCGGCACCACGGCGCAAGGGTGCTTCCAGGCGAACCTTGAGCCGGGGCAACAGCTCCTGCTCAGCGCCCTCCAGGCGTTGCAGCGCCGGCCAGAGCAACTGCAGCGCCGTGATCGCCGCGGCCACCGGATTACCCGGCAGCCCGAAGAAGGGCACCCCCGCCACCTGCCCCCAGGCCAATGGCCGGCCTGGCTTGAGAAACAGCTTCCAGAAGCGCACCTGCCCCAGCTCCTCCACCAGCGGGCGGATCCAGTCGCTGTCTCCGGCAGACACGCCACCGGTGCTCACCACTACATCACAGGTCGCTGCCAGTTCCTGCAGGGCTTCGCGCAGCGGTTCCGGCGCGTCAGCCACCACCAGCTGTTTGGTCACCGGGTAGCTAAGGCGCTGGAGCAGAGCGGACAGCAGTGCGGAATTGCTTTCCCAGATCTGGCCCGGCCCGCGCTCAGCCCCGGGCGGCAGTAGCTCATCTCCGCTGATCAGCAAACCAATCCGGGCCCGGCCTGTTAGCTCCAGCTCCTGCACCCCACAGCTGGCCAGCCGGCCGAGCTCAGCCACTCCCAGCCGTTGCCCCGCCGCCACCAGCTCCTGGCCCGGGGCAGCCTCCTCCTGCGGTGAGCGGATCCAGGGATTGGGTCCGCACGATTTCACCAGCTCCAGCTGATCGCCGGCGACGGCCACCAGCTCCTGCGGCAAAACCCGCTCACTCCCTTCGGGCACCACAGCGCCGGTGAGGATGCGCACCGCCTCACCAGCTGCAAGCTTGGCGCCATAGGGCGCACCGGCTGCTGAAGCCCCCACCAGATGCCAGCGGGCACCGGGCTCCGGTTGCTCTGCACCGGCAATCGCATAGCCATCCATGATCGAGGCGCGAAACCCCGGCACTGCGGCCAGCGCCTGCACAGGGCTGGCGGTGGTGCGGCCAAGGGCCTGCTCGAGGGGCAGCACTTCGTTGCGGCCAAGGGGTTGCAACGCTTCGAGGATCTGCTTGCGCGCCTGCTCCAGCGGCAGCCCTTCGCGTCCGAAGGGCTCAGCTGTCATGGCCTGCAGCTTGTCGGTGCCAGCTGCCATGGCGTCCGCCATGCTTTTCCACAAGACCAATCGTTTCGATGGTCATGCCGGGGTCTACGGACTTGAGCATGTCGTAGAGGGTGACCAGGCCGATGGAGACAGCGGTGAGTGCCTCCATCTCCACACCGGTCTGCCCAGTGGTTCGGCAGTGGACTTGCAGCAAAAGCCCAGGCAGCTCTTGGTCAGGTTTGATCGCAACCTCGATGCCGCTCAGGGGGAGGGGATGGCAGAGGGGAATCAGCTCTGAGGTGCGTTTCGCCCCTTGAATCGCAGCAATCCTGGCCACGGCCAGCAGATCACCCTTGGGAGTGTCCGCCTGGATGACCCGCTGCAGGGTGCTGGTCTTCATGCGCAGGCAACCTTCTGCAACAGCCTCCCTTCGGCTGATGTCTCGATCGCCCACATCGACCATGTGCACCTCTCCTTGGCCGGTGAGGTGGGTGATGCCATCAGCCATGGCTTTGCGTCTTCTTGGCCTGTTCGTGTGGATCAGCGCTCGCCGAGCACCGACCAGAGACTGGCTTGGGCGGGAATCACTGGCTCGACGGTGGCAGCTTTCGATGCCTCGGCGTGCACAGGATGGATCGCGATCTGGCTGCGCACCATCTGAACGGCCAGGGAGGCGACGATGAAGGCACCGATGAAACCGGCGGCGATGGTGATCGGGCTACGGGTGCTCGTTGCCGAAACGTTGCTGGTTGCCATGGAGGCAGTGCAAGGGATGAAGATCCCACTATGGAAAAGCACTGAATGATTCGCTACCGAATGCCCGATTCAGCCCCGGAAATGTCATGGTTCTTTCCGGATTGATGGTGAGCCAGTCGGAGGCGTAACCCTCGGAGACCACCCAGCCATGGGAGACACCCAAAAGCATGCCGAGAGAAATGGCGAAGCGCATGATGGCTGTACAGCGTGCGCAGAGCCTGCTGGCTTCCGCTGGCATGGATGGTCTTCAGATACACCGTTTTCGGCTAAACAAGAGTGCATGGTTGTTGTTGATACCAATGCCTGAACGGTCGATCGATCAGGCCCGTCATTGCTTTGCCTTTGAGCAGGATTTCATCGGCAACTGGCGCTGTATTCCTCTTTGTGTACGGCGCAAACTCGATTTGAGTGGCGTCAAGCTGAGGCTCAATCATTGGCTTGCCCTCAGTCAGCAGCAACGTCAGGAGCTGGTGGACTGGGCTGATGATTCAAAAGCACTTGACCTGTTGAGGGATCATTTGCGCCTCTGCACCGCTGCGATGGCCGAAGGCATGGTGACTGACCTGCCCGTCGCCATTGCAGAGCCTTGGCAATGCTCTGACCAGCTGCCGGACCTGTTGTTGGAGGCGGCTCAGCGGAGGAGGATTCCCCTCGCGCTCGACCGTTGGGCTGGGCTGAGCGAACTGGAGCGTTTCGCGCTTTGCAAGCTGGCTCGGCCCGGCCACGATCATCACAATCTGGAGGCGGCGTTCAGCGAAGTGCTGGGCTGAGCCAGCGTCGCAGTGCTTCCAAGCGCCGGCTGTCCTGTTCGATCGGTTTGACCACCGATACGGCAGGGGCCACCACCACGGCAGTTGCCTTCAGTTCCGGTTGTTTGGAGACTGGGCAGGCCAGCTCGTGCATCAGAGCATTGGCTTCACAGGCATTGTCCTGACTGAATCCCCAGTGCATCGGCAGAAACACCGACCCCCTGCGAATGCGCTCACTGATGGTGACGCGGGCGGTGAGGGTGCCCCGCCGTGAGCTGATGGCCGCCAGGCCATCGGCTTCGATGCAGAAGCGGGCTGCGTCTTCCGGATGCATTTCCAGGCGCGGTTCTGGATGCATGGCTCGCAAGCGCTCCACCTTGCCGGTGCGCGTCATGGTGTGCCACTGCCCTAGGTAGCGGCCCACGCACAGCACGAGCGGATACATCTCGCAGGGCGGTTCGGCCAGGCCGAGGGGGTCTTCGGCGTGAAAGCGAGCCCGTCCACTGCTGGTGGGGAAGCGATGGTCGCTATAGAGCCGCCGGGAGCTGTTGCTGGGTTCGCGTCCGGTTTCGAAGGGCCACTGCTGCGGCCCATGCTGCGCCAGGAGTTGATGGCTGAGCCCCGACATGTCGCAGACCCGGCCTGCGGTGAGCGCTGTGAATTCCGCATACACCTCTGCAGAGGAGACATAGCTGAATTGCTCGACGAATCCCAGACGTCGTCCCAGCTCAGCAAACACCTCCCAGTCAGGACGGCTCGTACCGTGCCGGGGCCGGAAGGCGGGGCAGAAGGTCACACGCCGTTCTGAGTTGGTCATCGCACCAGCCTTCTCACTCCACTGCGCTGCGGGCAGCAGCAAATGGGCGTAATGGGAGGTCTCTGTGTCGGCGTAGGCCTCACTCACCACCACCATGGGGCAGCGCGTCATGGCCGCCTTCACCCGCTCCAGGTTGGGCATGCTCACCAACGGGTTGGTGGCTGCCACCCACCAGAGATCCAGCTCGCCCCGCTCCATCGCCTCCACCTGCTGCCAGGCGGTCAGGCCCGGGGTCGGCTGGATCGAGCCCTCCGGAAGACCCCAGGCCCGCTCGAGTTCGCTTCTGTGCTCGGGATTGCTCACCAGGCGATATCCCGGAAGCAGATGGGCCAGGCCGCCGGCCTCTCGCCCCCCCATCGCGTTCGGTTGGCCAGTCAGCGAGAAGGGGCCGGCCCCCGGCTTGCCGATCTGCCCTGTCAGCAGATGCAGGTTGATGATGCCGCTCACAACGGCGGTGCCCTCTCGCCGTTGGTTGACACCCATGGACCAAAGGCTGAGCACCCCCTGGCTGCGACTCCAGAGCCTGGCGACCTGTCGCAGTTCTTTTTCGCTGATTCCGCAGAGTGCGGCCACCTTGGCTGGAGTCCAGGTCCTGATGGTCTTTGCATAGGCGGCGAAGCCTTCCGTGGCCTCATCGATGAAGTCACTGTCGAAGCCGTTGTCCTGAACGATCAGTCGGGCAAGACCATGCAGCAGTGCGAGATCGGTGCCGGGGGCAATGGCCAGATGGTGATCGGCGATCCTGCTTGTATCAGTCGCCCGGGGATCGACCACCACGATCGTGAGGCCCTTGGGGTCTCGTTTTTTGCGCTTGAGCAGACGCTGAAACAGCACCGGATGGCACTCAGCCGTGTTGGTGCCGATCAGGACGGCGACCGCGCATTGGTCGAGATCCTCGTAACAGCAGGGAGGGCCGTCGGAACCGAGGCTGCGGGTGTAGCCGGCCACCGCAGAACTCATGCACAGCCGGGAGTTGGCATCGAAGTTGTTGGTGCCTAGGGCTCCTTTCAGCAGTTTCTGGGCGAGGTAGTAGTCCTCGGTGTGGAACTGGCCTGAGCCATACATGGCGATCGCCTGGGGCCCCTTGCCGGCAAGGGTGCTACGAATTCGACCTTCAAGCAGATCCAGGGCCTGATCCCAGGCGATCGGCTGAAAATCCTGGTCGAGACTGGCGCGATAGAGAGGTTGATTCAGTCGACCTCGGGCCAGGGTTTCTCCCACCGTGGCCCCTTTGATGCAAACCTGCCCGAGGCTGGAGGGATGGTCTCGATCACCGCGGGAGCTCCACATCGGTGTGCCTTCAGCATCGCGTTTCACGGCCTTTCCGGCTTCTCCCGGCGGCAGGAGCTCAAGACCGCAGCCCACTCCGCAGTAGGGACACTGGCTGTGGTGGTTTGTCGTCGGCTCAGCCATGGCGAGAGGGATGTTGGCGCTGAGTTAACCAGCGCTGGGACATGATCGGGATCGATGTGCCAACAAAAGCGGGAGCCCTGTTGGGCTCCCCACGAGTGCAGCCTGTTGAGGCGCGGTTTGATCAGACCTTGGCCAGTGCAGCCTCATCGGCATGCTCTTCAGCAAAGGATCCCTTGGGTTCTTTGAGGAAGAAGTAGCAGAGGAAGCCAACGATCAGGCCAGCGATCCCCAGCACCTGGAAGAAGGCACTGTTGGAGGCCGCCACGATTTCGGGTGAGGGATCCTTCGCATCACCACCCATCCAGATGGGCAGGAGGCTGAAGATCGTCAGGTAGGCCACGGCCCCGACGTTTCCGTAGGCGCCCACCATGCCAGCGATCTGTCCGGTGACCCGCTTCTTCACCAGGGGCACCATGGCGAAGGTGGCACCTTCACCGGCTTGCACAAAGAAGGAGCAGGCCATGGTGAGCAAAACGGCGATAGCAATGCCGGCAGTGCCGCTGAAGGTTCCTGGCTTGATCAGGCTCATCACTAAATAGCCGATGCCCAGGCCGATGGTGAGCAAGCCCATCGTGCCTTTGCGACTCCCGAGCCGATCGGAGATCAGTCCGCCACCGGGGCGGGCGATCAAGTTCACGAAGGCGTAGCAGGAGGCCAGGATGCCTGCCGTGGCCTTGGGTAGATCGAAGGTGCTCTCGAAGAAGGCGGGGAGCATCGACACCACGGCCAGCTCGGAACCGAAGTTGACGATGTAGGTGAGCTCCAGGATGGCCACCTGTTTGAACTCGTAGCGATCCTCTTTGGGGTAGGTCTTAGTTCCAAGGATCAGCTCACGGTTGGTGCGGATGATTCCCCAGGTCTGGAAGATGAACCAGATCAGCACCGCAACCAACGCAAGGGGATAGGTGCCGGCATTCAGAAAGCCAACTTTCTGGAGACGCCAACAGAGCACGCAGAGGATGGCCGCGAAGGGCACGTTCATGCCCAGCAGACCCCAGAAATCCTTCATGGATGTGACCTCAAGGCCCGCAGACTTGGCCGGCTTCTGATAGGCCTTGCCAGGAGGGGTGTCACTGACGTTGGCGTAATAAATGAAGCCGTACACCGCGGAGATGATGCCGGTGAGGGCGATGGCACCGCGCCAGTTCAGGATGTCGCCGCCCGGTAGCTCGAAGCCGCCGGAGAATGACAGCCAGCCGGCCACGATCACCAAGGTGAGGGCAGAGAAGGCGGAGCCGAAGTTGCCCCAACCACCGTAGATCCCCTCTGCCAGGCCGATCTCCTTGGGTGGGAACCATTCAGCCACCATGCGGATCCCGATTACAAAACCCGCGCCCACGATCGAGAGCAGGAGACGGGCCACCACCAGTTGGTTGAAATCCTGTGCTCCAGCGAACATCAGACAGGGAATGGCTGCGAACACCAGCAAGGTGGAGTAGGTGATGCGTGGGCCGAACTTGTCGAGCAGCATCCCGATCAGGATGCGAGCGGGCACGGTCAATGCCACGTTGCAGATCGCCAGGGTGCGGATCTGGGGAACACTCAGTCCGAAATCGGCCTTCACCGTGGTGGCCAGGGGCGCCAGGTTGAACCAGACAACAAAGGTGAGAAAAAAGGCGAACCAAGTGAGATGAAGCGTTCGATATCTCCCTTGGAACGACCAAAGATCGCCAAGCATGGGGTTGTGAATGAGGAAGGATCAAACCCCGGCTTCGGAAAAGGCAGCGCCCAGGATTTCAGTTGCGGCGCCAATGCAAACCGCGTTGTTATTGCACCACCTCCCCGCCATCTCCCTGGTCGCTGTTGTTACGGAATTGCCCCCCTGCGGCGGTGCTAAGTGACGGTGATCCGAGCCTCTGTTGTGCCGCGACTGCTACGTGCGTGTGTTCTCGCCGGAGGGGCCAGCCGTCGCATGGGTGCTGACAAAGCGCTGTTGCCCCATCCCAGGGGCGGGACCTGGATTGACAACACCGTCGCCATGGCGAGGGCTCTGGATCTGCAGGTGCTAGTGCTGTCAGGTCATCCCCGACATCGCGAGCACCTTGCTTCGCGTTTTCCGGATTTGTTGGTGCTGCCTGAGCCTTGGCCTCCTGCCGGACCTTTGCAGGCTTTTGCTGCCGTGTTTTCCGCTCGGGTCGATGAGGCCTGGTTGGTGCTGCCGATCGATTTGCCTTACCTCACCTCCCCTGCGCTGGAGACGCTGTTGGCCGCCTGGCGGGAACAGGAGCACGTGGCCTTAGTGGCGCATGACGGCGATCGGCAGCAGCCCCTGCTTGGGATTTATCCCGGTATGGCTTGCTCCCACGCTGCACTCGAGCGGCAGTTAGGTCGCGGCTGCCATCGCTGGCACGATTGGTTGGACCAGATTCCCCACCGCTCCTTTTTTCTGCCTCCAGAGCAGCTGCTCAATGCCAACCATCCCGCTGATCTGGCAGCGTTGACTGATGGTGAGTTCTGAGTTGGTGACGGACCGCAGGCAGCGCCCTCTTCAGGTGCTGCGTCTGTCGTTGACGGCCCGTTGCAATCTCGCCTGTTCCTATTGCCAGCCCGACCACAGGGAGGTGAGCGGGTTGCTGAGTCAGTCGCAGCGCCTGGCGCTGATCGAGGCCTGCTGTCGCCTTGGTGTTCGCTCCCTGCGCCTCACCGGTGGTGAACCCTTGCTCAGTGACCAGCTGGAGCCCTTGCTTGAGGCAATTCGCCTGCGGCGACAACAGCCAGGCGATCCACTGTCGCAACTGGAGGAGGTGGCTCTCACCAGCAATGGCTTGCTCCTGGATCAAGCCAGGGCTGAGCGTCTTCGGCGCGCTGGTCTGGATCGGATCACCCTCAGCCTCGATGGCCTCGATGCCGGCGTGGTGGCTGCCATGGCTGGATTGCCGGAGGTGGGCGAGGCGGGGTCACGCGCCCTTGCTGCGGTGCGGGAGGCGATTGTGGTGGCCCGTGAGGTTGGCTTTGACCCTCGTTTGGGTGCACTCAAGCTCAACAGCGTGATCCAACGGGGTCGCAATGAGGATCAGCTGCTGCCCTTGGCTGCCTTCGCACGTGACCAAGGGCTGGAACTACGCCTGATCGAGTTCATGGATGTGGGGCATCGGAACGGCTGGAGCGGTGATCAGGTCATGCCGGCGGCGGAGATGCTCCGCCAACTGCAAGCGGTTTGGCCCCTGGAGCCCCTGGGTCGGCCAGCAGGGGGCACGGCCCGGCGCTGGCGTTACCGAGATGGAGCCGGCGTGGTGGCGATGATCGCCTCTGTGAGCGAGCCGTTTTGCTCTGATTGCAATCGGGCCCGGATCACCGCTGATGGCCAGCTGTTCACTTGTCTGTTTGCATCGACCGGGCTCAATCTGCGGCCCTGGCTTGAGCCTCACCCCGATGCCGAGTCGCTGGTCGTGGCGCTGAGGGATCACTGGTCAGCGCGCATAGATCGCTACAGCGAAGAGCGCAGTCTCCAGGTGCAGACCGATCCGGAGCGCGCCGACATGGCCTATCTCGGCGGTTGAACCCCGGCTGGGGAATCGGTTGCATCTGGCACCATCGGTTGCTCTTCGGCCGTTTACAAAGGCTGCAGCGCTACGGCCCACTCCTCCCCGTGTTCGAACTGCTCTCCTACGAACGCTTTCGCGACACGCCGGCGGTTCGCTTCTTTGATGTCACCGTCGCTGACTCCAATGCACGCGATCTGGTCATCCACAGCGGTCCCGCAGTCAGCCCCCCCAATGATCCTGAGACCGGAGCCTGGCAGTTCTATCTCCACCCCCATCAGGAAGACAACCTGTTGGCTGCCAGTGGTGGTCGCACCTTTTATCTGGTGAATCTCAGCTGGACGGAGCCCTTCCACATCGTGCGTTTGGAGAGCGGTGGTGACATCCTGCGCATCCCCAAGGGCACCTTTCATCGCTCCGTGTCGGATCCTGAGGGTTCGGTGGTGCTCAACCAGGCCCTGCGTGAGACCGGTGCGTCACTCGTGCGTGAATTCCGTGTTTACAACAGCCGTCGAATCCCCAAGCTGTTTGCCATGACATCGACGGCGGCGCCCCGGCCTCGTTTGCATGGTTTGGCGCCGCTGGTTCAGGCGGCCTGAGTTTGCTTGGAGTCAGTCTCCTGCCCTTGTTCCCCTCGGAGCAGCAGGCCACAGCCATCAATCTCCGCTTCAATACTCCAGCTCAGGTCGCTGGCGGTGTTCGGCGGCCCACTGAAACTGCCGGTTACCGCTGCTGTGAGCTCGGGCCTTGAGGAACTGGCCAGCACGATGTAGCGATCATCGATGGCGCCGCTGCCGCTTGGATCGAAGCCTCGCCAGCCGGCACCGGGCAAATACACCTCCGCCCAGGCATGCAGGTCGTACTGCTCCGGGGCTGGATCCACCAGGTGGTAACCGCTCACGAAGCGAGCTGGCAGACCCACACAGCGGCAGCATTCGATCATCAGCATGGCCAGGTCTCGGCAGGAACCGACTCGCTCCCGGAGGGTGCGGCCGGCGGGCCAGGCCGGACCAATGTGGCGCTGGGTGTATTTGACCCGATCTTGAATCATCTCCACCAGTTGGCGCAGAAAGGGCAGGGCCTGTTGATTGCTGCCCATCAGTGCATCCTGGGCCAGCTCCACCGCTGAGGGGTCGTGTTGTCCATCTGGCAGCCAGCCCTCAAGCGCCCCCTGGAGATCCTTGTTCAGCAGGCCGCGCGGATAGGGCAACGAGGGCTCCATGCCACTGAAACAGCTCTCAAGCGGCGGTGCACTGCGGGTTTCCACCAGGCTTCGGGCGATGAAGCTGAGCCGGTCGGTGGCGCCGAGAAAACGCACCCGGCAGATTTCATCGCCGCTGGAGGCCACCAGTTCGTGACGATGCATCGGGTCGGGGCTGATCTCCAATTGATGGCTGATCAGTCGCTGAAATCCCTGACCCCTCGGTTGCAGGCAGAGACGGTGCTCCCCAAGGCTCACCGGAGCTGCGTAGCGGTAGTTGAGGCGATGGATCAGCTGAGCGCGCATGCGGGATCGGCAGGGATGGAACGGAGATCGCTGAGGGTGAAGTAACGCTCGTGAATCAGCTGATGCAAGCGGTTCAGATCCGCCTGGAGGTGATCGATCGCCTCATGCAGACCGGAGTGGATGAGGGAATCGATGCGCACGAAACTCCAGCGCGCGAGCAGTTGGCCACGCAGGCATTCCAGGTCATCGGGTGGACCTGGCACCGGCTGGCGCTGGATCTGTTGCAGGGTGTCGCTGATGCCCTGGAGGCAGCAGCGCACGGAGCGGGGGAAGGTGGGATCCAGCAGCAGGAATGAGGCCACGGCGCTGGGGGCGATCGCCTCCTGCATGCTCTGGCGAAACATCTGATAAGCCCCGGCAGAGCGCAGCAGGGCGATCCATTGCAGTTCGTCGAGTACGCCCCCCACCTCTTCCGGTGAGGGCAATAGCAGGAAATATTTCACGTCCAGGATGCGGGACGTCTTGTCGGCTCGCTCAATCAGGCGACCGAGTTGGCTGAAGAGCCAGGACAGATCCCGGCTGAGGGTGGCATCCGTGATCCCGTAAAAGAGCTGACAGCCGCGACGGATGTCGCGTAGCTGCTCCTGCTCCGGTTCCTGCCAAATCGCCTCACCATCCTGGAGACTCCAGTAGAGACCATTGATCTGCTCCCACATCTCTGTGGTGATCACATCGCGGATCTGGCGCGCGTTCTCCCGGGCCATGGCGATGCAGCTCACGATGCTGTTGGGGTTGTCTCGATCAGAGACAAGGAAACGGATCACCTCCTTCGGGTTTTGGCCTGGGTAGTGCTGGTCAAAGGCTTCTCGGTCTCCACTGGCCTCCACCAATGGCAGCCAGGGCTCGGCACTGCCTGGTGGGCAGTCGAGCGCCATCGCTTCACTCACCTCCACGAAGCGGGAGATGTTCTCGGCACGCTCCACGTAGCGATTGATCCAATAGAGCGAGTCGGCAACGCGGCTCAACATGGCGTGAGTTCGGAACCAACCTGGCTGTCAGAGACAACCTGGCTGTCAGAGACAACCCAGGTGTCTTTGCAGCCGCCCCCCTGGGAGGAGTTCACCACCAGGGAGCCTCGCTTCAGTGCCACCCGGGTGAGGCCGCCGGGGCTGACCCAGTTGCTGCGTCCGCGCAGCACGTAGGGCCGAAGATCCACGTGACAGGGGAAGAGCACTCCTTCGCTCAGGGATGGGACGGTGGAGAGTTCGAGGGTTGGTTGGGCGATGTAATTGCGGGGGTTGGCCTGGATCTTGAGAGCAAAGGCCTCGATCTCCTCTCGGCTGGCGTGGGGGCCAATCAACATGCCGTAGCCACCGGCTTCGGCCACGGACTTCACCACCAGCTCCCGCAGGTTCTCCAGCACGTAGGTGAGATCTTGGGGGCGAGAGCAGAGATAAGTCGGCACATTGGCGATGATCGGCTCCTCTGCCAGGTAGTAGCGGATCATCTCGGGCACGTAGGCGTAGATGAGCTTGTCGTCAGCGACTCCGGTGCCTGGGGCATTGGCGATGGCCACCCGCCCCTCACGCATCACCTCAAGCAGCCCAGAGACGCCGAGCATCGAATCGCGGCGGAACACCTGAGGGTCGAGGAAGTCGTCATCGATGCGTCGGTAAATCACATCCACGGGCTCCAATCCACGGGTGCTGCGCATCCAGACCCGACCGTCCTCACAGACCAGGTCTCGTCCCTCCACCAGGGCAATACCCATTTGCTGGGCGAGATAGCTGTGTTCGAAGTAGGCGCTGTTGAACACCCCTGGAGTCAGCAGCACGACTCGGGGCGTGTCTGTCCAGGGGGCGAGTTCCTTCAGCGTGCGCAGCAGATGGGAGGGGTAGTCGTCGATGGGCTGCACCGTGCGGCCCTCGAACAGGCTGGGAAACAGCCGTTTCATGACCCGCCTGTTTTCCAGGAAATAGGCCACGCCTGATGGACAACGCAGATTGTCCTCAAGCACATGCCAAGTGCCCCGTCCGTCCCGGATTAGATCGAGACCTGAGATGTGGCACCAGCGCCCCAGCGGCACTGTCATGCCTTGCATCTGAGGACGCCAGCCCTGGGAGCTCTCCACATCCTCCCGGGGGATCACACCGTCGTTGAGAATCCGCTGCTCTCCATAGACATCGGCAAGAAAGCAGTCAATTGCTTCAAGGCGTTGAAAAAGCCCTCGTTCCAAGCTGTTCCAGTCGGAACGACTGATCAAGCGAGGTAATGGATCAAAGGGAAGGATCCGCTCACCACCGAGCTGGCCTGAATCATTCAGGCGAAATGTTGCACCAAGGCGGCGGAGCAGATTACTGGCGGAGGCGTGTGAGCGATTCAGTTCATCAAGGCCGATGCGCCCGAGGGATGACAGCAGCGGCAGCAGGGGGGTGCGCGGTTCCGCTTGCTCGCTGCAGAAATATTCGTCGTAGCCGCGGCTGGGTTTGTAATCGGTGAACATGCGCCGTGGAATGGCTGGACCCATCCAAGGCTTCAGTGGTGCCATCGCGGGTGGCGGTCGTTACCGAATTGGAATCCTGGATTTGGGGAGCGTCTGTACTTGTCAATCTGCCCTGATTCGGAGAGGGTGCACCAGCGGAATGGAGTTGCTCATGCGTCGCTATGGACTGACGATGCTTTCCTTGCTGGCTGGTCTTGTGCCCCTGGGATTGCCAGCAGTCGCAGCCGAGCGCGTTCGCTTTCAGTTCGGTGAATTGTCCCGCGATGTCTCGGTGCCATCGCTGGTGACCTTCACCGAAACAGGTCGCGTCAATCCGGATCTACAGAGTTACTTCAACCTGCTGAAACCACAGCAGCAGCAGTCGTTGCGCAATCTGCTGAATCAAAGCGTGCCCGTCACGGATGTGATGGCGTCCAATTTCCTCAGCACTCCACTTGGCAAACGCTCTTTGCAGCAACTGGTGAAGGTGCTCGCCCAGCCTCCTGAGATCGCCGAGCCGGCTCTGTCTTCCGCTTTGATTCTTGGAGCTGCCCAATCTGGTGAGCTGCGCCTGATTGATGTGCTCCAGGCCTATCCGACCCGAACCCTGCCGGTGAATGTGGGTGCGGTGCTCTCCCTGGCTCAATCGCTCACCCAGCAGTTCAACCTTCAGAACAAGCTGTTTCCTCGCATTGCCTCCATTCAGGGGGAACCGGCCCAGGGTCCTGATCTGGTGACGTTGGCCGACAAGGGGGCGGTGGCTTTCACCCAGACCCCGTTTCAATTTCAGGGACGCTTCGGCGACACGATTAGCGCCATCGCCTACATCCCCAACAGTGCCACGAGCGCCAGCCCGGCACGGCTGGTGCTGATTGCTCCTGGCCTGAACACCGATATGAATGCCCTCTTATATGTGGGCCAGCAGCTGGCGAGCCATGGCTATGCCGTGGCATCGCTGAATTTCCCTTTCACCAGCGCCAACACGATCAAGGCGGCGATTCAGGGCACCGGTGCGATTCCGCCTGCGAA
This sequence comes from Synechococcus sp. BS56D, assembly GCF_004332405.1. Classification (NCBI taxonomy): domain Bacteria; kingdom Bacillati; phylum Cyanobacteriota; class Cyanophyceae; order Synechococcales; family Synechococcaceae; genus Synechococcus; species Synechococcus sp. BS56D. The sequence goes on along the minus strand of NZ_PHQU01000002.1, from coordinate 262,309 downwards.
TGCCTGGTATGGCCAACCGCTCAGCGTCAGTGACCTGATCGACCAGATGCAGCAGCGTTGGGGAACCAAGGTGAATACCGCCGCTGTGGGCGTGCTTGGTCAGTCGCTCGGCGGTTACACCGTGACGGCCCTGGCTGGTGCTGAGCTCGATTGGCCCTATCTCCTTAAGGGCTGCGATGAGCTGAACGATCCCGACAAGGTGGTGCTTAATCCTGCGGTGGTCTGGCAATGTGTCGCCCCCGGCCAGGTGGTGCAACGCAAGAGTTTTCGAGATCCGCGCGTGAAGGCAGCGGTGGCGGTGAATCCGGTGACCAATCCGATCTTCAGCCCCACGTCGCTGAAGGCGATTGCTGCGCCGATTCTGTTTGTTTCCGGTACGGGCGATATCTTTGCGCCGCCCGTCTCTCAGCAGCTGATCCCCTTCACGTCGATTCAGCAGCCTGGTTCCCTGTTGGCTCTTCAACACAACGGCACCCATCTCTCGTTCCTTGATGGCACGTCTGCGTTGCCCGCTGTTGTGATCGGTCCGGATCAGCCTCTGGCGCGAGAGGAATTGAAGGGGATGGCCCGCGCTTTCTTCGATGAGCACCTGAGCAACACCCCATCCGCGCCGCCGCTGGCAGCACCGACGGCCAGATCCGGAGTGTTTAGTGGTAGCGATCCCCTGCGCCTGCTGATCACGCCTCGTTTCAGTCGTGAACAGCTCAATCAGGTTGATCCTGGCCTCAAGCAGTTCCCTTAGACCACCAGCCCTAGAGCAACAGGTAGCGCTGGGCCAGGGGCAGCACTTCGGCAGGCTCGCAGGTCAGCAGCTCACCGTCGGCGAACACTTCGTAGGTCTGTGGATCCACGCTGATGTTCGGCAGGGCGGCGTTGAGTTTGAGGGCGCTTTTACCCACGCTGCGGGTGCCTTGGACGGCCATGCAGGTGCGCTCCAGTCCCAGCTGACGTTGGATGTCGGCGTCCATGGCTGCGCTACTCACGAAGGTGAGACAACTGGGCGCCAAGGCTTTGCCGAACGCAGCGAACATCGGCCGACCATGCACCGGGCCAGGGGTGGGAATCGAGGCGTTGGCATCTCCCATCTGGGCCCACACGATCGAGCCGCCCTTGAGGACCAGTTCGGGCCGAATGCCGAAGAAGCCCGGCTTCCACAGCACGAGATCGGCGAGCTTGCCGGTTTCAATCGAGCCCACTTCGGTGCTGATGCCGTGGGCCAACGCCGGGTTGATCGTCACCTTGGCGATGTAGCGCTTCAGCCGGTGGTTGTCGTTGCGGCTTGAGTCTTCCGGCAGGGCACCCCGTTGCACCTTCATTTTGTGGGCTGTCTGGAAGGTGCGGGTGATCACTTCGCCCACACGGCCCATGGCCTGGGAATCGCTGGCGATGATCGAAAAGGCGCCCAGGTCGTGAAGGATGTCTTCGGCGGCGATCGTTTCGCGGCGAATCCGCGATTCGGCAAAGGCCACGTCTTCCGGGATCCTGGGATCGAGGTGGTGGCACACCATCAGCATGTCGAGGTGTTCCTCGAGGGTGTTGCGGGTGTAAGGCCGGGTGGGGTTGGTGCTGCTGGGCAGCACGTTGGCTTCTCCGCAGATCTTGATGATGTCTGGGGCGTGACCCCCACCGGCACCCTCGGTGTGGAAGGTGTGGATCGTGCGGCCCTTGATGGCGGCGATCGTGTCTTCCACGAAGCCTGCTTCGTTGAGGGTGTCGGTGTGGATGCACACCTGCACATCCATGCGGTCGGCTACCGACAGGCAGGCGTCGATGCTGGCGGGTGTGGTGCCCCAGTCTTCATGCAGTTTCAGGCCGCAAGCACCGGCGCGCACCTGTTCTTCAAGCGCTTCGGGCGTGCTGGCGTTGCCCTTGCCGAAGAAGCCAATGTTCACCGGTAGACCCTCAGCGGCTTGGAGCATGCGGCTGATGTGGAAAGCGCCGGGGGTGCAGGTGGTGGCGTTGGTGCCGGTGGCCGGGCCGGTGCCACCGCCCATCAGGGTGGTGACGCCGCTGGCCAGGGCCGTTTCGATCTGCTGAGGGCAGATGAAATGGATGTGGGTGTCGATGCCACCGGCCGTGAGGATGTGACCTTCGCCGGCGATCGCTTCGGTGCCGGGGCCCACCACGATCGTGACCCCTGCCTGGGTGTCGGGATTGCCGGCTTTGCCGATGCCCACGATGCGGCCGTCTTTTAGGCCCACATCGGCTTTCACGATCCCCCACCAATCGAGGATCAGGGCATTGGTGATCACGGTGTCGACGGCACCACCTGCTCGGGTTGTCTGGGCCTGGCCCATGCCGTCGCGGATCACCTTGCCGCCGCCGAATTTCACCTCATCGCCATAAACGGTGTAGTCCTTTTCAACCTCAAGAATCAGTTCAGTGTCGGCGAGGCGAACCCGGTCACCGGTGGTGGGGCCGTAGGTCTCGGCGTAGGCCTGGCGGGAGATGCGATAGGGCATGGGTCAGGCGTCGAGGGATCCGTTGATTTGGCCGTTGAAGCCGATCACCCGTCGGGCACCAGCAAAGGGGATCAGATGCACGTCTCGGCTGTCACCCGGTTCGAAGCGGATGGCTGTGCCAGCGGGGATATCGAGCCGCTGACCCCGGGCGGCATCGCGGTCGAACTGCAGGGCGTTGTTGGCTTCCGCAAAATGGAAATGGGAACCCACCTGCACGGGCCGGTCGCCGCTGTTGGCCACGGGAATGGTGGTCACGGGCCGGCCAGCGTTGAGTTCGATGTCGCCGGGTTCTGGCAACAGTTCACCGGGAATCAGCGGGGCCATGGCAGAGATGCAGGGTGGTGGGTCAGCGAATTGGGTCGTGCAGGGTCACGAGCTTGGTGCCATCGGGAAACACCGCTTCGATCTGCACCTCGTGAACCAGTTCGGGAATGCCGTCCATGACTTGTTCGCGGCTTAACCAGGTGTTGCCTTCCTGCATCAGCTCCGCAACGCTCTTTCCGTCGCGGGCACCCTCCAGCACAAGGAAACTCAGCCAAGCCACCGCTTCGGGGTGGTTGAGCCTGAGGCCACGCTGGAGTCGCCGTTCGGCCAGTAAAGCTGCGGTGACGATCAGCAGCTTGTCTTTTTCCTGGGGACTGAGATGCATGGACTGGCTCGGTCGTTCTCAGTGTGTCCTTATCGCGGGCCAAGCAGTGTTCGTGATGAACGATGACGGTGGCAAAGGCTGTTCCTGCAAAGGCCAGACCCTTGGGATCTGTGGAGCGCTCAAGGCGCGCAGGGCGCGGGTGCGAGCCCAGATGCGGCTGAACCAGAAGCGGGCATCGCGGCTGGACGGACCGGCATAACGGGCCACCAGGCCCTGATCCAAGGCGCTGCAGCGCAGCGTGCCTTCCAGGCCTTCGCGATCGCTGCGGACCAGCTCCAGCAGTTGCGCCAGAGCATCGCCGTTCAAGGGCATCGGTGCAGCCCACACCAGCGATCCGAACACTGGCTGTTTGTTCAGTCCGTGCTGGTCGTTGAGGGCATCGCCCCCCAAGTCCAACCGGTCCACCATTTCCCAGCGATCGGCTTGATGAGGTTCATCACTGCGTCGGCAGATGCTCAGGGCTGAGCGCCAGCGACCCTGCTGGAGGGTTTCTCCGGCGGCGGTGCGGCCCAGCCGCACGATTTCTGCACTGAGAAAGGAGGCGTCAGCTGGTAGTTGCACCGTCAGATGCTGCTCATAGAGGGCATTCGCATAAAGCACCAGCTCCTGGGGTAGCCATTCCAGATCGCTGCTTTTCGCCAGTGTGCAGTGCACCTGTTGACGGGCCCATTGGCCTTCGGGGTAGAGGCGGCTGCGGCCGATGGACCCGTAGACCTTCTGGGCGGCGACGCTGGTGATCAAGCAGCGGCTGTTTGTTTTCAGGTCCAGGGCAATGCTGAGTTGGTCGCCACCCACCAGTCCTCCAGCTGTATGCAGGATTGGCAGCTCACAGCGACCGTTGTTGCCTTGTTCAGCCCGTAGAAGCTTGAACGGGGCGCTGCAGCCCCCTTGGTGAACTGTGCCTGCGTCGCCGTGCTCGGTCTGCCGGTGTTCAAACCGCAGCTCGCAGCGGCCATGCCAGGGATCGAGGCGTTGCATGCCCCCACGCTCGGCGCTCGAGCTGCGATGACCTGTAGCAATCAACACCAAATCAAGGCCGACGGCTGGGCAGGCTCAGGGTGAAAGCGGAGCAGCCTTGGACGACAACGCGATGAGTGACAACGCGAGCGATCACAAACCGATCGTGTTGGAGCATCGCCAAGTGGGTGAGGCCGTTGGAGATCTTCCGCCCCAACGCCGCCTGCAATTGCCGCTCACGGCCGAAGAACGCACGGTGCTCCGTGGTCGCCGCCGAAGCCACTGTGGACGTGCTCTCTTGCTTCAGCTGCCGCGGGAGGGTGCCCTTCAGCCCGGTGATCGCTTGTTGGATCGTTCCCGGAGCTGGGAGGTGGTGGTGATTGCGGCGCCGGAACCGTTGCTGCGGGTGCAGGCGGATTCAGTCTTGGAGCTCCTGCAGGCGGCCTATCACCTCGGTAACCGCCATGTGGCGCTCGAGCTCCACGACGGGGACTTGTTGTTGCTCGCGGATTCGGTGCTGGAGGCGATGTTGCGGAGCCGTGGCTTGCGTGTGAGTGCCTGTGAGCGTCCGTTTGTTCCGGAGGGAGGCGCTTATGGGGGTGGTCACAGCCATGCCCATCGTCACAGCCATGCTCATCACCACAGCCATGCCCACAGCCATGAAACGCCATGACCTCCCTGGCGTTGCTCCAGTTGGTGAGCCCGGCTTTGCCGGTGGGAGCGTTCAGTTACTCGGAGGGGTTGGAGGTCTTGATCCAGGCCGGAGCGCTGAAGAGTGAGGCTGGTCTCGAGCAGTGGTTGATCGCCGAGTTGGAGCGGGGATCCCTGCGGTTGGAGGCTGCCGCCCTCGCCACCCTGATGGCTGACCTGGACCGATGGGTGAACGGCGCTGATCAGTCGGCCCGACTTCGTTTGCTGGATCTGGATGGTTGGCTGCTGGCCACCCGTGAAGCTGCGGAGGTGCGAGCTCAACAACGTCAGATGGGGGGGTCTCTACTGCAGCTGTTGGCCGACATGGGTCATCCACTGACAGAGCCACTCACCCTGGCCTGGCCGGCGGCATGGGCTTGGGCGGCACTGTCGCTGGGGGTGTCGGAGGCTGACACGGTGGAGGGCTACCTCTACAGCTGGGTCGCCAATCAGCTCAGTGCGGCCGTGCGCCTGCTGCCTTTGGGCCCGACCAGGGCTCAGGTGCTTCAGCACCGTCTGTTGCCGCGGATCGCTGCCGAGGCCCAAGAGCTCCTCGCTGCTGATCCACGGACCTTGTGGTCAGCTGGCGTGGGGGCATCGCTGGCGCAGCTGTCCCATGCTGAGTTGTATTCCCGTTTATTCCGAAGCTGATGGGGAGCAAGTTGCGGCTTGGTGTGGCTGGGCCGGTGGGGTCCGGCAAAACCGCTCTTGTCGAGGCGCTTTGCCGGCGACTGCGGGATCAACTGCAGTTGGCGGTGGTCACCAATGACATCTACACCCAGGAAGATGCTCAGTTTTTAACTCGCGCGGGAGCTTTAGAGCCGTCACGGATCCGTGGTGTGGAGACCGGTGGCTGTCCGCATACGGCCATACGGGAGGACTGCTCCATCAACAGGGCAGCGGTGGCGGAGTTGGAAGCTCAGTTCCCAGATCTGGATCTGGTGTTGGTTGAGAGCGGCGGCGACAATCTGGCGGCCAGCTTCAGTCCGGAGCTGGTTGATCTCTGTATCTATGTGATTGACGTGGCCGCAGGCGACAAGATCCCGCGCAAGGGCGGCCCTGGGATCACGCGTTCGGATTTGCTGGTGATCAACAAGATCGACTTGGCGCCTCTGGTGGGGGCTGACCTGGCCGTGATGGAGCGCGACACCCTGCGCATGCGCGGCGATCGCCCCTGGTGCTTCACCAATCTGCACAGCGGTGAGGGGCTGGATTTGGTGGTGGCGTTTGTGTTGCAACAACTACCAAATTCGTGATCGCTTGCTCCGATATCAGGCCTCTTCTGTCCGATTGGTAGTGAGTGTTACTGGAAGGAGTGCGGCTGGCTGGGACTGTCTAATGGCGCTTAGCGCAACAGTTATCGCTGTCAACACACCATGTCTCAACCGTTGTCAAAACGCATTCTGATCAGCCTGGCGGCGACCTCGCTGGGCGTGGTAGTCACGGCCTGTGGCGGTGGTGATCAGGCCTCCAATGTTCAGTTCGACGACACGGTGAAGGTGGGCATCCTTCACTCCCTGACCGGCACCATGGCCATCTCTGAGTCCACCCTCGTGGATACCGAGAAAATGGCCATTGATGAGATCAATGCTGCTGGTGGTGTTGAGGTCGACGGCAAGAGATACAAGATTGAGTACATCGTCGAAGATGGAGCCTCGGATTGGCCCACCTTCGCTGAGAAGTCGAAAAAGCTGATCGATCAAGACAAGGTGCCCGTTGTCTTCGGTGGTTGGACCTCCGCCAGCCGCAAGGCGATGTTGCCGGTCTACGAATCGAAGAATGCCTTCCTTTTCTATCCGATTCAATACGAAGGTCAGGAGTGTTCTAAGAACATCTTCTATACCGGTGCCACTCCCAACCAGCAGTCTGAGCCGGCGACCTACTTCATGTTCAAGGACTCCCCTGCAGCAGGGAAGCCCTTCTTCCTCGTGGGTTCGGACTACGTCTTCCCACGTACCTCCAACACGATTACCAAGGAGCAGCTGAAGTCGCTCGGTGGCAAGGTTGTTGGTGAGGACTATCTGCCTCTGGGTAACACCGAGGTTGCTCCGATTATTGCCAAGATCAAAAAGGCGCTTCCTGACGGTGGTGTCATCATCAACACCCTCAACGGCGACCAGAATGTTGCCTTCTTCAAGCAGATCCAGGACGCCGGCATCACGCCTGCTAATGGTTACTACGTGATGAGTTATTCGATCGCTGAAGAAGAGATCAGCACGATTGGACCTGAGTTCCTCGAAGGCCATTACGGCGCCTGGAACTACATGATGTCGATCGACACGCCAGCATCGAAGAAATTTGCGGCCGACTTCAAGGCGAAATACGGTGACAACCGCGTGGTGGCTGACCCTCAGGAGTCGGCTTACAACATGGTCTATCTCTGGAAGAAGGCCGTTGAGAAGGCCGGCACATTTGATGACGACAAGGTGCGTGAGGCTCTGATTGGTATCAAATTTGATGCTCCTCAGGGTCCAATTGAGGTGCGGCCCAACCACCACATCTCCCAGATTGTGCGCATTGGTGAGATCACCGCTGACGGTCAGTTCAAGATCGTTGAGCAGTCTGATAATCCGATCGATCCACAGACCTGGAACCAATTTGAGCCTTCTTCGAAGGGCTTTGCCTGCGATTGGAGTGATCCCAGCAAGGGCGAGAAGTACAAGCTCTGATCGCTTGACTCAGGCTGATCTCTGGTCTGAATGCTGTCCGGAGGAGTCCCATGTGGGGCTCCTCTTTCTGTGGTTTGTCTGATCGCTCGTTTCATCAACTTCCGTGCAACTGCTTTTTGAAAGCCTGTTCAACGGGGTGGCCATTGGCTCGGTGCTGCTGGTGGCTGCTCTCGGATTGGCGATTGTGTTCGGCCTCATGGGTGTGATCAACCTCGCCCACGGCGAGCTGATCATGCTTGGGGCTTACACCACCTATGTGGTGCAGCTGATCTTCAAGCTGCCCGCGCTTCAACCCATTTACGACACCTACGTTCTTGTGGCGATTCCGCTGGCCTTCATCACCAGTGGTGTGGTGGGCATCCTTTTGGAACGCACCGTGATTCGCCGCCTCTATGGCAATCCCCTCGAAACACTGCTGGCCACCTGGGGCGTCAGCTTGATCCTGCAGCAGTTCGTGCGCAGCGTTCCCCTGGCTCAGGCCGCCGGTGTGGTGCTGGCCCTGGTGCTTGGTTTTTCATTGCCTCTGTTGCTTCCTCGGCTCCTGCTGCAAGGCCCCCGAGCTCGTTGGATGCGTGCTGCCAGCTGGGGTGTTGCAGCTCTGGTTGGCGTGGTGTTTGCCAATGGATTGGCGTCTCAGGTCAGCCGGATCGCGCGTGCCACCTCTCGCAACGTGGATGTGACGGCGCCCAAATGGATGCGTGGTGGTCTTGAGTTCGCCGATCTGACCTTCCCCGTGCCTCGTCTGGTGATCATCGTGATCACGGTGGTGGCCGTGGTCGGCGTGACCTGGTTTCTCAACCGCAGCGTCTGGGGCATGCGTATCCGTGCTGTGACCCAGAACCGAGAGATGAGTGATTGCCTGGGTATCCCCACCGACACCGTCGACGTGCTCACCTTTGGCATTGGTTCCGGCTTGGCCGGGGTCGCTGGTGTGGCGGTGTCGTTGCTCGGTTCAGTCGGTCCGAATGTGGGGACGTCCTACATCGTGGGCTGCTTCATGGTCGTGGTGCTCGGCGGTGTTGGCAATTTGCTGGGCACGGTGATCGCCTCCTTCTCCATCGGCTTGCTGACCGACCTCATCGGTGCCGGGCGGCTGCTTTCGATCTGGCCCGGTATGCCCGCCCCCTTGGAGGGAGCGGTGAAGTTCTTCGCCACCACGAGCATGGCTCAGGTGATGGTCTTCGCTCTGATCGTGGTGTTCCTGCAGTTCCGTCCAGCGGGTCTCTTCCCTCAGAAGGGACGCATGGTGGAGGCCTGAGGTCATGATTCAAGTCTTTCAACAGCGCCGTTGGCCCCTGGTGCTCCTTTGGGTGCTGATCGTTGCTGCGGTCGTGGCGGCACCAGCGGTGCTTCCTGTGTTTCGGCTCAATCTTTTGGGTCGGTTCCTCTCTCTGGCGATCGTGGCCCTCGGCATTGATCTGATCTGGGGCTTTACCGGATTGCTCAGCCTCGGGCAGGGCATCTTCTTCGCTCTCGGTGGCTATGCGGCGGCGATGTATCTCCAGCTCAATAGCTCTGCCAGCCATCCCAACGGCATCCCTGAGTTCTTCAGCCTTTACGGCGTGGATCGGCTGCCCTTTTTCTGGGAACCCTTCCACAATCCTCTGTTCACGCTGATTGCCATCTGGCTGGTGCCGGCATTGCTGGCTGCGCTGCTCGGCAACATGGTGTTCCGCAACCGCATCAAGGGGGTCTACTTCTCGATCCTGACCCAGGCGGCCTTGCTGGTGTTTTTCAATTTTTTCAATGGCCAACAGAAGCTGATCAACGGCACCAACGGTCTCAAAACCGATGTGACCAAGCTGTTCGGCCAGATGGTTGGTTCACCTGAGATGCAGCGTTGGTTCTTTTGGATCACCGCTGTGATCGTGATCTTGGCCTGGCTGTTTGTGCGGTGGGTGGTGCGTGGTCGCTTCGGCGATGTGTTGATCGCGATCCGTGATGACGAGCCGCGGCTTCGCTTCACCGGCTTTAACCCCACCCTGTTCAAGACGATTGTGTTTGCGATTGCCGGAGGCCTTGCGGGCATTGGCGGTGCCCTCTTCACTGTGCAGTCGGGGATCGTCTCGCCGCAGTACATGGCGGTGCCCTTTTCGATCGAAATGGTGATCTGGGTCGCCGTCGGAGGACGTGGCACGTTGGTCGGTGCCATTCTCGGCGCCGTCTCGATCATGTACGCCAAAAGCCTGGTGAGCGAGGCAATGCCTCAGAGCTGGCTGTTTATTCAAGGCGGACTGTTCATTTTGGTGGTCACGGCACTGCCGGAAGGTGTGATCGGTTGGTTCCGTACGGATGGCCCTCGCAATCTGCTGTCCCGCCTGGGTTTGGGTCGTCGAATCGCCACCTACCCCCAACTGGAAATCGAGGGTCAGGAGGAGGTGAAGCCATGAGTGCTCCCCTTTTGGAGTTACGCCAGATCACAGTCAGCTTTGACGGCTTCTTAGCCCTACGCGATCTCAATCTCAGTCTCCAGCCTGGTGAACTGAGGGCGGTGATTGGTCCCAATGGGGCTGGCAAGACCACCTTTTTGGATGTGATCACCGGCAAGACCACTCCCACCGAAGGGGATGTGGTGTTTAAGGGGCGCTCCCTGGTGGGAACCAAAGAGCACCGCATCGCTCGACTCGGCATCGGCCGCAAATTTCAGAGTCCGCGGGTGTTCGAGAAGCTCAGCGTCCAGGAGAACTTGGCGCTGGCGGTCAGCCGGCCCAAGCAGCCATGGTCACTGTTATTCGGCGGTTTGAATTCCACGCAGCGCGATCAGGTGCATCAGCTGATGAGCATCGTGAATCTGCAACACCGGGCTGACTGGCTTGCAGGCGCTCTCTCCCATGGTCAGAAACAGTGGTTGGAGATTGCGATGTTGGTGGGTCAGGATCCTGACCTTCTCCTGGTCGACGAGCCGGTGGCAGGACTCACCGATGAGGAGACGGATCTCACCGCTGATTTGCTCAAGTCGTTGGCGGGCGACCACACCGTGCTGGTGATTGAGCACGATATGGAGTTCATCCGGCGCTTGGAGAGCCCAGTGACGGTGCTGCACCAGGGTCATGTGCTCTGTGAGGGAACGATGGATCAGGTGCAGGTTGATCCGCGTGTGATTGAGGTGTATCTCGGAACCACGGAGGAGCAGAACGGATGACGGAACTTCTGGAAATCCGCGGGTTGAACACCTATTACGGCGAGAGCCATATCCTTCGGGACGTGGACCTCACCGTGAAATCTGGTGAGATGGTTTGTCTGATCGGCCGTAACGGTGTGGGTAAGACCACGCTGCTCAAGTCGTTGATCGGTCTGTTGCGACCACGCCGCGGAGAGATTGTCTTCAACGGTGATGGGCTCGACCGTCAGGCTCCTTATCAGAGGGCAAGGGCTGGGGTCGGCTATGTGCCTCAGGGGCGAGAAATCATTCCCCAGCTAACCGTTGAGGACAACCTGATGCTTGGGATGGAAGCGCTCCCAGGTGGGCTCGGACGCCACCGGCGCATCGATCCGTTTGTGTATGAGCTCTTCCCCATCTTGAGGGAGTTTCTGCCTCGCAAGGGTGGTGACCTCAGCGGTGGCCAGCAGCAGCAGCTCGCCATTGCCCGGGCACTGCTTGGTAAGCCCAAATTGCTGCTCCTCGATGAACCCACCGAGGGCATTCAGCCCAACATCGTGCAGGACATTGAAGCTGCTGTTCGTCGCATCATTGCCGAGACCGGCATTGGTGTGCTGCTGGTGGAGCAGCACCTCCATTTTGTCCGGCAAGCCGATCGCTATTACGCGATGCAGCGGGGGGGAATTGTGGCGAGCGGTCCGACCGCCGAACTCAGTCAGGCGGTCGTGGATCGCTTTTTGAGTGTGTGATCGTCAGACCATCGTCACCTTGCCAGAGCCAATGTCGAAGTAGCCCACCACGATCTGCAATTTGCCGTTGTCGACGGCGTCTTTGATCACCTCGCTGCGGGCGGTGAGCTGCTTGGCGGCGTAACTGGCATTGGCTTTGGTCGCCGTTTCCAGATCTTGCCCTGGTTGGATGGCCGCTCGAATCGGCTTCACCAGTTCCGTCAGCAGCGGAGTGGGGAGTTCGTCGCCTTGCGCAGCCTTTACAGCGCCGCAGGCGCTATGGCCCATCACCATGATCAAGGGCGTCTTCAGGGCCAGAACTCCGAACTCCATGGAAGCGATCGCATCATCGAACGCGGTGTTGCCAGCGCTGCGAATCACAAACAGATCAGAGGGAGCGGCATCAAAGATCCATTCCGGGGCCAGCCGCGAATCAGCACAGGTGAGGACGGTGGCCCATGGGGCCTGACCCTCGCTAATCACACTGGCGGGAAGGAAACAATTGTCCAGCCAGAGGTTGGACATCACCTGAGCGCGTTCTTGAGGGGTGTTGGCGCTGTCCTTTTTCTCCCAGGCGGCAGCAAAGCGGGCATTGCCGTCTTTGAGGGCCTGCAGTGAATCAGAAGGCCTGCAGGATCTGGGGTTTTCATCCGCGGGGATGCTGGCCGCCGTTGTGGTTCCGCCCGTCGCTCCAGATGATTCTGGGGTGGCTTTTTTCGCACAACCCACCAGGCCAAGGGCGGTGAGTCCGGTGCCAAGAAGAAAACTGCGACGGTCGAGAGCCATGCTGATGGGACGAATGTCCGGAACCTAGCTGGCCTTTTGGGATCCGGCTGTGTCTTGTCCCAGGCCGGTGAGCGCGTGCGGTGAGACTTCATTCAGGGCGCTGCAGGTCGCCAGGGGCAGCACCACGAGGGCAAGGACCGTGAGCAGCAGCAGGTGGAGGCCGGTTGGCAGGGCGAAGGGTTGTCCCTCGCTGAACAGTTCCATGTCCAGCAGCAGCAGACCCAGATAGAGGATCCACCAAAGACCGGCGCGGGCATCGATTGGCTGGCGTTGCCGCCAGCGGTTGGCGACATAGATCAGTGTGGGGATCAGGATCACCACCACGGCTCCCTCCAGGGCTGGACGGCCGCACCAGCTGGTGGCCCAGGTGGCCATTACGAAGGCGATGCTGCAGAGCAAGCGCGCCTGGGGGATGCGGAACCGGCGGGGTTCATTCGGTAGCTGCCGCCGCAGGCTCAGCAAGCTCACCGGGCCCATCGCCAGGGCGATCACCAGGGTGGAGGTGAGGAAACTCACCACCGTCTGCCAGCTCGGACCGATCCAGAGCAGCGCGGAGCCGATCACGAGGCTGCTGATTAATGCCCAGTGGGGAACGCCACGGTTGTTGAGACGTCCGAGCCCTTTCGGTAGAAGGCCGCATTCACCCATCATCCAGCTCACCCGTGCCGACACGCCAACGAAGGTGAGGGCCGTGGCTCCCGGTGAGATCACAGCGTCGATCAGCAGCAGGGTGGCCACCCAGCCCAGGCCGAGGCCAAGGGCAAGGGCCACCATCGGCCCACCATGGGCGCTGAGGGTGAGGCGCGACCAGCCTCCGGCGAGGTCTGCAGGAGGCACGCTCACCAGGAAGGCCAGCTGGAGGATCAAGTAAATCCCCAGACAGAGGCCTAGGCCCAATCCCATCGCCAGGGGCACGTCTCTCTGCGGGCTGCGTGCTTCCCCGGCGAGATCCATGGCGGTGCGGAATCCCAGCAGGCTGAACAGGATGCCACCACTACCGATCGCGTCCACAAGGGCACCCTGTCCCATGGGGACCCGAATGCCGAGGTTGCCCCAATGGCCTGCCAGAAGCATCAGGGTCACTGAAACCAGCACCGGCACGATCAGTTTCCAGATCGTGAGGCTGTCGATCCATCGGGCCAGTCGGCTGACTCCGGCGAGATTGATCCAGGTAAAGAACACCAGCAGTGCAACAGCCAGCAGCTGACCGGCACCGGTGAGCAGTTGCTGGCCACCCTCGTCGTGGGTGAGCCAGGGCAGGCTGCTGGCCAGGTACTGCAGCAGGGCCAGAACCTCGATGGTGGGTAGGGAGACGTACGAGATCCAGGCGCTCCAGCCGCCGATAAAGCCGGAGAGCCGCCCATGGCTGAGCAGCGGGATCTGGGCAAGGGCGCCCGAGCTGTTGATGAGTGCTCCCAGCTCGGCGAACACCAGGGCCAGCACGAAGGCCATGGCTCCACCGACGACCCAGGCCAGCAAGCTCGCAGGCCCGGCGCTACGGGCTGAGAAATAAGGCGCGAACAACCACCCAGACCCGATCGTGCTGGTGACCACGGCCAGGGTGAGGGTGCTGATCCCCAGATCGCGTTTCAGTTCCATCGGCTTGCGCCTCTTTGTTGCAGCATCACCACAGCACGGCGCTCCCGCCACAGATCGATTGATGGCACGATTCAGTGTTTATTCAGTAACTATTCAGTAACTATTCGGTAACGTCAGCGTCTCTTTTTCGCTCGGCTCAGTCCAGCAGGTTTCTCCAGAGCGCTTGGGCGCTGGCCACATTGACGTTCAGGGGTTGGTCGTCGACCTGCGCCAGCGGCCTGCATCCAAGGCTGTTGATCAGGAGCCACTGATCCCCTGGTTGCGGTTGTGTGCCGAGTTGTTCCTCATTGGCGTTTGGCTGGGTCAGGGCGCGGGCTCGCATGATGCCTGGCAGACAGCCGCTGCTCAGGGGCGGGGTGATCCAGGTGCCTTGGCGAAGGACCAGCAGGTTGGCGGTACTGCCGCAGCAAAGATCCCCTTTGCTGCTAAGCAGCAGGGCATCGTCGGCGCCGTGGGTCCGTGCTTCTCGTCGGGCTTGAATCGCCTGGCCATAGGCGAAGGTTTTGCAACGGCTCAGCTGGCTTGTGGCATTGCGGCGTTCATGGCGACTGATCCAGCAACGGACCGGGGAGAAGGTCGGGGTGTGATGCTGCAACGTCAACCAAAAGCGATGCTGGCTTGGATCGGTGGCTGCGGTTGGAAGCTCGATCCCGCGGCCATCGCCATCGCCTCGGCTCCAGTTCAAGCGCAGGGCGCCGCTGCATTCATTCCCTTCCCCGCTTAGACCGCAGCGGTCGATTGCTTCCGTGATTAGGCCTTTCAGCCAGTCCGCTTCAGGGGGAGGGGCCATGGCCAGCAGCGCCGCACTCGTCTGCCAGCGCTGGAGATGATCCTCCAGCAGCCGTGGTTTGCCCGCCTGCACCAGCACGGTCTCAAACAGACCGTCTGCCAGCAGCAGGCCTCGGTCGCTGAGGGGTACCCCCAGCTCCTTTGCAGAACCCCAACGGCCGTTGCACCAGCTGATCGACTCAGGCTTGGAGCTCTGCGCGGACAGGTTGCTCATCCCAGGGCCTCCAGCAGTGGCAGTAGTTTCCAGTCCAGTTCGTCCGCTTCTGCTTCGGGTTGCGAGTCGGTGACGATCCCGCAGCCTGCATGCAGGCGCAGTTGGTCGTTTTGGCGCAGCACCGTGCGGATGAGGATATTGCTGTCGAAACGGCCGTTCCAGTCGATGCGCAACAGGGAGCCGCAGTAGGGCCCCCTCCCGACTGGCTCAAGCTCCTGCAAGCGTTGGCAGGCCCGCAGCTTTGGGGCACCGCTGATTGATCCCCCCGGCCAGCTCGCCTCCAGCAGCTCCACCCAAGTCGCGCCCTCCCGGAGTTGAGCGGTGATCACCGACGTGAGGTGATGCACCTGTGCGTAGCTTTCAAGGCCCACCAATTGAGGCACCCGCACCGAACCCGTTTGGCAGACCCGTCCCAGGTCGTTGCGCAAGAGGTCGACGATCATTACGTTCTCCGCTCGGTCCTTCCCGCTGCAGATCAGTTCGGCCGCCAGATCAGCGTCCCGCTCCGGATCTGGATCGCGGGGCCGGGTGCCTTTGATTGGCCGGGTTTCCACTCGACCGTCGGGCTCCACCGAGAGGAACCGCTCCGGTGATGTGGAAAGCAGTGCCTCCCCTGCCGCCTCTCCCGCCGCCACGATCAGTCCGCCGAACGGTGCCGGACAGCGTTGGCGTAGGCGCCTGTAGAGCTGCAGATTGCTGATGGGCTCGAGCAGCTTGCAGCTGCTGCAGGCGGTGAGGTTGGCCTGGAAAAGATCCCCGGCGGCGATCAGCTCCCGGATCCGCTCCACACCGACCACAAAGCCATCCCGGTCGGTGTGACGGTGCCAGGGGCTGTGGCGTGGTGCTGGAGCCTCGGGGGTCGCAGGGTGATCCGGGAGATTGCTCAGCCAGCGCAGCATTGCCGCATGGCGAGCTGGATCCATGCCTTCCAGCCAGAGTTCCTGCCGCTGGAGATCGAAACGCAGCACTGGGTCATGCCGGGCGATCCAGAGGCTCGCCATCGAGTCGGCTTTCCAGGGGTTGCCTGACTCCAGCCACGCGGCTGCGTCATAACTGAGCCAGCCGCTCCAGTGGCCAGGGCCCAGGCTGCGGAGGGCGCTGAAGGGATTTGCTGCATCAGCGTCACTGGGCAGCCCTCTGCAGCAGACCTGCTCGATTGGATCGACCGCCAGGGTGACCCAACGACCCAGATCGCTGCCATCGCCATCCAGCCAGATCAGGCCGTCTTCCCCATGGTCAGCCGCTAAGGCCGTCGCAATCCACGACGGCTCTCGCCAGGGGCAGGCGTCACGAATCAACACGGCTGGATGCCGCCTGGAGCGCAAGGGCTGCAGAGATCCGGCCGCCCGGCGCTTCTCAGAGCCTCATCACGAATGCGGCAGCTGTCGCAGACACCGCACGGTTCGGCACCACCGCTGTAGCAGCTCCAGGTCTGCTCAATGGGCACCCCCAACCTCAGCGCCTCCTCCACGATCCTCTGTTTGCTCCATTCCACCAGCGGTGCCCAGAGTCGTGGACCCCGGCCTTCTCGCCCAGCCCGACTGCTCAGATTGGCCAGGGTTTGAAAAGCGGCCAGATAGTCGGGTCGGCAGTCGGGATAACCGGAGTAATCAACGGCATTGACCCCCAGCACCAGTCGTTCTGCACCCCGTGCCTCCGCCAGGCTGAGGCCGATCGCAATAAAGACGGTGTTTCGCCCAGGCACATAGGTGGAGGGGATCACTCCGTCTTGCACGCCATCACTGGGAATCGTGAGTTGCGCATCGGTGAGGGATGACCCCCCCCAGCTGGCGAGATTGACCGCGATGGTGTGGTGTTCCGCGAGCCCCAGGGTGCTTGCCAGTCGACTGGCGGCCTCCAGTTCACGGCGATGGCGCTGGCCGTAGTCGAAGGAGAGGCCGATCACCCTTTGCCCGGCTTCGATGGCCAGGGCGGCGGCGGTGGCGGAATCAAGCCCTCCTGATAGGAGGGCAATCGCGATGGAATCGGTCATGCTTGACATTCTGTTGCCGCAAGGGTCATGGCCAGGCGTTGCTTCCACGCATCAAGCGCAAAGCGTGTGGGTTTGCAGGGTTTGGCCCTGCTGGCTGCTGCAGCGGCAGCCATGGCACCAGCTGCACAGGCGATTCCCCGTTTGGATCTCAGCGGATATCCCGCACCGGCGCCGGGGCTGCAGCGTTGGGTCATTCAGCCCTCTGGTCTGCTGCCGAAGAGTCCAGACGCTCTCATATCCAGGAATCCTCTGGACTGGCGTGTGCAGTTGATCGTGGGTCAGGAGGTGGCAAAGGATTGCAACCTCAAGCGACTCAGTGGCCCAGGCCTGAGCCTGCGTCGCCTGCCCCAGGCATCCGGCAGGGCTCTTTTCGAGCTGAAGGGTCCGGTGGTGGTGATGAGCACCCGCAAGGCCTGCACGCCGGATCAGACATCAGGGCGTTCTTTCCTCGCCCTCGGCAAACAGCCTTTTCTCGTGCCTTACAACGCCTCTTGGCCGATTGTGGTCGATCTGCCCAAGGGCACCGAACTGCGCTGGCGGATTTGGAAAGCGGAAACCCGTCAGCAGGACGCCGTAAAGCTTTGAGCGGGATTTTGAATCAGCGCACCCCAAGCCACTTGTGGCTCTGGAGGCTGAGTCGCCAGCGGCTATTGCTGCGGGCCTGATCCACGGCTAGCTGCTGGCCTTCGCTGCTCTCCCATCCCGGTTGAAGCAGCCAGTGGGCCTGGGGTGCCTGGGCTGACACCACCTCGGCAAACAGCAGATCTGCCGGTTCGTGCACGATCACCTTCAGTTCATGGCAGTGGCTCAGCAGCTCCGGTCGTGGTGGACGGTGACGCTTGGGTGAGAGGGTGATCCAGTCGGGGGAGCCACTCAGAGGATCCACGCCGCTGGTTTCCAGGTGAACTGGCAGGGTGCAGGCGCTCCGGATGGCTGCCGTCAAGGCATCGAGATTGTGATGGAGAGGTTCTCCTCCGGTGATGACGGCAAACGCAGCGCCATCACGGGCCGCACTGGCTGCTTCCTTGGCGAGGGACTCCACGCTCCTCGATGGGTGCGAGTTGGCAGGCCAGGAGTGTTTGGTGTCGCACCAGGCGCAGCCCACCGTGCAGCCCCCGAGCCGGATGAAAAAAGCACTGCGGCCGGCATGGAGCCCTTCCCCCTGCAGGGAATGGAAGGTTTCCACCACCGGTAGCTGCTGGCTCAAGGGCTGGTGTTGGCGCTGACTTGCTCAGCCTGACGCAGCGCTTCGCTGGGGCTGGAGGGCAGCCGCTGCTGTGCCGCTTCAATCAGTCCCCTGAACAAGGGATGGGGCTGGCCCGGTCGGGACAGGAACTCAGGATGGTACTGGCAAGCGGTGAAGAAGGGGTGGCCGGGAAGTTCGATGAGTTCCACCAGTCGTCCATCCGGCGAGGTTCCACTGATCGTGTATCCCGACTCCAGGAAGAGGCTCCGATAGGAGTTGTTGAACTCGTAGCGGTGACGGTGACGCTCGTAGACCACTTCGGCTCCGTAGAGGCTGGCGGCCATCGTTCCAGGAGCCAGACGGCAGGGGTAAACGCCCAGACGCATGGTGCCGCCCAGGTCGACCACATCCTGCTGCTCGGGTAGAAGGTGGATCACGGGATGGGTCGTACCCGGTTCCAGCTCGGCACTGGTGGCGCCGATGAGTCCCGCCTGATTGCGAGCCCACTCGATCACGGCGCACTGCATGCCAAGGCAAAGCCCCAGGAAGGGGACTCGCTGTTCCCGGGCCCAGCGGATCGCTGCCACCTTCCCGTCGACGCCACGGTTGCCAAAGCCCCCGGGTACCACCACCGCATCCATGCCGCCTAGCAGGGCATCGGCTCCGCGATTTTCGATCTCCTCGGCACAGACCCAATGCAGATCGAGGGATGCATCCTGGGCCAGGCAGGCGTGGCGCAGGGCCTCCACCACCGACAGGTAGGCATCGTTCAGCTGCACGTATTTGCCCACCAAGGCCACCTTTACGGCGGGCCCTGGATTGCGCAGCTTGTGCACGAGCTGGGCCCAACCGGCCATGTCGCTCTCGTGATCATTGAGCTGCAGCACATCAAGAACTTCCCGGCAAAGGCCCTGCTCCTCCAGGGTCAGGGGCACGGCATAGATGCTGTCAGCATCCAGCGATGGGATCACCGCCCGTTGGGGAACACCGCAGAAGCCTCCGATTTTGCGCCTGAGTTCATCGCTGATCTCCCGGTCACTGCGGCACACCAGAACATCGGGTTGGATGCCGATGGAGCGCAGCTCCTTCACGGAGTGCTGGGTGGGTTTGGTCTTCAGTTCACCTGAGGTGCCGATGTAAGGCAGCAGGGTCACGTGGATGTAGGCCAGGTCGTGGCGACCTACATCGCCGCGGAACTCGCGGATGGCTTCCAGAAATGGCAGGGATTCGATGTCACCGACGGTTCCACCGATCTCGGTGATCACCACGTCAGCGCCGCTATTGGAGGCCACGCGATGGATCCGCTCGCGGATCTCGCCGGTGATGTGGGGAATCACCTGAACGGTTCCGCCGTTGTAATCACCCCGACGCTCCTTGTTGATCACCGACTGGTAAATCGAGCCAGTGGTCACGCTGTTCAGGCGTGACATCGCCGTGTCGGTGAAGCGTTCGTAATGGCCGAGGTCGAGGTCGGTTTCGGCGCCGTCTTCCGTGACGAAGACCTCACCGTGCTGGAACGGGCTCATCGTGCCCGGGTCCACGTTGAGATAAGGATCCAGCTTCAGGATCGAAACGTTGTAGCCACGGGATTTGAGCAGCCGACCGAGGCTGGCGGCCACGATCCCCTTGCCGATGCTGGAGACCACTCCACCGGTGACGAAGACGAATTTGGCCATGACCCCCCAGGCGACTCTTCAATGTACCGAGCGCCCCAAGGGGAATGGATCCCAGTGATCGCGCCAATCGTGATCAGCCCTCCAGCAGGCTGCGCAGCATCCAGGCGGTCTTCTCGTGGATCTGCAGCCGTTGGGTGAGCAGATCGGCAGTTGGTTCATCACTCGCGGCCTCCGCTAGGGGAAACACGCTCCGGGCGGTGCGGGCCACCGCTTCATGACCTGCCACCAGCTCGCGCACCATCTCCAGGGCGGCAGGTTGTTGGGAGGCTTCCTGGATCGAGGCCAGATTGGCCAGGGTGCTGCCACCGTGGGGTGCCACAACCCCAAGGGCGCGGATCCGCTCCGCGATCACGTCCAAGGCATTCCAGAGCTCGGTGTACTGCTCCATGAACATCAGATGGAGCGTGTTGAACATCGGGCCGGTCACGTTCCAGTGGAAGCCGTGGGTCTTGCCGTAGAGCACATACGTGTCGGCTAGCAGTCGGCTGAGGCCGGAGGCAATCTGTTCGCGTTGGTCAGCGGGGATGCCGATGTCGATCGTGGGGGTGCCGGTCATGACGGTGAGGTCCTGTTGCCTTTGTCTTAGCGGCTCTCTTAGCGGCGGGCAGCAGGGTCCGCTCAGGAATCGAACTCCTGGATGTAATCCCGCACCTTGCAACGTCGTTGGGGTTGGCGCAGCTTCAGCAAAGCCCGGGTTTCGATCTGCCGGACCCGCTCCCGGGAGAGGGCCATCGCTTCACCGATCTGCGCCAGGGTGCATGGGGTGTCGTCCTCGAGCCCAAAGCGCCGACGGATCACTTCCGCCTCCCGGTCAGTGAGCTCATCCAGCAGGTGTTCCAGGTCGTCATGCAGGGCGTCCCTGGTCAGTTCCTGTTCGGGAGTGGCTTTGCCATCCTCCAGCAGGTCGCCGAGCTGGGTGTCCTGTTCGCGGCCCACGCGCATTTCAAGGGAGACCGAGCGGGGAACTCGCATCAAGGTCAGGCGCACCGTTTCCTCGCTGAGCCCCAGACGCTTGGCCAGGTCTGAAAGGGAGGCGAGTCGCCCCTCCTGACTTGCGATTTCCTGCTGCACTCGCTTAATCCTGTTCAGCTTTTCGGTGATGTGAACCGGCAGTCGAATCGTGCGGCTCTGGGTGGCGATCGCCCGGGTGATGCCCTGGCGGATCCACCAGTAGGAGTAGGTGCTGAAGCGGAAGCCACGGGTGGGGTCGAATTTCTCTACGGCCCGTTCGAGTCCGAGGGTGCCCTCTTGCACGAGATCCAGCAGTTCCAGCCCCCGTTGCTGATATTTCTTGGCCACGGTCACCACCAAACGCAGGTTGGCGGCGATCATGCGATCGCGGGCTCGGCGACCATCACGCAGCTCCCGTTTGAGTTCCCTGGGTTCCAGTTGGATCAGCTCTGCCCAGGTGCCGTATCCCTCGGTCAGCGTGGCCTGAAGGTCGCTGACGGCTAGCCCCGCCGCTCGCGCCCATTCCTGGCGGGTCGGCCAGTGGCAGAGATGGTTTGCCTCCCGTTGCTGTAGTTCCTCCAGCTCCAACAGCGTCTGCAGCACCGGGTGGTTCACCGCTAGGGCGCGTTCCTCCCGCAGCAGTTGCTCCCGCCGTTGCACTTGCCGGGCCAGCAGCACCTCCTCTTCATTGCTGAGCAGATCCACCCGACCGATGTCCTGCAGGTAAAGGCGCAGCAGGTCATTGCCTGCGCCCCTGCGCTCCCGGGAGGCCCCGCTCGATCGCTCACTGGTGGTCAAAGGCGTACGCCTGAATGTCCTCAGGGTTCCGCGCGTTGGTCAGCAGTGCTTGGAATGCGCGGAATCTATTCGGGATCCACCCAGGTGCTGGCCACGTGCAGCTCCTCGAGTTGCTTGTCGGCAACCCCTGCGGGCGCTGAAGTCATCAGACAGCGGGCCTGCTGGGTTTTGGGGAAGGCAATCGTGTCGCGAATCGACTCCTCACCCGCCAGGAGCATCACCATGCGGTCGACGCCGAAGGCCAGGCCTCCGTGGGGTGGTGCCCCCATGTCGAGGGCGTCGATCAAGAAGCCGAACTGCTGCTGCGCCTCCTCCAGGGGCAGACCAACGGTCTGGAGCACCTGACGCTGCAGAGCTGAGTCATGGATGCGCAGGGAGCCGCCACCGAGTTCCAGCCCATTGAGCACCAGGTCGTAGGCCTGGGCGCGGGCCGTGGGCAGGTTGTGGGCCCATTGCGCTGGATCGCTGCCCAGATCACTGTTGTTGGGGGCGCAGAAGGGGTGATGAAGCGCTTCGTAGCGGTTCTCGTCGCTGTTGAACTCGAACATCGGGAAGTCCACCACCCAGAGGAAATTCCACTGGTCGTTGTCCCGGTCGGGCTTCACCAGGCCCAGTTCGCGCGCCAGGTACTGACGCACCCGATCCAGGGCCTTGTTCACCGTGGCGGTGTCGCCGGCACCGAACAGCAGCAGGGTGCCGGGCTCGGCGCCGCTTCGGCTGAGCAGCTCCTGTTTCTGCTCCTCGCTGAGGTTGTCTTTGATCGCCCCGATCGTGTCGATCTCGCCGCCCTCGCGCACTCGGATGAAGGCCAGACCACCGGCGCCGGCCTGTTGGGCCTCACTGAAGACGTCCCCACCTGGCTTGATGCGCACGTTTGACACGGCATCGTTTCCTCCTGGAACGGCGATGCATTTCACGGAGCCACCGGCCTTCACCGCACCGCTGAACACCTTGAAGCCCATGTCCTGAACGATGTCGCTCACATTGGTGAGCTCCATCCCATAGCGGGTGTCGGGTCGATCGGTGCCATAACGCTCCATGGCGTCATGCCAGGTCATGCGCGGGAAGGGACGGGGCAGCTCGATCCCCTTCACCGTTTTCCAGATGGTGCTGATCAGCCGTTCATTCAGATCGAGGATGTCCTCTTGATCCATGAAGCTCATCTCCATGTCCAGCTGGGTGAATTCCGGCTGGCGATCAGCGCGCAGGTCTTCGTCCCGGAAGCAGCGGGCCACCTGGTAGTACTTCTCGATGCCACCCACCATCAGCAGCTGTTTGAACAGCTGGGGTGACTGGGGCAGCGCGAACCATTCCCCCCCACAGACGCGACTGGGGAGGATGTAGTCGCGGGCTCCCTCTGGTGTGGATCGGGTGAGCACCGGGGTTTCCACCTCGATGAAGCCTTCGTCTTCAAGGAAGCGGCGGGCGGTCTGGATCGTCTGAGCCCGCAGGCGCAGGTTGTCGTTCATGCGCTTGCGGCGCAGATCCAGATAGCGGTGGCGCAGGCGGAGCTCCTCGCGCGTGTTCTCCTCGTCGTGGATCGACACCGGGAAGGGCAGGTTGCCCTTGACGTTGTTCAGCACCGTGATGGTGCTGGCCAGAACTTCCACCGCGCCAGTGGCCAGACGTTCATTGAGGGATTCAGTCGGCCGCGCCCGCACCTTGCCCTGCACCTGGAGGACGGTCTCGCTGCGCAGGTGTTCCGCCACCGCGAAGGCTTCGGCCCCAAGATCGGGGTCCACGGTGATCTGCACGGTGCCAGTACGGTCCCGCAGATCGATAAAGATCACTCCACCGTGATCGCGTCGTCGGTCGACCCAGCCGCAGAGCTTGACCTGCTCGTCGACCTGTGTTTCGCGCAGATCTCCGCATCCGTTGCTGCGCATGGGGCCAGGGGGCGTGACGTGAGTGGCGAGTTTCCCACAGGGAGGAGGCTGCACCGTCAAGTGGTCCGTCGATAGAAGGGGCGCTTCACCACGGTGGCCGGATGGCGTTTGCCGCGGATCTCAACGCTGAGGGGGGTGCCCACCGTTGCGAGGGCCGTTGGCACATAGCCCAGGCCGATGCCCGCCTCGAGGCTGGGAGCCCAGCCGCCGCTGCTCACCTTGCCCACCACTTGGTCACCATTGAAGATCGGGTAGTCGTGGCGGGGAATGGCCCGGCCTTCCAGGCGCAGCCCTACCAGCCTGCGCTGGCTGCCTGAGGCCACTTCCCGCTCGAGTGCATCCCGGCCGATGAATGCCACCGGATTCTCCAGGTGCACCAGCCAGCCCAGCCCGGCTTCGAGGGGGGTCGTGCTGACATCCATATCTTGGCCGTAGAGGTGCATCGCGGCCTCAAGGCGAAGGCTGTCCCGGGCCCCGAGGCCACAGGGGGTCACGCCTTGCTTCAGTAAGTGTTTCCAGAGTGCCCGGCCCGCGTCACGGGGCAGCAGCAATTCAAAGCCGTCTTCGCCTGTGTAGCCGGTGCGCGCCACTAGGACCTCCACATTCAGCCCTGGCAGGGCGAGCAGCCTGTGCCCGAAGCGGGGCAATTCCTGCAGCGATGTGCTGCTGAGTTCTTCCAGAACGGCCTGGGCCTCTGGGCCCTGAAGTGCCAGCAACACACCATCGCCTTTGGCGTCGCTGATGCTGATGGAGCTGCTGCTGAGTTGCTGTTCCAACCAGGCGCGATCGGTTTCGGCACAGGCGGCGTTGATCACCGCTAGCACCGTGCTGTCGTCGAGGTCGTAGACGATCAGGTCGTCCAGGATGCCGCCGTTGTGATTGAGCAGCACCGTGTAGGAGGCCTGGCCAGGTCCGATGCGGTGAAGATCGGTGGGCACCAGCTGCTGAAGGGCGTCTTTGGGGTTAGGCCCGCTGAAGCGCAGCACCCCCATGTGGGAGATGTCGAACATGCCCACCGCCTGACGCACTGCGGTGTGTTCGGCCACGAGCCCTGAGTACTGCACGGCCATCTCCCAGCCGGCGAAAGGCACCATGCGGCCTCCTGCTTCTTGGCAGAGATCGTGCAGGGGGGTGCGTTTCAGCTCCATTACTCACCGAGGGCACGAGATCCGCATTCTCGGCCAAGGTGATCGCCCTCGGCACCGTAATTGGAAGCAAAGCCGCAGATTTGCTTGCGGAGGTGGTTCGCTTTTTCAACCGTCCTTACGCTTGGCGCTCTCCGGGTTTTGCGTTTGGCAGACGTTTGCTGCCACACCTGTCTTCACTGCACTGCAGGTGCCTCTGCGGCTGCAGATGGCGGCTGGTGTCGCCTGCGCCGCCTGCCGGTTCATGCGGATCTCGCTCGGGTGGCCTGGTGTCATCACTGGACCGCCCGCCCACCGTCGTTGCCTCGGCTCGTGGCGATGGAGCAAGCAGTCGTCCGGTCGGACGTTCAATTGGAACTGCATGAACGCTCCTTGCCCCTGGCGACAAGGGGTGAGGGTTGAACCAAAAAAGAAGAAAAGCTGAAGATTGAGCTTTAAATTTCTATTGTGTGATTTGAGCAACTTCTGTTTCCGATCTCATCCGTGAGCATTGCCTGATGAAACGCGTGGGGGAACCCTCTGCCTTGATTACCACCAGCCCTTTGCCTTCGCCGGTGGAGTTAATTGCAGAACACGCCCACGCCGATCAGCACACGGTGCCGACGGGCGCGATCCTGTTCCGACGTTCCGAGCCCGTGCAGGCCATCTATGCCCTTGAGCGGGGGCTGGTTGAGTTGTCTGCCCCAGGTGCCGGCCGGCTTCGTTACGGCGCCGGTGAGGTGTTCTTCTATGAAGACCTGGCAGGAAACCGTCTGCATCACAGCCGTGATGCCCGGGCCTTAACGCCGGTGTCCTTCGTGCGTCTTCCTCGCATCAGCTTTTTGGAGCTGGTCCACCGCCACCCGACCATGGTGCTGAGCCTGCTGGAGCGGCAGCACAGCCGACTGCGGGAGCAGCGGCTGGATGCCTGCCATTTCTATTGATGCAGCAGCATCAGGAGGCTGCGGGTCACTTTGCTGGCCAGCACGCTGCTCACACCTGAAGGATCCAACTGCGGAGCCAGTTCCACCACATCGGCGGCGACGAGCTGATGGTGGCGTAATTCATCCACGAGGGTTGCGAAGTCGCCCCAATGGAATCCGCCTGGTTCCGGGGTGCCGGTGCCGGCCATGACGGCCGGGTCAAACCAATCCAGATCAACCGTGAGATAAATCGGTTGGCCCCGCAGTGGCTTAAGGGCGTCGGTCATTCGTTCAATCGCCACCAGACGGCCTGTGTTGCGCAGTTCTGAAAATTCGTCCCGGGTGCCGCTGCGAATGGCGATCTGCAGCAGCTGTTGGCTGGGCAGCACCTCCAGGCAGCGGCGCATGGCGCAGGCGTGGCTGTGGCTGGCTCCAAGCCATTCATGGCGCAAGTCGGCGTGGGCATCGAGCTGGACTAGTACCAGGTCGGGGTGTCGTGCCGCCACGGCTGCGACTGCTCCGGAGCTGATTGAGTGTTCGCCGCCCAGCATCAGTGGCTTGAGGCCAAGGGCCAGCACGGTTTCGGTGGCCTGTTTCACCGCGGCTACCACGGGTTCAGGTGCTCCGAAGGGGATATCCACGGCGCCGAGGTCTGCGAAGTTCAGGTCCTCCAGGTCTTGGTCCAGCTGGGGGCAATAGGTCTCGAGACCGTTGCTTACCTCCCGGATGGCCCCCGGTCCGAATCGGGTTCCGGGGCGAAAGGAGGTCGTGCCGTCGTAGGGGACGCCGAACAGCCCCACGCGGCAGCCGGCAGGGTCCCGCTGGCTGCCCATGTAGATGGCTCCGTCGGTGTCAAACAGATCGGTGTTGACCAGTTGGGTGTTGATGGTGGTCGTGTCCATCAAGCCAGCTCCCGTTGAACAAAGGCAGGCACGGCATCAAAGGCACCGCATTGCCAGCGGGGGCTCCAGATCTCACAGCCCTCGGCGACGGCGGCGGCCCGCACTGGGTCGGGCCGTCGGTAACGCGGGCTGTCGGTGGCGGCAAAGGTCCAGCTCCACCAGCCGCTGGGGTACATCGGCACCCATCCATACATCGGATCCGCGTGGCCGAACACCTCGCGGATCACCTTCACGGTGTCGATGTGCACCTGCCGGAACGCTTCGGGTGATTCGCTCTGGGTGGCAAACACACCGCCCGGTTTCAGGATTCGGCGGCACTGCTCGAAGAAGGCACGGTTGAACAATCCTTCGGCTGGGCCAGCGGGATCGGATCCATCAACGATCACCACGTCGTAGCTGGCGTCGGAGGCATTCGCGGCCCAGGCGATGCCATCCCCCACGGTGAGATGGAAGCGGGGATCGCTCCAGCAGCCTCCGCCGATGGAGGGCAGGTGCTGCTGGCTCCACTCCACCACCAGCCCATCGATCTCCACCATGTCGAGGTGCTGCACGCCGGCATGGCGCAGGCACTCGCGGGCGGTGCCGCCATCGCCGCCGCCAATCACCAGCACTCGCTCAATCTGTGCGGCGCTGCAAAGGGCTGGATGCACGATTGATTCGTGGTAGTGCCGCTCCTGGCGTTCGGCTGTCATCCAGCAACCATCGAGTAGCAGGCCTTTGCCGTAGCGCTCGCTCTCAATGATCGTGACCCGTTGGAACGGGGATTGCTCCTCTGCAATCACGCGCCCGGCCAGGCCGTAACGCACCCCCTGATGGGGTTCGTCGATCCAGCCGGAGGTGGATGCCGCAGCATCGTGGTTCATGCAGGGGGTGGCAGGGTTCACATCCAGCTAAAACCCTCAGGAGGTCTCCTGTCAGGTCAGAGATCGGCCTTTAGGAGTAGAGGGTGTCAAGGCGCACATCAAAATGAATCATTCCCTGGGCATCGTTGTCTATTGAAACGATGACATCATCTGGCACGCGAATGCCGTAGTCCATCAGAATACTTTCGTGATTTTGGATGAATTCAGTTCCCGAGACTTTTAAGACAGGGCACTTGAGAATGCGCTGATTATTTTGACGCATATGTCCCAGCGATCCCGCTGTGTTGTTCGTCAGTTTGGGGATTGAAGCGCGAAACCAGATCTGCTGATTGTTCTGGGTGATTGTGATCTGGATGTCGCTTGGAACGCCAACAAGTTCCTCCATGGCTTCCCTTGGCTTGGCAAGAAAAAACGCTCTTTTCTCGGCCGTGCTGTTGAGCCAGGGCGCAAAAAATTCCTTGAGTTGAAAGGCCATTGAACGCACCGCCAAGCTCTTCTCTAAATTAAGTGCACCCGCCGGTGGTGGGTTGTCATGCTTTCGTCTTTGTCCAGCTCAGTTCTGATCCCTTGAACTGCATCGTCAACGATCGCCTGGTGATCCCCGCCGCTGAGCTTCAGTGGCGGTTTTCTCGTGCCTCTGGTCCTGGTGGTCAGGGGGTGAACACCACCGATTCCAGGGTGGAGCTGGTGTTTGATCTGGAGCGGTCGTCGGCCCTTGGTCCGTTTCGTCGGGCGCGCTTGAAGGAGCGTCTGAGCACTCGACTTGATGGCACCTGTCTGCGGGTGGTGGTGGCGGAAGAGCGCTCCCAGTGGCAGAACCGTCAGTTGGCTCTCGTGCGCTTGGGGGATCTGCTCAGGGAGGGATTGAAAGCACCCCCACCAGAGCGGCGTGCCACCCGTCCCGGGCGGGGTGCGGTGCGGCGTCGCCTCGAGGCCAAGGGGCGGCGTAGCGCCCTCAAACGGCAGCGTCAGGGCAAGCCATCGCTGGATGATTAAGAAAGCTGAGCCAGGTTGACTCAAAGGTTAAGCAGCAGTTAAGTAAAGGGAAAGACTGTGGAGGTCGACATGAAACATCCACAAAGCCGAGGGGCATTAACCCAGTTGGTGGAGTTGATGCAGCTCGAGGAACGGGCCCGGGTCTGCATGACGCGCGGGGAGGCGAAGGCCTGCATTCGCCAGGCCGATGCCGCCAAGCGTCAACTCTGGGGTAGCACGGAAGGCACGATGAGCTGACGCTCACCGTCTCAGGGCTGCTTTCAGCTGGCTGGAGAGTTTGCTTCTGCTCTGATCTGGGCCTTGGCTTGCTGCCAGAGCCTTTCCAGTTCCTGGATGCTGCGTCCTTGCAGGTCTCCGCCCAGGGCGGCTTCCACCCGGGAGAAGCGGTCCAGAAAGCGCCGGTTCGTTCCCGCTAGGCCGGCCTCCGGATCAATGCCGCACCAGCGGGCCACGTTCACAAGGGTGAACAACACATCACCCAGTTCCTCCTGGGCATGAGCCCTGTCTCCTGAGGCGACCGCCTCCTTGAGCTCATCGAGCTCCTCATGCACCTTGTCCCACACCCCGGCCAGGTCATCCCATTCGAAACCGGCCTTGGCGGCTTTCTTAGAGATGGTCATGGCGCCGGCAATTGCCGGCTGGCCCCGCACCTTGCCAGCCAGCTGGTCGCTCAGGGGACTTCTGGAAGGAGCCCCATCTGCCGTTTGCTCGGCCCGTTCTGCAGCCTTGATCGCGTCCCAGGTTGCCTTCACCGCAGCGCTGTCGGCCGCCTCAGCGCCGGCGAACACGTGGGGATGGCGTCGGATCAATTTGTCGCTGATGCTTTCGGCGATCGCATTGAGATCGAAACGCTGTTCTTCCTGCGCAATCCGGGCATGCAGCACCACCTGAAGCAGCAGATCGCCAAGCTCCTCTTTGAGATGACGGTCATCCCCGTGTTGGATTGCGTCAGCCACCTCGTGGGCTTCTTCCAGCACATAGGGCACGAGGGAGGCATGGGTCTGCTCGAGATCCCACGGGCAACCACCTGAAGGATCACGCAGCCTGGCTACCACAGCCTCCAGCTGGCGGATTGGATCCGGGTGGTGCGGCGGCTGGGTCTGGGGGTCGGCCATCTCGGCGGCAGCGAGTTGCCGCCACCCTCTCACCGGCGTCGTCTGGCGCGCCACTCCGCCGGCAGCGGATCGCCGTCGAGGATGAGGTGTAGCCACACACTGGCCTCAAGGCCCAGCAGCACGGCCAGAAGAGCGTTGGGTTGTCCCACCAGTTGCTGCAGCAGCCTGGGCAGTCCCTCCTGAATGTTGGGAACCCAGTGCAGTGGCAACCAGGCCAGTGCTTGCCAGACCAGCAGCAGCAGGATCAGGAGCCAGCCCAGACGCAGGGCCATGCCGATCACAGGCCCATGGGAGAAGAGCGAACGGTGGGGGAGCAGACGCCGGTAGGGCCACCAGATCCAGCGTAATGGGCCCCAGCGATTGAGGGCGCGGGAGTGGGTGTCGAGATCCGGTGACAGCCAAAGGCCACCCATGAGGAAGGCCAGGCCCCCCAGGGCACCGGCCCAACCACCCAGAAGCATGGCGAGCAGGCCGGCCATGGGCAGGGCCCAGAGGCTGGTGGCGCGGTCGTGGTCCCGCCCGGAGGCCATCGCGTCGCATCGAAGCGTTGGACCAAGCCTGCCGCCTTCAGGCACAATCAGCAGCACGGGCGATTAGCTCAGCGGTAGAGCACCTGCCTTACAAGCAGATTGTCACTGGTTCGATCCCGGTATCGCCCATTCCAAACGTCAAGGCTGCCTCTGTTGTTCCCGGCAGCTGGCACAGAGCCCAAAGAATTCCAGGGTGTGAAACAGCAGCTCGAAACCTTGGCTTTCCTCGGCCGGCACCGTCAGGCCATGGATTGGGCAGTGGCTGAGGGCGCTGGTGCGGCCGCAGTCCACGCAGGTCAGATGGTGACGATCTCTGGTTAAGGGGGCATACAACGCCTCGCCAGTCGGCAGGTGCCGGCAGCGCACCAGCCCCTGTTGCTGTAGCAGGCGCAGATGGCGGTAAACCGTGGCCAGGCCCATGGGCCGCTCTCCGGCCTGGATGGCGCGATGGAGCTGCTGGCCACTCATCTCGTCACCACAGCGCTCAAGTTCCTCCAGCAGCCTTCGCTGGCGGGCATTCACCGATGTGATCTGGCTGGCCATCCTGTGCCTGGATTGTCTGCTGCTCAGTCTTCTGGGAAGAGCAGAGCCGCTAGCTCATCAGCATCGACGTCGTAGACCCGAGCCAGGCTGGTTTCGATCGCGCTGGTGACTTCGCCGGGGAGAAAGCGCATCGCGTTGAGGGCATCCTCGGTGATCTCGTCACTGAGAAGCTTGTCCTCACTGTCCAGTTTTTCATCGTTGATCACCGCCATCACCCAGCTTTGGTAGGCGTAGACGAGGTCCGAGAACTCGAGTTCGGGATCGTTTAGATCCAGGGTCATGACCATGGCGGGCATCTCAACGTCCAGTCTGACCCCCGGAGGAGAGGATGGCAGGTATGAGCCAGCGATCCGATCCATTGCTCCCTTCTGCGGCCCAGTTGCAGGGCACCCTGGTGGATTTCGCCCTGGCCGAGCTGATCCGCCAGCATCGAGAAAGCTTTCAGCCCCTCTGGACTGTCGACAGCTGGGCGAAGCTGCTGATTTGGTTGGCTCTCAACTGTGGTCTCTCCGGTGAGAGGGATGCCCTGGAGCAGTTCGCCGAGGCCCTCGGGTCTCGGCTCACCTCCCGGTTGCGGCGTCTGTTCTTCGAGAGGGATCTCACGGATCTGGAGCTGCAGGTGCTTGCCGATCCCGCGGAGCAGCAGGTGCTAGTGCTCTCCCTTGCTCCCCAGGACCCGGCTGTGCTTTCGCCGGATCGACTCGAGCAGGCTCTGAAGCGGGTGGGTCTTGAGAGCCGGGTGACGAGTGATCAGACCCGCTGGCAGACCCTTGATGCGGTGGTGGCGATTCCATGGAGCTGATCGCGCGTTACAGCAACCCTGGCTATGAGGCCGTGGCTGATGGGGTGATGACGTTCTTTGAGCGGCGCACTGATCTGCATCGGCCCGGAGTGGCGTTCGGGTCAGCCGATCCCTCTGAACCCGCCAAGCTCAGCACTGACATCAGCCTTGTGGCCATCGATCGCAGTGACCCCGAGGCTTTTGCTCTTGCTGAGGTGATTCTGCGGGGCGTCAGCGCTGGCTTGGAGCGCTACCTGCAGGAGCGACCCCTCTTCCAGCAGGTCTGCCCCGATCAAGAGCTGTTCGTTTTGCCGATCTTCAATCTTCAGCGCTATGCGCCGGGAGAGGGGTTCAAGCAGTGGCACTGCGACTGGACGATCAGCGATGAGGCCACCGAGCCAGTCCATCGGGTGCTGGCCTGGATTCTTTACTGCGACACGGTGACGGATGCCGGGACGGAGTTCCACTGGCAGGGGCACCACGAACCTGCCGAGCGCGGCAAGTTGCTGATCTTTCCCGCAGGTCCTTCTCACATCCATCGCGGGCGGGTGAATCACACCGCGAGCAAGACGATTGCTACTGGCTGGATCAATGCTGGGGCGAGGTCGGGGTATCTCGAGCGACTGGCCCGCCCTTGATTCCCGGGTTCTCCAGGATGGTATTCACCTGCTGAGGGAATGGGATTTCGATGCCCTCTCTGTCGAAGGCAATCCAGATCGCCTGGTTCACCTCGCTGATGATGCCGATGTTGTCCATTGGATTTTCAATCCAATAGCGCAAGGAATAAAGAATTGCTGAGTCGCCATAGGCCACCTGCAGGGCGCGAGGGGCCGGCTGTTTCAGCACCCGTGGCACGGTGCCTGCCGTCTCCTCCAGAAGCCGCAAGACCACTCTTGGGTCATGGCGATAGGCAGCGCCGATCCGGATCTCGCTGCGGCGCATCCGGTCGCTCGCGGTGTAAGTGGTTGCCTGAGCGGTGAAGAACATCTGATTGGGGATTAGCAGTTCTGCGTTGTCCCGATCCCGCCAGAGCAGCGTGGCCCTCAGGCCAAGTTTGCGCACTTCACAGGGATCGCCATCCACCATCAGCACCTCACCGGGACGTACCGATCCTTCAAACAGCAGCCAAATGCCGCTCACGAAGTTCGAGAACACCTCTTTGATGCCAAAGCCCAGGCCTACGGACAGGCCGCCGGCAATTGCAACGATTGCTGTGCTGTTCAGGCCAATTTGAAAGCCGACTGCCGTGATTCCGATGCCGACGACCGCATAGCGGATGATCAGTTCAAGGGCCTTGCGGCTGCCATCACTGCAGCCGATGAGCCATTGGATTAACCAGGCCACCACTGCTGCCGGTGGTCCGCTGCCGATCAACAGGAGATAACTGATCAGCAGTGAACTGAACAGCTTGCCCAGGGTTAAGTCGGTGTCGAAGAACTGCCCAATGCTGATCAAGGCCAGATCCTGCACGCTGTCGAGCCGATTGATCAGCAGAAGGGTGACAGCGAGCAGGTAGAGGGGGCGCAGCAGCCGGCTCAGTAGTTCATGCACCCGCTGCCGGGGCAGGTAGGTGCAGAGTCCGCAATCGAGCAGGGTCAACATGCTCCAGCCCAGCCAGCTGGCGGTGATGAAGCTGGCCAGTCCATGGGGATAAGAGACCTTGAGGAGAGTCAGGGTCGCGAGGGCGGCTAAGGCTGGGCCCACAAGGGGTTTGAGCAGCTTGGGAAATCGGTGGTCGAAACCTGCGCGCTGGAGGCTGTGGACGCCCAAGGCGATCATCAGCAGGATCAGGATTTGGAGGCAGACTTCGGGACGCTCCAGGTAGCCGAGCCAACCGAGCACTTCGCGCAGGAGTTCGTTCATTGCCGCGCCTCGTTGAGCAGGTCAATCAACTGTTCGCTGGCTTGCTCCGCAGACTCCACGCCATACACCAGGGGGGTCAGCAAGAGTGTCACGCGCTCTCGCAAGTTTTGGCTGAGATCGAAGTGCTGGAGAAATGTGGTTGAGCCCTCGGATTGACGGCGGGAGGCCACCATCGCCCTCAGGACAGCGGAGCTAGCCACGGGCACCTTGACGTGGCGGTTCACCGGCAGAAACGAGAGTGTGCGAAGGGTGAGATCGCGTTGGGTTTGGGGTTGGGCGAGGTAGCGGAGGAAGGCAAGGGAGGCCTTCCGTTGCCTTGAGCTGGAGTTTTTACCGAGACTGAAGGTCCGCAGCCTGTTGAAGGGGCTGGCGCTGTGGGTTTCGCCGCTTGGCAAGGGAGACACTCCAAGCCTTGTTCCGAGCGTTTTTCGTAGATCTTCGATGTTGGAACTGCTGCAGGTGATCCAGCTGATCTCACCGCTCTTCAGATCTTGAGTGAGTTCACTGGCATCGGGATAGAAGCTGATCCGCTGTTGCATTGCTGCCTGGTTCAGCCACTCCAGCCAGTTGGTGATGGCTTCGCGATCTTCGGCTTTGACCGGTTGGCCGCTGCTGACGCGATTCAGCGCAGGTAGGGCACCCAGACTGCCTGCCGTCCAGAACAGCTGGGCCGAATCCAAGGACAGTCCGATGTTTTTCCCCGCGGCGCTGATGCTGAGCAGCTCCCGGATCCTCGTGGGTGCCTGAGGGATCTGGCGCCGGTCGAAGCAGGCCAGTTGCAGATAGATCAGAAAGGGTTGGCTTGCCAGCTGGTTCTTCTTGACCACCACCCGTTGCAGCAGGTTGGCGAAGATATTGCGACGCAGCAGCGCTTGATCAGGGATCGGGTCAGTCAGTCCCTTGTTGAATAGTTCACGGCTGATATAGGCATCGGACAGGATCAGGTCGGGCCCGAGTTCAGCGCTATTGCGTTTCTGGATGCGATCCACCAACGCGTGCTCCGGGTACACCGCCAGTTGCACGTTGATGTTGGGGCGAATGCGCTGGAACTCTTTCACCACCAGATCGACACGTTGACGAAAAAAGCGATGGCTTTCTTCTGTAATCGTGCGCGAATCGGGCACGCCAATTGCCAGATAAAGATTGACGGGTAGGGATGCATTGATCTGGCTGCAGCCCGACAGTGCCAGGCCGAGAGCGGCGACGGTGAGGCAGCGGCGATGGCGCAACGCAATCAAGCCGGATCGAGGTGATTCTGATGGGTTTCCGTGCTTTGCGAGCATGGCGCCTCTGTATTGCCTGTTCGCTGTGTCTGAGCTCGCCAAGACCTATGACCCAGTGGGCACCGAAGCGCGCTGGCAGCAGGCTTGGGAGGAGCAGGGGGCGTTTCATCCCGATCCTGGCGCCGAGGGCGAGCCCTTCTCGGTGGTGATTCCACCGCCGAATGTGACCGGCAGCCTGCACATGGGCCACGCCTTCAACACGGCCTTGATCGACACGATCGTGCGGTATCAGCGGTTGGCGGGCAAAAACGTGCTCTGCTTGCCCGGCACCGACCACGCCTCCATTGCGGTGCAAACGATTCTGGAGAAGCAGCTCAAGGAGGAGGGCAAGACCCGACACGACCTGGGTCGGGAAGCTTTCCTGGAGCGGGCCTGGCAGTGGAAGGCCGAGAGCGGTGGACGAATTGTTGGGCAGCTGCGGCGGCTGGGGTACTCGGTGGATTGGAAGCGTCAGCGCTTCACCCTCGATGAGGGGCTGAGTGAGGCCGTGAAGGAGGCCTTCGTGCGACTGCATGAGCAGGGGTTGATCTATCGCGGTGAGTATCTGGTGAATTGGTGCCCCGCCTCCGGTTCGGCGGTGAGTGACCTGGAGGTGGAGATGAAAGAGGTCGATGGTCACCTCTGGCATTTCCGCTATCCGCTCAGCAGTGGTGAGGGACACCTGGAGGTTGCCACCACACGCCCCGAAACGATGCTGGGTGATACGGCTGTGGCGGTGAACCCCACCGATGAGCGCTACGCCCACCTGGTGGGCCAGACCCTCACCCTGCCGTTTGTGGGTCGGGAGATTCCGATCGTGGCCGACGACCACGTGGAGAAGGATTTCGGCACCGGTTGCGTGAAGGTGACGCCGGCCCACGACCCCAATGATTTCGCGATCGGCCAGCGCCACGGGTTGCCCCAGATCACCGTGATGAGCAAGAACGGCACGATGAATGCCGAAGCCGGCCAGTTTGAGGGGCTGGATCGTTTCGAGGCCCGCAAGGCTGTGGTGGCAGGGCTTGACGCGCTAGGGCTGTTGGTGAAGGTGGAGGACTACCGCCACAGCGTTCCCTATTCCGACCGCGGCAAGGTGCCGGTGGAGCCGTTGCTTTCCACCCAGTGGTTTGTCAAAACTGAACCATTGGCGGCCCGCTGCCGCGAAGCTCTCGAGAAGCAGGATCCCCGCTTCATCCCTGAGCGTTGGGAGAAGGTCTATCGCGACTGGCTCACCGACATCCGCGACTGGTGCATCAGCCGCCAGTTGTGGTGGGGCCATCGCATCCCCGCCTGGTTCGTGATCAGCGAAACCGGAGGCAAGTACACCGACACCACGCCCTACGTGGTGGCCCGCAACGAAGCCGAAGCCCTGGAGAAGGCCAAAGAGGAGTACGGCCCTGCTGCGGAGATCGAGCAGGACGAAGATGTGCTCGACACCTGGTTCTCCAGCGGTCTCTGGCCTTTCTCGACCCTGGGCTGGCCCGATACAGGCAGCGCTGACCTGCAGCGCTGGTATCCCACCAGCACCCTGGTGACGGGCTTCGACATCATCTTTTTCTGGGTGGCCCGGATGACGATGATGGCCGGCGCTTTCACCGGTGAGATGCCCTTCAAGGAGGTCTACATCCACGGCCTGGTGCGGGATGAACAGAACCGTAAGATGAGCAAGAGCGCGGGCAACGGCATCGATCCGCTGCTGCTGATCGATCGCTACGGCACCGATGCCCTGCGCTTCGCTTTGGTGCGGGAGGTTGCCGGTGCTGGTCAGGACATCCGCCTCGATTACGACCGCAAATCCGATACCTCCGCCACGGTGGAGGCAGCGCGCAACTTCGCCAACAAGCTTTGGAACGCCACGCGATTTGCGCTGATGAACCTGGGTGGTGCTACGCCAGCTGAGCTCGGGGAGCCCGATCCCGCTGCCCTGCAGCTGGCCGACCGTTGGATTCTGTCGCGCTTGGCACGGGTGAACAGGGAAACTGCCGAGCGCTATGGAAGCTACGGCCTTGGCGAAGCAGCCAAGGGTCTCTATGAATTCGCCTGGAACGATGTTTGCGACTGGTATCTGGAGTTGAGCAAGCGTCGGCTCAATCCGGGCGAGAACCCCTCAGCCGAGGCACTGGCCGATCAGCGAACCGCCAAGCAGGTGCTGGCCAAGGTGATCAGTCAAATGCATCTGTTCCTGCATCCCTTGATGCCCCATCTCACCGAGGAGCTCTGGCACAGCGTCACCGCTCAACCGCAGACAACGGTCCTGGCCCTGCAATCCTGGCCCGCCGTCGATATGAAGGCTTTGGATGACGAGCTCGAGTCGTCGTTTGCTGAACTCATCGCGGCCATCCGAGTCGTGCGCAATCTGCGTGCTGTGGCCGGCTTGAAGCCATCCCAGACGGTGCCGGTGCGTTTCGTGACCGGTCGTGATGCTCTGACGGCTGTGCTGCAGCAGGGTACTGCTGACATCCGTGCACTCACGCGCGCGGAGACCGTCGAGGTGATGACCGCTGAGCAGGCTGAAGCAGCACCGGTGGCGAAAGCGCTCGCTGGCGTTAGCGGCGAACTGCAGGTGCTGTTGCCGATTGAGGGCCTGGTCGACCTCGAGGCGCTCAAGGCGCGTCTGGAGAAAGACATCGCGAAGGCAGAGAAGGAGATCAAAGGCTTGGCTGGCCGCCTCAGCAATCCCAACTTTGCGGACAAGGCGCCGCCTGAGGTGGTGGCGGAATGCAAGGCCAACCTTGCGGAAGCGGAAGCGCAAGCGGAGTTGGCCCGCCGTCGCCTGCAGGATCTTGGTTGATGCTGGCGGCCCTAGGCGTGCTCCTTGATTGGCAGGGTTGGCTTCCCGCCCTGCAGTCTCCGCTGGGGGCCCTGCTGTTCATCCCCCTCTACGCCCTCTGGGTGACGTTGCTGCTCCCGGGGGTGTGGGCCTCGATGCTCGCGGGAGCTCTGTATGGAACCTGGTGGGGAAGCTTGATCGTTTTCGTGGGCGCCTGCCTTGGCGCTGAAGCGGCGTTTCTGCTGGGGCGAACCTGGCTGCGCGGATGGGCGCAGCAGCGATTGGCGAGTTTGCCGAAGCTGCAGGCTGTGGAGCGTGCTGTGAGTCGCGAGGGCCTGAAGTTGGTGCTGCTCACCCGACTCTCTCCCGCCTTCCCCTTCTCGCTGCTCAACTTGGCTTATGGCCTTAGTGAGGTGTCGCTGCGCGATTACACCATTGGCTTGATCGGAATTCTTCCCGGCACGGTGCTGTTTTGTGCCCTTGGTGCCTTGGCTGGTGATGCCGCCCGTTTTGGGGAGGTGTTGGCCGGCGATGCCTCGCCAGGGGCCTGGTGGTTACGGGTTATCGGTGTGCTCGCCACCATCGCAGTGGTGTGGCTCGTGGGTCGTGCCGCTCGCCGGGCGCTGCAGGAGGGCCCTGGCCTTGATCAGGATCCTGAGGTCTGATCAGGATCGGGCAGGCGCCAGTCGCGAAGGGCGGCAATAAGGATGAACCAGCCCAGTCTCAGTCGTGCGATGGCACCGCGGCGGCCTGCCAGATCGGCATATTTGGCCCTTCCGCAGTCGCTTTTGATCCAGCGGAAGGCTGTTGGTGTCATTCCAGTTGCTTCGATGCTCTGGAGGAAGAATGATCGCTCGGTCCATTGGCTGCCACCAGCTGCTGCAGGCTTGCCTCATCCAGCACCGGCACCCCTAGGGCCTCGGCCTTGCTCAGCTTGCTGCCCGCCTCTTCACCAGCCACCACGTAGTGGGTTTTCTTGCTCACCGACCCGCTGACTTTGCCCCCTGCGGCTTCGATCAAGGCCTGGGCCTGGGAGCGGCTGAGGTTGGGAAGAGTGCCGGTGAGCACAAAGGTCTGACCGTTGAGGTGGCCATCGCGCTCCCTGGCGGCGGCTCCGGCCAGTTCCTGCTCGGATGCCGCCAGGCTCAAGCCCATGGCCTGCAGGCCGTTCAGCAGCTCCTGGTTGGCGCTGGTGGCGAACCACTGCTGCAGGCTCTGGGCGATTTCACCGCCGATGCCTTGGACGGCTGTCAACGCGTCCGATTGCTCGGCTGCCGCCCGGGCCAGCGTCTCCACAGTCGTGAAGCTGGCCGCCAGGGCCTTGGCATTCACCTCGCCTACATGGTGGATTCCCAATCCATAGAGCTGTCGATGCCATGGTTGGTTCTTGGAGGCCTCGAGGGCGGTCAGCAGATTCGTGGCGCTTTTGCTGCCCATCCGCTCCAGGCTTCCCAGCAGGGCGGCATCGAGCCTGTAGAGATCAGCGATGGAGCGCACCAGGCCCCGGTCGACAAGCTGTTCGATCAGCTTGCTGCCCAGTCCATCGACGTCCAGTGCGCCCTTGCTGACCCAGTGGCGTAGCGCCCCGCGCAGGATCGCCGGGCAGCTGCTGTTGACGCAGCGGGTGGCCGCTTCGCCTTCTTCCCGCACCAATTCGGAGCTGCATTCAGGACAGCTGTGGGGCAGGGCGAGTGGCTGGCTGCCGGCGGGGCGTAGTTCTGTGAGGACCCGCACGACCTCGGGAATGATTTCCCCCGCCTTGCGCACCACGATTGTGTCGCCGCCATGCAGATCGAGCTCCGCCAGCCGATTGGCGTTGTGCAGGGTGGCTCTGCTCACAACCGTGCCGGCTAGGGGCACGGGTTCGAATTCGGCCACGGGTGTCACCACCCCAGTGCGTCCCACCTGGCAGGTAATCCTCAGCAACTTGCTGGGTGCTTCCTCTGCGGCGTATTTCAGGGCGATGGCCCAGCGGGGTGCCTTCTGGGTGAAGCCGGCGGCGTCCTGCATGCGAAGGTCGTTGAGCTTCACCACGACCCCGTCGGTGGCGTAATCGAGGTCGTGGCGTTGGCTGTCCCAGGCAGCGAAGAACGTCTCAACCGCCGCCAAGTCGGGGAGTAGCTCGGCATTCGGATTGACCTTGAAGCCGGCGGCTTTTAACCACTGCAATGACTCCCACTGCGTGGCAGGCAGTGGCGGGTCGCTCCCATGGCCCTGCCAGCCTCCCGGTAGGTGGAGGGTGTAAGCGAAGAAATCAAGTCTGCGGGCGGCCACCACCTTTGGATCGAGCTGGCGCAGGGTCCCGGCGCAGGCGTTTCGGGGGTTGGCAAATAGGGCTTCGCCCCGCTGCTGTCGCTCACGGTTGATGGCATCAAAGGTGCCATCGGGAATGAACGCTTCGCCCCGCACCTCCAGCCATGCGGGGGGCTGTTCCAGTTGCAGACGCAGGGGCACGGACGCGATGGTGCGCACATTGGCGGTGATCTCCTCCCCCTGTTCGCCATCGCCGCGGGTGGCGGCTCGCACCAGCACGCCGTGCTC
Organism: Synechococcus sp. BS56D; assembly: GCF_004332405.1. Lineage (NCBI taxonomy): Bacteria > Bacillati > Cyanobacteriota > Cyanophyceae > Synechococcales > Synechococcaceae > Synechococcus > Synechococcus sp. BS56D. Next base: position 222,963 of record NZ_PHQU01000002.1, on the reverse strand, counting down.
ATAGCTGAGCGCGAGGGCATTGCCGTCAATCTTCAGCTCGCCCACCATCGCCAGGGCTGGCAGAGGCTCGCCTTGGTTCGGCTCCCGATCGAGAGCCCGCAGCAGTCGGCCATGCCAGGCCTGGAGCTCCTCGATGTTGAAGGCGTTGTCGAGGCTGAGCAGGCCGATGCGATGGCGCACGCTCGTGAATCCCTCAGCTGGGGAACCTCCGACTCTTTGGGTCGGGCTGTCGGCGCTGATCAGCTCAGGATCGGCAGCCTCCAGATCCGCCAGTTCACGGTAGAGACGGTCATAGACCGGATCCTCCATGACCGGAGCATCCAGCACGTAATAGGCGTGGGCAGCCCGGTTGAGCAGAGCACGCAGTTCGCTGGCCCGTTCCCGGGATGGGGCTGTCATGACGGGGGAGGCGTCAGGCGTTCACCGGGGTGATCCGGTCGATCTTCCAGCTCTCCTCCACCTTGGTGAAGGTGAAGTCGAGCGGCATTTCCTCTTTGTTTTCAGCCAGCAGCTTCACGGTGAGGATGATGTTGCCCTCTTGCATCCTTGGGCGACCGGATTTGAGGTTGCGGAAGCGATTGAGCTTGAGACCGGCCAGGAAGCGGATGAATTGCTGGCGATTCACGTGCTGGCGGTAGCTCTTGGTGGTGAGCAGGTAGGCGGCGTCGATGCGTCCTGCTGCCACCTGGGTGAAGAACTGCTTGATCAGGGGGTTGATGCCGCGGGCGCTCAGCACGAGCTTGACGGCGGTGATCGTCCAATAGAGGAGCAGTGCTCCGGCACCGGCCAGCAGGGCCTTGCTTCCGAGTTCCCGAACCAGAGCCAGATCCATCCGCGGCCACGATGATGCGCCAAGAGTCTGACTGACGGTTGTGCAGGCCGTTGCCGAAGGTGTGCAGACTGGCGCCGTCGACCACCTGCTGGACGCACACCGGACCCTTCCCATGGCCCTGGAGCCGCTGCTCCCCCTGTTTCATCGCTTGAACCGAGAGCATTTCGAGGGCAGCCTCGTGCGCGGACAGCAGCCCTTGCTTGCGGTGCGTTGGAGTGACGGCCGTATGCGGCGTACGGCCGGGCTCTATCGCCGTGGCCCCCAGGTCGCCCCGCCCCATGGTCGTGAAATCGTGCTCTCCCGTCCTCTGCTCGACCCCTTGCCACGCCTGGCGACGGAAAGCACCCTCTGCCACGAAATGATTCACGCCTGGGTGGATCTGGTGCTGGGGTCGTCGGAGGGGCATGGACCTCAGTTCCGGGCGCGGATGGAGCAGATCAACCGCGCCCAGGATCGATTTGTGGTGAGCGTGCGTCACCGCTTTCCGGTGCCTGTGACAGCCCCGCGTTGGCTGGCAGTCTGCCCCCGCTGTGGGCATCGCTCTCCCTACCGCCGCCGTCTGGCCCAGGCCGCCTGTCGCTCCTGTTGTGATCGCCACCATGGGGGGCGATGGCATGCCAGCTGTGTCTTGCAGTTTCAGCCGTATGACGGTCAAGACACCTGCTCTGTCGTTGATCAAGGCCCTGGGGCGGATGGCTGAAATCGATCTGTTTCTGCTGGTGCTTCAGTGCTCTGGCATCGCCATTGCTCTGGTGGGATGGCGCCGGGAGCGTTGGCTGCGACGACGGCGTCGGTAACGTCAGGGGATGGATGGACGACGGCAACAGGCGCAACGCTTGGATCAGTGGCTGGAAACGGGCCGCCAGCTGGTGGATGGTGTTGCTGGGACGCGCCCAGGGCGACGCCCTGGCTCCCGTTCAGGCCGGACTGCTGCGGACAGCCTGGATGCGGTTGGGCGTTGGGTGGGCGACAAGATCGACTGGCTCCTGGATGAGGAGGACGATGGCGGAGACAGCTGGCGGGAACCGGCTGCACAGCCTTTTCGATCTGCACAGCCCCTGCGATCTGCACAGCCTTTGCGATCCAACGGCCGCAAGCGGCCCCTCGAGGCGATCTCTCGCCGGCAGCCACCTTTGATTCCTCCTGCAGTTCAGGCGCGGGAGCCATCGGCGCCCGACGATGAGTGGCCGGATGAAAGTGAATTCCGGGTGGAGCGCTGGAAGCGAGGCGTTGCAACGGAATCCGCCGCTGTTCCTGAGGGCGTTCCGGTGCGACGTCCAGGTTCTGCTGCAGCGGAGTCTCCTGTGCGCCGCTCTCTGCCCCGCTCCAGTCGTCGTCGGGACGGTTGAGAACGCCGAACCGTTCCTAGCCTCGAATTATCCGACTGTGGACTGATGAGCAATCTCGTGGTGGTGGGCTTCCCCAAGCTGGAGGAGGCCGAGGAGGTCCGTCAGGAACTGGTGGGTTTTCAGCAGGAGCACCTGATTGCCCTGGAGGATGCCGTGGTGCTTGAGCATGGGCAGGACGGGCATGTGCACCTGCGTCAGGCGATCAACCTCACGGCAGCGGGTGCTCTCGGCGGCAGTTTCTGGGGGGTGCTTGTGGGGCTGTTGTTCGCCAATCCCTTGCTCGGTTTGGCGGTCGGTGCCAGTGCCGGTGCGGCTTCCGGTGCCCTCAGTGACATGGGGATCAATGACCAGTTCCTGCGCGATCTTGGGGAGACCCTTCCCAAGGGAACGGCGGCTCTGGCCCTGCTTGTGCGCGAGGTGACCGCGGATCGCGTGATCGAGAAGTTACGCCGCCATGCCCCCCATGCCCGTCTGATTCAGACCAGCCTCAGCCATGCGGATGAGGAACGCCTGCGGGAGCAGTTGGAGAAGGCCCGTCAGCAGGCGGAAGCTTTGCGGCTGGCCTGAAACCGGCAGCCCAGGCGACTCAGGCCAGCGTTGACGTCCTCCACCAGATCGGAGGGAAGATCCTCTGCCATCTGGTCAGCCGTGGCGGCGATGGATGGGGAGCCTTCGCTCATCGCCTCCAGCAGGGCCACCCATTGCTTGACCTGGTCGTCGCGGCTGATGGGCCTGTAGCCCCGGGTTTCGAGCAGGGTGCGGCAGATGTCTGCATTCCAGCGACTGCCGCGCGGGTGGCATTGCGATCCTTGAACGGAGGCCGCACCGGCGTCGAGCGCCGCTGGGGTCGGCCTGCCATGGCGGTCCAGCCAGCCGGCCTGATCGAGGGCACGTTCACAGTGGCGGGTTGAGATGCCGAACAGCTGCCCCAGCTCAGTAAGGCTCAGCCAGGAGTGGTTTGCCATTGGAGTGGAGTTCCAGTGCAGCCATCATGGGGACAGCACATTGAATGGCAAGTTGTCAAGGGGAAAACGGGACAATCCGAGTGATTCCTTCATGACGGGAGGTGAAGCGCTTGTCGAGGAGCTGGGCCCAGCCAGTCCTCCAATCGGGGGCTGAACACCTCCCGGATCACGGTCAACTCCCGCCCCTGACGGAAGAAGCGGTAGTGACGACTCCAAAACGGACCAGTGGCCTGGAAGCCTTCCTCAAGCCAATGGCTCTGAACAAGCGCCAGGCCATCCACCTCCCGGAATAGTTCCGAACGGCCCTGGGTCAGGCTCAGCCAGATCGGCAGATTCCTGTCTTGCAGATGCTGTTCCGCTTCCGTTTGGTTCCACCAGCTTTCTGCCCAAGCCAGCGTGATTCCGCCGCACTCCAACCAGACCTGCCGGCGCAGGAGCGGATGGTCCAGTTCCCGCACCTCTCGAGGTGCTCCTTCCATGGTGCTGTCGGCTTCCATGGCGATCAGGCGCACGGCCACGGGATGGCCAGTGAGCAGCCGCAGGTGTCGGGTGGGGCTGCCATCCCCCAGCAGCATCAGCCTCCAGGGGCCTGGCAGTGACCAAGGGCTTTCGGCACCGATCACCGAGGCGCTTGCGGCTTGCCAGAGAGGCTCGGGTGAAGGGAAGAGGGCTGAGGGAACGTCGTTCAGAAGGCGCCTCCCACCGAGAGCTGGCGCTGCTGCCCCTGGCGCTCGATGACCGCTCCTTGCGCTTCAACCGAGTGAAGCCGCCATCCGCTGTTGCCGATCATCTCCCCCGGGCTGGCGGAGAGGGAGAGCTGATCGAGGCGGAAGATCGCCGAGCCCTTGCCTCCACCGGCATGAACGACTCCCACCAGTAGGGGGTCAGACCCAGCAGGCGCTTGAGGGGTTGGAGCATTCACCGGCGCTTCTGATCCGGCGCTGTTCGCTGATGCCCCATCGATTAGGGGGATGGCAGGCAAGGGCACCATCACCGGTTCAAGACTCGCGGGGAGGCGGATCTCGCTGTCGCTGGTTTGGGGGGCTGACGGGGCTGTTGCGGCTGAGTTGTCTGTGGTTTTGGCAGGTTCTGGAGGGGGCAGGCGGCGCACCCGTTCGATCAGCTGGAGGTCACGCTCGCGGCTGAGGGCCCGTTGGGAGGCCTGCCAGTTGCGCGCCAGCCAGATGCTCATGGCCATGCTGATCAGGGCTGGCATGCCAATCAACGCCAGCATCCAGCGGAGGGTTCGAGGCTGACGCTCTGGTGCAGCTGCAGTGGCTCGGGGGGCGGCAGGCGCTGAGGCCGGTTCCACCTGCACAGTGACGGCTTCAAGCCGTTGTTCGCCATCACTAAAAACCCGATCCATCACCTGCTCTGCGCGCAGGTTCCAGTAGGCCCGGGATGTGGAAAGGCGTGGTGGCACCGCAGACCGTTGTCTGCTGCAACGCTATCGAGCTTGGCCCAGGGGGGCGAGCTCTGACTCGCCGGGTTGGCGACGCCGTTGCTGGAGCTCCAGCCACACCAAGAGAGCGGTGAGGTCGGCCTGGCTGACCCCGGGGATCTGGCTGGCCTGCCCCAGGGTGAACGGGCGAACGGCCGTGAGCTTTTCGCGCGCCTCCCGGGAGAGGGTGCTGATGTTGGTGTAGTCGATGGTGGCAGGCAATTTGCGCTGGCCCTGGCGCTTCACCTGATCGATCTGCTGCTGTTGGCGCTGCAGATAGCCGCTGTATTTGATGTCGATCTCGGCGCCTTCGCGCACCGGCAGGGGGAGGTCGGCATCGGCCAGGCCGTGGCGTACCAGATCGGCGGCATGCATGCCCGGGCGACGCAGGAGATCCGCCAGGGTGATGGAGCCCTTAATTGGCGCACCGGTCTCTGCTTCGACCGCAGGGGCCACCGGATCGCTCACCTTGAGGCGCACGGTTTCCAGCCGCTGCTTTTCGGCCTCCATCGCCTGGAGTTTGTCTTCAAATAAGCGCCAGCGACGGTCATCGATCAAGCCGAGCTCACGGCCCTGTGGCGTCAGCCGGCGGTCGGCGTTATCGCCCCGCAGCACCAACCGGTATTCACTGCGGCTGGTGAGCACCCGGTAGGGCTCGCGCAGATCCTTGCTCACCAGATCGTCGATCATCGTGCCGATGTAGCTGCCTTCTCTGGGGAAATGCACCGGCTCCTGGCCGCGGATGCGGCGGGCGGCATTGAGGCCGGCCACCAGTCCCTGGGCCGCGGCTTCCTCGTAGCCGGTGGTGCCGTTGAGCTGGCCGGCGCTGAAGAGCCCTTGCACGCGTTTGGTTTCCAGCGATGGCAACAGTTGCGTGGCGGGCAGGTAGTCGTAATCCACGGAGTAGGCCGGCCGCAGCATCACGGCTTGTTCCAGGCCAGGCAGGCTGCGCAGCAGTTGCAATTGGATCGGTTCGGGCAGGCCGGTGGAGAAGCCCTGCACGTAGATCTCGGGCGTGTCGCGCCCTTCCGGTTCGAGGAAGATCTGGTGGCTGTCTTTATCGGCGAAGCGCACGATCTTGTCCTCGATTGAGGGGCAGTAGCGCGGCCCCTTGCTGTCGATCACGCCGCCGTAGATGGCGGTGAGATGCAGGTTGTCCTTGATCAGTTGATGGGTTGCTGCCGTGGTGCGTGTGATGTGGCAGCTCATCTGTTCACCGCTGCTCCATGCGGCGGGGTCAAACGAGAAGAACCGGTCCGCAGCGTCGCTGGGTTGCTCCTCGAGTTGATCGAGGGCAATGCTGCGCCGGTCGACCCGCGCCGGGGTGCCGGTTTTGAGACGGTCGGTATGGAATCCAAGCTGTTGCAGAGCTTCGGTGAGGCCTTCGGCGGCCTGCTCGCCGGCACGGCCTGCCGCCATCGATTGATGGCCCACCCAGATGCGCCCCCCCAGGAAGGTGCCGGCGGTGAGCACGACGGCCTTGGCGCCGTAGATGCTGCCGAAATAGGTGCGTACGCCTGTGATCCGTGCGGCTGGGCCTTGGCTGGGATCCCACCCTTCACCACCACCTGCGGGATCGCCTTCGATTTCCAGCCCTGTGACCATCGCCTCACGCAGGGCCAGGTTGGGGGTGTGCTGCAGCAGCTGCAGCATCTGGCGTGAGTACTGGCGTTTGTCGGTCTGGGCACGCAGGGCCCACACTGCAGGGCCGCGGCTGGCATTGAGGATCCGTTTCTGGATGGCGGTGGCGTCGGCGAGGCGGCCGATCACTCCACCGAGGGCATCCACTTCATGCACCAGCTGGCTTTTGGCGGGGCCGCCGACGGCCGGATTGCAGGGCTGCCAGGCGATGCGATCGAGATTGAGGCTGAACAGGGCGGTGTTCAGGCCCAGCCGGGCGGCGGTGATGGCGGCTTCACAGCCGGCATGGCCACCCCCCACGACGATCACGTCGAAGACTTCAGTGGGGGTTGGACTGGGTGTCATCCCACCAGTATCGGAAACGACTCAGGCCGCCAGGTTGCGGAAGCGCGTGAACTGTGGCTCAAACAGCAGCTTCACCGTGCCCACGGGTCCGTTGCGGTGCTTGGTCACGATCACTTCGGTGATGCCTCGATCAGGAGTTTCCGGGTTGTAGTACTCGTCGCGGTAGATCATCAGCACCAGGTCGGCGTCCTGCTCGATGGAGCCCGATTCGCGAAGGTCGCTCAGCATCGGGCGCTTGTTGGTGCGGGATTCCACGCCACGGCTGAGCTGGGAGAGGGCGATCACCGGCACGTTCAATTCTCGGGCCATGCCTTTGAGGCCCCGGGTGATTCGCGACAGCTCCTGCACCCGGTTGTCTGGGGTGGAGCCCTCCATCAGCTGCAGGTAGTCGATCACGATCAGGCCGAGCTCCTTGCCCTGTTCGGCCATCAGGCGCCGGCAGAGGGAGCGCATTTCCAGCACTCCAGAGTTGGGTTTGTCGTCGATGAAGATCGGCAGCTGGCCAAGGGTGTTGATGCCCTGGCCCAGCAAGGGCCATTCCTCCTGCTGCAGCCTGCCGGTGCGCAGGCGCCCGGCTTCGATGCCCACTTCCATCGACAGCAGCCTGTAGGTGAGCTGCTCTTTGCTCATCTCCAGGGAGAACACGCACACCGGCAGGTTGTGCAGTTGAGCCACGTTCTTGGCCAGGTTGAGCACGATCGAGGTTTTGCCCATGGCTGGCCGGCCCGCCACGATGATCAGGTCGCTGCGTTGCAGGCCCTGGGTCATCGCATCCAGGTCGTAGAAGTTCACCGGGATGCCCGCCACAGAGGTGCCGAGCGAGCGGCTCTCGATCTCGTTGAAGGTGCTGGTGAGAATCTCAGCCGTGGGAGTGAGGCCTTTGGTGGGTTTCTCCTGGCTGATGGCGAAGATCGTCTGCTCGGCCTTGTCGAGAACCTGCTCCATCGGCAGGCTCTGATCAAAGCCCAGTTGGATCACCTCGTTGCCGGAGCGGATCAGCTGCCGGCGCAGGAATTTGTCCATCACCAGGCGGGCCACCTGCTCGATCGAGGCGGTGGAGGCCACCCGTTCCACCAGCTCCACAAGCCGGTTGCTTCCTCCCACTTTCTCCAAGGCACCTGTATCGGCCAGCCAGGCGGTCATGGCCGTGAGGTCGGTGGGTTTGCCCTGGCTGTGGAGCATCACCGCGGTGCGGAAGATCTCCCGGTGGGCATTGAGGTAGAAGGCTTCCGGCTGGAGCACATCGGCGACGCGGCCAATGGCATCGGGGTCCAGCAGGATGCCGCCCAGCACCGCCTCTTCCGCCTCCAGGTTCTGAGGGGGAATCGAGTCCGGTAAGGCTTCGAAATTGGGCTCATCTCGGCGGCGGCCCTGACCGAAACCCCGGCGTCCCCCCTCAGCGGCCTCGCCGCCCTGATCGCTGAAGGGGACGGTCACCATGGAGTCGTTGGCTGCAAGCGAAAACCCACTCTGGCGCACCCTTGGGCAGGCGCCAGAGTGGGTTGTGACGGAAGAAACCCGTGGGTTGAGGGATCAGTAGCTGACCACTTCCAGATTAATTTCAGCAGTGACTTCACTGTGCAGCTTGACGCTGACCTTGTAAGAGCCGGTGCGGTGGATGTCGGGCACGGTGATGTCGCGCCGGTCGACTTCCTTCTTGGTGGCTTCCTCGATCACCTCGGCCACATCGCCATTGGTGACGGTGCCGAAGAGAACGTCGTCGTCACCGGTCTGCTTCTTGACGGTGAAGCGGCCAATGGTGTCGAGGGCGGTGCGGAAGGCCAGGGCCTCTTGCTTGAGGGCGGCCTGGCGCTCGGCCTCCTTGGCCCGGCGGTGCTCCACCTGCTTCATCACGGCAGGCGTGACGGGAACGGCTTTGCCGAAGGGGAGCAGGAAGTTGCGGGCGTAGCCCGGAGCCACCTCAACCAGATCACCATCCCGGCCGAGGCTGAGAACGTCCTCATTCAGAACGACTTGTACGCGCTTGGCCATGGGGATGCTTCCTGACGACGACGATGGAGCGATCGAGAATTTTACGATGCGACGGGTAGGCGCACTTTGCTGGCCAGTCCCAGCGCCCGCATCAGACGAATGTGCTCCCAGGTGAGGTCGATCTGACCGGGCTGAAGCCCATGGCGGGCGGAATGGGGGAAAGCGTGATGGTTGTTGTGCCAGCCTTCGCCGAAGGTGAGGGCTGCGACCCACTTGTTGTTGCGGGAGGCATCGCCGCTTTCGTACACCACCTGGCCCCAGCAGTGGGTGGCCGAATTCACCAGCCAGGTGACGTGATAGACGAGCACGAGGCGTAGGGGGATGCCCCAGAGCACGAGTGCCCAGCCGCCTGCGCCAGTGACGGTGCCGATCCAGAAGAGCAGTCCCGCAAGGGGCAACTGCAGCAGCAGGAAATTGTTGTTGAGCCAGCGGTAGTAGGGATCGCTGGCCAGATCGCCGCTCAGGCGCGGGACGGCCTGCATGGCTGGAATGGGTTCGAACATCCAGCCCATGTGGCTCCACCAGAATCCGCGGTGGCTGTTGTGGTGATCTGCATCCGTATCAGAGAACTTGTGGTGATGCCGATGAAGACCCACCCAGTCGATGGGTCCGTGCTGGCAGCTCAGCGCGCCGCAGGTGGCGAAGAAGCGCTCGAGCCAGTGGGGCACCTGGAAGGATCGATGCGAGAGCAGGCGGTGATACCCGATCGTCACCCCCAGGCAGGCGGTGACCCAGTAGAGAACCAGCAGGCTGGTGACGGCCTGCCAGCTCCAGAAGCTCGGCAGCAAGGCGACCACAGCCAGCACATGGATCGCGATCATGAAGCCGATGGTTCCCCAGCGCCGTCCGTGATCCAGGGGCACATAGGTTTCGCCTTGGCGGGGTTGGTGCAGCGCTTGAGCCCGCTCCAGGGCCCTGTGCGAGTCTGTCGGCCTGCTGGGTGGCGATGGTGCTGTGATCACGCTTGAAACCATGGCTCGATCCGGTAACTATCGATAAACTATAGGCGATAAGGATCCGTATCAAGTGGCTGAGCTCAATATCCAGGCTGATTCTGTGACCAAGGGTTACCGGGAGCGCCTCACCGAGGGCCGTTGGGCCATGGCCCATCTCGTGCACGTCTGGCATGAACGCAATGGCTGGTCGCACAAGGTGTTGCCCGCCCTCGCCGAAACCCTGGATCTCGGCCGTGTGCATAACTCCCAGATCTCCAACCTGCGCAACGGCAAGCTCGCGTCTCCCGGTCCTGAGGTGTTCCTCGCCTTAGGGCAGGCCAATGCAGTTCTCCATGCCGGCTTGGAATCAATCCGAGCGCGTCTTGGTGAGGTGCACCCCGAGCTTTTGGAGGTGCTGGCCGCTGGTGCTGAACCCCTTCGCAATGCCCGGGGTGAGGCCCTGGGAGCTGGGGATCTTCTCGAGATCTTCGTGGGCTTGGCGCCGTTGCCGCCCGGGTTTGATTGGCGGATTGAAGCCGATGAGGGGGCGTCGCTCAGTGCGGCATTGGCTGAACACCTTTGTGGCGGCCAGTCCTGGCGGCAGTGCCGCGATCAGGTGATGGCTGCTTATCCAGCCAGTAAGAGTCAGCGGCGGGAGCGTTTCGCTGAAGTGATGGCCGGTCTGCGGGACTACAGCGCCGAGGAGCTCGATGGGGAGCTTCTGGACTTGCATGCCACCCATCAAGCCCTCGGCGGATCGAGTCGCTCTGGAGCCGAGGGATTCCTCGCCGAATTGCGGCAGAAGGCCAAGGGGATGACTGCCGGAACTCAGGGCACGTAACGCGCCTGGCGAATGCGACGGGTCAGCCCCAGGCGCCGCAGCAGCCGGATGTGCTGCCAGGTGATGTCGAACTCAAACCAGCGCAAGCCATGACGTGCGCTTGCAGGGTGAGCGTGATGGTTGTTGTGCCAGCCCTCTCCGAAGGACAGGATCGCCACCCACCAACAGTTGCGTGAAAGGTCGGGGCAGTCGAAATTGCGATAGCCAAAGGCATGGGTGGCCGAGTTCACCAGCCAGGTCACGTGGTAGACGAGCACCAGGCGTAGGGGGATGGCCCAGAGGACCAGGCCCAGGCCGCCACCATGCACTTGCGCTGCGTTGCCGTACCAGTACAGGCCGAGTCCCAGGGGAATCTGGAGTAACAGGAACCAGCGATCCAGCCACACGTAGAAGCGATCGCTCAAGAGGTCGCCTGCGAAGCGCTCCTTGTGCTCAAGGGCGGGGATTTCATGGAGCATCCATTCGCTGTGGCTCCACCAGAGGCCACGACCAGCGTCGTGATGGTCGTTGGGTTGGTCAGAGAACTTGTGGTGGTGGCGGTGCAGAGCGACCCAGTCGATCGGTCCGCTCTGGCAGGCCAGGGTGCCCATCACCATCAGGACCCTCTCGAGCCAGCGGGGAACCTCCAGGCTGCGGTGGGCTACCAGGCGATGGAGTCCAAGGGTGACGCCGAGAACCGTGGCCCAGTAAAGAACCGCTAGGGCTGCCACTCCTTGCCAGCTCCAGAACCGCGGCAGCAGGGCCACGGTGGCCAGAACGTGCATCACGAGCATGAAGCTTGTGGTGCCCCACTTGATGCGTCGTTGCCGGCGAGGCAGGGGCTGACGCGGGGACATGACCGCAGCGCGCATGCGCAGCTCTCGGTCGGTGGCGACAGGGGCCGGTGCAGTTGTAACCAAGGAGTACTCCACGAACCGGTGCGCCTTTGACTTCGGTAAGCCCGGAGCTGGAAGGCGTTCGGCTGGAGAAGAGAATGTAGGAGAGCGCTGCATGATGCAGCGAGCGACACCGTTTCATGGATTCGTCTTTCGCCGCTTCCACTGCCACTTCCACGGCCATGTCCGCGGCCTCTCCCAGTGGAGACCGGGCTGAGGCGCAGGCCAGGGCCGTGGTTCAGGCCGTGCGGGAGCAGCAGTCGGCCTCCGCTGCTGCGCGGACGGCGGGGGTGGCAAGCCGTCTTGAAAAGGTCCTCGCTGCGTTTGCTGCTGAGCGGGTCGGCACCCAGCACTTCGCCTCGCTCACGGGCTACGGCCATGGAGATCAGGGTCGCGAGGTGCTGGATCGAGTCTTCGCCAGGGTGTTGGGGGCAGACAAGGCTGCGGTGCGTCTTCAGTTCGTGAGCGGCACCCATGCCATCGCGGCAGCTCTGTTTGGAGTGCTTCGCCCGGGTGATCGCATGCTGGCCATCACCGGACGGCCCTACGACACCCTTGAAGAGGTGATCGGCTTGCGCGGTGCAGGCCAAGGCTCCCTGGCGGAGTTCGGTGTGCGTTACGACGAGCGGGATCTCAAGGCCGACGGCTCGGTCGACCTCCAGGCACTGGACGAAGCCTTGGAGCAGCCCACGCGCTTGATCTTGATTCAGCGCAGCTGTGGCTACAGCTGGAGACCGTCTCTTTCCATCGCTGAGATCGAAGCGGTTTGCCAGCACATTCACGCCCGTCAGCCCGATTGCATCTGTTTTGTTGACAACTGCTACGGCGAGTTGGTGGAGGAGCGGGAGCCATCCGAGGTCGGCGCGGATCTGATCGCTGGCTCATTGATCAAGAATCTTGGCGGCACCATCGCGCCCACCGGGGGATATGTGGCCGGGCGCGCTGATCTGGTCGAACAGGCCTGCTGTCGGCTCACTGCCCCTGGCATCGGTAGCGAGGGGGGGACCGGTTTTGACTTGCATCGCTTGGTGCTGCAGGGTCTGTTTCTGGCGCCGCAGATGGTGGCCGAGGCCTTGATCGGTGCAGATCTGGTGGCTGGCACCTTTGCAGCATTGGGGTATGCGGTGCAGCCGGCAGCGCAGGCACCCCGTAGCGATCTGATTCAGGCTGTGCAGCTGGGCGATCCCGAAGCGCTCAAGGTCGTGTGCAGGGCCTTTCAGTCCTGTTCGCCGGTCGGTTCCTATCTGGATCCTGTTCCTGCTGCGATGCCTGGTTACGCCAGTGATCTGGTGATGGCCGGTGGCACTTTCATCGATGGCAGCACCAGCGAGTTCTCGGCCGATGCACCCCTGCGCCCTCCTTACAACCTCTATGTGCAGGGCGGCACCCACCGCAGTCACATCGAGCTCGCCCTGATCCGGGCGCTCGCTGCCCTGCAAACGGCAGGACTGGTGGATCTACCCCACACTGGGTGAGGTTTTCGCCTACCACCGGCCCGATGGCCTTCGACTTCCCTCAGCAGTTCCGCTACGCCGACAGTCACGAGTACGCCCACGCCGACGGGGAGCTTGTGCGGGTTGGTCTGAGTGCCTTCGCCGTCGATCAGCTGGGTGACATCGTGTTTGTGGATCTGCCCGATGTGGGCGTGGTGCTCAATCGGGGCAATGGCTTTGGCTCTGTCGAGTCGGTGAAGGCGGTGGAAGACATGTATGCACCAATCAGCGGTGAGGTGGTGCAGCGCAACGAGGCTGTGCTCGCCAGCCCGGAGGAATTGCAGAACGATCCCCACGGAGAGGGATGGCTGCTGGTGATCCGCCCTTCCGATCCCACCCAGCTGGCCGAGCTGATGGATGCCAGCACCTACGCCACCAAGGTCGCGGCCAGCTAACTGCTGAAGGCGTTCCAAGGCATGACCGAGTCCCAGCAGCGGCGACTGCCTGAGGACTTGCCTACAGTCGCAAGCCTGAACGCCTGCGTGCCGTGACCCTCCTGGACCAGCGCAGCGCAGGCCCCGCCTCCGAGCCGGTTCAGACGGAGCTCTCCCCCTTTGTGGAGCGGCATCTGGGGCCGGATCCAGCGCAGCAGCGGGCCATGCTGCAGGCTCTGGGGTACTCCTCCCTCGACGCCTTTGTGCAGGCGGTCGTCCCTTCGGACATCCTCGATGAAACGGCACCGCAGGCAGCGATGCCCGCTGGTGTGGGAGAAGCGGCAGCACTTGCTGAGTTGCGGGAGATCGCCGACGCGAATCAACTGCGGCGTTCGTTGATCGGTCTCGGCTATCACGACACGGTCACCCCAGCGCTGATCCAGCGTCACGTGCTGGAAAATCCCGCCTGGTACACGGCCTATACCCCCTACCAAGCCGAGATCGCCCAGGGTCGATTGGAGGCACTCCTCAATTTCCAGACCCTGATCAGTGAGCTCACAGGTCTGCCGATTGCCAATGCCTCACTGCTCGATGAGGGAACGGCCTGCGCGGAAGCGATGGCCCTCAGCATGGCGGTCTGCAAGCGGTCGGAGGCGCGCCGCTTTCTCGTGGATGCCGCTGTGCTTCCTCAGACCCTGGCCGTGCTGCAAACCCGGGCCCAACCCCTCGGGATCTCGGTGGAGGTGCTGGAGCCGGAAGCCTTCCACTGGGACGCTGAGGTGTTTGGGGTTCTGCTGCAGCTCCCCGGTCGTTGCGGACGGCTTTGGGATCCCTCTGATCTGATCGCTCAGGCCCATGCCCATGGCGTTTTGGTCACGGTCGCGATTGATCCATTGGCCCAGGTGCTTCTTGCGCCGGTCGGTGATCTCGGTGCCGACATCGCCGTCGGTAGCGCTCAGCGTTTTGGGGTGCCGATGGCGGCCGGTGGTCCCCATGCTGCATTCTTCGCCACCCGCGACCTTTACAAACGTCAGGTACCCGGTCGCATCGTGGGGCGATCCGTCGATGTCGACGGCCGGCCGGCCTTGCGTTTAGCGCTGCAGACTCGCGAGCAGCACATCCGCCGTGACAAGGCCACCAGCAATATCTGCACGGCTCAGGTGCTCTTGGCGGTGATGGCTTCCTTCTATGCCATTCATCACGGTCCTGAGGGGCTGGAAGCCCTCGCTCAGCGCCTTGTGCGACTGCGCATGATGCTGGAGCAAGGGCTGCGGGAGCTGGGCTACGAACTGCCGAAGGCCCCCCGTTTCGATGGCCTTGATGTGTTCTCGCCCCAAGCCCCGGCGGTGCATGCGCTCGCGGCAGACCAAGGCTTCAATCTGCGGGTGCTTCCGGATGGGGCAGCACCGGCTCAGGCGACGGGATTTGGCATCAGCCTGGATGAACTCAGCACCGTTGAGGAGCTGGCTGTGTTGCTGGCGCTGCTGGCGAAGGCGGCTGGACAGGAGCCGCTCTTGGCTCTTCCCGATCCAGGGAGCCTGGACGTTCACACCGGCCTGGCGGGGCTGCCCCTGCGATGTGAACCTTGGCTGCGCCAGCCGGTGTTCCATCGGAATCGCAGTGAAACCGAGCTTCTGCGTTACATCCAGCGGCTCGTGAGCCGCGATCTCTCGCTGGTGCACAGCATGATTCCGCTGGGCAGCTGCACGATGAAGCTCAATGCCGCCGCGGAACTCTCTCCCGTGAGCTGGCGAGCCTTCGCCGCCTTGCATCCCTTTGCTCCTAAGGATCAATGCCATGGCCTCCAGCGCCTTGTCGACGATCTTGAGGGTTGGCTGGCGGCGCTCACCGGTTTTGCAGGGGTGTCCCTGCAGCCCAATGCGGGCTCTCAGGGTGAATATGCGGGGTTGCTGGTGATCCGGGCTTGGCACCGCTCACGGGGGGAGCAGCATCGCGATGTCTGTCTGATCCCCACCAGTGCCCATGGCACCAACCCAGCCAGTGCCGTGATGGCTGGCCTGAGGGTTGTGCCTGTGGGCTGCGATGACCAGGGAAACGTGGATGTGGAGGATCTGCGTCTCAAAGCGCAGGAGCACAGCGATTCACTGGCGGCCCTGATGGTCACCTATCCCTCAACCCATGGGGTTTTCGAAACGCGGATCAGGGAGATCTGCGCGCTGGTCCATCAGCACGGCGGCCAGGTGTATCTCGATGGGGCCAACCTCAATGCCCAAGTGGGGCTTTGTCGTCCAGGGGCCTATGGGGCCGATGTCTGCCACCTGAACCTCCATAAGACCTTCTGCATTCCCCATGGCGGTGGTGGGCCAGGGGTCGGGCCGATCGCTGCGGCCTCCCATCTGTTGCCGTTCCTTCCTGGACACCCCCTGGTGCCCTGCGGCGGCGAGCAAGCGATCTCGGCCGTGTCAGCTGCTCCTTGGGGTAGTGCGGGCATCCTGCCGATCAGCTGGATGTATTTGCGGATGATGGGTGCGCAGGGCCTGCGCCAGGCCTCAGCCGTTGCCCTGCTGTCGGCCAACTATCTGGCCCACCGCCTCGCCTCGCATTACCCCGTGCTGTTCCGGGGGGAGCAGGGTCTGGTGGCCCATGAATGCATCCTTGATCTGCGGGATCTCAAGCGATCGGCTGGTCTTGAGGTGGATGACATTGCCAAGCGCTTAATGGATTACGGATTCCATGCACCAACGGTGAGCTGGCCAGTGGCGGGAACGGTGATGGTTGAGCCCACCGAAAGTGAAAGTCTTTCTGAATTGGATCGTTTTTGTGACGCCATGATTGCGATCCGAGCGGAAGCTGATGCGATTGCTTTGGGTCAGAGCGACCCACTGAATAATCCACTGAAACGAGCTCCTCACACCCTCGCTGCGGTGACCGCGGACAGCTGGGATCGCCCCTACAGCCGCACGTTGGCGGCTTATCCGATGCCTGGTCAATGCGAGAACAAGTTTTGGCCCCACGTAGCCCGAATCGACAATGCCTTCGGTGATCGGAATCTGGTTTGCACCTGTCCGACGGTCGAGGAGCTGGCCGATCCCCAGGTGACAGGCTAAATTTTCACCGAAATCGAAAAAGTTTTGTTCGGTTTCTACCGCCGTGTCGGAGCTTTCTCCACACTGGCCGGCAACAGCAAACCTTGTCGGGGGGACATGGCCAGCGAAAATAATTCCAAGACAACGCTCAAGCCACAGGAGCCAGAACTTCCTGCTTGTCTGGAATCTGCCCTGGAGCGAGGTCACACTCTCCGGGTGGAAGGGACCAATGTGGTGAGGGTGCCTTTCGGTGTGCGTCAGGCTCGGCGGGAACGCCCCGTTCGCCCTGAGCACTGGGCGACGTTGGTGCTTCCGTTCCAGCCCCTTGGCTCTCCCACGCCTCCTCCCCAGGCTGCTTGACTCGACAGACCTAGTCAGAGCTGACGAGTCAAGCAGGTCTGATCAAGCAGCTCCGATCAGGCTGCTTTCCTGAGACAAGCGCCAGTCCACCAGTGCCTTCACGTCCTCCAGCGAGCAGGTGGGCGTGCGGAATGGCAGAAGGGTCATCGGACTGCGCTCCGGCCTCACGAGCCAGCTGTGATTGCTTTGCGCCAACAAAAGAAATCCGCGATAACGCACCGCGGGCTGAAGCTCTTGTTCGGGTCCCATCTCTGAGGGAAATCTTGGATTCAGAGCCATTTCAGGCCGCCAGATGTGGCGTGCCAGGCAAATTCCCAAAGTCTTCGGGATCGCATTAAGGCTGAGTTACCAATGGCTGACTTGGTCTCGATCGCCAGTGCCGAAAAGCCTTGTGGTTTAAGTAATTGTCATGGGCGCGACCCGAATTTGTATCCTGCGCGACTGCAGATTTTGCTCGAGCCCCCACATGTGGCGTGACCCCGTCGCCCGGGTGGAGGGGCCTAGTGCAGCAGTTCAAAGAGAAGCGCGTCGCTCTTGGTGATCGCCTTGAGTGCTGCTCCTGGAGGGGTGTCGCCAGGGAAGCCCAGGCCGTCCCCACGCCCTAGAGCATTGGGGGCTGAGGCATGGGCTGCGTCCAGCAACAGTTGTCCGTCGATGATTTGCAGCCAGGCGGAACCGCTGAGCTGCCTTGGCCAGGGAAGCATGGTTCCGGCTTCGATCTGCCCCCGCCAGAGCCGTACAGGGCGGGCGATGGCCATGGCTCCTTCGCTCGCATCGGGGTTCAGCACTGGGCTCCAGCCGTTGCTCGCAGGGATCTGCCGTTGCTCATAGGCCGGTTGTAGGCCTGCACTGGTCGGTTCGATCCAGATTTGTAAGAGCCGACAGGGCGTGTCGCCTTCGTTGATTTCGCTGTGCACGATGCCGGTGCCAGCGCTCATGCGTTGCACTTCACCGGCGCGGATCACGCCGCTGTTGCCCATGGAGTCGCGATGGTTGATCTGGCCTTCGATCATCACGGTGATGATCTCCATGTCGCGATGGGGATGCATCCCGAAGCCCCGTCCGGCGGCGATCAGGTCGTCGTTGATCACCCGCAGGGGGCCGAAGCCCATCCAGTCGGGATGGTGGTGGCCTGCAAAGGAGAAGCTGTGCCAGGAGTCGAGCCAGTCATGGCTGCTGTGGAAGCGTTCTGCGGCTGGGCGGATGACGAAGCCGGGATTGTTGGTGGAAAGAGGTGCGGGCATGGCTCGGCTCAGAGTGCAAGTGGTGTCATTTGCAGAAGACGCTTCAGCAGATCAGTGATGCTCTCGTCCTTGGGGGGGTTGGCGTAGTTGCTGAGCAGCTGGCGGCCCACCACTTGGGCGCCCAGATGGGTGAGTTGAATCCGCAGTGACAGCAGCAGCTCCATGCCACCACCACCGGAGAAGGTGGCGATCGCAATGGGTCGCCCGTTGAAAAGGTCGCGGAAGTCTTCGCCCTGCACCGAGAGCCATGCGATCGCGTTCGTTAGCGAGGGCGGGATCGAGCCGTTGTATTCCGGTGCGCAGATCACCCAGCGTGCTGCGTTCATGAGCTGCTCTTGCAGAGGAGCGACCGCCGCTGGAGTGCCGCAGTCTTGGGCTCTGGGGGTGAAGAGAGGCAGGTCGATCCTGGTGAGATCCAGCACCTCGGCGTTTTGTCCCAAGGCTTTGGCGTGCGTTGCGAACCGATCCGCCAGCTTGAGGTTTTCGCCGTTGCTGGCGGTGATCACCAGTAGGCCTGTGTCGGGAGCGTTGTTCATGCCCAGAACTTCCACCAGGGTGTGCTTTGCGTGTTGCCGATTTGACTGTGACTGCCATCGCAGAACGGCATGGTGCTGCTGCTGCCACAGGAGCAACTGACGATTGTTTTGGCGGTGTCGAGTTTCAGGATGTGCGGAGTCTTGTCAGTGCCTTGATGGCTGCCATCGCAGAAGGCGCCGTTTTGGCTGAGCCCACAGGTGCACAGCGCGTGGGTTCCTGCGTCCAATGCAAGGACGGTTGGCTGGTTGCTCGCTTGAGGCATGGGGGGGGTGCTTTGGCTTCTTGATGGTCAGCTGATGACTTGCCATTGCACAAGGACGCACCGCAAAGTGGTTCGGTGACCTCGAGGTAACCCATGGCTGATGACGGGGGGTTCCGCGCTGGACACGATCACAGCAATTGCAAGGCCGAGTTGGCCTTGAAAGTGATTCAGGGGCG
Organism: Synechococcus sp. BS56D; assembly: GCF_004332405.1. Classification (NCBI taxonomy): domain Bacteria; kingdom Bacillati; phylum Cyanobacteriota; class Cyanophyceae; order Synechococcales; family Synechococcaceae; genus Synechococcus; species Synechococcus sp. BS56D. Next base: position 204,254 of record NZ_PHQU01000002.1, on the reverse strand, counting down.
CTGGAAGTTGCTCATCCTTCGTGAATTAGTGGATGGCATCCAGCGCTTTTCTGATTTGCAGCGGGCACTGAATGGTGTGAGTCAGAAAGTGTTGACGGCTCAGCTTCGCGATTTAGAGGCCGATGGTGTGGTGCATCGGACGATCCATCCCGAGGTGCCGCCGCGCGTGGAGTACGCGCTGACGGACCTTGGGAATGAGCTTTTGCCAGTGCTGAATTCCTTGCACGCCTGGGGGGAGCGTCAAGCGGATTTCAATTCCGCCTCCCGGTAGGGCACAAAGCTGGCTTTGCGGGCGCCGCAGATCGGGCAGGTCCAGTCGTCTGGAATCGCTTCAAACGGCGTGCCTGGAGCAATCCCGGAGTCGGGGTCGCCCTGGGCGGGGTCGTAGATCATCGAGCACACCTTGCAGATCCATAGGCCGGCGACCGGCTCATCGGCCTCTCCGGCCTCTCCCTTGCCTTGCAGCGCTTCGAGGGCGACGCCGTAGCGCTCAGCGTGATGCTGCTCGATCGGTGCGAGCAGGCCGAAATTCTTGGCGGCGGTGCGGAAGATGCCGGCGTGTTCCTTGGACTCGTTGATCTGCTCGTTGAATTCCGCCTCGGCGCCGCCATCGCGATCGCTGCGGGCTTGGGCGGCGAACTCGGGGTACATGGTGGTGTACTCGTAGGTTTCACCCTCGATGGCCAGTTCCAGGCAGCGGGCCAGCATCGCCTGTTTGGCGTCTTCACTGAGGCTGGCCGGATCGTTGATCACCAGCTCAGGGTGGAGCAGGCGGAAGTGAGCGAAGGCGTGCTCGGTTTCCTGGGCGGCAGTGTCGCGAAAGAGTTTGGCCAGTTCGGTCTTGCCGAGCTTTTTGGCCACGTCGGCGAAGAAGAGATATTTGCGGTTGGCCATGCTCTCGCCGCCGAAGGCGGCCTCGAGATTGGCGTGGGTGGCGGCGTTGTTCAGATCCATGGATGCGTGGGCGGAGCGCAACTGAGTGCACCCTAACTCATACTCATAACGAGTATGAGTTAGGGCTCGATTGCTGGGTCTGCTGCGAGTGTCGTTCAGTTTTCAGCGTTTCTCAGTAATTGGCGCCACTTCGTCGCTGATGAACGGCCGTCACCCCCTCGCTGTCAAGGATGCCCCCGTGCTTCACCTCCGCATAGATCAGCCAGTGATCGCCACATTCCATCCGTTGCTTCACGTCCCCTTCCAGCCAGGCCAGGGCTTCTGGCAGCAAGGGCTGGTCGCCGGGGCTGCTCTCTAGTTCGAGGCCGGCCAGGCGGTCCGCCCCCGGTTCAAACGGCTGCAGGAACTGCTTCATGGGGCCGCTCTCCCTTCCCTCCGCCAGCACGTTCAAAGCGAAGCGATCTCCCTTGTGCAATAGGGCTTCAACGGCGCGATCCTTGGCCACGGCCACCGTGACTCCCGGAGGCGTGAAGCTGGCCTGGCTAACCCAGCTGGCCACCATCGCTCCGCTCTGGGCGCTGTCGCCGTTCCCTTTGCGGGCGGTCAGCACACAGAGAGAGCCCACCACGCGACCTAGGGCCAGCACCGAGGGATCACTGCGGCTTTCGCTGAGGCCACCGGCGCTGCGCCGTTGCTGTTTGCGGCGCTCCTGCTGGAGCTGGCGGGCAAAGCGGGTGCCTGTTTCCTCCAGGGTGCGCACGGTGGCTGCATCGGGGCTGAATTTGATCCGGATCGGTTCGAACCCGAAACTGAAGCCTCCATCGCGCAGCTTGGTTTCCAGAAGGTCGAGGGCTTCCCCGCTCCAGCCGAAGCTTCCGAAAACGCCGACAGGCTTGCTGCGGTCACCTTCTGCCAGCACGGTGCCGAGGGCGGAGACGATTGGGGTGGGTGCATGGCCCCCCAGGGTGGGGGAGCCGATCAGGATTGCGTCTGCTGCACGGATGGCCGCCACCAATTCATCGGCGGGGGTGAACTCGCAGTTGAGGCTGTTGACGCGCACGCCCGTGCGCCCGACTCCGCGGGCCAAGGCGTCGGCAATCGCTGCGGTGTTGCCATAGGCGCTGGCGAAGAGCAGCAGCACATTCAGGGTTGAGCCCTGCTGGCTTTCCCCCCAGCGGCGGTAGTCGCTGAGCAAACTGCGCCAGCTGGCGTCGATGGCCGGCCCATGGCCTGGGGCGATCGTGCGGATGTCGAGCTGCTCCAGTCGTTCCACGAGGGAGTCCACTTGGGCTGCCATTGGTGCCATCAGGCAGTCATAGAAGTGGCGGCGCTCCTCTTCTGTCTCCGTGCGGCTTGCTTCGGCCCAAGCCTCCGTGCAGATGTGAGCGGCGAAGAATTTGTCGCTCATCAGTAGGCCACTGCTTTCTTCAAAGGCCAGTAGCCCGCCAGGCCAACGGGGGCTAGGGGCGGGCAGCAGCTGCAGTTGATGGCCGTGGCTCAGGGGCAGGCTTGTCTCCTGACGGATCACCTGAATCGGTGGGAGCTCCGGAAGCGGTGGTCGCAGGTCAGGCTCCCCTTGCGGTAGCGGTTTGCGTTGGTTCCAGAGCTCCGTCAGCAACTTGGCTCCAGGGTTGGAGCTGATGAGCTCAAGTCCGCCATAGGTTTCCGCCAAGCTGCGCAGCAGTGCCACTCGGTTGGGGTTCACGTGCCCGACCACCACTTGCAGCGTCTGGGTGTCACTGGGCAGGCTCCTGGCCAGTGCAGGCAAGAACACATCGGCGTAGGCCGCACCTGGAGGATGAACCAGCAGGGCAGGGCGCGCCTGTCCGCTGGCATCGACGCCAGCATCGAACAGGAAGCTGTTCGCGGTGCTGCCCCGTTCCAGGGCGTATTCCAGCTCAAAGCGCAGGCGCTGGGGGCTCAGGCCCCGCAGGCTTTGCAGTCCTTCGGCGATCGGCAGCAGAACAACCCGCCGCTCTCCAGCTCTCTCGCTGTCGGTCATCGCGGTGGCCATCAATAGTGGTTCCCAACTTTGCGGTGGTGCACTGCGGTGCGGGCATCGGCGTCCGCCACGTTGCCCTGTTCCACCACCGCATAAATGATCCAGTGGTCGGGGCCCTCCATGCGCTGCTCCACACGGCAACCCAGATAGGCCAGCGCATCACCAAGCACCGGGCCGCCATCGGCAACGCCCTCGAGCACGTTCACGCCGGCGAAGCGATCGGCACCCGGCGGGAATCGTTTGAGGAAATGGCGGAGTAAGGGCTGGTGATTGCTTTCCCGCAGCACATTGAGCACAAAGCGATCACCCACCTGCATCAGCGCCTCGATCGCCCTGTCACGGGCCACGGCGATCGTGAGGCCCGGCGGCGTGAAGCTGGCTTGACTCACCCAGCTGGCCACCATGGCGCTGCGGCGCAGGCTCTCTCCTTCACCCTGGCTTGCCGTCACCACATAAAGTCCGCCGCTCAGTCGGCCTAGAGCCTTGTCGAGATCTCCATCCAGACTCTTCATGGCCGCGATCGTCTTGTCACGGGTGAGCAGCTGACCGAGGTCGGTGCCGGCTTCTTCGCAGCGCTGATAGTCCTGGCCGGTGGGAAGCGCGCGGATTCGCAAGGGTGCGAAGGCTTCCTTCTGCTCTTGAGCTCGTAGCTGGGATGCCACCGAATCGATCGGGGCATCGTTGCCGCCGAAGGCGTCATAGACGCCAACCCATTGCTTGCTGTGCAGGGCGGCCAGCAGGGTCCCAATGGAGGCCTGCAATTCGCTGTCGGGTTCTGCCGGCCAGGTCGGAACCACCACCGCCTGAGCCTCGCCGATCAAGGCGGAGAGTTCCTGGGCATCCGTCGCCCGCAGATCCACGAGCTGGACCTGCGCTTCCGCCTTGCCGATGCCCCGGGCGATCGCCTGGCTGAGGCGGTCGCAGAAGCCGTATTGGCTGAGATAGCAGACGGCCGCATAGGTCTCTCCCTTGCTGCGCTGCCCGCTCCACTCTCGATAGTCCTCAATCCAGTGATCCAGGTGGTGGCGAAGCAGCGGTCCATGGCCGACGGCGACCGTGTTGATCGCCGGCAGACCATCCATGCGCTTGAGGGCCTGCAGCACACTGCGGGCATTGGGTCCCATCAGGCAGTCGTAATAAAAACGGAAATCCGGTGCGATCGCTCCTGGGTCAACATCGAAGAGCTCTTCGGAGCAGTAGTGCAACCCGAAGGCATCACAGGTGTAGAGGATGCCGGTGCCGTGATCAAAGGAGAAGATCGTGTCCGGCCAGTGCAGGTTGGGGGCGCTGAGGAATTCGAAGCGATGCTCCGTGCCCGTGTCGGGATTGATGCCGAGATCCAGGCAGTCTCCGCTTTTCACTGCCCTGGAGCGGAAGGGTCGGTGCACCTGGTTTTCGAGAAACTGAATGGCCACCTTCGAGGCCACGATCTCGATCTCGGGATTCAGTTCGAGTAGGTCGCCAATGAGCCCTGAATGGTCCGGTTCGGTATGGCTCACGATCAACACATCGATCGCTTTCGGATCGATCTGCTCCCGGAGCAGTGGCAGCCAGGTCTCGCGGAATTTGGCGTGGCTGCTGTCGATCAGGGCGGTGCGTTCCCCGCGCACCAGGAAGGCGTTGTAAGTGGTGCCGTTGCGCAGGCCGAATTCGATATCGAAACGGCTCCGATCCCAGTCGAGGGAACGGATCGTTGTGGTGTCAGCAGCGATCGCCTCACACTGCAGGCTGAGTCGGCCGGTGGCAACTGCCATGACGTCATTGCGCGGCGGTGCCTGACTCTAGAAACACTCTCAGGTGTCCAGCCCTGCCGAGCGCTCAGGCGTTACAGGCTCTCTTGTGACGGGCTGCGGGTGACGGGCTGGGGTCGAGGATGACCCGAAGTGCGACTGGCCGTTATGACCACAAGCGTTGGGCGGGGCTGGAGTGGCCTGCGCCAGAGCCTGGGCCCTGGAATCCTTCTGGCGGGTGCCTGCATCGGCGGCTCCCATCTGATGTCATCCACCACAGCGGGCGCCCGCTTCGGTTTTGCCCTGCTGGGTTTGATCCTTCTCACCAATCTGCTCAAGTACCCCTTCCTGTTGGTGGGCAGTCGTTTCACCGCCGTCACGGGCCAGTCGCTGCTCGAGGGGTTTCAGGCCCGCAGTCGCGCTTATCTGCCGCTTTATCTGATCGTCAGCCTGGTGACGGGGACGCTCACGATTGCTGCGGTCAGCTTCGTGGCGGGGGTCTTGCTCACGAATGTTCCGCTCCTTCAAACGCTCGATCCCTACGGCCTTGCGATCGCTGTGCTCGTCATCAGTGCCCTGCTTCTGCTCGTGGGTCACTATCGGGCGCTCGACCGGATCTCCAAGCTGCTGGTGGCTCTGCTCACCCTGCTCACCGGTGTTGCCGCCCTCAGCCTGTTGCTGCGAGGACCCGTGGCTGATGTGGCGGCCAGCTGGACGCGTTCGGATCCCAGCCCATGGACCCTCGCCAATCTGGGATTCCTCATCCCCCTGATGGGCTGGATGCCAGGGCCCGTGGAGATGTGTGTCTGGCCCTCTCTTTGGATGTTCTCCCGCGCCCGCGATAGCCAGCACACAGCGACCAGGGCCGAGGCGGAATTCGACTTCAACCTTGGCTATGGGGTGACGGTGATCACGGCTGTGTTTTTCGTGATCCTGGGGGCCTACACGATGTATGGCACCGGCGACGGCATGCTCTCGGGCAGTGGTGTCTCCTTTGCCCAAAAGCTGATTCGCCTTTACACCGAGGCGATGGGTGGCTGGGCGGCCTGGGTGATCGTGCCAGCGGCCTTTTCCGCGATGTTCAGCACCACCCTCACCTGTCTGGATGCCTATCCCCGCAGTATTTCGGCGATTCAGGGACTCCTGCAGGGCAAGGATCGGGGTGACGCTGCACCAGGGCCCCAGCGCCGGCGCTTGGCTCTCTGGGTTCTGCTCCATTTCCTCGCTTCTGTTGGGGCCCTGCTGTTGGCCGCCAGTGGAGGTGTCGGTGTGAAGGATTTCGTGTTCGGTGCGATGGCAGGCAGCTTCATCACGGCTCCTTTGTTCGCCTGGATGGCGATGGACACCATGAACAGTTCCCTCGTGCCGGCGGAGCATCGCTATGGCCCCTTGATGCGGGGGCTCTGTTGGATCGGCCTCGCGTTTTTCGTTCTGTTTTCGCTGGTTTTCATTGGCTACGACTTGCTCGGTCTGGGCCGTTAGCGCGACGCAAGAAAAAGGCCCCTGCCGATTCGGCAGGGGCCAGGACTCCGTTCCTCTCCTCAGCAGCTGTCTCCCGGTCAGTCCTCCAGGGCGACGGTCACGGACGTGCGGGTCTGGGCCTTGCCGGCCCGGATCTCAAGCACGCCATCGCGATAGCTGGCGCGCAGCTGCTCGCGGTCGATGCCTTGGGGAAAGCGAAAGCTGCGGCTCCATGTCCCGTAGCGAAACTCGCTCAACAGGGCGGTGTCATCGGCCTTGTCTTCGCCAGGGCACTGGCGCTCAGCGCTCACGCTCACGCTGCGATCGGTGGCCTGCACGTCGATCGTGTTGCGCTCGACACCCGGTAGCTCCACGCGGATGACATAGGCATCAGCGTGGTCGCGGATCTCGGCGGCGGGAACGCGCTCGGCCTGGGCCAGTTGCTGCTCCAGGCGCTCAAAAAGGTCGAAGGGGGATTGGCGAAGGGTGATCATGAAAGGTCCTCCAAAAGGGGGGAGTTCTGGGGTGTTGGTTGTCACCCACAGCGCTAATCTGCGTGGCTCGATTGAGAACAAACAGCCGGAGAACCGCCCTCTTTGGTTCGGTCTGGACGACCTGATTCGGTTGTCACACCTGGAATGTCGCAAGAACCGAACAGGGTTAGTGGCAGCCCTTAGAGCCACCACCAATCTGAGAAGGCAGCGGCTTGCCCACAGGCACGCCCCTCCTCATCCCAGAGCGTCCAGATGCTGGCGTTGTTGATCATGAACCGCCGCCCCTCGCGATCGATGCGAATGCCGCGATAGCCCTGGTAAGCATCCCGACGTTGGGCGGTCTGCAGAGCCTGGGCCCTTTCTCGGCGGGCGTTTGCGGGGGCGGTGAGCCTGGAGGGCATCCCGATCATGGTGGGCCAGGTATGCCGCCAGAGCCTGAGGGCGGCGGCATTGGCATAGGTGAGGCGGGGCCCTTCGTTGGAGTCGAGCGCAGCATCGTCATGGGCCAGTACAGCCATGTCGACGGCAAACAGCTCCTGGCAGGCGAGGCGGCGCGAGCTGCCCGTGCGGTCGCCGGCCAGCAGCGGAGTGCCGAAGGCCCGTTGATGGGAGAGCAACAGGATGTTGACGAGACCGCGTTTCTCCAGGCTCAGCCAAGGAGCCTCCTCAAGGGGCAGGGCTCGCTCTTTGGCACTGTTGTGCTCTTGGGAGGTCTGCTCAGCCACCGGTGGCCATGGCCGCCAGCATCGCTTGCTGGGCCAGGGTTTGACCCTGCTCCCTCAGATGGGCAAGAAACTGCTGTTTGGCATCGGGAAATCGCGGTTCCTCAGCCAGAGGAAGCTCGCCAGCCGCATCGAGGCCGGTGTCGCCCTCCATGGCCGGGGTGATCACCACCAGGTCTCCATCCAGTGCAGCGTCATAGCGCCACCAGAGGGTGGGATCCAGGACGGCTGGATGGGGTGGGGTCAGGGTCGTGGGGGTGTCGCTGGTTGCAGAGGGGGACGCCTCCTCGTCCTGGGCGATGGCCTCGAGGGCTTCACGCCGCTGTTCCGCCAGGTCTTCCAGAAGCTTGGCCCGGGTTCTCCCCCGCAGTTGGAAGAGCACGAAGGGGTCTTCGCTGAAGCGCTCCCCCATCAGGAAGTACACAGCGCTGATGTGCTTGCAGGGGTTGGCCTTGTCAGGGCAGCTGCACTCGCTGCGCACCTCTTGAAGTTTGAAGGGGAACAGACGCCTGCCGCTGGCTGCGAAAGCCCGTTCGATGTCCGATGGCATGATTCCTGCCAGCAACTGGGCTGACCAACGCGCCTTCTGGGTCAGGGCCTCAAGCACGTAGCCCCAGTCTTCGTCGCTAAGCACATCGAGCCAGAGCTTCACTTTGTAAGGGTCTTCACCGGTGCCTTGCACGCGGGCATGCACCCGTCGCCCCTCGAAGCGGATTGAGGTCACATGCCCTTCTCGGGCGTAGGCCCAGGCCCGCTCCAAGCGTTTCTTGAAGCGGTAGGAGTTGATCAGCTCCATCCACTGTTCGACCCACCAGGGCTGCTGCCCCAGGCCTTCATCGCCCAGGGAGGTGTTGATGCCGTTACCGGTGGGGGTGATGGTCATGCGTTGTCCTCAGTTGTCCTCGAGGCTCACCAATTCCTTGAGCTGGCCCATATCAAGGCCACCAAGCCAATCTTCGCCTGAGCCGATGATGTCTTCAGCCAGTCTGGATTTCTCGCGGATCATCCGGTCGATCTTCTCTTCCACTGAGCCGCTGGTGATGAACTTGTGCACCATCACCCGGTTGGTCTGGCCAATCCGGTAAGCACGGTCAGTGGCCTGGTTTTCAACCGCTGGGTTCCACCAGCGGTCGATATGGAAGACATGGCTGGCACGGGTGAGGTTGAGGCCCACACCACCGGCCTTGAGTGACAGCAGGAACAGCTGAGGCCCACGCGGGTCTTCCTGGAAGCGATCGACCATTGCCTGGCGTTCACCCTTGCTGGTGCTGCCGCTCAGGAAGGGCACCTCGCTGCGCCAGCGACGCTGGAGGTAACCCTGCAGCAGGTGACCCCATTCAGCGAATTGGGTGAAGAGCAGGGCACGGTCGCCGGCTTCGATCACCTCCTCGAGGATCTCTTCGAGCCGCTGAAGCTTCACGGAACGTTGCAGGAAATCCTCGCTGGCGCTCTCTTCCTTGAGAGCCAGAGCCGGATGGTTGCAAATTTGCTTCAGCCTGGTGAGCAGGCCCAGCACCTGACCATGGCGCTGGCCGCGGGGGGCACGGGCGATCGCATCGAGGGTGTCCTCCACGGTTTTGGCATAGAGCGACTTCTGCTCCTTGCTGAGCCCCACCCACTCGCTCAGTTCCACCTTCTCCGGTAGGTCGGAGATGATGGCTTTGTCTGTTTTCAGGCGCCTGAGGATGAAGGGCCCCACGCGGGACTTCAGATCCCGAAGCGACGACATGTCGCCGTAGCGCTCAATCGGCATCCGGTAGCGCTGGCGGAAGAAGTCCTCCTCCCCGAGGACCCTGGGATTGAGAAAGTCCATCAGGGCCCAGAGTTCGCTCACTCGGTTCTCCACCGGTGTGCCCGTCAGGGCGATCCGGAAACGGCTACTGCGTCCCGGGCGGGCCAGGTCCCGGGCCGCCTGGCTCTGCTTGGCACTGGGGTTCTTGATCGCCTGTGCTTCATCGATCACCATTCCCTGCCAGTCCATGCTCTCCAGCAGTTCACTGTCCCGCTGCAGCAGGCCATAGCTGGTGAGCACGAGATCCACACCTTTGAGGTCTTTCTTCAGCGCTGCGGGGGTGGACGGGCGTCGAGGGCCGTAGTGCTCCTTGACCTGCAGTTCCGGGGTGAAGGCGGCCGCCTCCCGTTTCCAGTTGGTCAGCACCGAGGTGGGAGCCACCAACAGCACCGGTCGTTTCAGCTCCTGCTCAGCCTTCAGGTGTTGGAGGAAGGCGAGCAACTGGATCGTCTTGCCCAGGCCCATGTCATCGGCCAGACAGGCGCCTTGGTCAAAGCGATGCAGGAAGGCGAGCCAGCCAAGGCCGCGCTCCTGGTAAGGGCGCAGCTGACCGCAGAAGCCCTCGGGAGCGGGCAGCGGGTCGGGGGCCTTCTGCTGGTGGTATTGCTCCAGCACCGCCTGCAGTCGTGGGCCGGCTTCCAGGCGGTGCACAGGCATGCGCATCAGCGTGTCGCCTTCTGTGGCAGTCAGGCGCAGGGCATCGTCGAGGCTGAGATCGGGTTTGGCGGCGAAAAAACGCTCGGCGTTCTTGAGGTCGTTGGGGCGAAGTTCAATCCAGGCCCCCTTGTGATTCACCAGAGGGCTGCGCTTGCCCGCCAGTCGTTCCAGTTCGCGCAGCGTCAGCGTCACACCGCCGATCATCAGTTCCCAACTCCAGTCGAGGTTTTCACCGAGGGTGAAGCCGCGGGAGCGCTCGGGCAGTTCCGCCTGGATTGCCAGGCCAAGACGACTGGCCAGGCCGCCGGACAGGCTGGGGGGCAGGTCGACACCGACGCCGACATCACGAAGCTGGCGGGCGGCGGTGCGCACCAGCACGAAGGCCTCAGCCGGCGTGATTTGCATCGTTTCCGGGGTGGCGCTGTCGAGCCCGCGTTCGATCGGCGTGAACACCGTGAGCGCCCGTCCCATCCCCTCCAGCAGCAGTTCGCCAGGGTGGTCGACAGCGATCTCACCCAACTGCAGCCCCTTGGGACCGGCGGCCCAGGCCACCCCTGCGGGCACCTTCAGGGTGGGATCGGCCTCCGCCTGCAGGGCGAACCGCAGGGTCCAAAGGTCCTCGCCTTCCGCTGGAGTTTCCAGCTCCAGGCAGGCGCGGGCAGCGGCCACATTGCCGGCCACTCCTTCTCGCCAGTGGTGACTGGCGGTCGCCAGGCGTTCTGCTTCCTCATCGCCCAGGGTGATCACGCCGGAGTCAGATCCGAGGGCGTCCTGCCAGGCGGAAAGGAGGGGATCGAGCCCCTCGCTTTGGGGTGTGAAGCCCATCCGCAACTGGGCATCCACAAGGTCTTCCAGGAGGGTCGCCACGCGTAAGCGACCGCTGCGGGGGCGACAGCAGGCCACCGGGTTGGCGGCTCGCATGGCTTCTGGCCTGAGCCGGGTCGTGCGATTGCTGCGCCGGCCGGCCGGCTCCCGCCAGGGCAGGGCGCAGGTGGCCACCAGGGGCAGGCGGGAGGCCAGATCCTCCAAGCGTCTGCGATCGTCCTCACGATTGAGCAGCGGCACCCAGCGGGCCCGATGGGGGTAGCCCTCGCCTTTGCTCTGCTCCACCTGTGGAATCCAGCGTCCACGGGCGATCAGGCTCAGGGCCCAGCGCTGGATGTGGCTCCACCAGCGCAGTTCATCGGCCAGGTCGGGGTGGCGACCCGAGAGGGGGAGGCGTGCAAGCCAGCTGGTGGCTGCACCGGGTTCGATCGCCAGGCCCTGCACTTGCCAGGGCCACCATTCGGTCTGCTTGGGAATCGGCTCACCCGCTTGGAGGGGGAGCCCTGTCCAGCCGTCGTTCTCCTCGCTGTCGTTGCTGTCTGATCGTTTTTTGCGGCGCTTCAGACTGCGGCTCGGCAGCGTGAGGCAGGCGGTCGCGTCGATGATTCCTTCGGGGAGGAGGTCGCGTTCGGTCAGCCAGGCCCGCAGATCATCGGGGCTCAGGGTGAAGGGGTGAAGCGCTGGCGTGAGGCCTGGACCGGCAGGCTCAGCAACACGCCACGTGTCTGCCCACACCAGCAGGGCCGGTCGCCCAGAGCTGGTCGGAGTGCGGATGGCAGGGAGCCAGGTGGCGTGCAGCAGGCTCATGGCCGCGACGCAGACAACATGCGATGGGTGCCGTGGAGCAGGAGTGCGCTGCCGATCAACGGCAACCACGCCAGAAGGAGTTCCTCTCCTAATGATGCCAGGGCGTCCAGACCCCCCATCGGAGAGGGCAGGGCCATCCCGAGGCTGCGCACACCGCAGATCGCGCCAACAAGCCCGGCCTGCAGGTGTGAATCCTCCGGGTCCACCCGTTCGAGATGGAAGGCCAGCAGTCCATAGAAGAGCCCGCAGCCGGTGGCGCGGACGGCCTGTTCCACCCCGAGGGGTAGGCCGATCAACCCGGCACAGAGTCCCGCGAGCAGCGCCCAGCCCATGGAGCGCAGCCGCAGCTGAGCACGGCTGTCCGGGTCCGGTGCCTTGGTGGAGGTGGGTGGGGCGGCCAAGGTGAGTGGCGGCTCAGGGGCGATCATGGCTGCTGGCCCTGCTCCTCAAGCTCGAAACCGCCATGGCTGTTGCACGATCGTCGCGTCCGCAGGAAGCACGTCCCCGCAGCGGTGCGCAGATTCGCGAGGCCTTCCTCAGCTTCTTTGAGCAGCGGGGGCATGCGCGCATGGCGAGTGCCTCCCTGGTGCCAGAGGACCCCACGGTGTTGCTCACGATCGCCGGCATGTTGCCGTTCAAGCCGGTCTTCCTCGGCCAGCAGGAGCGGCCGGCACCCTGTGCGACCAGTTCACAGAAGTGCATTCGCACCAATGACATCGAAAACGTGGGTCGCACGGCGCGGCACCACACCTTCTTCGAGATGCTCGGTAATTTCTCGTTCGGGGACTATTTCAAGCAGCAGGCGATTGAGTGGGCCTGGGAGCTGAGCACCGGGGTGTTCGGATTGGATCCGAAGAATCTCGTGGTGAGTGTGTTCCGTGAGGACGACGAAGCCGAGGTGATCTGGCGTGACGTGGTGGGGGTCAACCCCAAGCGGATCATTCGCATGGATGAGGCCGACAACTTCTGGGCTTCTGGGCCCACCGGCCCCTGTGGCCCCTGTTCGGAGATCTATTTCGACTTCAAGCCCGAACTTGGTGATGAGGGAATCGATCTCGAAGACGACTCCCGGTTCATCGAGTTCTACAACTTGGTGTTCATGCAGTACAACCGCGATGCGGAGGGCACCCTCACCCCGCTCGCCAACCGCAACATCGATACCGGCATGGGCCTCGAGCGGATGGCCCAGATCCTCCAGGGGGTGCCCAACAACTACGAGACCGACCTCATCTATCCGCTGATCGAAACGGCGGCTGCTCTTGCAGGAGTTGATTACAAGGCCCTGGATGACAAGGGCAAGACGAGCCTGAAAGTGATCGGTGACCACAGCCGAGCCGTGACTCAGCTCATCTGCGATGGCGTGACCGCCAGCAACCTTGGCCGCGGCTACATCCTGCGTCGCCTGCTGCGCCGGGTGGTCCGGCATGGACGCCTCCTGGGGATCGACAAGCCTTTCCTGACGGCGATGGGTGAGGCGTCGATTGCTTTGATGCAGGCGGTGCATCCCCAGTTGCTTGACCGCAAGGAGGTGATCCTTGCCGAACTTCAGCGCGAGGAAGCCCGCTTTCTTGAAACCCTCGAGCGCGGCGAAAAGCTGCTGGCGGATGTGCTTGTGGCTAAGCCCAAGCAGATCTCAGGCGAGCAGGCCTTCGAGCTCTACGACACCTATGGCTTTCCACTCGAACTCACCGAGGAGATTGCCGAGGAGCATGGCCTCAGGGTGGATCTTGAGGGGTTCGAGGCGGCGATGGAGGCCCAGCGTCAGCGGGCCAAGGCGGCAGCGGTGAGCATCGATCTCACCCTTCAGGATGCGATCGATCAGGTGGCGGCTGAACTCGATGCCACAAGCTTCCGGGGCTATGAGCTGTTGGAACACAGCAGCAGCGTGCAGGCGCTGGTGGTGAACGGCGAGCCCGCCCAAACCGCTGTGGCCGGTGATGCGGTGCAGGTGGTGCTCGACACCACGCCCTTCTATGGCGAGGGCGGCGGCCAGGTGGGAGACCGTGGCGTACTGGCCGGAGACGGCGCCGACGGCAACGGACTGATCGTGGCGATCGACGCTGTGTCGCGGAACCGCAGTGTGTTCGTGCACAGCGGCCGTGTGGAGCGCGGCAGCCTCAGCGTTGGTGCTGTGGTGCACGGTCAGGTGGATCGCGCCTGTCGGCGTCGTGCCCAGGCCAATCACACGGCCACGCATCTGTTGCAGGCTGCGCTGAAGCAGGTGGTGGATCCCGGAATTGGCCAGGCTGGATCCCTGGTGGATTTCGAGCGCTTGCGTTTCGATTTCCACTGCCCTCGGGCGGTGTCAGGGGCGGAGCTCGAGCAGATCGAGACCTTGATCAATGGCTGGATCAGCGAGGCCCACCGGCTTGAGGTGCAGGAGATGGCGATCGAGAAAGCCAAGGCCGCCGGTGCCGTGGCGATGTTCGGCGAGAAGTACGCCGATGTCGTGCGCGTCGTCGATGTCCCGGGGGTGTCGATGGAGCTCTGCGGAGGGACCCATGTGGCCAATACCGCTGAGATCGGTTTGTTCAAGATCGTGAGTGAGAGCGGTGTGGCGGCTGGAATTCGCCGCATTGAGGCGGTGGCTGGTCCGGCCGTGCTCGCCTATCTCAATGAGCGTGATCAGGTGGTGAAGCAACTGGGCGATCGCTTCAAGGCGCAGCCCGGCGAGATCGTGGAACGGGTGATGGCGCTACAGGAGGAACTCAAGGCCACGGGGAAGGCGCTGTCAGCGGCTCAGGCGGAGTTGGCCGTGGCCAAGTCGGCGGCACTGGCAGGCAAGGCCACGGCCTTGGCTGGCTTCCAGCTGCTGGTGGAACGCTTGGATGGTGTGGACGGTGCCGGCCTGCAGGGGGCGGCCCAGAGCCTGGCCGATCAGCTCGGCGATGGGGCTGCCGTGGTGCTTGGAGGCCTGCCGGATCCAGCTGATCAAGGCAAGGTGATCCTGGTGGCAGCCTTTGGTAAGGGGGTGATTGCCGCCAAGCTCCAGGCTGGCAAGTTCATTGGTGGCATCGCCAAGCTCTGCGGCGGTGGCGGCGGCGGTCGCCCCAACCTGGCCCAGGCTGGAGGCCGCGATGGTGCTGCACTGGATGGAGCGCTGGCCGCGGCCCGGGAGGAGCTGCATGCAGCGTTGTCATGAGTCCATGGCTCAACCCTGTTGGCGCTGTAGAGCTCATTGCTCCCCAGCGTCTTGGTTAGGGCTCGGACTCGACGGGAAGTTTCAGTTCTCTTCGCCAGTCGCTCAGGGGCCGATCCCAACCATCTTCGAGTTTTCGAGCAATGACCAGCTCCGCATCAAGTCCCATCTGAAAGCCCCGCGCCAAGGCTCGCAGCATCGGGGCGAGAGGTTCGTCGTTCTGAAGGGCTGAAAGCATCCCGCCGAAGATCAGCATCACGGCAAGGGGTGAGCGATTTTGCGCAAGGTTGAACCCCTGGAGCCCCAGTTCACTGGCCCCATCGATCCCGAAGCCAGTCAGGACGTGCACGATGTCGTGGGTTTCTTTGAGTCGGTGCACCACGTAATCCTGCGCGGTGGTCACTGGGGATGGATCGATCAAGCTGTCGGGGGTGATTCCCTGGCTGATCAGCTGGTCGGCGTAGATGCGACCGAGGCTGCCCTCAGGCAGGGTCTTCAGAACGTTCAGATCGATCGGCTGCGGGCGCCAGCGTTCCTCTACAAGTTCGTTGAAACGGGGGGCTTCCAGCAGATGGCGCATCATTTGTTTGCCGAGTGGGCCGTCTTTGACGCTGTTGCCAACGGCGAAGACACTTTCCAAAGAACCTGGATTTTTCAGGAAGGATGCCAGGCCCGCCAAAAGTTTCAGGCTCTGAAGGCGTTCCTGAAGTTTGATACGCATTGGCGAAGGGCTTGTCAGTTCATTCTGAATCGACTCAAGTCATTCGGTCATTGGTTGGTTGATTCAGAGGAATTGCGGAACAGTTGTCTCTTCACCATCGGAACCGGCACCTCGGCCTGAACAGGAGGCATCGGAGGATGATTTGGTCTGGAAGCGCGTTGCTTGTGACAAGTTGCCCCCGATCACTCCTCCGGTGTAATAGGAGAAATCAGGGTTTCCACTGAACGCTCGACATACGTAGGTCAGAAGGATTGGTTCAGGTTCAGGCTCGGGTTCTGGTTTCGCTTCGGGCTCAGGCTTCGATTCAGGCTTATCAGCTTCGGTTTGACTCTCTTGATCTTGCGCTTCTTTGTCATCACCTTTCTCATTTTCTTTGTCTTCTTCGCGTTCAGCCTGCGCCTGTTGTTTGGGGAGTTTGTCGGAAGGAACCACTAAGTTGTTGGCACCCCGCAACCGGGGATAGGGCGTCCTAGCAGCGATTAACCAGTCGGATCCAAGAATTCCTAGTAGCTCGCGTCCGGGGAGTCCATAAAGCCTTTCGTAGACAAGGTTGATGACATGACTTTCCGGTAGCAGGTTCTGTCCGCTCATGGTCTCGATCACGAGCTGGGAGAAGCGTTCCCTGCTCATTTTTGTTTGACTGAGCAACATGCCTTCCTTGCTGAAGGTTGCTTCTTCTCCTGCTTGAAGTCTCACCACGGATTGTGATTGCGCCTGGCTCGTCAGAGTTCCGAGCGTGGAGGGTGATGAGCCGGGCATGCTCGGTTTGTTTGTGCCGCTTCGACCGAGGGCCACTTGCATCGGCCTATCGGTCATGAATTCCCTGGCCTGCCAAGGTAAAGGCGAAGCAGGCCCCTGCTGGGAAAGGTTGGGGTCCCTAACAAAACCACCGTTCGTGGCGAAGCGGTAGTTGATCTGCCCGCCAATCACGGTATCCAGAAGATCGTCGTACTGCCCATAAGCAGATACGGTCAGTTGGTTGCTGACGGGAACAGTGATCCCGAGGCGTCCACCTCCGTATGAGTCCCCGATACCACGAAGGAGATATGGAGAAAGAGACAGGGTGATTGATTGATCGCCGACATCGGCAATGGGAATTCCCAGCTGACCGATGGCATATCCCAGATTGTTGAGGCACCCATCCAAGGGGACACCACCAGTGGCACCCAGCTGCCACCGTCCTCTCTGCCATAGCCCGCCCACGGCAAGCTGAGAGTGGAAGCAGCCTGAGATGTCCCAGCCGTCATATCCGATCAGCAGAGAGCTGATGCTGCGGTCGTTGGGATTGAACCACTTGTATCCCAACTCTGTGCTGGCTCCCCATGCGCCGTCAAAATTGGTGTTTCCTGTTGAGTAGCTGTAAAGCAGGCTGCTTCCCATGCTTTGGCTGAGGGGGAGAAAGAAGGAGGCATCTCCCAGAATGAGGCCCGCGGCTTCACCCAGTGTTTCTCCAGAAGCGTTGCTTCCCCAGGCACTCGAGCCGATCCCAATCACTGGATTCAGTGTTGGGTAGAGCGAGAGAATATCTGGCTGTTTTTCGTCGCTCTGCTGCCCCTGTTCTTCGTCGGAAACGGAGGCTTCACCGCTCAAAACTGCTAAGTCATAGCCACCGTCTTCGCGCACGCTCAGAACGTATGTCGTTCCACGAATGCCAAGAACTTTGCTTCCGAGGCAGCTGTTCTGAGGTCCGTTGATCAAGACCTGACCGCGATCGAGTCGGAAGCAATCCTCGCCGAGTCGGATCAGGCTGTTATTTCCCAGGAATCCGAGGGCTCGTCGGTCAAACAGAACCTCGGCCCGGCTCCGGCCTGTACTTAGTTCTTGCCCCCGGTCAGCGGTCTGGTTGACCGCGGCTTCACGCTTGTCGATGAAGACCTCTCGACCATCGATGATGCGCCGGATCCTGGCGCTATTGAATGGGGCTGCGCTTGCTTCGGGGATGGCCAGAGCTGCAGCGAAGGCCATGAGAAGCAACTTCCTGAACACTGGCCTTTCCATCGATCAATCGATCCCTCATAGTCATTGGTGGGTCAAAGATCGCTGGTATCAGTGTCAGTTCGCAGTGCGAACACACTTTGCACTCCCTGGCCACGGATTGCGTGCTGCCCCAAGTCCTTCAGCGTTAGGTGGCTAGGGAGCTTCTTGGCGACGGCTTCGCTCATCACGATCGATGCATTGCAACGCTTGGCGATGGCTTCCAGTCGGCTCGCGGTGTTGACTGCATCACCGATCACGGTGTAGTCCATTCGGTGGTTGCTGCCGATGTTGCCGCTGACCACCCAGCCGTAGCTCAGAACGACCACCTGCTCCCAGGGAGGTTGGCCATCTGCAATCCAATCCTGATTTAGAGCTTGGAGTCGTTTCTGAAGGGAGAGGGCAGTGCGTATCGCTGCCAAAACGTTCGTTTCCGCGTCGTTCTGCAGAGGGGCTCCGAACACAGCCAGGACAGCATCGCCGATGAATTTGTCCACCGTGCCCTCCTGGGCATGGACGGCATCAACCACTTCACCGAAATAACGATTCAGGCGTTCGACCAAATCCTTGACGCGTCCCTGCTCGGTCATGGTCTGTGTAAACGCTGTAAATCCCCTGATATCACTCATCAGCACGACGACATCCATTAAGCGACCTCCAAGAAGACCATCTGCCTCCTCTGGCTGATCCGCGATTTCTGCAGCCACTGCAGGCGAGAGATAGCGCCCCAACGTGCGGCGTAGTCGACGACGTTGCCATTGCAGACGCACGGTCGCCTCTCCTCCGCTCACGATGCCGGTGATCCCAAGGCCTGCGGCTAGTCCCACCATCGGCAGCAGGATCCCTGCCCATGCCACCAAAGACGCACTGATCGCTAATAAGAGCCCCGCCGATCCGAGCAGGAAGCCGATTCTTGGGAGTGGTCGATCCCAGCGACCCGCGATCAGCCCAGCTGCGATCACGACGGCAGCAATCAGCCAATTCCATCCGGTAGGGGCTGAGATCCATCGCAGCGATCGGCCCTCGAGGCGATTGGCGAGTTCGGTGGCATGCAGCTCGACACCAGGCATCCCCTCAGCTCCAGAGAACACCGCCGGATGTAGGTCCTGAAATACAGCTGCGGTCGGTCCGACAAGAACTAAGGCTCCCTTCAGGAGCTTTGATGCCTTCAAACTCTCAAAGGCCTTGGGTTCCAGAAGTTCCCAGATGGAGATCGTTTTGATCGTGCGAGGAGGTCCATAGGGATCCAGCAAGATGGAGTCGCTGGTTTTCACATCAACGTCGCCACCCAGCCGTTTTAAAACTGCGTTGGCGAGTCCATCTGGTACCGAGGGTCCTAGTCGCTGTCGTAGGGAAATCACGGCATCACCGGGGCGCCGTCTGATCACCCCGTCAGGGTCGGGTTCGCCGTTCAGCAGGCCACGATGCACGACGGGTGACATTTTGCTCAGGGAGGGGGCAATGTCCAGTAACGACACTCCCGCCACAGGGCCACGGGTGGTCAGCACCTGAGTGCCTAAAACCACGTGCTGTTGATGCCGATTCAGTGCATCTGCAAACACTTGATCGTCCTCTGGCCCATGACTACTGGGTGCTTCGAACAGAACATCGAAGCCCACAACATCAGCACCGGCCTCAAACAATCGTTCCAAAACCCTGCCATGCACCTGTCGAGGCCAAGGCCATTGGGTGAGGCTTTTCAGTAATGGATCGGTGCTCAGATCTGCGTTATCGGCCTGTTGAAGGCTGAAATCATCGATCGCCACGATCACGACCTGGTCTGGAGCTGTTCGCTTTCCGCGCCATTCCTGCACTAAGCCTGCGAAGCGAAGATTGAGCTGATTGAGAGCGGTGGCGTTCAGCCCCGCCACGATTGCAATCGTGCTGCCAAGCATGAGCAAGGCGGCATGGCGGCGGATCCATCCCAATCGCATGGTCATGATGCCCAAGGGTCTTGCACTAATCCTTCGAGCAGATCGGCAGCCCGATTCAGGGCTCGGTCTGCTGCAGATGAAAGCGTCTTGCAGCAACGGGACAGCGTGGGGCGATCTCTCTGAGCCAATGCGTCGAGTGCTTCAAGCATTAAGGAGAGCTGGCCGTTCGCCCGCCGGCAGCGAGCACTGCTCAGGGCCAGGAGTTGCATCACGAGCTCGCTGTCATAAAGGGAGGCCTGAAGCAGGTCATCGGCTCTTACGGAGAGCAGTTCGGCTGGGCCATGGCTCACTCTCACCGAAGCGCTGTGGCGGTAATCGCCAATCAGGGCCATTTCACCAAGGAGTTCGTCGCTCCCGACCGTTGCCAGTACACGAGGCCTGCCGGAGCCGTCCTGCATCTCAACGGTGAGCTCTCCGCTCACCACCAGAAGGACTCGTTCAGCTTCAGCGCCCTCATGGATCACCACCTCCCCTACCTCAGGCTTCAGGGTGTCGTACTGAAGTTCGCGTAGGTGGGTGTCAAAAAGAAGCCGGAGGCGTTCCCTCACGTGCCTGAGCTGAAGGTCGTCGCCCTCCATGGCGCCGGAGCGGACCACTGATTCCATGCTGGCGACTCGAGTTGAAATCGTCCGTGCCAACTGCCTTAGCGTCACGATCTGATGTCGGTCGTCGTGATCTCGTTGCTCGATCTCCTGATTCTTCTGGTGCTGGCCCATTTCGTGTGCGATTTCGTGTTGCAAAGCGATCGCATGGCACGGGAGAAGACGCCCGGCCTGGATGACACTCTGAACTGGCGCTGGTGGCTGGGTGCCCATGCCTCCACTCACGGCCTCGCAGTGGCCTTGATCACCGGCATTCCTCTGCTCGGGTTGGCTGAGATGTTCGTGCACGCGATCATCGATTGGCTGAAGGTTCGCCTTCGCTTCTCCCTCGCCACCGATCAGTGTCTGCATCTTTTTTGCAAGTTGATCTGGGTGGGGTTGATCGCCTGCCTCTGAACCATGACAGCGCTGACAAGAGACGATCTGCGGGCTATGGCCCTCTTCGCCGATCTTGCTGACGATCAGCTGGATCTTTTGCTGGATCGTCATCGGGAGACCAGTCATCAGATCGATCAGGTGATCGTGATGGAGCAGGACTGGGGTGAGTCGCTGTTTTTGATTCGTTCTGGCCTGGCCAAGGTGCGCTCTTACACCGCTGATGGCGATGAAGTGATCATGTCGCTCCTGGGTCAGGGTGATGTCTTTGGGGAAATGGCTGCCCTCGATGGGGCCTCTCGATCTGCTGATGTGGTGGCCCTCACACCACTGCGCTTGGTCAAGATGCGCGCGGCTCCGTTTGCGGTACTCCTCACACAGCAAGCCCCCTTCGCCCTTGCCCTCGCTCGATTGGAGGCCAGTCGACTGCGGGATCTGAATCAGCGCTTCGCTCTGCAGAGTGCCGACGCCACAACACGGTTGCTCGATTCATTGGCCTACTTATCTCGGAAATCCTCTGGATCGAAAGATCCCCTGGCTTTGATTCCGCCCTTGGCGCAGAAAGAAATCGCGCTTGTTGCGGGATTGGCTCGCGAAACGGCGTCGAGGACGCTGAGCAAGTTGAGGAGTCGAGGCACCGTCGTTGAAGAGGACGGACAGTTGCGCCTTGTCGATGCCCAGCCTCTGATCAAACGGGGCCTGTTAGAGGGTTGAGGCTCATTCCTGCAGATAGGTGGTTTGGCGAAGACTGGTGGTCACGTGGCTCATGAGACGACGGGCATCGCTAACGGAGAGTCGCCCATCACTGATGGCCTGTTCGCTGGCCAAGCGAAGACGTTCGAGCATTAGCTCGGGATTGTGTTCCATCGCCTGGAGCACATCGGCGTTTGTGTCTCCTTGCACGACATGGTCAACCCGGTAGCCACCACCTGGGGCCAGTCGGATGTGCACCGCGTTGGTGCTGCCGAAGAGATTGTGCAGATTGCCCATCACTTCCTGGTAGGCACCGGCGAGAAAGAGGCCAACCAGGTAGGGCTCGCCAGGTTTGGGCTGGTGGAGCTCGAGCAGTGCTTTGCTCTTGCCATCATGAATGAAGCGGGCGAGCTTCCCATCGGAATCGCAGGTGAGGTCAGCAATGTTGCCGAGTTGATCTGGTTCTTCGTCCAGGCGATGAATCGGCATCACCGGGAAGAGTTGATCGATGGCCCAGGTGTCTGGGGCGGACCGGAAAACAGAGAAATTGGCGTAATAAGTGGTGGCCAGGCTGGCCTTGAGGTTGCGCAGATCCTCAGGGCAGTGTTCCGGGGGGATGAGCGATGCGATCTTGCGGGCGCAAGCCCATGCGAGCTGTTCGGCCCGGGCTCGATCGGGAAGATTGAGATAGCCCAGCCGGAAGGCGCTGAGTGCATCGTCCTTAAATTTGAGCGCATCATTCCAGGCTTCCTGCAGGTTGCTTTGGTTGATGTTGTTGAGGGTCTCCTGAAGGTTGCGCACAATCAGCGGGTCATCTTCAGAAGCGGATGGCGCGTGATCAGGAGCTGTGCCCGCTCCGAGAACATCGAAGACCAGCACACTGAAATGGCTGGCCAGAGCTCGTCCGCTTTCGCTGACGAGGGTCGGCACAGGCACGTTGCAGGGTTCGCAGCATTCCCGCACTGTCGCCACTACATCATTGGCGTAGTTCTGAAGGGAATAGTTCGTGGAGGCAGCAGTGGCACTGCGACTCCCGTCGTAGTCGATACCTAGTCCACCGCCTACATCTAAGTAGCCCATCGGAGCACCCAGACGATGGAGCTCCACATAGATCTGCCCAGCTTCTTGCAGGGCATCCTTCAAAACGGCAATGTCATTGATCTGACTGCCGATATGAAAGTGGAGTAGTCGTAGTTCGCTGAGTAGGTCGGCCTCCTCAAGCGCTCGAACGGTGTCCAGTAGTTCTGGGATGGACAACCCGAATTTGGCGCGATCGCCGACGGAACTCCCCCAACGTCCCGTGCTGCGAGTGGACAGCCGAGCCCGGATTCCGATCAGGGGCGCTGCACCCAAATCACGACTGGCTTTGATGATGCGATTGACCTCTTCGGGCTGTTCAATCACCACCACGGGTTGACGACCGAGGCGTCTCGCCAGGATGGCGGTTTCGATGTAGCGCTGATCTTTGTAGCCGTTGCAGATCAGCAGAGCGTCCGGGTCTTCGAGAAGTGAGAGTGCGATCAGCAGTTCGGCCTTGCTGCCGGCCTCTAGGCCGAAATGCCAGCGTTGGCCGCTCTCGACGAGCTGCTCCACCACATGGCGTTGTTGGTTGCATTTGACCGGAAACACCCCCTGATAACGACCTCTGTACCCGTAGTGGGCGATGGCGCGGTCAAAGGCGGCGTGGAGTCGCTCCAGGCGGTCTTCAAGAATGTCATCGAAGCGGATCAGGAGGGGGAGAGCCAAATCGCGGTCCCGCATGCCCGTGACGAGATCCACCAGGTCGATGCTGCCGCCGCGATCCCCCCTGGGTTGCACAGACACATGCCCCCTGGCATTCGTGGAGAAGTAGGGATCCCCCCAGCGATCGAGCCCATAGACACTGGCGCCTGCCTGGGCAGTCCAGGTGCCGTCGGTGCCAGAGGGAGCACTGAGCATCGATGCTTCCGCCACAGTTTGAGACTCGGAATCTAGGCAGCTCGGTCACGAGCTTCAGCTTTGGGCAGCAGGCTTGCTTGCCAAGCGGGCCGTCGGCCACGGACGATGACCGCGGTTTTTCTCCTACTCATGGCTGCCGAACGCACCTTCATTGCCATCAAGCCCGATGGCGTCCAGCGTGGTCTCGTTGGCGAGATCCTTGGCCGTTTCGAGCGCAAGGGTTTCAAGCTGGTGGGGCTCAAGCAGCTCACCCCCAGCCGGGAGCTGGCAGAGCAGCACTACGGAGTGCATAAGGAGCGCCCCTTCTTCGCCGGCCTGGTCGAGTTCATCACGTCCGGCCCTGTGGTGGCGATGGTCTGGGAGGGTGACGGTGTGATCGCTAGCGCTCGCAAGCTGATTGGTGCGACCAAGCCCCTGGAGGCCGAGCCCGGCACCATCCGCGGTGATTTGGCGATCAATATCGGTCGCAATGTGATCCACGGATCCGATGCCCCGGAAACGGCCCAGTTCGAGATCGGTCTCTGGTTCCAGGCTTCCGAGCTGAGCGACTGGACCCCTTCGGATCAGGGCTGGCGCACCGAGGGCTGATCCTTCCGATCAGTCAGGGTTCTTGCTGAGAGCCCCGGCTTCAAACCGGTCCCAGCGAAAGTCCCCCAGCAGCTCACCATTGAGCTGGCTGGGGGATTCCTGTTGCATCGCATCCGCCACCAGCTCTGCGGTCAGGCCCGCCATCAGCACCCCATTGCGGTGATGGCCGCAGGCCAGCCAGAGCCCCGTGATCGGGCTTGCCCCCAGCAGAGGGCCCTCGTCGGGGGTGCAGGGTCGGAATCCCCACCAGCGTTCCATCGGTGGCCAGTCCATGGCTTGCGGCAGCAGGGAGGCGATGCCGTCCTGCAGGGTCCGCTGTCCCTGGGGGGTGAGACCTTCCTCAAAGCCGGCTTCGGGTTCGGAGGTGGCGCCGACCACCACCAGTCCGTCCTCGCGGGGCACCAGGTAAGTGCCGGGGCCGAAGATCACCCGCTTGAGGGCGCCCCGAGGGGCCTGGAGGGACAGCATTTGCCCTTTCACGGGAAACACCGGGAGGGCGGAGAGCAGTCGGGCGCTCCAGGCGCCACTGCAGAGCACGGCTGTTGAACAATTCAGTGTGTATTCCGTTCCTTCTGCGTTACGGACTCGTGCTCCTTGCAGGTGTTTGCCGTCCTGTTCGAGGGCCAGGACCTCTAAGCCCTCCTGGAAGCGCACGCCGCGGTCGGCGCAGGCGCTTTCGAGGGCCCGCATCAGCAGGCGGCGATTGTCAATCTGGCCGTCCTGAGCAAAGAGCAGTCCTGTGCTCCATTGCGGGGCCAGGCCCGGTAGCTCCCGCTCGAGCTGGGTGCGGTTCAGGGCCTGCCCCCAGGCTGCGGTGGGGTAGTGGTCCCGTTCCGTTGCATCTCGGAACGGCACCACGATGCCGCTGGAGCGCAGGCCGCAGGGCAGGCCGCTGTCGGCCTCGATCTGGGCGACCCACCCTGGGGCCCGCTCCAGGCTGATCTGCCCGAAACGCAGCTGGGTGCCGCTCAGGCCCTCGGCATGGGGGGCCAGCATGCCGGCGGCCACGAATCCAGCCGCTTCGCTGCGGCGGCGGCTCAGCACGGTCACCTGCTGGCCGCGGCGGGCCAGCTGATGGGCCACCGCCAGCCCCATCAGTCCCCCTCCCAGGATCACGACGGGATCGTCGGCCATTGCCCCCTTGTGGTTCAGACACCCGACCTTAACGACGTCGTTCCATAGGATTGGCCGGCTAGCAGGGATCTGGGCGGATGGCAGCGAACGGCGCGGGCACGGGCAACTGGGAAGCCGTGATCGGTCTGGAGACCCATGTGCAGCTGGGCACCGAGAGCAAGATCTTCACCAGCGCCTCCACGGCCTTCGGTGATGACCCCAACACCCACATCGACCCGGTGGTGTGCGGCTTGCCCGGCACCTTGCCTGTGCTGAATCAGAAGGTGCTCGAGTATGCGGTGAAGGCGGCGATGGCCCTCAACCTCAACATCGCGGAGCACTGCAAGTTCGATCGCAAGCAGTATTTCTATCCCGATCTGCCGAAGAACTACCAGATCTCTCAGTACGACGAACCGATCGCTGAGGACGGCTGGATCGAGGTGGAAGTGGCAGAAAAAGGCAAAGACACCTATCTCAAACGCATCGGTATCGAGCGTCTGCACATGGAGGAGGACGCGGGCAAGCTGGTGCATGCCGGCAGCGATCGACTGGCGGGTTCCACCCACTCCCTTGTGGATTACAACCGCGCTGGGGTTGCGCTCGCTGAGATCGTCAGTAAGCCCGATCTGCGCACCGGTCGCGAGGCTGCTGAATATGCCTCTGAGATCCGCCGGATCATGCGCTATTTAGGCGTGAGCGATGGAAACATGCAGGAGGGTTCCCTGCGCTGTGACGTCAATATCTCCGTGCGCCAGGGGCCTGATGCCCCCTTTGGCACCAAGGTGGAGATCAAGAACATGAACTCCTTCTCGGCGATTCAGAAGGCCTGTGACTACGAAATTCAGCGCCAGATCAAGGCCTATGAAACCGGCGAACCCGTGGTGCAGGAGACCCGACTCTGGGATGAGGGCAAGCAGCTCACGAAGAGCATGCGCGGTAAGGAGGGAGCCAGTGATTACCGCTACTTCCCCGATCCTGATCTTGGGCCGATCGAGGTGAGCGTGGATCAGCGCGAAGCCTGGCGTGCCGAACTGCCGGAGCTGCCCGCGGCTAAGCGCCATCGCTATGCGGAGACCCTTGGTCTGTCGCAGTACGACGCCCGGGTGCTCACCGACGAACGTCCGATGGCGGATTATTTCGAGGCTGTGGTGGCTGCAGGTGCTGACGCCAAGCTTGCTGCCAATTGGATCACTGGCGATATCGCCGCTTATGTGAACAGCAACCGTCTCAGCTACGGGGACTTGCCTTTCCGCGCGGAGCAGCTGGCGGAGATGGTGAAACTGATCGATGGCGGCAAGATCAGCGGCAAGATCGCCAAGGAAATCCTTCCTGAGTTGCTCGAGCAGGGTGGCTCACCGGCCAAGATCGTCGATGAGCGAGGCCTGGGCATGATCAGCGACCCGGCCGCGATCACCGCCATCGTCGAAGAGCTCCTGGCTGCTCACCCTGAGGAGGTGGAAGCCTTCCGCGGCGGTAAGAACAAGCTGCAGGGTTTCTTTGTTGGCCAGCTGATGAAGAAGACCGGCGGAAAGGCTGATCCGAAGCTGGCGAATCAGATCCTCACTCAGAAACTGAAGGGGGGCTAAAGCCCCGTCTCAGTTGGTTTGCGGAGGGCCGTTGTACAGCTCGTTCAGCACCGAGCGGCCATCGGCGGCGATTTTCAAAATCGTCTGAATGCTGGGGGCTTCACCGCTCTGCTCCCAACCCGGTGGCCCTCCAGGGATGTTGAAGACGAAGTCGTCATTTTCACGGCTGAGGCAGGGATTGCCTGCGGCGCCGGCGAACATGCAACTGGCGGGTCTGTAGACGCTGAGCCCACCGTTGAGCCGGATTGCTGTGTCGCGAGCCAGGTTGATGCTGCGTCGTGCGGCGAGGGGATCGTTTGGGCTGCTGTCAGGGATTGAAGCGTTGCTCGGTGCTGGAGCTTCGCCTGGATCTGGATTTGGCAACCCCTCCGACTCGGCAGCCGGCATGCAGCTCACTTGTGATGAGCTCAGGTCGATTGCGCTGACAGCGACAAGAGCTCCTGATGTACGGTCATAACAGCGGAACGTGATCGCCTGTGCTTGGGCAGCGTTGTCGCAGCTGATGCTGGCGGCGGCCAGGCTGAAGGCGCTCAAGCCGATGGCGCTCAGGTGGAGCAGGTGGTTCATACCTTGAATTCTGATGGACAATCCCTGGCGATGGGAAAGCCCCGCCATGGGCGGGGCGCAGGTTCGGTGGCCGTTGTTGTCAGCGTGCGGTGTGGGCGGCGCTCAGCAGTTGGGTCGGCTGCTGATGGATGCGGGTTTTTGTGTGGGTGTCCAGGAGGTGTTGAAGCCAGGGTTGCCGCCGACTTTGACGAGTCGATTGCGTTCGATGCGCAGCTTGAGGCTGCCGGTGCTGTTGTTGCAGTAGTTCTTCCAGGACGCATTGATGATGTTTCCCTGGATGGTGCCGGTGATCAGGTTGAAGGGTTTGCCATTGAGGAAGCCTTTCATCTGGAAGTTGTTGCCGCTGCGCTGAGCGGAATAGACACCTTTGTTGTTGCCTTTGAGCCAGCCATTGAGGTTGACCTGAGGTTGTGGATTGCAGTCGGGTCGGCTGCTGATGGATGCGGGTTTTTGTGTGGGTGTCCAGGAGGTGTTGAAGCCAGGGTTGCCGCCGACTTTGACGAGTCGATTGCGTTCGATGCGCAGCTTGAGGCTGCCGGTGCTGTTGTTGCAGTAGTTCTTCCAGGACGCATTGATGATGTTTCCCTGGATGGTGCCGGTGATCAGGTTGAAGGGTTTGCCATTGAGGAAGCCTTTCATCTGGAAGTTGTTGCCGCTGCGCTGAGCGGAATAGACACCTTTGTTGTTACCTTTCCACCAGCCATTCAGGTTCGGGGGTGCCTGGTCTTGAGGTGGTTGGGGTGTGCCGCAGCTCGGTTGGGCTGAGAGATTGACGTTGGCGGGGGTGTTGATGCGAACCAGGGTTTGGGTTGACAGGTTGCCACCGACTTTGACAAGTGCTCCGTTGCGGAGGCTGAATGCAAAGGAACCCCGTGCTCCATAACAGTAGTTGTTCCAGTTTCCACTGATCAGGGCACCATTCACAATCCCAGTGGAGATGTTCAGCGGTTGTCCTGAGCTTTGGAAGCCCTTGATGGTGACATTGCTGCCATTCACGCTGATGTTAAAGAGCCTGTTGTCATTGCCGCGCCACCAGCCGTTGAGGTTGACGGGCTGCTCGGGTTGGGGAGAGGGTTCTGGATTGGGCTGGAGTTCTGCTGGGCCCGGTACTTGGTTCACTTGGCTAAATAAAAAGATGGATTTATCGCGCCCGTTGGGATTGTCGACGGAGGCCTTCAATCTGTCGTCATTGTTGACCTTCAGCCACTTGTCATTTTTGCGGGATTGCAGTGCCATCCGTCCGCCTAGTCCTGTTGCTACGAAAGTGGTACTTTCCCGGTCTGACTTGCATTGGTAGGAGCCGAGTAGCACGGTTTCATCGTTGTTTTTCACGCGCCACCACTCATTGGGGTTTTTCACGCTGCGCAGGGCAAATGTGTTTCTGACGGCGCCAGGCAGGTTGCTGACATCAAAGAGTTCGAAGACGCCTTCGCTTCCGGGGGCTGGTTGGTCACGGAGTTTGGCTTTCAGGGCATCGTTGTGATGGCCGCCGCTCACATAGCGGTCATTCAACTTAGACTTGATGACAAACTGGCCGAGGGAGCGTCCGTTTTCGCAGTTCACTCCGTTGTTGGCGGAGGCTGAGGGAGTTTGAAGGCTTGCAGTGGCAATCAGTGCGGTGGCCGTGATGGCGCTGGTTGCTGTACGGGCTTGGTTGAGGAGAGACATGGTGTTTTCTTTGGGTTGATGTTTGGAAATTAGTCAGTGTGTTGGTTTTGACAGTTGTTTGAAAAATGTTTGTTGTGAAGTGACGTGCTGTTCAGCGAAAAAGATCGGCGATGCCCTGCCCAAGCAATTTGCCGAGGTGTTGGCCGACGGCAGAGCCCAGTTGATCGCCGGTGCTCATCTCGGGTGCAGGGGTGACTGCTGGATCGCTAACACCTGGCTCGACAGCTCCGTCGCCCGTGAAATCCGCCTGGCCTGCGCCGATCTCGATCACGGGATCTGGGCTGGTTGGTGAAGGTGAGGTTTGGGCGGGTGTGGTGGTGCCGGGAACGGGCAGGCAGCTCACGGCGGGGCTGGTCATGTCCACCGCACTGCGGGCAACGAGCTGACTGGTGGTGCGATCGAAGCAGTCGAAGGCGATGGCCATGGCATCGGCTTTGGGACCGTGGGCGATGACCAGGGCGGTGGAGCCGAGAGCGAGGGCAGAGAGGAGGGAAAGGGAGCGGGTCATGGTTTGCAGTGAGGGTGAGGAGAGGGGAGGAGTGGGGGCGGCTGTGTGTCCCCGATGAACCCAAGATCTCTGCAAACGACCGACGGGTTGATGATCGCGGTCTCAGGGGGCTGTGAGCTTGGTCACAGAGGACGAGATCAGTTGCGCTGCAGGGGCTCTGGGGATGCCCGCTGAGGAAATGGCATGAAAAAGCCCCCGCGTTGGCGGGGGCGGATTGGGTGGGATGAGGGGCATCAGCCCAAGGGAACAACGACGTCGATCGCTCCAGTGGTTTGCGGTACCGATGCTTTCATGCAAAAAGACGGGGAGGCTTCGCCGATCTCAGCCCATGCTGAGAGCATTGGCGCAAGAACCTGAGACGGAGCTTGAATCACTCCTGAGCTCACGGTGGTGCTGGCGCCGCGATCAAAGCAGTCGTAGGTCATGGGCATGGGATCGGTTTTGGGACCGTGGGCGATCACCAGAGCGGTGGAGCTGAGAGCGACGGCGGAGAGGAGGGAGAGCGAGCGGAGCATGGGAGTGAAGAGCGATGCAGCAGAGCCATTTGCTGCCGATGAACCCAAGCTCTCTGCGATTGCCGTGCCGCCTGTTGATGCCGGTCTCACTGGCCTGTGAGCTTGATCACAGGCGCTGAGATCGACTGCGGCACAGTCGATCCTTCCTTGCTTTTTCTGATCAGAGCTGGATCTCAGAGCTGTGATTCGACCAGCGCAATCCACGCTTCTGGCCGGTCACCGTTGTCAATCACCAGGTCTGCTCTGGCGCATTTGCTGGCGAGGGGCAGCTGAGCGGCGATCCTGAGCCGGGCTTCCTCGGCCGTCAGCGCATCTCGGGCCATCAGTCGCTCTTGTTGCTGTTGTTCTGAGCAGGACACAACCCAGATTTCTGTGCAGAGGCTCTCCAGGCCTGCTTCAAACAGCAGCGGAATCATCAGCACCACGATTGGCTCCTGCTCGAGCCTTACTAGCTCCCCATCGAAGTGATCGCGGACGAGGGGGTGGACCAGCCGCTCGAGCCAACGCCGCTCGTCTGGGTCGCTGAACACGATCCGGCCCAGGGCCGCGCGATCGATGCGCCCTTCCACCATGGTCGAACCGCTCGCCAGCACCCGATCTCCGAAGTGTTCCAGCACCCGTTTGGCACCCTCGCTTCCAGTGACTAGGGCGTCACGGGCGATTTGATCGGCATCCAGCACTGGAATGTCCTGTTGCGCCAGCCAGCGACCAACACTGCTCTTGCCGCTGGCAATCCCTCCGGTGAGGCCAATCCGGCGTTGGCTGAGCATGGCGCGGGGCGAGGATGGATCCAGTGTCTCGCGTGCGCCCGTGCTTGCGGCTACCAGCGGCTCATCGATCTCTTGGTCTCCCCTGGTGGGGGGCATCACCGCGCCTCAGGGGTTTGAAGCGGCTGGCATCACCGCAGGACTGAAGGCCTCCGGTAAGCCTGATCTCTCCTTGTTACTGGCCCCGGAAGGCGCTGTTTGCGCCGGCACCTTCACCACCTCCGTGGTGCGTGCCGCCTGCGTGGATCTTTGCGCGCAGCGGTTGGCAGCGAGCTCGGGTCGGGCCAGGGCCGTGCTCACCAATTCAGGCCAGGCGAATGCCTGCACCGGCGATCGCGGCTTGATTGATAGCCAGAGGGCTACGCAGGCGCTGGCTGATCGTTTGGGCCTGGATGCTGACGAGGTGCTGATTTGTTCGACCGGCGTGATCGGTGTGCCGATCCCGATGGACACCCTGCTGGCGGGCTTGGATCCCCTGGTCGACGCGCTCAGCTCTGAGGGCGGGGCTGCAGCCGCCACCGCGATCCTGACGACCGACTTAATTGATAAGCAGATCGCCCTTGAGGCGGACCTCGGCGGCCGTCGCGTGCGGATCGGCGGCATGGCCAAGGGCTCCGGGATGATCCATCCCGATATGGCCACCATGCTCGGCTATCTCACCTGTGATGCCGGCGTGCCGGCTGAGGTCTGGCAGGCCATGGTGAAGCGAGCGGTAGATCGCTCCTTCAATGCGATCACGGTGGATGGAGACACCAGCACCAATGACACTTTCCTTGCCTTTGCGGCTGGAGAGCCGCTGGCTCCCGCCGATCTTGAGGCTCTTGAGGAAGGCGTGACCCTGGTGGCACAGCATCTGGCCCGCGCCATCGCCCGTGATGGAGAGGGTGCGACCTGCTTGATCGATGTGCTGGTCGAGGGTGCGGCAACGGAAGCAGAGGCCCTTCTGATCGCCCGCACGGTCTGTGGCTCATCGCTTGTGAAAACAGCCGTGCATGGGCGCGACCCCAACTGGGGACGGATCGTGGCGGCTGCCGGTCGTTCCGGTGTGGACTTTGACCCCGAAGCGGTGGCTCTATGGCTGGGGCCCTATCAGCTGATGGCTGCAGGGCGGCCCCTTCCCTTTGACCGGGATGCCGCTTCGAGCTATCTGAGGCAGCGGGCTGCAGGGGCCTATCTCCAGGACGACAGCGTCTTGATCCGATTGGAGCTGGGTGATGGCTCCTGCAGTGGCCGTGCCTGGGGATGTGACCTCTCGGATCAATACGTGCGCATTAACGCCGATTACACTACCTAGCGGTAGAACCCTGTTACACCAATCATTCTGGGGACCCTGGGATTAGTGCTAACGGTTTGCTAACGCTTGATACGCACATAGTTTTCTGCTTGAATGGTCTACAGAGTTAAGGGGAAAGCAAACCTTTTTGAGTTAGCAACAAGTTGTGGGCCACCTAAAGTGTCCTAGTCATAGAGGGGCACCTGCCCCACCACCCAAGACGAAACCCTGACCGTCTATAAACCCAGCGTGTAAACGAACAGGTTGTTCATACGATTTTTGAATGTGTCTAGCAAAATTATCCTCACTTCTCTTGCAGAGGATTTGATGACTATTGTTCGTGGCTCTATGGTTGAGTTAGCGAATGAGTGTGGTGGAAAGGATAGGTGTTCTAATCCCAAGTGTCTGTACCATAAGGTTCAGCGACACAAGAACCCAAAACCTAATCCTTATTTGGACTTGTGCTATACATCCACCCTCGCTCTCTATCATTTGATAGAGATGCTCTCGCCCCTGTCTGGTGAAGAGTTTGATAAGTGGGTTAAACTTCGCCGTAAGGATGGTCCTACTGGTCGTCGTAATGCAAAGGGACCTGTTAAGCACTTTTGGATTGATATTGATGGAGAAGTCTTTGATCCATCATATATCCAGTATGTGATTGGCAAAACACAGTTGCCTACTTACGCTAACTGGGACAATTATAAGAAGACAAAACAGACGCTCAAACCAGAGCGTGTGCGACCTCTTCTCAATCGTGCACTTCTAAATCTTGTCTAACTGTTTTTAGTAGCAGGTCCAAGGGGTCGGCGAACATCGCCAATCGTTTTTGATTGAGTTCCTTTTGTCTTTCTGGGTCATTCCAGGAGGTCGTATATGAGGAACAGAGTTCCCGTCCCTCAATTCTGCGACAGTAAATCAGTTTCTTAGCTTTGAGTGTTTTGTTCTTGTGCTCTCTGCCCCTCACATTCGTATCGCCATATCCTTTTGTGATACCAAGGAGTTCCCAGTTATCTGCACGGTAACAAGCACCGTTTCTGGTCTTCCCATTCCACAACCTCTCTTCCACCACAAATGTCTCAAAACCTGCGACCTGAACTCCATAGAGTTCTTCCCAATCCCTTTGGATCTGCTTTCTCCACCTTGAAAGTGCCATTGTAGCTAGATTCGGTGCTGGGTACTCCAGGCGAAAGATGTTGTTGTTGATAATGCTGTTGAGTTGTCTGGTTTTCGTTTCCTTGTCTTTGGCGAACCCCCAGTACTCGTCTCTAACTTGACTGGTGAAGACAGCACTAGCACCACCAATAACTCCGACTACCTCGCCTCCATAAAAGACCAAGTATTGAAGTTGCTGCCCTACCAGTCCACGATCGGGTATGTAGTGCCGTGAACGGAACTGCTGGTACAGGGGATTGGACCTCTTCACTAGTTCCAGGTGTAGAAGGTCCTTCTGCGCCCTTGTAGGCGGTTCTGGTGGCGCAGGACTTGGTAGGAGGTCCTCAAGGAGTTTGGTGATGCTCCTGCCTCTTCCTGTGCCGTTCTGCCGTCCGTACTCGTCCAACCGTTCCAGCAACGGTTCAGGCAGGTACACCAGAACTGGCTTTGCAGGCGGTTTTGCCTCTTCAGCAAACCGACCCCGAGCACGACTTCTGTGCCCCTTGGGCGTACTCGTCACACCGACCTATATGGGATGGTGGTGAAGGTACTCCTTGCCAACCAGCACCGCCAGTCCAGCAACGCCAAACCCAACGCTAGTGGTCGTCTAGTGCGTGAGAAGGTCCATTACCGTGCCTTGCTCGTTCACAAGGCGGTGACGCTTACCCGTGGTCTTTGCACGCTGTTGTGCGGTTCTGTACGCACTTGGTTGGTTGTACTGTGTCGTATTCCGCCAGTTACCGAATTGGTCCTGGAACTCAATGTGGATTTTCACCTGTAGTAAGCAATCTCAGTGGCTCATACCACAGTGAACTCTATAAATCACCTAAAAATCTGGCGGGATTTTTTTGTGAGTAACGAACCTTCTAGTTCTCTCGTTTTTGGTTGCCTCTGTAGGTTCAAGGGACCCAAGCATTTTATATGAGGTTAGTGACTAAATCTTTCATTAGTACTATCCAGGTAGTTTGATCTAGTACTTGTGCTGCTCTGTATGCGTTTTCCCAATCCTCAATCTTCTCTTTCGCCATTCTTGTGGTTGAACTAGAGGGGCGAACTCTATTCGCTTCTGCCATGAATTCTTCAAACACTTTTGACCCATCCTTCCTTGTGGGGACAGCATTCTTCTTTTTAAGCCTTTGCCTTGCATCCCACTCCTTCTGCTTTTTGAGTGCTGATGGAGCAATGGTGAGATATTCGGTCTTTCTTGGTTCTCCTTTCTCGTCATTCTGCTTGTAATGACCTTTGTATGTCTTATACCAACCATCGTATAAGGTCCTTTTCTTTTCTCGTTCTATTACTTTGCTGTCCCAGTCGCTACCACCCGTAAGTTGTTTGTCTGCTTGCGGATTATTAGGCACTAAATGCTTGGGTACTCTATTTTCCTTCTTGCTTTTCATTTTTTCCTGTACTGCTCCTCTATGAGTTCCTTGATGAGGACTTCTGGTTTTGACCGACGCTTCTTGGAAATCTCCAAAAGCATCTCCCATACTAGGTTTTCTACGCGAATACTCTTCATTGTTCCTCCAAAATCCTAAAAGTCATATTAACTTCTTCTTCTAGTATCATCCTTTTCTGGGTATCAATTCTAGTCAGCAAGTATTCTACTTGTTGCTGACTAACCCCTTCTGTAATCTGATCCAGTTTCTCGTATAAAAAATCAAGTTGCTTTGTGAGTAGTTCTATTCTCTGATTCATAAACTCACCTGATTGTATCGCTCTCTAATGAGGACCTTGTGTAACTGACTAAAATCATAACCATAGTGCTCCATTAGCATCATTTCCATCTTGTTTAATTTAATTGCTTCATTGCTCCCGTAGGAAACTGTTCTCTTAATCTGTTTAGGGTTCTTGGTTAGTGTAGTCATAATATCCTCCTTAAATACTTACTAGAATAATTGCTGGATTATTAAGTTCTTATGGCTTGCTGCCTTGCATTGCTCATCAAACCATATTTATAAATCACTTTTAATTCTATTTATTCTTGTCTCGCTGTTCCTTGAGTGCTTTTGATTGTCCTTAAGGGTCTCAAAGGTCCCCAAAATCATTCACACTATATCTATACAACTTCTTGCTAAAATACTCCTTTAATGTTACAATATGGTAACAATCGCAAGAATTATATGACTGCTTCTGGTTCTAGTCCAGGTTTTATGGAGTATCCAGGTCTGGGTGTTCAATCTCGTTACTTTATGGATATGGTTTTAAAGCTTGGTGGTAAGAAGTACCGCCAGGCAAATGGTATGGATGCTTATAGAGTTAAATGCCCTGCTTGTGGTTGTCCTGGAGCAATAATGGGTTTGGGACGGAAGGGAACAACATATATGCTCCTGTGTCCTAACACTGGCAAATGCTCTCTTCCCAGTCATACCAATGGAAGTGCTGGTGGACTTAACTTGCATCAACTCATCAATCACTACGGTGGAGATGAACTCCTAAAGGAATGGCTTAGAGAAGGAAGAAAGAGTAACTACTACGAAGATTGGTTGCCTATTAAGAATAGTGGTCGCAGGATAGTCTAGTATCAACTCCATACTTTAAGGTTTGGATTTCCTGGAGTGAGCGATTTGTCGAGTGAGCAACTTGTCGTTGTTCCTGGAATCGGGCAGGTTATTGCTGGGTCAAGATTTCTTGGACTCGGCGAATCCAAACCAAGACCTGGACGCCCAGGACAGTCTCTTGTGACCTGGCGAATGGAATGTGGTATTTGCAATACTGAATTCATTGTCAATAGGCACGAAATCAAAAATCTGCACAAGAATGGCAAGAAGAGATATTGTGCGAATACTCATTTGCATTCAGGAGTGACACTTGGACAGAGATTCACGGGCACGATTGTTAAGGGGTGGGTAAAGACAAAGGAAGTTGACAAAAAAACTGGTGTTCACCTCAAAGACCACAAAGGAGTTCTTCGCTACAGATGGTTATGTGAGTGTAAGTGCGATTGCGGCACGAATCATCTGGCACGACCAGACCAATTACTCAAAGGGTCCATAAAATCTTGTGGTTGTAGAAGAGCAGAAATATCTAGAGAACTGCATACGATTCACGGAATGGCCTCAAGAGGTGCAAAGTCTTGGGAATACCAAATATGGAGTAGGGCAAGTAGTAGAGCCTCGCAAGGCGGATATGGTTTTGATTTGTCTCCCGAAGAAATAGTCATTCCCAAATTCTGTCCAATTCTTGGCATTGAGATTAACGAAGAAATGGATATTAATAGAGAGAATGCTCCTTCCTTGGACAAGTTCTATCCAGACAAGGGTTATCTAAGGGGGCAAGTGTTTGTCACTTCTATGATGGCAAATAGACTTAAGTCGGATGCGACGCCTGCGGAGATGCGTGCTATTGCAGATTGGCTTGCAAAGGAAGAGGACCGAATTAGAACTACAGGTCTCTATGAAAAGTTGCGTAGACTGCCTCCTTTTGAGACTCCACCTCCTGGAAGCAAAAGGAATATGTCTGGACTTATAGCAACTAAACAGTATAAACTCTGGCAGAACTCTAGGTCAAGAGCAAGAAAGGCGATGATACCTCATACTCTATTACCTCAAGATATTGTCATTCCAGATAAGTGCCCCGTTCTTGGAATCCCTATTGATCACAACACAAAGGGTACAGGCAAGGGATTTAAGGAGTTTGGTGCAAGTATTGATAGAATTATCCCTGAACTTGGTTATTGCCCTGGTAACATCTGCATTATGAGCGGTCGTGCTAACAGACTTAAAAAAGAGGCGGATGCAAAGACTTGGCGTATTATTGCCGATTGGGCAACCAGAGTGGATAATGAAATTAAGCAGTTGGGATATGCTGTTGGTGCTATTGGTTCACCGATTTAGTTTGGTCGCCAATCGCGCACTAATTGAGTCGTATTGTCCAACGGCAGAAAATCAAGTGGTTTTGACTTGGTAAATTCTGCTATCACTTAAGATTCTCAACTAAAATCCTTCTGATCGTAGAGAGACCTATTCCTGTTTGTTCTCTGATGGATCGATAGGAGCATCCTTCTTCACGCAAGCGAAGAACTAGTTTCTCTTTGGCCTGATTGGTTTTTGGTCGTCCACCTAGATTCCCACCCGTTTCTCTGCGGTGTTGAATACTCTCCAAGGTCCTTTCTTGTATGAGGGACCTTTCCACTTCAGCAAGGCCAGAAAGAAGACCAATCAGTATCGGTGCAAACTTTCCAAGACCACGGGTATTAACCAGTCCGTCCAGTGTTCGGATGTGGATGCCTCGCTCCTGGAGGTCGTGGAGGCGGTTGATAACGGAACGCTGGTCCCGCCCTAGTCGGTCCAGTTTCGCCACGACTAGTTCATCACCCTCCACAAGGGCGTTTAAGGCGGATTGGAGTTGAGGTCTGTCTCCTTCCTTGATACGGGTGCTTACGACCTCGTGGAAGACCACAGAACACCCTTCTGCCTTCAGCAGCGATACCTGGGCGTCTACTGACTGGTGTGAGGTGCTTACACGAGCATAGCCAATTGACCGAGCGACCACTTGTTTCCAAAACGGGTGTTACGGAAATACTACCAACCGAACAGTGTTTTGGGAACACCTCAAACCAAGTTGAACCGTCCCGTTCCTGCTCTGTTCGTAACCGTACGGTTTTGGTAACGCTGTTCTCGCTCTGATTCGCCAGCACCGACCTATATCGGTTGGTGCTGAACCGTTTCTGCTCTTGCACCTGGTGGCAGTCTCCGTACCATTTCACCAACGCCA
Source organism: Synechococcus sp. BS56D (assembly GCF_004332405.1). Taxonomy (NCBI): domain Bacteria; kingdom Bacillati; phylum Cyanobacteriota; class Cyanophyceae; order Synechococcales; family Synechococcaceae; genus Synechococcus; species Synechococcus sp. BS56D. The sequence continues at coordinate 167,044 of NZ_PHQU01000002.1, read as the reverse complement.
AACCCAACGCTAGTGGTGTCTGCTTCCGCCTGGTCTCGGGTCACCAACCACGCCAACACGGCGGCAACCTCCGTAACGGACGAGAGGTACACACCAGGTTGGGTGCTTGACCTTGTGGTTTCTGCCCTGGGTGGAATTGACCTTGACCCCTGTGCGGACCCACAACGACGAGTACAAGCCTCACACCATTTCACCAAGGAAGACAATGGTTTAGAGCAACCCTGGAAGGGACGGGTGTTCCTCAACCCACCATTCAGTAATAGCAAGGATTGGATCCGACACCTTTCCCTCTACTTCGCTAGTAGCACTGTTACAGAAGCAGTGGTGCTGTTACCAGTAATGGCCTTGACGAACAAATCCTCACGCCTTCTGCTGCGGGAACAGGCAGAGGGATTTATTTTGTTGGAACGGAAGTTGTCTTTCCTGGATGCCGACTACAAACCGATAGGGGAAATGTCCAGTTTCCCCTTCGCTCTTGTCTACGCAGGCGGCAACTTTCACAAGTTTCTGTCTGTAATGGGTGATGTAGGTATTCCTTGCGTAATCAATAAACCACATTCTCAAATTAAAAAAATGTCGTGTGCTTATTGCGGCAAACCATTTACCGCTGTTCGCACCACGCGAAAGTACTGTGGAACAACCTGTAGAGTTGAAGCCTTTAGAAGAAGAACTAGTTGCTAATTGTTTGGTCTACCCATTTTAATTCGGTCATAGCACCTTTTAACTTTCTGCCTTTGCCAAGGATTTCTGTTGATTCATCGGCGCGATAGTGGAAATAGTGTTCTTCTATGTACTTTAGACTTGTATCGGTGTTTGCGGCTACAATCGCCACGGGAACACCTCTTCTCAAGTTCATAGTGATATAAGTATGCCTGAAACTGTACCAAGTAAGGTTTTTCCCTGTGTGAATGCTGATTTTTCGTAGATTGTTGCTGTCGTCCTCCGCCCATTCCGCCAGTCCTGCTTCCACAAGCATTTCGCATAAACTGTCTTTCCATATTCTGTCGCTGAAGGGTTGTCCTAGTTTCTGGTTGGTAAAGAGGAAGTCGTTCGGTTTGAGGAACTTTGTGGTTTTGCGGAGATTTTGTAGGTGCCTTGCTATCGGTGCTGAAACTCTGTAAGACCTTCCAGTTTTTGTGCTCTCTGCTGGAACATCAACTGCAACCCATATTTTCCGCTCTTCTTTGGGTATCGTTGTGTTCTCGCTAATGTCTCTCCACTTTAGTTTCTTTAAGGACCCTATACGGATACCAGTATCCATAGAAATCCGCATCGCCCAGTAAATCATTTCTCTGTGAAGAAGTTGTGTCTTTGCCCTTTGGGAACCTGGATGACTGATATTTGCTTTCACTTTGTACTGACCTGAACTGTCTTTTTCTATAGAACCTTCGGCGTCAATTAATCGGGTATTCCCTTTTGCCCAGTAGTACCGAGCACATTTCTCTAGTTGTTCCCATTCTTTGTCTGTTAAATCGTCTCTTCTATGCTTCTTGTCTTTGGGAAGTCTAATGTTGGGGATTTCTGGCGTACTATCTCTTGTTAAGAAGCCATTGGTAATCGCTACTTCCTGGAAGCACCGACGGAGTGTGGAGAGTTCCTGGTTGATAGTACTTTGCTTCGGTGTTGGTTTGCCTAGTTCTTTCGCTCTTTCTTTTCTCCAGGTCTCGTAGTTTAAGAATTCATTTCTTCTGATTCTGTGAACTTGCCTCTCGTCATTCCCCAGGTACTCTCTTAACCACCTGGATTGACTTTCTAATAAGCGATACCTTGTTTTTGTTATTCCACCATGAGGAGTTTCGCTGATTCTGCGTTTTTCCTTTAGTAGAAACTTGTTTATCATATCGCCAAAGGTGAGCGACGCTATCGCTTCTCCTCTGTCGCTCTTGCCTTTGAGTTCTACAAAACGGCTTATCCCAAGTACCCAAGCCTCTTCTTGCGCTTCTGTCTTTGGAGGTGGATGTTTACCATTCCCGTCTTTTAGTACAAATCTATGCCTCCTAGTTGTTTCTTTGTCGTAAAAGTATAGGCACCATCTTCCTCCTCTGTTCGCATCTCTGTAGACATAAGCATTCCTGTCTCCAGGAATATCCTTCCTGTCTAATACAAACTTGTTGCTGCTGGAAGTCATTAAATCTGTTGCGCCGCTAACGGTTTGCTAACGGTTGGTCCGTTGTGACTGGGTTTTCGGTCGGTCGGTGCCGTTGCTAACGGTATGCTAACGCCTTGCCCTTCCCCTAAACCCCGCTCCACCACTCAAAAATCTAAACACGGTCGCATCAACGCCGACTACACCACTTGATCCCAGTCGCGGCTGCCAGGATGGACCTGTGAATTGGACGCTTTCCCCTTGGCCAAGGAGTCCACGTCCCAGGCTGCACCTGAGCGGCCGACGCGACCCCGCTTCTGGGTGGGTCCGCTCGTGGCAGGCGCTTGTTTTGCCCTGGGCTACGGCATCACCCAACGCATCATCGTGATGCAGGGTGCTTTGCAGCAGCCTCAACGTGAGGGGTTCGCAGCGCAGCCATTCCCTGGACAGACGCTTGAGGATCTGCGGAGACTCCACGGTGACGATCAGCAGGCATTGACTGCTGATGTGGCAGCCAAAGAGGCGGAGTTGGCTCGCCAGCGCGAAGCCGAGAAAGCTGCCCTGGAGGCGGAGCGCCTTGCTGCTGAAGCCAAGCGCAATGCAGAGCAGCAGGCTGCCCTTGGCCCGCTGCCAGAGCAGGCGCTGCCTGAGCCGGTCTGGGCGGAGCCCACTCCGGTGGTTCCCGCGCCTGTGCTGCCCAAGCCTGAGCCAGCGCGAGCTGTGGCTGAACCCGCCCCGGCTCAGGCCCAACCAGCGTCGCCCGCTCCTCTCGCTCCCTTCCCGGCGGCGCCGGTCGCTCCCCCGACCCCCTAGGCCGCTGGTTGGGGATCGCGCTTTCCGCCGGGAATCTGCCACAGTTTCAGCATCAGCTCTGTCGAGGTCATGCCCTCTCCTGATGCCCTGATCAGAGCCACCATGCACCGCCTGGCCGCTCGCCTCGGCCATGGTTTGGCGGAGGCGGCCGCTGAAGTGGCCGTGATCGCCCAGGACGCACCTGAGCGGCTGCGCAGAGAATGGGATCTTTTTCAAGACGAGGTGCGGGCGGAAGCGGAACGACTGGATGCCGATGAGAAGGAGCCGTCTGACCCCGCACAGCCCGCAGGCCCCGTTGGGGATGTGGATCCCCAGCAGCAGATTGATGGCCTCCGTGCGCGGGTTGCGGAGCTCAGTCGCTTGATGGAGGAGACACCCTGATGGGGGCTCCGGCGCTTCCTATGCCCCTGCGCAGTGTGCTGCGTGCCTTGCGCATCTGGCGTGCAGTGCTCACGCTCATCGTTCTGCTCTGGTGGGATGGTTGCGCCTGGACCTATCCCGGCGGTTGCAACGCCGAACGGCGTCAGGCCCGTCAGCAGCAACGTGCCCGCTGGCTGACGGCTGAACTGCTCGCCCTTGGCTCGGCCTTCATCAAGCTCGGTCAGCTGCTTTCGGCCCGGCCCGATGTGCTTCCAGCGGGTTGGGTGTCCGAATTGGCTGATCTTCAGGACCGGGTGCCTGCCTTTTCGTTTGACCGGGCCCAGGCGGTGCTGGAGGACGAGCTCGGAGCCCGTTGCGCCGAGATCATCGATCTGGATCAGCAGCCCCTCGGAGCTGCCTCCTTGGCCCAGGTGCATCGCGCCAGCCTGCGAAGCGGTCGGCAGGTGGTGCTGAAAATTCAGCGCCCGGGGCTCGAACGCCTGTTTCGCCTTGATCTGGAGGTGATGCAGCAGGTGGCTGCCGTTCTGCAGCGGCATCCCAGTTGGGGCCGGGGCCGCGATTGGGTCGCGATCGCCCAGGAATGCAGAAGAGTGTTGTTGCGGGAACTGGACTTCCGCTTGGAGGCTCAGCATGCCGCCCGCTTCCGGCAGCAGTTTCTCGATGAGCCACGCATCCGGGTGCCCGGGGTGATCTGGGAGCTGAGCAGCCGTCGGGTGCTTTGCCTGGATTATTTGCCGGGAATCAAGGTCAATGATCGCCCTGCCCTTGTTGCCGCAGGGATCGAGCCTTCGTCTGTGGCTGAAATCGGAGCGGCCAGTTATCTGCAGCAACTGGTGCGCTTTGGCTTCTTCCATGCCGATCCCCATCCCGGCAACCTCGCTGTCGCCAGTGACGGCGCCCTGATCTATTACGACTTCGGGATGATGGGGCTGCTCTCCGATGGCCTACGTCGGCGGCTGGGTGCCATGGTTCGTGCGGCGGCCTCAAGGGATGCGGCGGCTCTGGTCAGTGAGATGCAGGCCGCCGGGGTGATCGCCCGTGATGTGGACATCGGGCCGGTTAGGCGTCTGGTGCGGTTGATGTTGCAGGAGGCGCTCACGCCTCCATTCAGCGCCAATGTGATCGACAAGCTTTCGGGAGATCTCTACGAGCTGGTGTATGGCCAGCCCTTCCGGCTGCCGGTGGAATTGATTTTTGTGATGCGGGCCCTCTCCACGTTCGAAGGCGTCGGACGCAGCCTCGATCCCGCATTTAGCCTGGTGGCGATTGCCAAGCCCTACCTCCTTCCCTTGATGGCTTCCAGCGGATCCGGACCCAACGATCTCTTTAATGAACTGGGCCGACAGGTGGGAGCGCTGAGCAGCCGCGCTGCAGGGATCCCCCGCCGGCTTGACGAGAGCCTGGAGCGCCTTGAGCAAGGGGATTTGCAACTGCAGATCCGGATGGGCGAATCCGACCGTCAGTTCCGGCGCATGGTGACGGCACAACACGCGGTCGGACAATCCGTGCTGTTGGGCTCGTTGGCCCTGGCAGCTGCGCTGCTGGGTGCGGGACCTCGGCCTTTGTGGGCCCTGCTGCCTGTGGCGGCAGGAGTTCCTGTAGGCATGGGCTGGCTCAAGCTGCAACTCAAGCTCCGTCGGGATGGACGGATTGAGCAGCTTGGCCAGAACGGTCCCTGAGCCTCAGCCCCGGCCGCGGGGACCTTGGCCAACGGCACCGGCATAAACGGCTTGGCTACCAAGCTCATCTTCAATGCGGAGCAGCTGGTTGTATTTGGCGACCCGTTCGCTGCGGCTCAAGGAGCCGGTTTTGATCTGACCGGCGCGGGTGGCGACGGAGAGATCAGCAATGGTGGTGTCTTCGGTTTCACCGCTGCGGTGGCTGATCACGCTGGTGTAACCGCTGCGGCCCGCGAGATCGATCGCCTGCAGGGTTTCGGTCAGGGTGCCGATCTGATTCACCTTGATCAGGATCGAATTCGCTGTGCTGGCATCGATGCCTTGCTGAAGGCGCTGGCTGTTGGTCACGAACAGGTCATCACCCACGAGCTGCACACGGTTGCCCAGGCGTTCAGTCAGGTGCTTCCAGCCCTCCCAATCATCTTCCGCCAGTCCGTCCTCGATCGAAACGATCGGGAAGCGATTCACCAGCTGCTCGAGTTGATCGACCATCTCGGCACTGGTGTAGCTGCCGCCGCCAAAGGCGTAACGGCCATCGGCGAAGAACTCTGTGCTGGCCACGTCGAGGGCAAGCGCGATTTCCTCACCGGGCTTGTAGCCGGCTTTCTCAATGGCTTCCACCAGGATTTCGCCCGCTTCGGTGTTGCCCAGATCAGGGGCGAAGCCGCCTTCATCGCCCACGGAGGTGCTCAGGCCACGGTCCTTGAGCAGGCCCTTGAGGGTATGGAACACCTCAGTGCCCATGCGCAGGGCTTCGCGGAAGCTGGGAGCACCGTGGGGCACCAGCATGAATTCTTGGAAATCAAGGCTGTTGGTCGCATGGGCGCCGCCGTTGATCACGTTCATCAGGGGCACCGGCAGCAGGGTGGCCATCGGTCCGCCCAGGTAGCGGTAGAGCGGAAGCCCCACGCCGTTGGCAGCTGCACGGGCCGTGGCCATGCTCACCGCCAGGATGGCGTTGGCGCCCAGGTTGGATTTGTTGGCGCTGCCGTCGAGTTCGAGCATGGCTGCATCGATGCTCGCCTGGTCGAGGGCAGACAGTCCGCAGAGAGCGGGCGCGATCCGATCCTCGATGTGGTCCACCGCCTGGGTGACACCCTTGCCCATGTAGCGGCTGCCGCCATCACGCAGTTCATGGGCCTCGTGGGCGCCGGTGCTGGCGCCACTGGGAACGATCGCCCGACCGCTGGCGCCTCCCTCGAGCAGCACTTCCGCTTCCACGGTGGGGTTGCCGCGGGAATCGAGCACCTCCCTGGCAACGATGGTGTCAATGACGAGGTCGAGGGAATCGAACACGTGCCGTCGTTCAAAGTTCCGAGGATCCTATGGGTCGCCCCCTGACCCTCCTTTGTGTGCTTTGGCACCATGCTTGGAGAGACCCGGGGATTGACGCAGATGCGCATGTTGCACACCATGCTCCGGGTAGGGGATCTGGAGCGCTCCTTGAGCTTCTACACCGAGGTGCTGGGAATGCGTCTTCTGCGTCGCAAGGAGTACCCCTCGGGCCGTTTCACCCTGGCGTTTGTGGGTTACGGCGATGAGAGTGAGCACACGGTGCTCGAGCTGACGCACAACTGGGATACCGATCATTACGAGCTCGGTGACGCTTATGGCCATATCGCCCTCGGGGTGGAGGACATCCGGGCCACCTGCGCGGCCATCGCTGGCAAAGGGGGACGGGTGGTGCGTGAACCCGGTCCGATGAAGCACGGCAGCACGGTGATCGCCTTTGTGGAGGATCCCGATGGATACAAGGTGGAGCTGATCGAGCTCTCCTCCAAGGCGGCTGCTTAACGCCACTCCTTCACGCCATTGCCTAACGCCACTGCCTAACGCAACTGCCTAACGCCAAAAGGGTGACGATGACTTCCGAGATGCGTTCCGCCACAGATCCACCGGCCAGCCTCACCATGGAGCCCGATCGCTTCAGCGACGAGGCCTGGGATCTGCTGCTGGCTGGGCAGGATCTGGCCCGCCGTTGGCGCCATGCCGAGTTGGATGTGGAGCATTTGCTCCAGGTGTTGTTCAGCGACCGTCGCTTCATGGAGACGGTGCGGGCCTTGCCGCTCGATGTCCCGGGGCTGATGGATCGACTGGAGGCCTTCCTCGCCGACCAACCCATGGCTCGGGGAGACGATCTCTTTATTGGAGAAGATCTCGAGGAGCTCTTGGAGGCGGCGGACCGCTCTCGCGCCCTCTGGGGATCCCGCCAGATCGAGCTCTCCCATCTGCTGATCGCGATCGGACGTGATCCACGCATCGGGGCTGACCTCTTCGACAGTGCAGGCCTCCCGGCCGATCGCCTCGAGTCGGAGCTACGTCGTTGGTCGCCAGGGTCGGCGGTGGTCCCCACCGTCTCCGCTGAGCGTTCTGCTCAGCCAAGGTCATCGGCTGAACGACAAGCTTCGGCGGCACAGAAACCGTCTGCTTTTCAACAACAGTCCGTTGTTCCTCAACCGCCGATTGCACCACCACAGTCCGCGGCACCTCGCCAGGTGCCGATGGAGTCGATTGCTGAGCCCCCGGCATCTGAGCTGCCCGCTGAACCCTCAGCATTGGAGCTCTATGGACGGGATCTGACGGCGGCGGCGGAGGCCGGTCAGTTGGATCCGGTGATCGGTCGCGATGGGGAGATCCGGCGCTTGATCAAGGTCCTGTCCCGACGGGGCAAGAACAATCCGGTGCTGATTGGTGCTCCTGGGGTGGGCAAGACCGCGATTGCTGAACTGCTGGCCCAGCGGATCGTTGCCGGTGAGGTGCCCGACTCGCTGTTGGGTCTGCGGCTGGTCGCCCTGGATGTGGGCGCCTTGATTGCGGGTGCCAAGTTCCGCGGCCAGTTTGAGGAGCGCTTGCGCTCGGTGTTGGCGGAGGTCAGTGATCCCGAGGCGGGAGTGGTGCTGTTCATCGATGAACTGCACACGGTGGTCAGCAGCGACCGCTCCAGTGCCGACGCAGGCAGTTTGCTCAAACCAGCCCTCGCCCGGGGTGATCTGCGTTGTATTGCTGCCACCACGACGGAGGACTATCGGCGCACGGTGGAGAAGGATCCGGCCTTGAGTCGACGCTTTCAGCAGGTGCCGATCCTTGAGCCTTCGATCGAGCTCAGCATCGAGATTCTGCGCGGCCTGAAGGAGCGCTATGAGCTGCACCATGGCGTGACGATCACCGATGAAGCACTCACGGCGGCGGCCCGTTTGGCGGATCGCTACATCAGTGATCGCTGTCTGCCGGATAAAGCCATCGACCTCATTGATGAGGCGGCCGCCCAGCTCAAAATGGATGTGACCTCCAAGCCTCAGGTGGTGGAGGATGCCGAGTCGGAGCTGCGCCGGGTGGAGCTGGCGCTGTTGTCGGCTGAGCAGGCACCGGAGGCTGAGCGAGTTCAGCTGCAGCGATCCCGTCTGGAGGCTGCGTCTCGTCTGGAGGATCTGCGTCAGCGTTGGCAGGCGGAGCGGGATCAATTGGCGGAGCTGCGTCAGCTCCTGCAGGACGATGAGGATCTGCGCCATGCCATCGCCGAAGCCGAGCGGAACGCTGATCTCGAGGAAGCCGCCCGTTTGGAATACGACCAGCTCCATCGCGTGCAGCAGCGCCGCCGCGATCTGGAGCAGGTGCTGATTTCGGCTCAGGCGGAGGGCAGGGCTCTGCTGAGGGAGCAGGTGGAGGCTGCTGACATCGCTGATGTGGTGGCCCGCTGGACCGGGATCCCTGTCCAGCGCCTGCTGGCGGGCGAGCGCCAGAAGCTGCTGGAGCTTGAGAACCACCTCGCCCAGCGTGTGATTGGTCAGCCCGAAGCGGTGCAGGCGGTGGCAGCGGCGATCCGACGCGCCCGGGCCGGCATGAAGGACCCGCGTCGCCCAGTGGGGTCCTTTCTCTTCCTCGGACCCACAGGGGTGGGCAAGACCGAGCTCGCTAAGGCCTTGGCAGCCCTGCTCTTTGACGAGGAGGAGTCGCTGGTGCGCCTTGATATGAGTGAATTCATGGAGCGCAACGCAGTGGCCCGCCTGCTTGGAGCTCCTCCCGGCTATGTGGGCTATGAGGAAGGTGGTCAGCTCACCGAGGCCGTCCGTCGGCGCCCCTACGCGCTCTTACTGCTCGATGAGGTGGAGAAGGCGCACCCCGATGTCTTCAACGTCCTGCTGCAGGTGCTGGATGACGGGCGTCTCACGGATTCCCAGGGGCGCACCGTCGATTTTCGCCACACGGTGGTGGTCATGACCAGCAACCTGGCCAGTCGCGCCATTCTGGATCGGGCCCGTCAGGGGCAGCAGCCGGAGGCCGATGTCGCGGCGCTCGACCAGGCTCTCGCCGCCCAGGTGGATGAGGCCCTGTCGCGCCAGTTCAGGCCGGAATTCCTCAACCGGATTGATGAGGTGATCCGCTTCCGGCCCCTGGCGATCGACGATCTTGAGCGGATCGTGCATCTACAGCTCGCTGAGCTGGACCAACTGATTCGGGAGCAGGACCTGGAGCTGCGCGTTGACCCAGCCGTTGTGCGAGCCCTGGCGGAGCAGGGCTTTGAACCGGAGTACGGAGCGCGGCCCCTGCGCCGGGTGCTGCGGCGACAGTTGGAAAATCCTCTGGCTACGGAACTTTTGGAGGATCGCTTCCGCGGTGCCAAGGCGGTGAAGGTCGCTCCCGGCGCGACGGCATTGGACCCGTTCCGCTTCGAACCTCAAACCTGAGCCGATCAGGCATCCGGTAAGGTGTCTGTTTGCCGGCAGGTGCTGACAGCACCGGTGTCAGCTCCGGCCCCCGATCCGTGACCACCCCCACTTCCGAGGACACCACCGCGAGCCAGCCCCAAGCTCCCTCTGATGAGGGGCGAAAGGGTGGCTTTCTGGCGGCCGCGTTTGAGGAGCTCAAGCTGGTGGTCTGGCCGAGTCGTCAGCAGCTCTTCAGCGAATCGATCGCTGTGATTTTGATGGTCAGTCTGTCTGCTGCGGCCATCGCTGCACTCAGTCGTTTTTACGGCTGGGCTGCTTCTCAGGTGTTCCGTTGAGGCGTCGTCGGTTCCGTTGTCGGACCCTTGATTGCCCCCGTCGTTTTCCCTCCTCCTCCTTCGCCCGTGTCTGACGTCGACCTCACAGCTGATACCTCCGAGGTGCTGGATCTGCCAGCACCGAATGAGGGTGAAGAGGGGACGGCTTCGGCCGCGGCTCGCACCAGCGTGGCCCGGTGGTACGCGGTTCAGGTGGCCTCGAGCTGTGAAAAGAAGGTGAAAGCAACGCTGGAACAGCGCGCTGTCACCCTCGGCGTCAGCTCTCGCATCCTTGAGATTGAAATTCCCGAAACCCCTGCGGTGAAGGTGAAGAAGGACGGCAGCCGTCAGTCCACCGAGGAGAAAGTTTTCCCTGGCTACGTGCTGGTGCGCATGGTGCTGGACGAGGACACGATGATGGCGGTCCGCAGCACCCCAAACGTCATCAATTTCGTGGGTGCAGAAGATCGGCGTGCCACCGGTAAGGCTCGCGGCCACATCAAGCCCCGGCCCCTTAGCCGTCAGGAGGTCGACCGCATCTTCAAGCGGGCGGCTGAGAAGAAGACCGTCGTCAAGGTCGATCTCACCGAGGGTGACCAAATCCTGGTGACCGCCGGTCCGTTCAAAGACTTCCAGGGTGAGGTGATCGAAGTGGCAGGGGAGCGCAGCAAGCTCAAGGCTCTGCTGTCGATCTTTGGCCGGGAAACCCCGGTCGAGCTCGAGTTCTCTCAGGTGAGCAAGCAGAACTGATCAGCGGCGGCCGTCTCCCTGCGGAGGGCGGCCTGAGGGGTGGTTCGCTACTCCGCCGCATCTGTCCCGAGGGCCAGGTGATCCGCAGATGTCCAACTCCTGTAGCCGATGGCCAAGAAAGTCGTAGCTGTGATCAAGCTGGCCCTTCAGGCCGGCAAAGCCAACCCTGCACCGCCGGTGGGTCCTGCCCTCGGTCAGCACGGGGTCAACATCATGGCGTTCTGCAAGGAGTACAACGCCCGCACTCAGGACAAGGCCGGTTATGTGATTCCGGTGGAGATTTCGGTCTTCGAGGACCGCAGTTTCACCTTCATCACCAAGACGCCTCCGGCGTCTGTGTTGATCACTAAGGCCGCTGGAATCGACAAGGGTTCCGGTCAGTCCGCCAAGGGCAGCGTTGGCTCCATCAGCCGTGCCCAGCTCGAGGAGATTGCGAAGACCAAGCTGCCTGACCTCAACTGCACCAGCGTTGAGTCGGCCATGCGCATCATCGAAGGCACCGCCCGCAACATGGGCGTCGCCATCAGCGACTGACGCGCTGCTCAACTCCGCACCTCAAGCTTCACTGTTCCCATTACCGGGGGAGACCGATTGGTCGCCTGCACCCCATCCCTGTCATGCCAAAACTTTCCAAGCGTCTGGCCAGCCTCGTCACGAAGATCGAGGACCGGGCCTATGAACCCCTTGAAGCGATTCAGCTGATCAAGGAGAACGCCACCGCCAAATTCGACGAAACGATGGAGGCCCATGTGCGCCTCGGCATCGATCCCAAGTACACCGATCAGCAGCTGCGCACCACCGTCGCGCTGCCGAATGGCACCGGTCAGACCGTGCGTATTGCAGTGGTGACCCGCGGTGAAAAGGTCGCCGAAGCCAAGGCTGCTGGCGCTGAGCTTGCTGGTGATGACGATCTCGTTGATTCCATCGCCAAGGGCGAGATGAACTTCGATCTCCTGATCGCCACCCCCGACATGATGCCCAAGGTGGCGAAACTCGGTCGCGTGCTTGGCCCCCGTGGCCTGATGCCTAACCCCAAGGCCGGCACTGTGACGACTGACCTTGCAGGTGCCATCAAGGAATTCAAGGCCGGCAAACTCGAGTTCCGTGCCGATCGCACCGGCATCGTGCATGTGCGTTTCGGTAAAGCAAGCTTCACGGCCGATGCTCTGCTGGAGAACCTCAAGACGCTTCAGGAGACCATTGATCGCAACAAGCCCAGTGGTGCCAAGGGCCGTTACTGGAAGAGCTTGTATGTGACCTCCACCATGGGCCCCTCGGTGCAGGTGGACTATTCCGCTCTCCAGGACATCAAGCAGGAGGGGTAAGCCCCCTCGTTGATGTAAATTGTTGAGCTGGCGAAAGCCAGACGGGCACGCGCCCGGCCATAGACAGCGGGTGAACCACTCGATCGTTCTTAACGAGCATTCGAGCGATTCGTAAATCCTGCCGAGGCAGACGCGACGGTTTTTTGTCCCCTCGGGGATTGGATCGACACGCGGCCTCCGCTTCTTCGGAAGTGTTGATCGGCCGCGTGCCCAGCTTGTTCCCCTCGATCCGATCCAATTCCTATGGGCCGCACGCTGGAGAGCAAGCAACAGATCGTCGAAGAGCTCAAGCAGCTCCTCGGTGAGTCCGAAATGGCACTGGTCCTGGATTACCAGGGTCTTTCCATCAAGGAGATGTCTGATCTGCGGACCCGTCTGCAGGCCAGCAACGGTGTATGCAAGGTGACCAAAAACACCTTGATGCGTCGTGCCATTGATGGTGACAGTGCCTGGTCAAATCTCGACGCTCTTCTGAGCGGCACCAATGCCTTCGTTCTGGTTAAGGGCGATGTCGGTGGTGCTGTAAAGGCCGTTCAGGCCTTCCAGAAGGAGACCAAGAAATCCGAGACCAAGGGCGGCCTCTTCGAAGGCAAGCTCCTGTCCACGGACGAGATCAAAGCCATCGGTGACCTCCCCTCCAAGGAGGTGCTCATGGCCCAGATCGCCGGTGCGATCAATGCTGTGGCCACCAAGGTGGCTGTTGGCATCAACGAGGTTCCCTCCGGTCTTGCTCGGGCGCTCAAGCAGCACGCCGAATCCGGCGACAGCTGATCGTCTTCGACCCGACTGTTTTTTTGATCTGTTGCTGATTCCCACCCATGTCTGCAAAAACCGACGAAATTCTCGAATCGCTGAAAACTCTTTCGCTGCTTGAAGCTTCCGAGCTTGTCAAGCAGATCGAAGAGGCCTTCGGTGTGTCCGCTGCCGCATCTGCTGGTGTGGTGATGGCCGCTCCTGGCGCTGCCGCCGGTGGCGGTGGTGAAGCCGCCGAAGAGAAGACCGAATTTGATGTTGTGCTGGAAAGCTTCGATGCTTCCGCCAAGATCAAGGTCCTCAAGGCTGTCCGTGAAGCCACTGGCCTCGGCCTTGGCGACGCGAAGGCCATGGTTGAAGCTGCTCCTAAGGCCATCAAAGAAGGTGTGTCCAAGGATGAAGCTGAAGCCCTCAAGAAGGCCATCGAAGAGGCCGGCGGCAAGGTCACCCTCAAGTGATCGCAAGGGGGTCTTCCCCCCTGTCGTTTTCACAGCCGGTCCCTTGGGGCCGGCTTTTTGATGACTGAATCAAGGGCAAAAAAAAGCCCCGCCGAAGGCGGAGCTTTGAGTGGAACGCATTACAGGAGTCTGTCCTTGTTTCGACCCTGAAGAGGCGCTCGGCACTCCTCACACTCAGCGAAGTTAATTCGGAGAAGGATGCTGCGCTGCTGTGATCGTGCGCTCTTTCAACTGTCTGATTGCAAGCTGCGGCGATTGGATCCGCTCAAGGCCTGTAAGGAATCACCTCCAGGCGAACCGGGCCACGTCCGGCCAGGCTGCTGATTCTCGGCGCCTCAGGCGCCGAAGGTTGGCCCAGTCTGTGGAAGCCACCGGTTGTGTCGCTCTCCCCTGCCAGGGCCAGAAGTCGGTTCGTGGGTGAGGGATTGGCGAAATACACGTGGCTGAGGGTGCGCCCCTGGTAGGCCCGTCGCTCTAGAGCCCAGCCAGGTTCAAGGTTCAGTTTCACAAAGGCATTGCGATCGCGGCGGTAGCGGCTGGCGCGTGCCACTGGAATCGGCCCCCCCCGATCCGGGTCGATGGCCAACAGCACCAAGCCATTGCGATCGTCCTCAATCCGCAGTCGGAAGCGTTTGTCCATGTCTTCGCCACCGGCCCTCAGGGAGTAGCCGTTGCTGTCGAGGTAGCGGCTGCAGATCCCCGAGAAATCGAAGTCATTCAGGGATGGGTTCACCAGACCGTCGCGGCGCTCTTCCCAGCAGAGAGGGCGTTTCTGGATCTGTTCCAGCACTAGCAGTTTCCAGCTGTTGCGTCCCACCGCCTGCGCCAGTACGGCAAAGCGCTCCTGATTGAGGGGCTGGCTGTCGAAGAGTCCCGCCGCTAGCAGCGGCAATCCACTCAGGCTGAGCAGCAGTCCGGCCACCAGGCTTCCGGGGTAGGTTCGCGGCATGGCGGGGAACTCCTGGGTGGGAACGCAATCCGTGTTGTACCGAACCTTTTGCATCGAAACCAATGGCTGACAAGGCCGATCGCGACGCTCGCGGCCGGGTGGTGGCAGCGGCCACCGATGGGGCCTGCAGCGGGAACCCCGGCCCGGGGGGCTGGGGAGCGCTGTTGCGCTTTGAGGACGGCAGTGTGGAGGAATTCGGCGGTTCAGATCCGGCCACCACGAACAATCGGATGGAGTTGCAGGCGGCTCTGGCTGTGCTGGAGCGGCTCAAGGAGTTGCCCCGCCACCCTGATCTGCGCTTGCGCACCGACAGCAAATATCTGATTGATGGGCTTGGCTCTTGGATGGCCGGCTGGAAACGCAAGGGCTGGAAGACCGCTGCTGGTAAACCCGTGCTCAATCAGGATCTCTGGCAGGCCCTGGATCGCGCCCGGCTGCCGGATGTGCCCCTGGCCTACGTGAAAGGGCACAGCGGCGACCCCGATAACGACCGCGTGGATCAGATCGCCGTGGCCTTCTCCCGAGGAGAGCGTCCTGTGCTCGGCGCGTCGGGACCAGCTCCTACTGCAGGTGCTTCTGCCCCAGCGGCCTTGGAGGAGGCCCCGGCCCCAGCCTCATTGCAGCGACTGCTCAGTCGCCTGGAGCTTGCTGATCGTCTCGCCCAGGGCGGCTATGGCCTCACAGCGGTGGAGCTGGCCCAGCTGGTGGAGCAGCCCCTGGCCCGACTCCAGGATCGGGATGGTCCCTGGCGATGGCGCGACTGGTGGGTGGAGCCCCTCGAGGAGGGGCGCCTCTGGCGCTTGCAACGTGCCGAGGCAGGATCAGAACAGAACTAAGGGGGCCAATGGCCGAGCCGTTCTCTACGGGAGGCTTCTACCAACGTTGGTTGGGTCCCTTGCTTGCCCGCGATGAGGGCGTGGATGCGGAGCAGTTGAGCCGATCGGCGCTGCTGGCTCTTGGGCAAGCCAGTTTGCGTCGCAACTGGCCAGGGGTCTCCACCGTGCTGCAGGGGGTTGCGGCCGAACTGCAACGGCGCGATCTGCGCCTGGAGCAGGTGCTGTTTGGCTGTCGCTTCGCCAATCCGGTGGGCCTGGCGGCCGGGTTCGATAAAAACGGTGTGGCCGCTGGGCTCTGGGATCGCTTCGGGTTTGGATTTGCGGAGGTGGGCACGGTCACTTGGCATCGCCAGCCCGGTAATCCCCGCCCGCGGTTGTTCCGGCTAGCGGCGGAACGGGCTGCTCTCAACCGGATGGGTTTCAATAACGATGGGGCGGAGGCGATGCTCCGCACCTTGGAGCGCCAGGCCCTGGCGGCACCAGGTCAGCGTCCGGCGGTGCTCGGCATCAATCTGGGCAAATCGAAGGTCACCCCCCTCGAGCTTGCTCCCGATGACTACGCCTCCTCGCTGGAGCTGCTGGCCCCCTTGGCTGACTATGCGGTGATCAACGTGAGTTCACCGAACACTCCTGGCTTACGGGAGCTCCAGGATTCGGTGCAGCTGCGTCGGCTGGTGGAGCGCCTGCGTCGCTTGCCGGCCTGTCCACCCTTGCTGGTCAAGATCGCCCCAGACCTCGAAGACGATGCGATTGATGGCATCGCACGCCTTGCTTACGAGGAAGGACTGGCGGGGGTGATCGCCGTGAACACCAGCCTGGACCGTCTCGGCCTGGAGCAGCGCTTGCTTCCCCAGACTGGACGCAGCCTGGCGGAGGAGGCCGGAGGCCTCAGCGGTGCGCCCCTGCGCCATCGTGCTCTGGAGGTGATGCGGCGCCTGCGGGCCACCGCCGGGCCTGCTCTGCCCCTGATCGGGGTGGGTGGCATCGATTCCCCAGAGGCGGCCTGGGCGCGGATCACGGCCGGGGCTTCTCTAGTGCAGCTCTACACCGGTTGGATTTTTGAGGGTCCTGATCTGGTGCCACGCATTTTGGAGGGCCTCCTGCAGCAGCTGGATCGTCATGGCTTCCGGCATCTCCGTGAGGCGGTCGGCAGCGGCGTGCCCTGGATTTAGTCGATACCGTGCCGTTAAAGGCCTCCTCGGATCTTGGAGCTGGGAGCACTGATCGAGCGCGTTCCCGCTTTGGAGCGGGCCCAGGCCGGATGGCGGGCGCTGATGGCGCGCCAGGCGGTGTGGCTGGCACCAGCTTCGGATCAGTTGGAATTGATGTGGTGGCAGCAGGATGCCTGGTGCCATCGAGCGGCCAACTTGCCGGCGGACATCTGTCGAGATGGCCTGCCGCTGCAACGGGAGGCTCTGGCGGAGTTCATCGCTGATCTGCTGCTGGAGAGCGGCCTGCCCCCCACAGTTGTGGATCTGCACCTGATGCTGCCCCTGGAGGCAGGCCAGTGGCGCCTCTTGGTGCCGCCTGCTGCTGGGTGCCTTGGCAGCAGTGATGATCTGCGCGCGCTTCAGCCCGAGCTCGGCTGGCCTTTTCCTCTTGCAGAGGCCTACCTCGCGCTGGAGTCTCCGGAGGCAGCCGGAGGCGAGCAGGTGCTGGTGGGTACCGAGCGGATGCTGCTGCAGGCCTGGGTGGCGGTGATCGAGGTGGCTGATCTGCGCCTGCAACAGGTGGATTGGTTGCTGGCGGCCGCCCGTCGGCAACTGGTGGTCCGGTTAGGGGAGGCTGGCGGGGATCTGGTCTGGCTTCTGCAGCAGGGCCGCGGCTGGCGGTTGCTGCTCCTGCGCCATGGCCTGCCGGAGCTCGATCGTTACTTGCCTGCTGGGGCTGAGCTGGAGCGTCAGGTGCAGCAGCTGTTGGCGGCCTGGCAGCACCAGGGGGGAGCCTCGACGCAGCCCGCTCGCTGGTGGATCACTGCCCCCCAGGAGGCCCGGCAGCAGCAGCTGGCCTGGTGCCCAATGGCTGAAGGGGAGGGGCAGCCATCGTTGCTGGCACTGGCATTGCCAGACCAGGCCCCGATCACCGCGGCGGCGTCATCCATCGACCTGCTGCAGGAACGGCGCCAGGAGCTTGGCCTGGCGGGTGCTGAGGCCGGCGAGCTGCCGACCCGGCCGCTGCTGCTGCGGGGATCGCTGGTCGGTGGAGGTGTGCTGCTGTTGACGCTGCTGCTGCTGGGAGCGATGGGGTGGCGTGAGGCTGAGCAGGCCCGTGCCTTGGCGGCATTGCTGCCGGTGGAAGCACGGGTGACTGCGGCAGAGAGTCGACTGCGCCGGATGCGCGCCCGCACAGCGGCGCTGCGCAAGGACAACACCCGTCTTGCGGAACAGCTGGTGGCGGTGCGTTCCGGATCGGCCCTGCTGGAGCAACTGCGCCGGGTGACCCCTGGGGGCGTGCAACTGCAGTCGGTGCGGGTGCAGGGGGACGCGATCCAGATCTCAGGGGAGGTGGCCGCCGCCATGGCCCCAGGGCCGTTGGAGCGCATCAATGCGTTGGTGCTGGCTCTGGCAGCTCTTCCGATGAGCGCAGCCGATGGGGTCGAGGTGGTCAAGATCACGCGCCCCGACGCCGACAAGGAGCGGCCGGCAGCGCTGACGTTCTCGCTCCGCTGGACCCTGGACCCGGCGGCCCGGCCGTCCCTGGCGGAGCTCGAGGCGCTCGGCGCTGATGGCCTGGCGGCCCGCTATCGCTTGCTGCAACAGGCAGGGGTGGCGCTGTGACCAACCTCAGCTCGACTCAACCCACCTGGAGCAGACGCATCAGCCGGGAGCGTCTGCTGCTGGGGGCGCCGATTGTGCTGGGGGGGCTGGTGGCTCTCGGTTTGCTGGCGCTGGATGGCTGGCCCCGTTGGCAGCGGCTGAATGTCCAGCAAAGGCGCCTCGGGGAGCTGGAGGCGAAGCAGGCGAGCTTGCCACTGTTGGAGGGGCAGCTGGCCAAGACGGAGGAGCAGGAACGCTCCATGCAGGAGCAGCAGGCATTGCTGGTGAAGCTGCTGGCCGGCAAGGGCCAGATTCAGACTTTCCTGGCCCAGCTCAGCCGGATTGCTATGGCCACCGGTGTGACGATCGAGCTTTACGAACCGGTTCCGCCGGCCGCTCTCGAGGCCGGCAAGGGGAAGCCGGCTAAGACGAAAGCTGCCAACGGCAAGGACACAGGCGCGGCCAAGGCCCCCAAGGATCCGCTCGCCGCCCGGGGCTACGAGGCCACCAGCGTGCTGCTGCAGCTGCGGGGTTCGTATCAGGCGGTTCAAGCGTTTCTGCGTCGAATGGAGGCGCTGGAATTGCTGGTGCAGTCCAGCGATCTGGAGATCCGTGGTGTGGAGGTGGAGCGCTCTGATGCCAAGAAGGCAACGGCCTCTGCTCCGGTGCTCACCCAGTTGAAGTTGCGGCTCAGTTTTTATGACCAGCGGCCGGAAGCCGCACCTGATTCTTCGCTCGGGGGCAGCGCTGATGGACGTCCGCCCGCCTGAACTTTGAGGCTGGCTCCAGCTGGATGCGCTCGATACCATCCGGCCATCTTCGATAGCGATTCTGCGCATGGGTGCCTCGAGATGTCTGACGCCAATGGCTTTGGCGTTGGTGCTCGGGGGGGCAGCCGCGGATCTCTCCGGATTTGGTTTACAGCAAGGACGTTCGGCTGCGCTTGCCCAGGGCCAGGTCCTGAGGTTGACCCTGCAGCGCCGCAGCGATGCCCTTGATGTGGTGATTGAGGGGGTCGGCGCTCAGCCTGTCCTGCAGCAGCGCCAGAACGGCTCGAGCTGGGAAGGGCGTCTGCGCACTCAGGGGAGTCGGGCGCTCGATTCGGGTGGGCAGCGGCTCTCATTGCCCGAGCTGGGCATTGAAACGGTGAGCCTGAGCGGCTCGGGCGATCAGTTCGAGCTCCTGGTCAGGCGTCTTCCTGGTCAGGCTGTGCAGGATCCGGTGGTCAGTGCCGATGGCCGCAATCTGGTTCTCACTTTCAACGGCCTTGGCACGCCGCAGTTGCAGAGCGGCCGATTCGATCTCAACACCCCCGGTCGGGTGCCTCAGCCCCGCTATGCGCCGCCCCTTCGTCCTCGTGCCGTGGCACCGCCACTGGGGGACATGGCGGTGGGCACGATGGTGCTGCAGAACCGCAGTTTCGTGAATGTGAGCGGTCCGCCGGTGACGCTGACCCTCAACAATGCCCCCGCCAAAGATGCCCTCATGGCCTTGGCTCGTCTGGGGGGGTATGGATTCGTGTATGTGGGGGAGGAAGGGGGCGCTCCTGCGAGTTCCGGGACGGCTGGGGCCGGAATCGCTGGCGGTCGACCGGTCTCGATGGCTTTTCAGGGGGAGAGTTATGCCCGAGCTCTCAATGGCGTTCTGCTGGCTTCTGGCTTACAGGGAAAACTGGACGGCCGCACATTGTTGGTTGGCAGCAGCGCTGCGTCCAAGACATTTGGCCCCCAGATGTCAAAAGTAGTGCGACTGAATCAAGTGACAGCTGAATCAGCAGCCAAATATCTGGGAAATCTTGGCGCCACTTACAACCTCACGAATACGAAGACCACCACCTCGGGGGAACCGTCCGCTGCAAATACAGCTCAGCTCAGCACTCAGACCTCTCAGACCAAGACCACCACGCT
This sequence comes from Synechococcus sp. BS56D, assembly GCF_004332405.1. NCBI lineage: Bacteria > Bacillati > Cyanobacteriota > Cyanophyceae > Synechococcales > Synechococcaceae > Synechococcus > Synechococcus sp. BS56D. Next base: position 147,370 of record NZ_PHQU01000002.1, on the reverse strand, counting down.
CAATAGTGAGAGTTTTGGCGCTTCCTCTGGACCGCTTCTGGGCCTTGTTGTGACAACGGATTCCCGTTTGCAGACGGTCACGATGGTGGGGGACTCACAGCTTGTTGCTGTCGCTGAGGGCTACCTCAAGCAGATCGATCTGCGTCAGCGTCAGGTCGCTTTAAACGTGCGGATCCTTGATATTTCACTGACTAATGATTCTCAGATCAATAACAGCTTCGCCTTCCGGTCTGGAAATGCATTCATCGTGAGTGATCAGGGAAAGCTGTTGGCCAATTTCGGCGCCTATAAGCCGCCTGGGAGTGCGCAAGGGGGATTGCCTGGTACATACACAGCCCAGGAAGGCACAACGCCGGTGCCAGGCACTGGCGTGATTAATGAAGAAAAAGGATTTATTGATAAGCCGCAGGCCGCTTATCCGCTGCCAGGGTCTTCGACGACCATCGGTGGGCCCTACCGTCCAAGTTTTGGTACCTATCAAAATCCTTTGCAACCAGGAGTCACAGAGACTCGAGACGGAGAAATTACTTATGAGTCTCCAACTCGCTTCCAGTACCCCACCAATCAGTTCTTTGATTTCCTCGTTGCTCAGATTCAGTCTTCATCCACTAAGGTGTTGGCCAGTCCAACGCTGATTATTCAGGAGGGAGATGAATCCGCTCAAGGCTCGGATTCTGCGAAGATCTCATCTGATGGCAAGGTTGGCCGCGAGCGTTCCAATGAAGCCCTTGTGTCTGTGGGGACGCAGTTAGTGACTTCCTATGAGGTCAAGCAGGACATCAATGGCAATAATTTCTGTCAGCCTGTCTTCAGTAATGCCGGGCTGACGTTTGGAGCGAGGGTTGACAGAATTGATGATAATGGATTCATTACATTCGCTTTGTCTCCGGAGATCTCTGCTGCGGTCGGTAGGCCTGAGCAAGTTGCCAACTGTGGATCGATCAATGTCATTAATAGTCGGTCTCTGGATACTGGAAAGATCCGTGTGCGCGACGGTCAGACTTTGATTCTTACTGGTGTGATTTCGGATGAGGATGTGCAAACAGTCACCAAGTGGCCGATTCTCGGAGATATGCCGTTGATTGGGCAGTTCTTCCGAAGTTCCGGAGGTAATCGCAGAAAAAATGAGCTGGTTATCTTGGTCACCCCTCGCATCATTGATGATGAATTGGGTGGTACCTATGGCTACGGGTACAAGCCCAGCCTGCCCGCTGCGAGGCAGGTTCTTAGTGGCTCCTGAGCGGAACGGAAAGGTCTGAGTGCCTAGAGCCCAAGTCCCAGAGGGATTAGGGCTTTCATGGCCAGTGGGGCGAGCACCTGAGCGGCCCCCGCCATGCCGCTCAGGATTTGACCTCCCCAGCCGTTGCCGGATGGTTGATCGGTCCTCTCAGTTCTGCGTTTCTGCACGGCAACGGCTGCTTTCTGGAGTTGTTCTGCAATGGCAGGGTTGCCGGCTTGTTGAAACAGTGTTCCTGCATAGAGGAAGTCCCTGGCCGCAAGCTCATCCTTGGCCTGTTCGCTTCGGCTGATTCCCCGTGCCACCCAGCTCAGGGCTTCGTCCGGTTGACGGGCGATCGCCTCGTTGAATAGCTCCTCGGCCTGAGGCCAGCGCCCTGCAAGAGCGGCATTCACCCCCGCGTTGTGCAGTGCCGCGTGGCTGCGAGCTTCGGTGGTGATGGTTTTCGCCCCCTGCCAGTGGGCCTCTTCCAGCGCATTGGCGCCCAGCCTCGCTCCGGCGAGATCGGCATCGCGTAGATCGGTGCCATACAGCCTTGCCCCTTCAAGATTGGCGCCCCGTAATGAGGCGCCGCGCAGGCTGGTGAAGCTCAGGTCAGCGCCGCTGAGATCAGCACCATCGAGACGTGCCTGGCCCAGATTGGCGCGTTGCAGCCGGGCGCCTTGCAGGTCGGCGTCCCTGAGGTCGGCGTGCACTAGATCAGCATCCGCGAGGCGGCAGTTGGGGCATTGCCGGGTCTGCAGCAGTTTCAGCAGAGCTTCGCTGTCACCTGCAATCACCCCGGGAGCTCCTGCAACGGCTGTGCCGATCCAGATTCCTAGCAGCCAGCCGCGATCCAGCTTCATCACAGAAGAGAAGGGAGGGACTCCTGGGTTGTATCGGGGCTGTCCGTCGGCGTCGACCGTTCTGTCATGGGCAGGATGGAGCGAAAGCAGCTGGCGTCTGGTGTGAGCAGCGGACCACCTCCCCATGGCGGCAACCTGATCCAGGAGGCGCAGCGGTTTGGGCTGAATCCAGGGCGGGTTCTTGACGCCAGCGCCTCACTGGTGCCGTTTTCTCCACCCCGCCGACTGCGACAGGCCCTTGCTGAGGCCATGCGCAGCAGTGCCCTGCGTGACTATCCCGATCGCCGTCAAACCGCCCTTCGTGAAGCGATCGCTGCCTGGCATGGCGTCCCACCAGAGCAGGTGTTGCCAGGTAACGGTGCTGCTGAGCTCTTCACCTGGGTGGCCCGTGATGCGGCCGCGCTCGGGCTCAGTGCTCTGCCCCAGCCGGGTTTCGCTGATTACGCCCGAGCCCTGCGTTGCTGGGACGCCGGCAGTGTGTCTGTGTCGCTACCGCTCGCCTGGCCTGATCAGAGCGATCCCCATCCTTGGCCATACGCACCGGACTCGCTGGCGAATGCATCCGTTGTCTGGATCACCAACCCCCACAACCCCACAGGTCAGCTCTGGAGCCGCGCGTCCCTGGAGCCGCTTCTGGCTCGTTATCGCCTGGTGATCTGCGATGAAGCTTTTCTGCCCTTGGTGCCCAACGGCGAACAGCAGACCTTGATACCGCTTGTGGCGGATTACCCCAACCTGGTGGTGATCCGCAGCCTCACCAAGCTGTTCGCGGTGGCGGGATTGCGCCTGGGTTATGCGATTGCTGCGCCGGAGCGGCTGCAGCGTTGGAGTGCCTGGCGTGATCCCTGGCCAGTGAATGGTCTTGCCTTGGCCGCTGGGTCCGCTGTGATGGCCGATCCCTCGGGGCTCAGCCGTTGGCAGCAGCGCGTGCAGCGCTGGGTGAGCTGTGAGGGTGCCTGGCTGCACGGGCAGCTCCGATGCCTGCCCGGCCTGGACCCTCGTCCTTCCCATGCCAACTACGTCCTGGTTGAGGGTGCTGCGTCGTTGCTGGCGCTGCGGGAAGGCCTGGCGCGTCGCGGTGTGCTGTTGCGCGACTGTCGTTCGTTTGCAGGTCTAGGGGAGCGTTGGTTACGGATTGGCCTGCAGGATCGACGCGGAAACCGCCGGATTGTGCGGGCGTTGCGTGATCAGCTCGCGCTTCAGCCTTTGATCTGAGCACCGCAGCAACCAGCCTGCTGTCAACGCAGCTGCCTCATCAACACCTCCACCAGTCGCTGCTCGGCATCGCGCACCTCCAGCCGTTCCATCCCCTCAGCAAGCTTGATCAGGGGGTCAACGGCGGGATCACAGCCCCGCAGGCGTGGTCCAAGCAGCCGCCAGAGGCAGTCGGCTAGGGCGTGATGCTCCGGCTCGTGCTGATGCACGATCACGGCCCCGCCGAGGGCAGCGGCGCAGGCCGCATTGGCATCTTGGTGCTGGTCTGCTGCCTGGGGAAAGGGCACGAGCACCGTGGGGGAGTGGCACACCGCAAGTTCGCTCAGGCTTCCGGCGCCGGCCCTGCTGATCACCAGATCGGCATGTTGCAGCAACGCGGGGATTGCATCGCTGAAGGGCTGTTCCACCAGGGAGGGGTGCTGGAGGCTTCCCGATTCCGGATCGCTGCTGCCGCTCAGGTGCACCACGCGGCACCCTGCCGTCAGCAACCTTGGGAGCACCGCCCTCACCATGCGATTCAGGCCTACGGCTCCTTGGCTGCCGCCCATCACCACCAGGAGCGGGCCAGGACCTTGGGGGACCCAGTCCGGCAAGGTCTGGCGGGAGAGAAACTCCTTGCGTACCGGTGTGCCGGTGACGAGGGCCCGGCAGCCCGGAATGCGCTCAGCTGCCGCAGGCAGACCGACGGCCACCTGGGTGCAGAAGCGTCCGAGCAGCCGAGTGACCCGGCCGGGGATCGCATTGGATTCGTGCAGCACCACCGGCACCCCACACCAGCGGGCCGCAAGGATCGCAGGTGCGGCGATGTAGCCCCCGGTGGTGAAAACCACGCGGATTCGCTGGCGGCGGATCAGGCGCCGAACGGCGCCACTGGCGGCCAGCAGCTGCACCAGTTGCAGCAGTTTGCGCAGCCCCCGTCCCTGTAGGCCGCCCGCCCGTACGGTCTCCAGTCCATAGCGCTCCGGCACCAGGGTGGTTTCGAGCCGATCGGGCACCCCCAGCCAGCGCACCTGCCAGCTGTCCGGCAGGGCTTCGGCAACGGCCAGGGCGGGAAACAGATGACCGCCGGTGCCGCTGGCGGCGATCAGAAGCCGAGACATGGCAGCGGGCGGCGATCAAAAGGCGCCTTAACTTAAAGGCAGTGCCGACGAGGATCAGCCGCGTGTTCCGACCCGCTCTCACCGCCCTCTCGGCCCTGTTGTTGGCCAGTGGCTCCGCCCTGGCGGCAGGCACCACTCAGCCTGCAAGCCCAGCATCTGGTTTGGTGCAGCGTTTGCAGCAGGCCCTGAATGCTCCGCAGCAGAACGGGCTTGATGCCCTCTTGGCGCCGGAGCAGCAGGGGGTCATTGGCCGTCGCTATCGGCGTTTCGCTGCTGAGTTCCCTGATGCCCGCTGGAGCTTGCGGGCAGGGCAGCCCCTGGCTGATGGTCGCCCGACGTTGAGCGTGGCCGTGAGCGGCACCCGCGAAAAAGATGGCTTGCGTTACACGCTCAAGGCCAGCCAGCAACTGGCCGTTAGTACCCAGGGGGGCTTGATCACCGGCCAGGAGATCCTTCAGGAGGAGTCGGTGCTCACCAGTGCCAGCAAGCCCCTGCCCGTCAGCCTCCTGATCCCCGATGCGGTGCTAACCGGCAGTCGTTACGACGTGGATGTGGTGCTGGATCAGCCCCTCGGTGACGCTTTGCTCGCCGGTGGTCTGATCGGTTTGACCCCGACGCAGGTGGCCGAGCAGCAGAGTCCGGACATCCAGCTCGAGCCCCTGGGCGGTGGTGGTCTGTTCAAATCCGTGCAGGCTCCTTTCCAGCCCGGTTCTCAGACCTGGGCCGCCCTGGTGGTGCATCCGGAGGGGGTGATCACCGTGACCAAGCGGGTGCGGGTGGTGAACGACCGCAGCCAGCTCTGAACCCCTTCAGGCACGATTTTGTTACTTGAGCGTCTCTTTTTCGTGACGGCTTCGTGCTTCTTTCGTGTTTGTATTTCTGGGTAGGGCGCGGCGCAGCGCGGATACATCCGCATCGCCAAGTCCGTTGTCGATCAGTTCAGCTTCCTGGGCGCGCACGGCTGCCGTGATCGGCAGTTCCAGGCCGGTCGCCTGGGCGGCCTCCAGGGCAATCGAAAGATCCTTGTGGTGCAGAGCCAGCTTGAAGCCCAGTGGGTAGGTGTCGGCGAGCATCGCCCCGGAGCGGTGCTGCAGAGCCCACGATCCAGCCGCCCCGTGTTGCAGGGCGTTTACCACCTGCTCCATCGGCAGCTGCAGGTGCTGTCCCAGGGCGATCGCCTCAGCTACGGCGGCATAGCTGCCGGCCACCAGCACCTGGTTCACCGCTTTCACCTGTTGGCCGCTGCCGACGGCACCGAAATGGTGAATGGAGCCGCCGATCGCCTCCAAGACTGGCAGGGCTCGTTTCAGATCGGCGGCGCTGCCGCCACAGAGCACGGTGAGTGTGCCGGCTTTCGCTCCTTCCGTGCCGCCGGTGACCGGAGCATCGAGGTAGCGCACACCGCGCATCGCCAGGCGTTGCGCCATGGCCTGGGATGTGGCCGGGCTGATGGTGGAGCAGTCGATCACCAGGCTGCCGGTCGTCAGGGCCGGCCCAGCACCGTGCTCCCCCCAGAGCACGGCTTCCACAGCGGCGTCATCGCTTACGCAGAGCAGCAGGGCTCTGCAGCCCTGCACCGTTTCGGCGGGGGTGTCTGCACCTGGAGCGCCTTGAAGGGCGGGATCGCTCTCGGGGGTTCGGCTCCGGGTATGCACGTGCAGTTCGTAGCCCGCGCGCCGAAGGTTGATGGCCATCGGCAGCCCCAGGGCCCCCAGGCCGATGCAGGCGATAGGGGCCGGGGCCTGCAGGTCAGATTCAGTCATCGTTGGCTGCCGTTCCGGTCAGATCCTGCCCTGCCGATCGGCGCAGCATGAGCGGGTCCTCTTTCGGATGGATCCCATGGCTTTCACGACGCGTTGGCAGCAGGCTCAGCGGATGGCCTGTGCGGCCCTCACGGTCGCTGCCCTGCAACCAGGTCTGGCCTTGGCTGACCCAGAACCGGGGCGTCGCTGGTCGATCCACGAACAGAACGTCAAGGGGCTCACCGACAGCCAGAAACAGCAGTTGTTCCAGACCCGCCGCGACTGGGAGCTGCGCAGTTACGACCAACGCCTGGCCCTGTTGCGTTCGCAGCGGCGCTGTCTGGAGCAGGCGCGCACGCCCGAGGCCTTCGGCCGTTGCCAGCAGAACCAGCGCCAGGCCCGTCGGGTGCTTCATGCGCAGGGCCGACAGGTGATGAATGCGGAACGTCGCCGTCTGGGCCTGCCGCTGCGCCCTGATCACCAGGGCTGGCTCCGGACTGAGCAGCGTCAGCAAAAAGGCCGCTCCTGGTGGAACGGCCCGCGGGGGAGCTGAAGCTCCTGCTGTTTGATCAAGCAGCTTGTCAGCTCAAGCAGCTCATTGGCTCAAGCAGCCTCGTCGAGGGCGGCGACGCCGGGCAGCACCTTGCCTTCCAGCAGCTCGAGGCTGGCGCCACCGCCGGTGGAGATGTGGGACATCTTCTCGGCCAGGCCGGCCTTTTCCACTGCGGCCACGGAGTCACCGCCGCCGATGATCGTGCAGCAGCCTTTGCCGCTCAGTTCGGCCAGGGTCGTGGCAATGGCGTTAGTGCCAGCGGCGAACTTGTCGAACTCGAACACGCCCATGGGGCCATTCCAGATCACGGTCTGGCAGTCGGCCAGGGCCTCCTGGAACACCTTGATCGAATTGGGGCCGATGTCGAGGCCCATCCAACCGTCGGGGATGGCGTCGATCGCAGTCACCTGGCTGTTGGCATCGGGAGCGAAGTTATCCGCCAGCACCACATCGGTGGGCAGCAGCAGCTGCACGCCCTTGGCAGCGGCCTTGGCCTCCAGCTCCTTGGCAAGCTCCAACTTGTCGTCTTCCACGAGGCTCTTGCCCACTGCGAGGCCGCGGGCCTTGTAGAAGGTGAAGATCATGCCGCCGCCGATCAGCACCTTGTCGCACTTGTCGATCAGGGCTTCGAGCACGCCGATCTTGGAGCTCACCTTGGAGCCACCGACGATGGCAGCGAGGGGGCGCTTGGGCTCATCCACGGCACCCTGCAGGTATTGGAGCTCCTTCTCCATCAGGAAGCCGGCGACGGAAGGCTTCAGGAACTTGGTCACACCCTCGGTGGAGGCGTGAGCCCGGTGGGCGGCGCCGAAGGCGTCGTTCACATACACATCGGCCAGGCCAGCCAGGGATTCGGCGAAACCGGCTTCGTTCTTCTCTTCTTCAGCGAAGAAACGCACGTTCTCCAGCAGCACAACATCGCCATTGCCCATGGCGCCCACCTTGGCTTCGGCGTCGGGGCCGATGCAGCTCTCGGTCTTGACCACAGGCTTGCCCAGCAGCTCGCTCAGGCGTGCGGCCACGGGTGTCAGACGCATGGCATCGTTCACCTGGCCCTTCGGACGGCCGAAGTGAGCGGAAAGGATCACCTTGGCGCCCTTGCCGATCAGATCGTTGATGGTGGGCAGGGCAGCGCGGATGCGGGTGTCATCGGTGATGGCGCCGGCATCGTTGAGAGGCACGTTGAAGTCAACCCGCACAAGCACGCGTTTGCCGCTGAGGTCGGTGCCGGAGAGGCTGGCCAGGGAACGCTTCGCCATGGGGTTGTGTCGTGCGGTAAGAAAACGGGGTGAGATTAACCCGAGTTCCGCAGCACTCGCTAGGACTGGCCTGAAAGGTCTGTGTCGGGATGGCCGTTATGTTCAGCACCGTTCTGTTTCCGATCGATCAGAGCCGCCAGGCGATCGAAACCGCCGGCAAGGCCCTGGAACTGGCCCAGAGCCATGGCAGTCGCCTGATCGTGCTGTCTGTGGTGCAGCCTGAGCGACCAGAGATGCATGCCCCTGCGGCTGTTGCCATGCTGCTCGAGCAGGCCCGCCAACGTTTTGCGGATGCAGGCCTCGATTGCGAGGTGATCGAGCGGGAGGGCAAGCCGGCCTTTGTGATCTGTGATGTGGCCGACGAGTTGAATGTGGATGTGATCGTGATGGGCACCCGCGGCGTGAATCTGGACACAGACACCGAAAGCACTGCGGCACGGGTGATTCAGCTCGCCCCTTGCCCTGTGTTGGTCGTGCCGTGAGTTCCCCCCCGATTCAGTGGTACCCGGGCCATATCGCCAAGGCGGAGCAGCAGCTCAAGCGCAATCTCGACAAGGTGGATCTGGTGATCGAGGTGCGCGATGCCCGGATCCCTCTGGCCACCGGCCACCCTCACCTCAATCGCTGGATCACGGGCAAGCAGCACCTGCTGGTGATCAATCGACGCGACATGGTCACCGCTGAGGCGCGCGAGGCCTGGCAGCAGTGGTTCAAGGGACAGGGGCAGAGCACGGTCTGGTGTGATGCCAAAGCCGGAACGGGTGTGAAACAGCTGCAGCAGGCAGCGATCCGCGCCGGCGACCAGCTCAATGAACGACGCCGCAACAGGGGAATGCGTCCTCGCCCGGTGCGGGCCCTCACGCTCGGCTTCCCGAATGTGGGGAAATCGGCGCTGATCAATCGTCTGGTGAAGCAGAAGGTGGTCGCCAGCGCCCGCCGTGCTGGAGTCACCCGCACCCTGCGTTGGGTGCGTTTAGGGCAGGACTTGGATCTGCTGGATGCCCCCGGCGTGCTGCCGCCGCGGCTGGATGACCAGCGAGCGGCTCTGCACCTGGCTCTCTGTGATGACATTGGTCAGGCCGCCTATGACGGTGAACTCGTCGCGCAAGCGTTTTTGCGTCTGCTGGCGGCGCTGGAGCAGCGCCAGGGCTCCGGGGTGTCTCTGCCACTGCTGGAGTCGCGTTACGGCATCCCTCTGGCTGGGGACACGGCTGATCCCGCCCTCTGGATGCAGGCCGCTGCAGAGCGTCATACCTCGGCCGACACGGCGCGAATGAGCCAGCGCCTGATGGATGACTTCCGCAAGTCGGCCCTTGGCAGCATTGCCCTGGAGTTGCCGGTTTGAGGCCACCGCTGCCAGAGGAGGTCTTCACTCAGGCCTTCGGCGAAGGGGAGGGGGAGCTGGTGTCGCTCACCTATCCCAAGCCCCTGCCGATGCGTCTGGATCGCTGGTTGGTGAGCCAGCGATCCGAGCAGAGCCGGGCCCGGATTCAGAAGTTCATTGACGCTGGCTTTGTGCGGGTGAACGGCAAGACCGGCAAGGCCAAAACGCCCCTGCGCCAGGGCGATGAGGTGCAGCTGTGGATGCCACCGCCGGAACCGCTGCCTTACCTGAAGCCGGAACCGATGGATCTCGATGTGCTCTTTGAAGACGAGCACCTGATCGTGATCAACAAGCCGGCGGGGCTCACGGTGCATCCGGCACCGGGTAACAAAGACGGCACGCTGGTGAATGGTTTGCTTCACCACTGCCCCGATCTACCTGGGATCAGCGGCAAGCTCAGGCCGGGCATCGTGCATCGGCTCGACAAGGACACCACAGGTTGCATCGTGATCGCCAAATCCCAGGAGGCGTTAGTGAAGCTTCAGGTGCAGATCCAGAAACGGATCGCGTCTCGGGAGTACCTCGCGGTGGTGCATGGGGTGCCCCAGGGAGATTCCGGCACGATCGTTGGCGCCATCGGTCGCCATCCAGCGGATCGCAAGAAATATGCGGTGGTGAGCGGAGAGAGCGGGCGTTATGCCTGCACCCACTGGAGCTTGCAGGAGCGGCTTGGTGATTACTCGCTATTGCGGTTCAAGCTCGACACCGGCCGCACCCACCAGATCCGGGTGCACTGCGCTCACATGAACCATCCGGTGGTGGGGGACCCCACCTACAGCCGCTGCCGAAAATTGCCGATCGAGCTTCCGGGGCAGGCGTTGCACGCCTTTCAACTCGGCCTCGACCATCCGATCACGCGGGAGCGGATGCTGTTTGAGGCGCCGTTGCCGGCTGTGATGCAGAAGCTTCTGGCGGTGCTCAGACGGCGGGTAGGCGGGGACACGCCGCCACCAGCTTTCGGGTGATTGCCGCTTCCGGTGCTTGCAGCACCTGATCACCGCGGCCTTCCTCCACGATCTTCCCCTTGTCGAGCACGATCACCCGGTGGCAGAACCCACTGGCCACGGAGAGGTCGTGGGTGATGAACAGCATCGCGACTCCAAGGCGGGCCTGGAGACCGCGCAGCAGCATGAGCACTTCAGCCTGGATCTCGGCATCGAGCATGCTCACGCTCTCATCGCAGATCAGCACCCGTGGGTCGAGGGCGAGGGCCCGGGCGATGGCCACCCGCTGTTGCTGGCCGCCGGAGAGCTGCCGGGGCCGACGGTTCTGAAACTCTTCGGCCGGAGTCAGGCCCACCAGTTCCAGCAGCTCCCGGGCCCGTTCCCGTGCGGCTGCCGGTTTCGCTAAGCCGTGGATGAGCAGCGGATCAGCGATGGCATCGACCACGCGCATGGCCGGATTCAGGCAGGCCAAGGGGTCTTGGAATACCATCTGGATCGAACGCCTCGCCAGTTGCTCCTGGGGGCCGCGCAGGCGCAACAGCTCCTGCCCGTTGAGCCACACCTGCCCGCCCCGAATCGGGTTCAGGCCCATGAGGGCGCGGCAGAGCGTGCTCTTGCCACAGCCCGAGCCGCCGACCACCCCGAGGGATTCCCCCGCCTGCAGCGCAAAGCTCACCCCATCCACCGCCTTGAGCCACGTGGGTGCCCAGGGTGGCCCCCCCAGGTTGTGCCAGCAGCGCAGGTTCTCCACGCGGAGCAGCAGTCGGCTCTCTGGAGCCGCCGGGGTCTGACCTCCCTCCCGTTGGCGTGCTGCCGCCACCAAGCGCTGGCCCACGTCGGACCGGGGCTCTGTCAGCACGGTGAGGCTGCTGTTGAGCTCCGCCACCCGCCCCTGATCGAGCACGGCCATCCGTTCGCACCACCTGTTGGCCATCGCCAGGTCGTGGCTGATCAGCAGCAAGGCGCTTCCCCGCTCTGCACAGAGCGTCTGCAGAGCGCCCATCACCTGGTTCGCCACGGCCACATCCAGGCTGGTGGTGGGTTCATCGGCAATGACCAGCGGCGGATCAAGGGCCATGGCCAGAGCGATCGCCAGGCGCTGGCGCATGCCACCGCTGAATTCATGGGGGTAGGCGCCGAAGCGCTCGGCTCCGATGCCCACCGCTTCCAGCAGCTGTTCGGCCCGGTTGCGCCGTTTCGTGGATGGAGTGGCCGGCCTGTGGGCTCTGAGGGTGTCGAGGAGGTGATTCCCCACCGTCATCAACGGATTGAGGCGGGTCATCGGGTCCTGAAAGACCAGGCCCACCGCTTCGCCACGTAGCTGCCGGAGTGCTGAGCGGCCCAGCGTTCTGGGGTCCTGACCCTGCAATTTCAGGCCGCCGAGGCACTGGCTTCCGGCCGGCAGCAGCTGGAGTACAGCTCTGGCCACGGTGCTTTTCCCGCAGCCGGAGGGGCCCACCAGGGCGAGGCGCTCCCCCGGCTCCAGCTCAAGGTCCAGCCCATCCAGGGTCCAGCGATTACTGCTCGGGTAGCGCAGCCTCAACTGCTTGAGCTCCAGCACCAACCCAGAACCGCTGGACATCAATGGCAGCACAGGGGCACCCGACTCAATACCATGGATTGACCCTGCCGGGTCGGATGCTGAACGTCACCTCTGCGCCGGAACCGACACAGACCGATGCGGTCAGTGCAGCAGAGGGGTGCGACCAGCCTGTGCCAAGGGTGCATCCGATCCGCACGATCGAGGATTACGGCATCGATCTGCCCGACTGGCTGCGGGAGTGCCTCACCCATGTGCCCCCTGGCGAGGGATACAGCTGCCCGACCGACCCCGAAGCGCTTCTGGCGGCAGCGTTTGATTTCGCGTTCCAGTTGCATCAGGGTCAGTTCCGCGCCAGCGGCGACCCCTACATCGTGCACCCGGTGGCCGTGGCCGACTTGCTGCGCGATATCGGTGCCAGTGCGCCAGTGATCGCCGCCGGCTTCCTCCATGACGTGGTGGAAGACACCGATCTGACTCCCGCTCAGCTCGAAAATCATTTCGGTGCCGAGGTGCGTGAGCTGGTGGAGGGCGTCACCAAGCTGGGAGGACTTCACTTCACTAACCGCACCGAAGCTCAGGCGGAGAACCTGCGCAAGATGTTCTTGGCGATGGCCAGCGATATCCGCGTGGTGCTGGTGAAGCTGGCGGATCGTCTTCACAACATGCGCACCCTCGGGTCGCTCAAGGAGGAGAAGCGTCAGCGCATTGCCCGGGAAACCCGGGAGATCTATGCCCCCTTGGCCAATCGTCTTGGCATCGGTCGCTTCAAATGGGAACTGGAAGACCTGGCCTTCAAGTTGCTGGAGCCGGAAGCCTTCCGGGAGATCCAGCAGCAGGTGGCCACCAAGCGCAGTGAGCGTGAGGAACGCCTCGGGGTGACTGTGCAATTGCTCAGCGATCGTCTGGCGGCTGTGGGCCTTGGGAGCTGTGAGGTGAGTGGTAGACCGAAACACCTCTATGGCATCTGGAGCAAGATGCAGCGGCAGCAGAAGGCATTCCACGAGATCTACGACGTGGCCGCTCTGCGCATCATCACGCCCAATGTGGAGAGCTGCTATCGGGCCCTGGCCGTGGTGCACGACACCTTTCGGCCGATCCCCGGACGCTTCAAGGACTACATCGGCCTTCCTAAGCCCAACGGCTATCAGTCGCTGCACACAGCGGTGATCGGCCGGCATCGGCCGATCGAGGTGCAGATCCGCACTCTGGAGATGCACCAGGTGTCGGAGTTCGGAATTGCGGCCCACTGGAAATACAAAGAGGGGGGGTCACCGGCGGCAGGCGGGGATACCGAACGGTTCAACTGGCTGCGGCAGCTGGTCGACTGGCAGCAGGAGGGGGGCGCCGATGATCACAACGACTACCTGGCGTCGATCAAGGAAGATCTCTTCGACGAAGAGGTCTTCGTGTTCACTCCCAAGGGCGATGTGGTTGGCCTGCGCAAGGGATCCACGGCGGTGGACTTCGCGTTCCGGATTCACTCCGAGGTGGGTAATCACTGCCATGGCGTGAGGATCAACGATCGCCTCTGCCCTCTCTCAACACCGTTGCAGAACGGTGATTTCGTCAACATTCTCACCAGTAAAACCGCACACCCCAGCCTCGATTGGCTCAATTTCGTGGCCACGCCAACGGCGCGAAATCGCATCCGCCAGTGGTACAAGCGCAGCCATCGCAATGAAACGATTCAGCGCGGCAAGGAGCTGTTGGAGCGTGAGCTGGGGCGGAGCGGTTTCGATGCCTTGCTCAATAGCGAGGCGATGACCCGTGTCGCCGAGCGGTGCAATCTGAACAGCACCGACGACTTGCTTGCGGCCCTCGGTTTCGGTGCCGTCACCCTTCATCAGGTGCTCAACAGGCTCCGGGAGGAAATTCGTCTCCAATCCGCGGCGGAGATCCAGCCCCTCAGCAATGAGGATGTGGCCCGCAAGCTGGTGGAACAGGCGGAATCAGCGCCGGCTCGCCATGACCACGGCGATGCCGTCCCGATCCTCGGAGTCGAGGGTCTTGATTACCGTCTGGGTGGTTGCTGCAGCCCGCTCCCCGGTGAAGCGATCCTGGGAACGGTGGCCCTTGGCAACCATGGGATCACCATTCACAGGCGAGAGTGCTCCAACGTGGAGGCAATTCCCAGCGAACGGCGATTGCCTGTGCGCTGGAACCCGGCGAATGCCCGCAATGGTCAGCGTTTCCCCGTGCAATTGCGCATCGAGGTGATCGATCGGGTTGGCATCCTGAAAGACATCCTGATGCGCCTGTCTGATGGATCGATCAACGTCAGTGATGCTCGTGTGAAAACGGCCTACGGCAAACCGGCCCGTATCGACTTGCGAGTAGAGCTGGCCAGTGCTGACCTGTTGCAGCGCACCATGGATCAGATCCGCTCCATGGCGGATGTGCTCGATATCGCCCGGACCGGGCAGAGCTGATCGCCAGGAGATAGGGCCTTGACCGATCAGCACACCAGCGTTTCGCTCGCCATTTCGGAGGCCGAGCGTCAGGAGGTTTTTCGCTTTCGTTACGCGGTGTATGTGGAGGAGATGGGCAAGTCTCCACCGGATGCCAACCATGACCGCCGCGAGCTCATGGATCGGTTTGATGCCAGTGCCAGCCTCTATGTTCTCCGCGATGGTGAAGGTGCTCTGGTCGGCACGCTTCGCTTCAATCGCCTTGAAGCTATGGCGTCGGCCCGGGAAGCTTTGCGCCCGATTGCACTGGACTTTCTGCTTGAGCAGGCACCCCTCGCTGCGCTGTCATACACCTCCAGGCTGATGCTCCGCGCCGACTGGCGCGGTGGTGGCTCCCTTGGTTTGTTGTTCAACCGTTGCTTTGCCGATGCCCTCGAGCAGGGCATCCGTTTTGATCTCTGTCACGCCCATCCCGGATTGATCGAGCTGTATGAGCAGCTGGGGTATCGCCGTTTCTGTGCCGGCATCGCCTGGCCTGGTGTGGGGTATCAGGTGCCGATGTTGCTGGCCCTCCGCGATCGCGATCATCTGCGCCGTAGTCGTTCTCCCCTGATGCGCCATCCGGCGCTTGCCCAATGCGTCGATGCAGAGGCCGATGGGATTTGGCTCGATCAACAGTCTCAGAGTTATTGGGGACTGAACCATCGCCTGGTGGATCCAGATCAATTCTGGGAGCTGGCTGGCGATGCCCTGCGTCAGCCGGGCCAGGGTCTACCGCTTCTCCAGGAGTTGAGCGATGAGCAGTCCCGTCGTCTGCTGAAAACCGGCACCGTGTTGCAGTGCGCCGCTGGAGATCGCATCGTTTCGGAGGGCGAGTCTCGGCAGGACCTGTTCGTGGTGATGGAGGGCTTTGCCGAGGTGAGTCGGCAGCATCAGGGGCAACGGTTTGGGCTTGCTGTGCTCAAGCCCGGTGATGTGTTCGGAGAGATGGGCTTCCTTGGCCGAAGGCAGCGCAGTGCTGATGTGGTGGCGGCCACGGACATGCGGGTGTTGGTGCTCACTCAGGCCTTTCTGAACAAAGCGCTGCGCACCCAACCGGATGCGATGGCGCTTGTGTTGCGTAACCTGGCGCTGGTGCTGTCGGAACGCCTTTCCAGCACGACGGAACGCCTACTTCAGCTCAGCTGGGATGCCCCTGATGACGACTACTCCCAACGCCGCCGGCTCCTATGACTTCACCGCCCTCGGTGACGAGAGCGGTGAACTCGAGCGGCTTCAGCTTCAGGCTCAGCGCTCGGCCCAGCTCGAACTGCAGCTGCTCGAGAGGATGGGGTTGGCGGATGGCCAGGTTGTGCTCGATCTGGCCTGCGGCCCTGGGGTGATCAGCCGATTGATCGCCCAGGCCCATCCCAATTCGCGGGTCACGGCCATGGATCTGAACGGTGAGTTGCTCGCCGCCGCCCGCGAAGAAGCGGCGACCGCGGGGTTGGCGTCGATTCGTTTTTTACAGGGTGATGTCTATGCCCCTCCCCTCGAGCAGGGGCAGTTTGATTTCATCTATGCCCGGCTGCTGTTCCAGCACCTTGAAAAGCCGTTGCAGGCTCTGGAAGCGATTCGAGCTCTGCTGAAGCCCGGTGGTGTGCTGTGCATTTTTGATATCGACGACAGCTGGTTGACGTTGGTCCCCGAACCGGAGGGCTTCGCGACCTTCACGACGCATGCGGCTCGTGCCCAGGAACGGCGTGGTGGTAATCGCCAGATCGGCCGCCAGCTTGGTCGCCTGCTGGAGGAGAGCGGCTACGACCCGGTCGACGTGCATGTGGAGACGGTGACGTCAAGACAGCTCGGGATGCGGGCGTTTCTCGATATCACGCTCGGATTCAAACGCCTGTTGCTCGAAGGAGAGGAACTTGAAGCGGCTCGCGCCACGTTGGAGGCTGCTGATGCCCTAGTGGATGATCCCAGGGCCTGGGCTTTTGTGGGTGTGTTCCTCGCCCGTGGCGTTCGCCCCTGAGCCATAGCTGGCATGACCATCTTGCGATGGGTGTGTTCAGCTGTGTGAGCCGTTACTGCCGTTCGGCATTTTCACTGACTCTCGGGCGTGAAAGAGGGCGTAGGCCGCCAGTCCGAGCACGGCGCCGAGGATTGTGGCCACCACGGCTGAACCAAGAAGTAGGCGGGAGCTGAACCCCCAGCCCTGCTCCCAAAGCGTGCTGCGACTGATGCTGTTCAGGGCAGGACCTTGACCGTTCCCAATGAGCGCATCACCCACCTGGTAGTTGAACCAGTAGAGGGGCACGTAGGTGAAGGGGTTGCTGATCAAGGTGGCAGCGGCGGCCAGAAGATGGTTGCCCCGCAGCAGGGACGCCATACCCACACTGAGGATGATCTGCAGCCCGAAGAAGGGAAAGCAGCCGCAGAAGACGCCAGCGCTCACACCACGCGCCCGCTGTCCTGGCGTGCCTTCCTGGTCCCAGATCCAGGTCATCGCCCGTCGAACTCTGGATTGCACATCCTTCAGGAGCATCCGGGCCATGGGTGCAGTCCGTCGCCTGCGGAGAAGGGTGTGGCTTGCGATCGTAGAGAGGAGAGAGCTGAAATCGGCCCAACGCGCCAATGTCTGAGAGCAGCTCTGGTCCGCACACCATTGCAGCCGTCGCGACGGCTGTGGCCCCGGGGCAGGGTGGCATCGCGGTGATCCGCCTCTCGGGGCCCCAGGCTCAGGCGGCTGTGCGCGCCGTGACTCGCATTCCCGGCCACCAGCCCTGGGAGAGCCATCGGGTGCTTTACGGCCACGTGCTCGCCGCTGACGGCGAGGAGCGGATTGATGAGGTGCTCCTGCTCTTGATGCTGGCGCCGCGCAGTTTCACCGCCGAAGACGTGGTGGAGATCCATTGCCACGGGGGTGTGATCGCCATACAGCGTGTTCTGGCCAGGGTGTTGGAACAGCCCGGGGTGCGCCGGGCTCTGCCGGGAGAGTTCAGCCAGCGCGCGGTGCTGAACGGTCGCCTGGATCTGACCCGCGCTGAAGCGATCAGTGATCTGGTGGCGGCGCGCAGTCAGCGGGCAGCGCAGCTGGCGATGGCCGGCGTAGACGGCGGGATTCAGCAACGGATCACGCCCCTGCGTGAACGACTTCTGGATCAGCTCAGTGAGCTGGAAGCGCGCGTGGATTTCGAGGAGGATCTGCCCCCGCTCGATAGTGCGGCCTTACTGCATGAGCTGCAGGCGGTGCAAAGGGATCTACGCACTCTGGTGGCGGATGCTGAACGGGGCGCGGCCCTGCGCAGTGGCCTGCGGGTGGCCCTGGTGGGACGTCCGAATGTGGGCAAGAGCTCTTTGCTGAATCGGCTTAGCCGTCGGGAGCGGGCGATCGTGACCGACCTACCCGGCACCACCCGTGATCTGTTGGAGAGCGAGATCGTGCTGGAGGGGGTGCCGATCACCTTGCTCGATACCGCTGGCATCCGGGCGACGAGCGATGCGGTGGAGCAGCTTGGCATCGCCCGGAGTCATGACGCCCTGGCCAGTGCTGATCTGGTGCTGCTCCTCTTTGACTTGAGCGCGGGCTGGACGCCCGAGGATGAGGCGCTGCGGCAACGCATCCCCGCCGCTGTGCCCCATCTGCTGGTGGGCAACAAAGTGGATCTTGCTGGCACGGACACCCCGGCGCGGCTGCCTGGCTCTGCTGCCGACATCCGTCTCAGTGCCAGCACCGGAGCTGGGGAGGCTGAGTTGGTGCAGGCCATGTTGGAGCGTTGTGGAGCCCTGACAGACGGCTCCCTGCTCCTCTCCCTGAACCAACGCCAGGCGGATCTGGCTCAGGAGGCCGCCGATGCCCTGGCCCGCAGTGAGCAGGTGGCGACCGAAGGGCTGCCCTGGGACTTCTGGACGATCGATTTGCGTCAGGCAATTCACAGTCTTGGTGAAATCACCGGGGAGGAGCTCACCGAATCAGTGCTGGATCGGATCTTTTCCCGGTTCTGCATCGGCAAGTGAGGGCCGCTGGGCTCCCAGAATGAAGGCCTCTCGCTCGGTGTGTCCGGTGACTGATCCCCTGGCTGGCCTCAACCCCGCGCAACAGGCTCAGTTGAAGTTGTTGTGTTGGGTGGCGAGTGTGGATGGGGAGGTGGCTCCGGAAGAGAGGGCGCTGCTGGGCAAGCTGTCGGCCCGCCTGTTGCCGCAGGTGGATCCCGAGGATGCGCTGGCGGCTTTGCAGGCTGAGCAGGCCTCGGATCTGGAGGCCTGGGTCGGCCAGCTCCAGGACAAGGATGTGCGCATCGAGATGGTGTCTCTCGCCTATCAGATGGCGTGCAGCAGTCAGGGGCCAGAGGATGACAGTGCCATCAACGCCGCTGAGCGGGTCGCTTACCGACGCCTGCTGGAGGCTCTCAACCTTTCCGATGACCAGGTGCAAGAGGCCGAATGGGCCGCCCGTCAGGCTCTTCAGGAGACCCCGGCCTTGATGGACCGTCTGAACCAGCTCCTATTTGGCTGGGGGGCCTGGCCCTCGATCGAAGCCCTGGAAGCCTCTGGCACCAGTTGGCTCTGATGGTGGCTCCTTTGTTGATCACCCCGCAGCTACGCGCGCAGCTGGAGGCCTGGCTGATGGAGGACCTTGGCCGCGGCGATCTCACAGCTCCCGCACTTCACGGGTGCCATGGCGCTGCTCACTGGGTCGCCAAGGCTGAGGGGCGTTTCTGCGGTGGCGTGCTGGTGGAGCCATTGCTGTGCCTTCTCGACCCTGCGGCGCGGGTGCGGCTGCTGGTGGACGAGGGAGAGCTGGTCAAGCCTGGGCAACGTGTGCTCGAACTGGACGCTGAGGCCCAGGCGCTGGTGGCGATGGAGCGCACGGCCCTGAACCTGGCCATGCGCCTCTCCGGGATTGCCACGGCCACCGCAGCGCTGGTCGCCCAGCTGAAGGGCTCAGGTGTGCAGTTGGCGGATACCCGCAAAACCACGCCAGGGCTGCGGGTTTTGGAGAAATACGCCGTGCGTTGCGGCGGTGGTTTGAACCACCGCATGGGTTTAGACGATGCAGCGATGCTCAAGGAAAACCACCTGGCTTGGGCTGGGGGGGTGGAGGCGGCGATGGCGGTTGTGCGCGCCTCGGCCCCCTGGCCGGCGCCTGTGATTGTGGAAGCGGAAACCGAGGTGGAAGCGATCGCGGCCGTGCGGGCCGGCGCCGATGGGGTGCTGCTGGATGAGTTCAGCCCGGAGGAGCTGAAGGCGTTGGTGCCTCGACTGCGGGACGAGGCGCGTGCTCGCCCCGGCGCGGCACCGGTGGTGCTGGAGGCCTCAGGGATCCAGCCGGATGCGCTTGCGGCCTATGCGGCCAGCGGTCTTGATCTCATCTCCACCAGTGCACCCGTGACGCGCAGCAGCTGGCTGGATCTGAGCATGCGTTTCACCCCCGCCGGGGGATGATCAGAGCCAGGCCCTGCCCCATTCCCCTTCCATGCTGCGCATCGCCCACACCCTGGAGACCCAGCTGCGCGAAGCAATGGAACGGGCGTTTCCAGCAGCGGCAGCACAAGCGCGTGAGGACGGGCGGCCGCTCGACCCCCAGCTGGCCCCGGCCAGCAAGCCGGAGTTCGGTGACTTTCAGGCCAACGGTGCCCTGCCCCTGGCGAAACCCCTGAAGCAGGCGCCGCGGCAGATCGCCACCGCGATCGTGGAGCAGCTCCAGGCAAACCCCGGTTTCACCGATCTCTGCTTGGAGCCCCAAATTGCGGGCCCTGGGTTCATCAATCTCACCCTTCGCCCTGAGCGGCTGGCGTCGGAGGTGGTCACCCGGCTCGGAGATCCCCGCCTGGGCGTTCCGCCGGTGGAGAACTCGGCACCGGTGGTGGTGGATTTTTCTAGCCCCAACATTGCCAAGGAGATGCATGTGGGCCATTTGCGCTCCACGATCATTGGCGACTCGTTGGCGCGGGTGCTCGAGTTCCGTGGCCATCCGGTGCTGCGTCTCAACCATGTGGGCGACTGGGGCACTCAGTTCGGGATGCTGATCACCCATCTCAAGCAGGTGGCGCCTGCCGCTCTGGAGACCGCTGATGCGGTGGACCTCGGCGACCTGGTGGCCTTCTATCGCGAGGCCAAGAAGCGTTTTGATGACGATGAGGCGTTTCAGATCACCTCCCGCGAGGAGGTGGTGAAACTGCAGGGCGGTGACCCGGTATCGCTAAAAGCTTGGGGACTGCTTTGCGATCAGTCCCGTCGTGAATTCCAGAAGATTTACGACCGACTCGACATCCGCTTGAGCGAGAGGGGTGAGTCCTTCTACAACCCGTATCTGCCGGCTGTGCTTGAAGGCCTGCAAGAGGCGGAGCTCCTGGTGACCGATGACGGAGCCCAATGCGTGTTTCTGGAGGGCGTGAGCGGCAAGGACGGCAAACCGCTGCCAGTGATCGTGCAGAAGAGTGATGGGGGCTTCAATTACGCCACCACCGACCTGGCGGCGATTCGCTATCGCTACGCAGCAGTGCCGGATGGTGATGGTGCTCGCCGCGTGATTTATGTGACGGATGCGGGCCAGGCCAATCACTTCGCGGGTGTGTTTCAGGTGGCCCGTCGTGCGGGTTGGATCCCCGAGAACGGACGTCTGGAACATGTGCCCTTTGGGTTGGTGCAGGGCGACGATGGCAAGAAGCTCAAGACCAGGGCTGGCGACACGGTCCGCCTGCGCGATCTTCTTGATGAAGCCGTCGAGCGAGCGGAAGCGGACCTGCGTCGCCGCCTCGAGGACGAGGGCCGCAGCGAGGACGAGGCGTTCATCCAGCATGTGGCCACCACGGTGGGACTAGCGGCGGTGAAATACGCCGATCTCAGCCAGAACCGAATCACCAACTATCAGTTCAGCTTTGATCGGATGCTCGCCCTCCAAGGCAACACGGCGCCCTATTTGCTCTACGCGGTGGTGCGCATCGCGGGGATTGCCCGCAAGGGTGGTGATCTGGAAGCCTCCGCCGCCTCAGAGGCGGGCAGCTTGAGCTTCAGCGAGCCCCAGGAGTGGGCTCTGGTGAGGGAGTTGCTGAAATTTGATGCTGTGATCGCCGAGGTGGAGGAGGAGTTGCTGCCCAATCGTCTCTGCAGCTATCTGTTTGAGCTCAGCCAGGTGTTCAACCGTTTTTACGACCAGGTGCCGGTGCTCAAGGCCGAAGGGGCCACACTCAGTTCCCGGTTGGCCCTGTGCAGGCTCACGGCCGATACGTTGAAGTGCGGCCTAGGACTGTTGGGCATTGCCACCCTGGAGCGGATGTGAGCGACACCTCGATGGCCAGGCAGCAACGGCAAGAGGGTCCTGCAGCGCGTCTCGACGTGGAGCGACTGAAGGCTTACAGCGCTCCTCTTGAAGGTCGGCGGGGTTTGTTGAGACTCGACTTCAATGAGAACACGGTTGGTCCTAGCCCGAAGGTGCTGGAGGCGATCCGGGCCATTCCCGCCGATCACATCGCCATCTATCCCGAGTACGACGGACTGCGGGAGGCCTTGATGGCCAATCTGGCGGCCTCGTCTTCGGGTTTGTGTGTCCCGCTGACCGTTGATCAGATCGGCCTCTTCAACGGGGTGGATGCGGCGATCCATGCCGTCATCCATGCCTATGGCGCCTCCGGTGACACGCTGCTCACCACGAGTCCCACTTTCGGTTACTACGCCCCTTGCGCTGCCATGCAGGGGATGACGATCGAGGCGATCCCCCATGGCATGCCTGGGTTCGTCTTTCCGCTGGATGCCATCCGTTCGGCCCTAGGCCGGAAGCCGCGGATTCTGATGCTCTGCAATCCGAATAACCCCACGGGCACCCGTCTCGAGGCGGGTCAGGTGCTGGCGCTGGCGGCTGCTGCCCCCGACACGTTGGTGGTGGTGGATGAGCTCTATGAGGCATTCACCGGCGACAGTGTGTTGCCGAGCGCCGATTTCGCCGCTACTCCCAATCTGCTGGTGTTGCGCTCCCTGGCCAAGACGGCGGGTCTGGCAGGCCTGCGCATCGGTTTTGCGATCGGTCACGCCGCTGTGGTGGATCGCGTCAGTCGGGTCACTGGTCCCTACGACGTGAACAGCGTGGCGGTGACCGCTGCTTTCGCGGCCCTTCGGGACCAGCCTTATACCGATGCCTATGTGGCCGAGGTGACACGGGCCCGTGACTGGATCGTCTCGGAGTTGACACGATCTGGTGTTTCTTTCCACGCAGCCGGAGGGAACTATCTCTTGATCTGGCCGCAGCGGGCCGTTGCGGAGGTGGAGGCGGAGTTGCGCGCGGCGGGGATCCTCGTGCGATCGATGGCGGGTAAGCCCCAGATCGACGGTTCTCTGCGGGTCAGCATCGGCACCACCGAGCAGATGCAGCACTTTTGGGAGGTGTATGTCTCCTTGGCCGCTCCAGGCCCCCGTCCCTGAAGACTGATTGCTGATGAGCGAGCGGCCCTCCCAGTCCCTCCCCCGTCTGTTGGTGCTTTGCACGGGTGGCACCATCGCCGGCACCGCTGAGTCGCGCCTTGCCCTGGAGGATTACAACGCCGGGGTGCTCGATGGTGAGCAGTTGCTCGCAGCGTTGCCGGATGCCGGCTGCGTGGCCGATCTGGAGGTGGAACAGCTCGCCAACATCGACAGCGCTGATATGAGCCATCGGCTCTGGCTGCAGCTGCTGCGGCGGATCGATGCAGCCTTCCGTCAGGATCCCGGCCTCAGCGGTGTGGTCATTACCCATGGCACCAACACCCTTGAGGAAACCGCCTACTGGTTGCATCTCGCACTCGGTCATGCCAGGCCCGTGGTGCTGGTGGGAGCCATGCGACCCTCCACAGCGTTGAGTGCGGATGGTCCCCTCAACCTGTTGCAGGCCCTTCAAGTGGCCGTGCATCCCCAGGCTGTTGGTCGTGGGGTTCTCGTGGTGATGGATGGGGAGATTCATGGTGCCCGCGAGGTGACGAAGGTCGCCTGCTCCGGGGTCGCAGCCTTTCGCTCCCCCGGTCACGGGCGCCTTGGCACGGTCGATGGTGATGGCGTGCGCTTCACCCGCACACCTAGCCATCGCCACACCACCGATTCCGGGCTGGTGGTTGATCGGTCCTCGTTCGCGGCCATGCCGGACCCTGAATGCTGGCCGCTGGTGGAGATCCTGTATGGCTACGTGCAGCCGTCGACGCGACTGATTGAGGCCTTGATCGACGCGGGTGTCGATGCTTTGGTCTTTGCGGGAACCGGGGCGGGACAGCTCTCTTGTTTCGAGCGGCTGGCGTTGGAGCGCAAGTGCCTGCCGCAGGGGAGGTGCCAGGAGGTTCCGCTGCTCGTTCGCACGTCACGCACCGGCCGGGGTCGGGTGCCGGCGCGGTCGGATGATGAGCTGCTCGGTTTGCTTCCAGCGGAAGATTTGAGCCCCCAGAAAGCGAGGGTGCTGGTGCTGTTGGCGCTGCTGCAAGGGGCGGACCGCCAGCGGCTCGCCGACCTGCTGCTGACGCACTAGCGCATCACATCGATGACGGTGCCATCGCCGAGGCCGGTGGGAACCGAGAGGGTGGTGCCAACACGACGCACCTCCGTACCGGCCATGGCATCAAGGAAGGGCTGGATCCCGCTTTGGTCGCAGCCCGCAGGGGTGGATCCGCTCACGTACTGCACGGGGATCACCCGACGGGGATTGAGCTCCTTCACCACCTTGGCGGCCTCCGCAGCGTTGTAGACCTTGGCGCCGCCACCGACACCGATGATCAGCACATCCGGGCGACCCAGCAGCACCTTGTCTTCACCACTGAGCTGAGCCGCGGTGCCCCCCAGATGGGCGAAGCTCAATCCTCCCTGTTGCCAGCGCCAGAGGGTGGACTGGCCGAAGCGTCGTCCGCCGACCCGGTCATGGGGTGCGGCGAAGCCTTCAAGCTTCAAGCCGCCGACCCTGTAGGAACCAGGCTTGGAGAGGAAGGTGCCCCCTGCGATGCGGGCACCCTCGTCGGCCAGTTCTGAGCTGGCCAGGATCACCGTGGCGTTGACCCTCGGTTCCCGAAGGCCCTTGGCGCAGCCCACGGCCTTGAAGGGGTTCACGAGCACCGATTGGCCGCCACCATTGATCAGCAGGGCGCTGTGGCCATAGCTGGTGATTGTGACGCCACCAGCGATCGCCGCTCCGGGCTGTGCTGCTCCAACCAGTGCCGCTGCGGGCAGTGCTGCTGCAATCAGGGCCGAGGCCAGCGGGCGGACAAGCATGGGCGGAGTCGGAGTCCGATGGAAGCTGGAAGCTAGCAGTGGTGGGCGCCACCCTCCGCCAACTTCAGAAAGTTGGCCAGGAGCTGGTGCCCGGCTTCGGTGAGCACGCTCTCGGGATGAAATTGCACGCCCTGGAGGTGGGGAAAGTCCCGATGCTGCAGGCCCATGATCGTGCCGTCTTCCAGCCAGGCCGTCACCTCCAGGCACGCGGGTAGGGTCTCGCGGTCAGCGATCAGACTGTGGTATCGCGTGGCGGTGAGCGGCTGGGGCAAGCCTGCGAACACGCCATCACCCTGATGCAGCACCGGTGAAGTCTTGCCGTGCATCAGCTCCGCTGCCCGCACCACGCGACCTCCATACACCTGGGCCAGGGCCTGATGGCCGAGACACACTCCCAGGGTCGGCACCGTTGGCGAAAGTTCGCGCAGGACCTCCAGGCAGACTCCCGACTGGTCTGGGTCCCCAGGCCCTGGGGAGAGCAGGATCGCGTCGGGATTGAGGCTGCGAATCTCGTCCAGGCTCAGGGCGTCATTGCGCTCCACCCGCAGATCCGCAGCCAGCGGGTGCTGGTCGGCGAGCTCACCGAAGTACTGCACCAGGTTGAAGGTGAAGCTGTCGTAGTTGTCGATGACCAGGAGCATGGGGGCGATTATCCGTGAAGGCGCTCCAGCAAGGGAGGGAGGAGCAGCAGCAAGGCGATGAGCAGGGAGCTGATCGCTGCCACGAGCACGGCGGCGGCTGCGCAATCCTTGGCGATTCTTGCCAAGGGATGAAAGCGGCGACCGATCGCCAGATCCACCACTGCTTCAATCGCAGTGTTGAGCAGTTCCAGCACCAGCACCGCCGCCACCGTGAGCACGAGTACGGCCAGCTGGATGGTGGGCAGTTGCAGCCAGAGGCCAAGACTGAACACCACCGCCCCGATCACCACATGGATTCGGAAGTTCCTTTGGCTGACGAAGCCGTAGCCCAGGCCCTGAGCTGCGTAGCGGAAGCTCGCGGGCAGGTCACCGGCGATGCGCCAGGCCCCGCGCCGCGCGGCCCTGTGGCTGGCGGCAGCGTGGCTGCTGGCGTGGCTGAGCTCGTCGGTCAATGAGCGGTCATCTTCGGAGTGCAGCAGTGATCCCATCTGTTGATTCAGCTGATCTCACCCTGGGACTGAACCTTACCGTTGATGGCTAGCAGACGCTCCTGGCACTGGAGCATGGCGTTGAGCTGAGCATCGTCGGGATGGTCCCAGCCCAGCAGATGCAAAAACCCATGGCTCACGAGCCAGCGCAGTTCGTGCAGCAGGTCATGGCCATGCTCGTCAGCCTGCCGTTGAGCGGTCGGTACCGACACGATGATGTCTCCGAGTTCCAGGCAGGCATCGGCCCCGATCGGCGGATCCCCCTCCAGAGCAGGGAAGGAGAGCACATCGGTGGGTTGGGGCTTCTGACGCCACTGTCCGTTGAGGGCGGCAATTGTTGGGTCATCGCAGAACTGCAGACCAAGGCTGAACTCGCTTGCGGTCCGTACGGTCTCTGGGCAGACCAGGCTCGCGTCGCTGCGCATGGCTGTGAGCCAGGTGATCAAGTCCAGCTCCCAAGCGTCTTGGGTGTTGAGCCGTTCCTGGAGCTGAGCATCGGCTTCGGCGTCCATCAGGTCAGAGGGTGCGGCCTGGAAGGCGAGGTCGATGCTGATCACTGGATCCGCAGTTGGGCTCATTGCGGCAGGGTCGGTCGCCCAAGCCAGGCGACCACCAGGATGAAGCCGATGAAGCCGAAGGCCGTCAACCCGAAGTGGAACAGGCTCTGGCGACCTTTGCGCACCATGTTGCGCATGGCCAGTTTCACGAAACTGGGTGGTGGTGTCGGCGCCCCCTCGCTGGTCGTGGGATCCATGGGGGCGGGGTCGTTTGGCGCCGGATTGGTGTTCATCGCTCAGCTGTCCTCTTCACGGCCTGGGCTGTCCACACCCTGGCGCAGCAGAGCCTGAATGAAGGGATCGAGATCACCGTCCATCACCCCTTGCACATCGGTGGTTTCGTGCTGGGTGCGGAGATCTTTCACCATTTGATAGGGGTGGAACACGTAGTTGCGGATCTGGTTGCCCCAGGCCGCCTCAACGATGTCGCCGCGGATGTCGGCGATCTCTGCAGCCCGCTGTTCCTGAGCGATCACCAGCAGCTTGGCCATCAGCAGTGCCATCGCCTTCTCCTTGTTTTGCAGCTGGGAGCGTTCCTGCGTGCAGCGCACAAACAAGCCGGTGGGGATGTGCAGGATGCGCACAGCCGTCTCCACCTTGTTCACGTTCTGACCACCGGCACCACCGGAGCGGCTGGTGGTGATCTCCAGGTCCTTCTCGGGGATGTCGAGCTTGACCTCCTCTTCAATCTTTGGCATCACCTCCACACCGGCAAAGCTGGTCTGGCGCTTGTCGTTGGCGTTGAACGGTGAGATGCGAACCAGGCGGTGGGTGCCTTTTTCATTGCGTAGATAGCCGTAGGCGTAGCGGCCCTCGATCTCGATCGTGCAGCTCTTGATGCCTGCTTCTTCACCTTCGCTGAGTTCGTCGACGCTCACCTTCATCCCGTGGTCTTCGGCCCAGCGCGTGTACATGCGCATCAGCATCAATGCCCAGTCCTGGGCATCGGTGCCGCCGGCTCCGGCATTGATGGAAAGCACGGCACCTTCCTTGTCGTACTCACCACTGAGCAGGCGTTCCAGCTCCCAGCGGTCCAGGTCGTTGCGCAGCGTGGTGAGCCCCTGCTGGGCTTCGCTGAGCATCTCGTCGTCAGGTTCCAGGTCGTAGAGCTCCAGGGTGGCCTGGGCGTCATCGACGGCACTTCTCCATTGGCCGAGTTGCTCGAGTTGGGCCTTCACCTCATCGAGGCGGCGCATCTGCTTCTGGGCGTTCTGTTGGTCGTCCCAGAAGTCCGGTTGGGCGGCGAGCTGTTCGAGGTCCTGCTGTCTGGCTTTGAGGGCAGGAACGTCAAAGACAGTCCTGGGCATGGCCCAGGCGGTCGGTGAGCTCAGAAAGGTCGCGCTTGAAGTCGGTGAGGTCGAGCAACGGTTGCCAGCTGATCCAATGGGTTGAACCTATCAGCGAGGTCGTTCTGCATAGGATCCAAAAGCTCGGCGTGTTTCCCCATGGCTTCGGTTGAGATTTACACCTGGCGCACCTGCCCTTACTGCATCCGGGCCAAGCAGCTCCTGGATCGCAAGGGGGTGGCTTACACCGAACATGCTGTGGATGGTGATGAGCCGGGTCGTGATGCCATGGCCGCCCGCGGCGATGGTCGTCGGAGTGTGCCCCAGATCTTTATCGCCGATCGACACATCGGTGGTTGTGACGACCTCCATGCCCTTGAACGGGCCGGGGAGCTTGATGCTCTGCTCGCTGGTGACGCCTGAGGCTGCTCGCCATGCGTCACTTGTTCGTGCTGGATCCACTCCAGCGCATCAATCCAGCCAAAGACTCCACCGCCGCCCTCATGGAGGCTGCGGCGAGGGCAGGTCACGAACTCTGGGCGTGCACCCCTTCTGATCTGATCGCTCTGGCCGATGAGCCCTTTGCTGTGGCCGCGCCCGTGCAGCCGGAACCCTGGATCACGATCGGCGAAGGGCAGCGTCTGCCCCTGAGTCGCTTTCACGTGATCTGGATGCGGAAGGATCCGCCCGTGGATGAGGCTTATCTCTATGCCACGCATCTTTTGGAAGTGGCGGAGCGGGCCGGCGTTCGCGTTCTTAACCGGCCCTCCTCGCTGCGCGCTTGGAACGAAAAGCTCGGCGCCCTGCGTTTCAGTCGCTGGATGGCCCCGACCCTGGTGGCTGGTCGCGTTCAGGAGCTGGAAGCGTTCGCGCGCGAGCAGGGGGACATCGTGCTCAAGCCCCTCGGGGGGCGTGCCGGCCTCGGTGTGATTCGGGTCAGTGCCGATGCTCCGGGGCTCGGTGCTCTGCTCGAACTGGTCACTGAACAGGAGCGGCTGCCTGTGATGGCCCAACGCTTCTTGCCCGAGGTCAGCGCTGGTGACAAGAGGATCCTGCTGGTGGACGGTGAACCGCTCGGGGCGGTGAACCGGCGGCCGAAGCAAGGGGAATTCCGCAGCAACCTTGCAGTGGGCGGTCATCCAGAAGCGACTGAGCTGACGGAACGAGAACAGCTCATCTGCGAAGCCCTTGCCCCCGCCTTGCGGGCCGAAGGCTTGTTCTTCGTGGGGATTGATGTGATCGGCGGCATGCTCAGTGAGATCAATGTCACGAGTCCGACTGGCATCCGTGAGGTGGAGCGTCTGATGCAGCGGCCCCTGGCTGACCAGGTGATCGAGCGGCTTCAGGCTCAGGTGCAGTGAAGCTGGGGGCGCAGCTCAAGCTGATCCGCCAGCACCGTGAGCTTGAGTCCCACTTCCTGCAATTCGCGTTCGGCCACCGAACCGCGCACCAGGCCTGCTCCGGCTGTGAGATCCAATTGGCGGCCTCGGGCATGGCCGCAGCGGATCGCCACCCGTAGCTCCGCATCTCCGGCGCTGTCGATCCAGCCGATCGGTGCGGCGTACCCCCCGCGTTCGAATGGTTCCAGGCTGCGCAGCCAGGTCATCGCCTCCCGGCGTGGCAGCCCGGCTACGGCTGGTGTTGGATGCAGAGCACCGGCGAGGGTGAGCGGTTGCTGGTCGGGGGCCGCGGCGGTGATCGGGGTGTGGAGATGCACCAGCTGGCCATGGCGTGCCAGCTGGGGACGACGGGGGCGGCGCGGCTGCAATCCCTGGGCGCGCAGATGTTCGGTGATGGCCTGCACCACCAGTTCATGCTCCCGTCGGTCTTTATCGGAGCGGAGCAGGCTGATGGCCTGTTCGTTGCGACCGGCGGTTCCGGCTAAAGCATCGCTGCGTAGCTGGCCGTTGCGCAGACTGAGCAGACGTTCCGGTGAAGCCCCGAAAAAGCTGTCATCCCTGTGGCGTTGCCAGAGGAAGCGACAGCTCCCCGCCTGTTGCTGACGCAGCCGATCCAGCAATGGCAGAGGGTCGAGTGGGGCCTCAAGTTGGATCGACTGGCGCACCGCCAACACCAATTTGTGCAGCTCCCCGTCGTTGACCAGCTCGATGCCTCGGCGCAGGGTCGGCGCATAACGCTGCTCCCAGGCTCCTGGAATCGTGGTGCCGCTGACGGTCGAGATCCCTGGTTTCCTCTGGCCACTTGGGTTCTGCTGCAGCCGTTCAGCCATCAACCAGAGCGTTTCCGCCAGCGAACGCACATCGCTGCTTTGGTTGACGACGCCATGCAGGCGCAGCCATCCCTGTCGGCCATGGCAGCTCAGCTGCCAGCGGGGCAGTACGGCTTGAACCGACGGGGTGCCACCAGCTGGTTGCTGTTCGCCACTCTGCTCAAAGAAGGAGAAGGCCAGCAAGATGCGGGAGCGAGCCTGGGCAGGAGCCTCCGGGTTGCCATCCAGCACCCGGGCCAGGGTTGCGTCGCTAAAGCGTTGGGCTAGCTCGAAACGTCTTGGTCCTGCGAGATCCAGGTGATGGCAGCGCCCAGCTGCCGCCAGACTCAGACCTGGTGCCCCATCCCAGAGGAAGCGGAAGGGGTCGGGGGACTCCAGCAGGGGGAGCTGGGTGAGGGGGTCCAGTCCCACCAGGGGCAGGGCCAGGCTGAAGACTCCCTCTTCTCCCTGCCGCTGTCGCCAGACATGCATGGCCCGGTCCAGCAGCTCGCTGAAGCGGATCTCGGCAGGGCTGGTGTTGGACTCAGCCGTCATCCGGCGGCATGGGTGGGTGATGCTGCTCAAATGTATGGGCCTTCATGCGGGGTTCAGGGGCCGAGTCCATGCCAGATCGTCAGGCTGTTGCATCCCTTCACGCCCCGGTGGCCGAGCGGCGTCGGCTTTGGAAGGCCGCGATCAAGTGGCCGATGTATTCCGTGGCCGTGATGCCCGTGGTGTTGGCGGCAGGTTGGCGTCTGGCCGCAGGCCAGCCCGTGCGTTGGAGCCAGGCCCTTGGTTTTCTGGTGGCAGCGGTGCTGCTCCTGCTCTGGGAAAACCTCAGCAACGATCTGTTCGATGCTGAAACTGGCGTTGACACCAACGGCAAGCCCCATTCCGTGGTGGCCCTGCTGGGGCGGCGCCGACCGGTACGCCGCCTGGCCAATCTCGCCCTGCTGTTGGGTCTACTGCTGATGCTGGTGGTCGCCCTGCACAGCAGTCTTGCGGTGTTGTCCCTGGTGCTGGTGAGCTGTGGCCTCGGCTATCTGTATCAAGGGCCGCCCTTCCGGCTCGGCTACCTGGGCCTCGGGGAACCGCTCTGCTGGTTGGCGTTCGGTCCCTTCGCCACGGCGGCAGCCCTGCTGGTGCTGGCTCCGTCCGCCGAGCCTGCAGCGCTCGCTTTCGGGGTGCCCTGGACCGTCGCCCTTCGCTTAGGAGCGGGCCCTGCCCTGGCCACGACCCTGGTGCTGTTCTGCTCGCACTTTCATCAGACTGACGAGGATGCCGCCCATGGCAAGCGTTCGCCGGTGGTGCGGCTGGGAACGGCGCGGGCTGCGGCCCTGGTGCCTTGGTTCGTGGCCGGAACCCTGGCGTTGGAGTGGGTGCCGATCCTGCAGGGGGACTGGCCTCTGACAGCCCTGTTGAGCGGGCTGGCTCTCCCCGCGGGTGCCGCTCTGATTCGACTGTTGAGGGAGCACCATCACACTCCTGATCGGGTTGTGGGCAGCAAATTCCTAGCCCTCCGCTTTCAGGCGCTGAATGGTTTGGGTTTGAGTGTGGGTCTCGCGCTCGGGCCTTGGCTTGGATTCGGACCCCTGGCCTGAGCCGATGGTGATGCGGCTCCAGCTCAGGCCCTATGCCTTTGCCCTACGCGAGCCGCTTCAGACGGCCCATGGCCGCTGGCAGCAGCGATCGGGATGGCTGCTGCGTCTGGAGCAGCGTTCGTCCGCACGGCTGGGCTGGGGGGAGGTGGCGCCTCTCGATCCAGCCGAGAGGCGCGCCTGTGAGGAGCTGATGGCGCGCTGGCACCAGCCTGAGGGCATCGAGTGCACGCGAGCATCACTTGAAACCCTGCTGCTGAGGGCTCCCGCTCCTGTGGCCTTCGCTCTCGGTGCGGCTCTCGGGGAGCTCGATGGCCTGGTGGGCCGTTCGGACGATGGGGAACGACAGCCCTGGCTTCCGGCGCCGTCCTCTGCCCGGTTGCTGCCCGCCGGTGCAGCCATGCCAGCGGCCCTTGATCGGCTTTTGGCGGAGGCCGCTCCCGACCGGCCGCCCACCGTCAAATGGAAGGTGGCGGCCAGTGATCCGGAGCAGGAGTGGTTGTTGCTCGGCCTGCTTTTGGAGCGTCTGCCCAGCGGCGCTCGCCTGCGCTTGGATGCCAACGGCGGCTGGGACCGTTCCAATGCCGATCGCTGGGTGAGGGCCCTGGAAGGGGAGCCACGCCTTGACTGGTTGGAGCAGCCCCTGGCGACGGATGATCTCCAGGGACACCTGGAGCTGGCGGAACGCTTGCCGGTGGCGCTTGATGAGTCCTTGTTGGCCCATCCGGCTTGGCGTCAGTGCTGGCCTGGCTGGCAGGTGCGGCGGCCACTTCTCGAGGGTGACCCCCGCTCGCTGCTGGCCCGGTTGCGCGCCGGAGAGCCTCGCTTGATGCTGAGCACGGCGTTTGAAACGGGGATCGGCATGCGCTGGCTGGCCCTTTTGGCAGCGCTGCAAATGCAGGGGCCGACGCCCACGGCCCCAGGATTGGCGCCGGGTTGGTGCCCTGAGGGCCCGCTGTTCAGTGCGGATCCTCAAGAGGTGTGGGATGCCGCTGCAGGGGCGTCATGAGCGATTGGAGGGTGCTGCACTGCGATCCTTCGGCACCTGCTGCTGCAGCGGGCCAATTGGCGTTGGATCTCGCAGAGGGCCGTTGGGTGCGTCTGCAGGCCGCTGCCGCACGCTCGCAGTCAGCTGCTCGCCAGTGGCCAATCGTGGTGCCAACGCTGCCTGCGGGCCCTGGGCTGGTGCTGGCCAGCGGAGGCAGCACCGGGGGAAGGCAGCTCTGCCTGCAACCCGCGGCGCATCTTGACCAATCCGCCAGGGCCACAGGGCTTTGGCTGCAACGCCTCGGAGTTGAGCCCTCCGAGGCGCTGGTCTGGAATCCGCTGCCGATTCAGCACGTGAGCGGTCTGATGCCCTGGTGGCGGGCCCGCCAGTGGGGTGCGGCCCATGCCTGGTTGGCTCCCACTCTGATGAAGGAGCCCTCCTCCTTGCTGGCTTGGAGTCGGGCCAGGGCGGACTGGTGCGCTCGGCCCATGTTGTTGTCGCTAGTGCCCACCCAGCTGGTGCGCCTGATGGCTGAGCCGGCCGGCGTCGAATGGCTCCAGGCCATGACGTTGATTTGGGTGGGAGGAGCTTTTCTGCCGGCCGACCTTGCCGCTAGGGCCCGGGACCTTCAGCTCCCCTTGGCCCCTTGCTACGGGGCCACGGAGACGGCGGCCATGGTGACGGCTCAGGCCCCTCAGGCATTCCTTGCAGGAGAGGAGGGATGCGGCGCCCCGCTGGAGGACGTGGAGTTGCGCGTGGATGCCGATGGAGCGCTGGCGGTGCGCAGCCAGCGTCTTGCGCTGGCCAGGCTCCTTGAAGATGGCTCCCTGGAGGCGTTGGCGGATGCTCAGGGCTGGTGGCGCTCCGGTGATGCGGCGCAGCTGGTGCAGGGTGGAGGATTGGCTCAGCTGCGCATCTTGGGCCGCCTGGATGGCGCGATTCACTCCGGGGGGGTCACGGTGTTCCCCGCGCAGCTTGAGGCGCGATTGATGGTTGCAGCTCGCTCAGCGTCCCTGCCACTTGAAGCGGTGCTGCTGTTGGCTGTGGCGGATCGGGAGTGGGGTGAACGGCTGGTGGCCCTGGTGCGCTGGAGGGGGGCTGATGGGAATCCTGAGCTTGCGGCGAGACGACTTGGGGGATTGAAAGCCCTTGTGTCTGATTGGCTGCCTGCGGAGCGTCCAATCGCCTGGCATGGATGCGACGAACTTGAGCCGACGGCTGCGGGCAAATGGGAGCGGGCGCGTTGGCAGGCCTGGCTTCGGTCGCTAAAAGCGGAGCAGATCAGGCCGCGCGATGACCACCCTTTCTGACACCGAAATTAGTAACAGGAAGCTTGCGGCGGGTTTGCTGGGCGTCTTTCTTGGTTCCTTCGGCGTGCACAAATTTGTGCTCGGTTTTAATAACGCCGGGATCATCATGTTGGTGGTGAGTCTTGCCGGTGGCGTGGTGACCTGTGGTGTCGCCTCGTTTGTGATGGGAGTGATCGGACTGATCGAGGGAATCATCTATCTCACGAAAACTCCGGAGGAATTCCGCGAGCTTTATATCGATGCTCAGAAGCAATGGTTCTAATGGAACCTGGTTTCACGGGGCATCAGCGTTCGGTCGCACTCTTTGTGCCGGCGGCGGCACTCAGTTGTGTGCTGTTTGCTTCCCAGTCTCTGGCTGGTTTTCACCCCTTGGGGGTGCTGCTCAGTTTGGCCCCACTCCAGGTGGTTGCACTGCTTTGGGTTTGGGCATTCAGAGGCCGCTGATGCTTCCAAGGGCCGATGCTTCCAGCCAGCGATCAATCGCTTCTGGTAGGGCGCAACGCCGGCGGGACGTGCTGCTGATCGCTAGCTGACGAATCAAGCCACGGGCTACATCCTGGTGATCCAGCTGGAAGCGATAGCGCACCTCAAAGCTCCCTGGATCGAGCCGCTGCGGGGCAACCAGAACCTGGAGATGATCACCCCCGTGCACCGGCCGCAGGAAGTCGGCGCTGCAGTGCACCACTGGCAGTGCGATCTCAGGCCAATGCTCCTGGCCGCGGCAGCCAGGAAAGACCTCACCAGCTTTAGTGCCGTAACACTCCAGGCTCTCCTCCCAGGATTCATGGCACCAGCGCAACAGCTGATGGAAATGCATCACGCCGGCTGCATCGGTGTCGCCGAAGCGCACCGTTCTCGACAGTGTTAACCAGCTGGAGGAGTCAGCGATCAACGGATCCCATGATCACGTCGATGGAGCCGAGAATCGCCATGATGTCGGCCACCTTGTGCCCCTTCAGGATGTGAGGAAGGATCTGCAGGTTGTTGCTGTCGGCGGCGCGGATCTTGAAGCGCCAGGGGGTCACGTCGTTGTTGCCCTGGATGAACACACCAATCTCTCCTTTGCCTGATTCCAGTCGGGTGTAGAGCTCCCCTTCCGGGATCTTGAAGGTGGGCGCCACCTTCTTCGCCACGTACTGATAGTCAAAGCCTGCGAAGTCGCTGCCCTTGCCCTCGGCCATGCGCTTGGCTTCCAGGTTTTCGGTCGGCCCACCGGGGATCATGTCGCAGGCCTGACGGAGGATCTTCAGCGACTGGCGCATCTCCTCGACGCGCACGCGGTAGCGCGCGAAGCAGTCACCCTCCTTCTCCCAAGCCACATCCCAGTCGAAATCGTCGTAGCACTCGTAGTGATCCACCTTGCGCAGGTCCCAGGGCACGCCTGAGGCGCGCAGCATCGGTCCTGACAGAGACCAGTTGATGGCCTCTTCCTTGCCAATGGTTCCCAGGCCCTCAATCCGGCGGCGGAAAATCGGGTTGTTGGTGATCAACTTCTCGTATTCGTCGATCTTCGGGCCGAACCAGTCGCAGAAATCGCGGCACTTCTCCAACCATCCCCAGGGCAGGTCTGCGGCCACACCGCCGATGCGGAAATAGTTGTTGTTGATCAGGCGCTGTCCGGTGGCTGCCTCCCAGAGGTCGTAGATCATCTCCCGTTCACGGAAGATGTAGAAAAACGGGGTCTGGGCACCCACGTCAGCAAGAAAGGGGCCAAGCCAGAGCAGGTGGTTGGCGATCCGGTTCAGTTCCAGCATCAGAACACGGATGTAGCTGGCGCGCTTCGGAACCGGGATGTTGGCAAGCCGTTCCGGGGCGTTGACCACGATTGCCTCATAGAACATGCCTGCCGCGTAGTCCATGCGGCTCACGTAGGGCACGAACATCACGTTCGTGCGGTTCTCGGCGATTTTCTCCATGCCGCGATGGAGGTAGCCGATGACCGGCTCGCAATCCACCACGTCTTCACCGTCCAGGGTCACCACTAGCCGCAACACCCCGTGCATCGAGGGGTGATGGGGGCCGAAGTTGACCACCATCGGCTCCGTGCGCGTTTCCAGCTGCGTCATGGGCCGTGGCAAAACGATCGTGACGGGATCTTAGGAAGGACCCATGCCCGATCAGTCCCCCGGCTCCACTCAGGTGTTCATGCACGTCCCTGTGCTGGCTGACCCGCTCTTGCAGGCGCTGGTCGAGGAGCCTGGCGGCCTGGGCCTCCAGGGCGTTCTTCTCGATTGCACCTTGGGGGGGGGAGGCCACAGTGCGCTCCTCTTGGAGCGTTACCCCGGCCTGCGATTGATCGGTCTGGACCAAGACCCCACCGCCAGGGCCGCCGCTGCCCAGCGGTTGGCACCGATGTCTGATCGGGTCACCATCGTGGCGACCAACTTCGCTGATTACGAGCCAACGGAGCCGGTCTCGCTGGTGCTGGCCGATCTGGGCGTAAGCAGCCCACAGCTTGATGTGGCGGAGCGGGGCTTCAGCTTTCGCCTCGATGGTCCCCTCGATATGCGGATGAATCCGGAGGGCGGTGGGGAAACGGCAGCTGAGCTGATCGAACGCCTGCCGGAAGCCGAATTGGCCGATCTCATCTACGCCTACGGCGAGGAGCGTCTCTCCCGCCGGATCGCGAGGCGGATCAAGGCGGATCTGGTCTCCCAGGGTCCTTATGACGGCACGGCCTCTCTGGCCTATGCCGTTGCTGGTTGTTACCCCCCGAAGGCCCGTAAAGGACGCATTCACCCAGCCACGCGCACGTTTCAGGCGCTGAGGATTGCGGTCAACGATGAATTGGGGGTGCTGGATCGCTTGTTGGCGCAGGCTCCTGACTGGCTTGAGCCCGGAGGGCTGCTGGCGATCATCAGCTTCCATTCGCTTGAAGATCGGCGCGTGAAAACGGCGTTTCTTCAGGATGAGCGCTTGCAACGCATCACCCGTCGCCCCCTGGTTGCCTCAGAAGAGGAGCAGGAGCAGAACCCCCGCAGTCGCAGCGCCAAACTGCGAATCGCCAGGCGCCGGGATGCCGCGCTCGTGCCTTGATGGACGCTGCGCCAGGGGGTGATGGTCTCTGGTGGCTGGCCCTGATGGTTCACTTGCTGTCGATCCCTGGAACCTTGCTCCCTCTCTTGCCAGGGCTGATCTGGTTGCCGCTCGGGGCAGGCATCTGGTGGCTTGCGGTGGGTTGGGATCAGGCCTGGCCTTCTGTGGTTTTTGCTCTTGCCGTGTTCGGCCTCGGACTTTGTGCCGATGTGCTGGCACTGGGTCTGGCTTCGGCCCGACTTCAAGCCAGTCGCTGGGCAGTCCTCGGAGCGGGGGCAGGTCTGCTGTTCGGTTTCTTCGGACTACTTCCGGCTTTGCCCGTGGGTGGACCGCTCTTGGGCGTGCTGTTTGGCCCCTGGTTGGGGGCCGCAATGGTGGAAACCCTGGCGACAAAAAAGCCACCCCGGATGCTGGGGTGGCTTGAGGCCCTGCGGAGAGGGGCGGTTGTGGGTCTTGCGGTTGTCGCCGGACTCCTGGTGAGCCGAGTGGCGCAGGTGGTGCTGGCCTTTCTTGGTGTTGTTGGCTTTCTTTTGCTCAGTTCCCGTTGAGCAGGCCGGTCTGGTCTTCGTTGCCGAACAGTTGGCGGTAGGCCGCAGTGGTAATGCAGGCCACCACCGGAGCGGCCACGAGCAGGCCCACGCCACACAGCAGAGCGCCAATGATGATGATGACGGCATCCACAATCAGCAGAAGAACCACCCACCACCAAGAGGGATCGACCACATCACGACCGCGCTGAACGGTGTCAAACGGGCCGCGTTGCTCGAGCAGGGCGACGTAGGGCAGGAATTTCTGATTAACGCTCAGATAGATGAACAGGATCAGAGCCACGACGGCTGGAATCCAGATCAGGACCTGATTGAGCTGAGCCAGGCCAAAGCCCACCAGGCCGCAGATGATGGCGATCACCAGGAACACAATGGTCAGGGCGATCCAGCGCACGAACAGTCGGGAGGCTGCGGCGCCATCCCAACGGGTGAACTCTGCGAAGGCGGGTTTGCGTCCATCCAGGGCGATCCAGGAGCCGCGCACCATGCCGGTGACACCCCAGAGGCTCACGATCCAGGAGCCCACCACTGCAACAATCGTGAGGATCACGCCACCGATGCCGAGAGTTGTGTTGCTGCCGCCGCCGGTGGCTGCATTGCCGATCGCTTGAAAGATCAGCGAGAGCACACCCACCAGCAGGGTGTAGAGAATGAAAGGCCAGGGTGCCTTGGTGAAGGCATTCCAGCCGTCTTCAACGGCTTTCAGAACATGCAGCCTGCTGCTGCTGGGCGTGTCGGTCATGACCTGGATGGGGCGGTTCTGGCCGGAAGGTAGCCGCTTTGACCGATTTTTTCAGGGGTTTCCGATACCCGAGCTTGAGCGCAATGTCTGGGTGACTGTGCTGATGGCGGCGATCGCTCGATCGATGTCTTCGCTGCTGGTCTGGCGTCCGAGGCTGAGGCGCAGGGAGGCCTCCGCCTCCTTGCGGCTGCGTCCTAAGGCCAGCAGGACGTGGGATGGGGTGCCCCGGCTGCAGGCCGAGCCGCTGCTGCAGGTGACCAGGCGACGCAGTTCCTGATGGAGGCGGCTCCCGCTCACGCCAGGGATCGTGATGTTCAGGTTGTGATCCAGCCGGTGCTCCATCGAGCCATTGCAGAGCAGGTCAGGCACCGCTGCTTGCAGACCTCTCCAAAGCCGATCGCGAAGAAGCCGGAGCCGCTGTCTCCGTTCCGATCGATCGCTGATCGCTAGTTCCGCCGCCCGTGCGAAGCCAACGATGAGTGGCACAGGAAGGGTGCCAGGGCGTAGCCCCCGTTCTTGGCCACCGCCAAACATCAGGGGTTGGATCGCTAGCTCAGGCCGCAGCACCAGGGCCCCAATCCCTTTGGGGCCATAGATCTTGTGGGCGCTCAGGCTGACCAGGTCGACGCCGAGCGCATCCGGTTCGAAGGGCAGGTTTCCGAAAGCCTGGGCCGCATCGCTGTGCAGGCTGATGCCATGCTCCCGACAAAGGCGTGACAGGTCAGCGAGAGGTTGGAGCACGCCGATCTCGTTGTTGGCCGCCATCACACTCACCAGCAGGGTGTCATCGCGGATTGCCGCTTTCAGCTCTTCCGGAGACACCAGCCCATCAGGACCTGGCTGGAGCAGGGTGAGCCGGAAGCCCTCCTCTGTGAGCTGCTGCAAGGGATCCAGCACCGCATGGTGCTCTGTGCACACGCTGATCAGATGCCCAGGGCCGCCCCGTTGGCGCGCCCTGCCCCGGGCATGACCCAGGAGAGCGAGGTTGTTGGCTTCCGTGGCACCACTGGTGAAGATCACCCGCTCGCTCTCTACAGCGAGTATCCGAGCGAGTCGATCGCGGGCTTCTGCCACAGCCGCAGAGGCTGTGAGGCCGAGCCGGTGCTGCCGACTCGAGGGATTGCCCCATTGTTCTGTCCACCAGGGAGCCATCGCTTCCACCACCTCCGATGCGCAGGGTGTGGTGGCCTGGTGGTCGAGACAAATCGGCTGGCTTCTCGTTGGGCTTGGCAGCATGGTGAGACGTTTGCTCCTGCTTTGAATGCGTGCCTTCCTCAGCGTCCTCAGTCTGGGCTTGACCGCATCACTTGCGGCGATCACCACCCTGCCAGCACGCGCGATCGAGCGGGAGGAGCTGCTGGAGCAGATGAAGCGCATGCGGCCATCCGACATGACCGTCCTCGAAACCCAATCGATTGGTGGTGGCACCTACACCCTGGCGATCTACGCCATCAAGGGCGATGCCAGTGATCCGGATCTGCGTCGCTACAAGCTCTGGAAGGAATATCCCGACAATCTCGTGGTTCCTACCGAATCGGTGAACTGCGGCAGGACATCCCCGTTGAGGGTGACCCGTGACAAGGACGCGATCTACATCCGCAGGCTCAATCCCGGCGGCCCGATCACAGCCGCTAATCGGGAGAACCATTTGGTGTGGTGGGCGGCCTGTGTACCTTCCCAGGCGGGTCAGGACCCTGCCACGTTGTCGACCAAGGCTCGGGAGCTTGGCTATAGCGGCCTCCTGGTCGAGACGATCGAGACCCTGCGTGTCCCATCGCCCTGACGCTTCTAGATTTCCGCCAGATCGATCCCGGGCCATGACGACTTCCCGTCCAGCCGATCAGGACCCAGCACCGGCGGCTGATGTCGACCAGCCGGTCCCACGTCTGCTGTTGGTGGACGATGAGCCGGGTTTGCGCACTGCTGTGCAGGCCTACCTGGAGGACGAGGGGTTCGACGTGACCACGGCAGTGGATGGTGAGGAGGGCTTCAGCAAGGCCCAGCAGCTGCTCCCCGATCTCGTGATCAGCGACGTGATGATGCCCCGCTGTGATGGCTACGGCCTGCTGCGTCGCATGCGGGAGGACGAACGCCTAGGGGGCACACCCGTGATTTTCCTCACCGCCAAGGGCATGACGGCGGATCGCACCCAGGGATACTTGGCCGGCGTTGACGATTACATTCCCAAGCCCTTCGACCCCGATGAGCTCGTTGCGCGGGTTCGCAATGTGGTGCGCCGTCAGGATCGCCTGCTGACTGAAGCGGCGCGGTTCGCCGATGCGGATGTGGGCCAGATGGCCCGTCAGATCAACGAGATCCGCTCGATGCTCACCGGCTCTGCTGCCGATGCCGCAGCGGCGGCCGAGGCTCCGGAGCTGAGCTTCACCCCGCGGGAGGCCAGCGTGCTGCAGCTCGTGGCCGAAGGGCTCATGAACAAGGAGATTGCCCGTCAGCTGGAAACCTCGATCCGCAACGTCGAGAAATACGTCAGCCGGCTGTTTATCAAAACCGGCACTTCCAGTCGCACGGAGCTGGTCCGCTTCGCTTTGCAGCATCGCCTGGTCGATTGATCAGACCCGCGCCGGTCGGCTGGCGGGAGGCGGCCCTGAATCAAGGCTGGATCTATCGCGACCGGGTTGGTGTTGATCAGTCCGGGCAGCTTCTCAGCGCAGTGCTCTCGGCTCGCTATCGCCATTCGCCTGTTTCGCTTTGGCTGGAGCGCCTCCAGCTTGGGGAGCTCAGCCTCAATGGCCAGGTGCTTTGGGCTGATGCAGTGGTCGCCAACGGAGACCGGATTGAGTGGCGGCGGCCGCCTTGGCGCGAGCCCGCTGTCCCCGAACAGTGGAACACCATCCATGACAACGGTGATCTGCTGGTGATCAATAAACCCTCGGGGCTTCCGGTGATGCCAGGTGGAGGCTTCCTGCTCCACACCCTCAGCCATCAGCTGGTGCAACGCAGCCGGGAACGGGGAGAGGCCCTGGTGCCCAAGCCAGTGCACCGACTGGGGCGATTCACCTCGGGCTTGCAGGTCTGTGCCCGTGAACCCGCCACACGGGCAGCGCTCTCCAGGCAATTCAGGCCCGAAGGCAGCTGCCGCAAGACTTACCAGGCTTGGGCCCGACGGGTGGAAGGTCTTGAGTTGGGCCAGACCCTGGAGGTTGATACCGACGTAGTGGAGCGTGAGCATCCGCTCTTGGGCTGGATTTGGGGGCCGCTCCCTTGGGTGGATGAGCCGGTCCGCAAGCGGCTCTCGGCCCACTCCCAGCTGCGCTTGCTCGATCGCCAGGCCAAAGGAGATCTGCTCGAGGTCACGATCAGCACGGGGCGACCTCATCAGATCCGCATCCATCTGGCTCAGATCGGGAGTCCGCTGCTGGGAGATCCGCTCTATCGCCTGGAACGGCGGATCTCCGCTGATGCCACACCTGGTGATGGCGGTTACTTCTTGCACGCCTGGAAGCTTGAGTTGGCGAGCGCTTTGGGCGTGCTGGCCTTTGAAGCACCTACCGCCTGGGTGTGAGCTCAGGCTCTGCGGAACTCGATCAGCCTTGAGAAATAGAACGGTGCCTTGTTGAGACTCCGGCGCACGGGTTGGAAGCCGCAGGCCGCAGCTGCGCGCACGATGCCGTCCTCTTTGAGGGTGTACGCGCGGGTGGTTTTGCTGGGGCCTGGAAACAGTTGGCCAATCCCTTTGAGTAGCGCCAGCAGGGGCGTGTAGGGCGCAAAGCTCACGATTAACCGCTGCTCGGCGAGGCCGCAGAGGTGTTTCACCATCTCTTCTGCAGCAGGCTGCGGGTAATGGATGAAGACATCCAGGCAGCAGACGGTGTGAAAGGAGCCGCTGATGCTTTCTAGATCACTCGCACTGAACTGAAGCCTTCCCATGTCGAGCCCGGCTTCGCGAGCGCGGCGTTCTGCTTCCTTGGCCATCGCCTCGGAGATGTCACTAGCGCTGATCGAGCCCGCCCCCAGTGCTGCCAGAGGCAAGCTGAGGCTGCCCACCCCACAGCCGGCATCGCAGAAGCTCTCGTCCTGCAGGTCTCCGCTCTCTTGGATCCAGCTGAGCACCTCGTCGACGGTTTTCTGGTGACCGATGCGGATGTTGCGCTGCACCTTGTTCACATCGTCCGATTCGCTGTAGATGCGGTTCCAGCGATCAAAGCCTGTGGTTTCGAAGTAGCCCTTCACCTCCTGCTTCTCGGCCTGGGTGTCATTCAGGCGTTGCACGGGAGCCATGGGGAGGAGTGGATGGGTCGGCGGGATCCTAAGCAGCGTGTTGCCAGTGCAGGTCCCCATCCCCCTGCAGGCTCCAGCGCAGACAAGCCTGGAGGGGGTGATGAAGCAGAAGCGTGTCCCACGCTTCCGGTGCTTCCAGGACCTCGCGGGGAGCACGGGTTGCGGCCCAGATCGCCCCATCGGGATCTCCGCTCCAGCGGGCGAGTCTGCGGGCCCCTTCCAGCAGGGGGAGGGTGACGCCAGCCAGGGTGCCGTCTTCGAGCCGGCAGGTGCCGTTCTCCACCAGCAGCACCCGTTCATCCCATCGATGCTGGCCATCGGCGAGGCCATAGGGCGCCAGGGCATCGCTCACCAGCACCAGCTGATCTCCGGCAAGCCGTTGCAGAAGCACGGTCATCGTCGGGTCCACATGCACCCCGTCGGCGATCAGCCCCAGAGCAATGCCGCCCTGACGACAGGCCGCACCCAGGGGGCCCGGCGCACGGTGATGCAGTCCTGGCATGGCATTGAAACTGTGGGTCAGCATCCCGACCCCAAGCGCATAGGCCGCCGTCGCCTCCTTGGCGTTGGCGGCGCTATGCCCCAGCGCCACGGTGATGCCAAGGGAGCGGAGCCGCTCGATGACCGGCTCCGCTCCCTTGAGCTCCGGGGCCAGGGTGACCAAGGCGATCTCATGCTCGAAGCCTTTGATCCTGCGTTCAAGGGCCTCCAGGCTGGGCTTGCAGAGATGCTCAAGGGGATGGGCGCCTCGGCGCGCCTCGGCCAGGAAGGGGCCTTCGAGATGGGCTCCCAGAAGCCTGCAGCGGTTGGGGTGTTCCTCGTTCCTCGCCGTCCGAAGCACCGATAGGGCCTCGCGTAGCGGTTCAATGCCACAGGTCACCAGGGTCGGAGCAATCGCTTCCACCCCGTCCAACCAGAGCTGATCCAGTAATTGGAGCAGTCTGGGAAGGTCTTTCTCGGTGAGTTCTGGGAATGCCAGGCCAAGTCCGCCGTTGATCTGAAGGTCGATCCCCATCGGACTCAGCCAGTCGCCTCGCCAGTTCTGGCCCTCCATGGCGCCTCGTTCCGGCATTCGGCCAAGGTCGAGGATGAGCCTGTCGTCATCTAACTCAAGCCACCACAGGCCAGGCCGGTCATCACGGCCCGGTCGCTGAGGCAAACGCACGTTGGTGATCCGATCCATGCCAGGTGACTGCCAGCGGTTCGTGCGGGACGATGACAGTCTCGCTTTCTTGCGCCAGCACCATGCCTTCAGTCGCACCCCAGGTGGCGGTGATCATGGGTAGTGATTCCGATCTGCCCACCCTGCAGCCAGCCGTTGAGGCGTTGGAGCAGTTGGGAGTGGCGGTTGAGGTGCGTGTGCTCTCCGCCCATCGCACACCTTTGGAGATGGTGACGTTCGCGCAGCAGGCTCGAGACCATGGCCTCAAGGTGATCGTGGCCGGTGCTGGTGGTGCGGCCCATCTGCCCGGGATGGTCGCCGCGCTCACAACCCTCCCTGTGATCGGCGTGCCGGTGCAGAGCCGGGCGCTCTCCGGGGTGGATTCCTTGCATTCGATCGTGCAGATGCCAGGAGGGATTCCGGTGGCCACGGTGGCGATCGGAGGGGGGCTCAACGCCGGCTTGTTAGCGGCTCAAATTCTTGCCACCGCCGACGAAGCCCTGGCGGAGCGACTGGCCACCTATCGCCAGGAACTGCACGACATGGTCACCGGCAAGGATGCCCGGCTTCAGGCGATCGGATCGAGCCGATACCTGGAAGGGATGGCGGGCCGCTGACTCAAGCAGTCAGCGCTTGGCCGATCCCCACACAATGGCCGCAGGTGCGTTCTCTCATGGCTTGGCCGAGCTGGTTGCGATGGGGTCTTGCTCTGCCGCTGCTGACCCTCAATCTCTACGTTCTGAGGCAGTTACTGCTGCCTCTGGCGCCATTTCCGGGGCTGTTTCTCACGTCGGCTCTGATTGCCTTTCTGCTGGATATTCCCTGTCGCTGGCTCAGTCGCCGCGGTCTGCCCCGATGGTTGGCGATCCTGCTGGTCACCCTGGTCACCGTCGGAGCCCTTGGTCTCGCTGGGGTCACCCTGGTTCCCAGGTTGATTGATCAGCTGGCGCAGCTGATCAATGCCCTGCCCAGCTGGTTGGTGCAGGCGGAAGCCTGGATCAGCGGTTTGCAGGATTGGGCCGCCTCGCGTGGGTTGCCCAGTGAGTTCGGTGATCTGAGCAGCGATCTGCTGACGCGTGTCAGTCGGGTTGCGAGTCAGTTCAGTCAGCGCTTGCTGGGAATTCTCGGGGCGACGCTCGGCACCACGATCAACACGGTGATCGTTCTGGTGCTGGCCGTGTTCTTTCTGCTTGGGGGCGATGCGATCACCGCCGGGCTCGCTCGCTGGTTGCCTGAGCAGTGGCGTGCCCTGGTGATTAGCACGATCACGCGCACCTTTCGTGGTTATTTCGGCGGCCAGGTGCTGCTGGCACTCATCCTCAGTGCCGGGCAGATCCTTGTCTTCACGTTGCTGTCCATTCCCTACGGCGTGCTCTTTGCCGTTTTGATTGGCCTGACGACCCTGATTCCCTATGCCAGCGCCCTCACCATCGTTGCCGTGAGTGCACTACTGGCGGTGCAGGACCCCCGCACCGGTTTGGAGATCCTGGCCGCGGCTATCGGTGTCGGTCAGATCGTGGATCAGGTCATCCAACCCCGTCTGATGGGAAGCATCGTTGGTTTGCAGCCCGCCTGGTTGCTGATCGCCCTGCCGTTGGGTGCCAGAGCTGGCGATCTGCTGGGGCTGGGTGAATTGCTGGGGCTGCTGCTGGCCGTTCCAGTGGCCAGCTGCTTCAAGACTCTTCTCGATGCCTGGGTGGGGCTCAGGACTTCGCCGGAATCACGCCCAGGCTGAT
Source organism: Synechococcus sp. BS56D (assembly GCF_004332405.1). Taxonomy (NCBI): domain Bacteria; kingdom Bacillati; phylum Cyanobacteriota; class Cyanophyceae; order Synechococcales; family Synechococcaceae; genus Synechococcus; species Synechococcus sp. BS56D. The sequence continues at coordinate 102,400 of NZ_PHQU01000002.1, read as the reverse complement.
CAGATGAGTCACCACCTGCTCGACGCAGGCCTCCAGGTCGCTGCTGCCGGTGTCGACCTTCAGCTCTGGCTGTTCGGGCGCCTCATAGGGGCTGGAAATGCCTGTGAATTCCTTGATTTCTCCAGCACGGGCCTTGGCATACAACCCTTTGGTGTCCCGCTGCTCGCAGATCGTCAGATCGGCGGCGCAGAAGATTTCAATGAAGTCGCCGTCCTCCACCAGGGCGCGGGCCTTGTCGCGATCGGCCCGGAAGGGTGAAACGAAGGCGGTGAGCACCACCACACCCGCATCGAGGAACAACTTGGCCACTTCGCCAATGCGGCGGATGTTCTCCTCGCGGTCCGCATCAGAAAAGCCGAGGTCCTTGCAGAGGCCATGGCGGATGTTGTCACCATCCAGCACGTAGGTGGCCAGCCCCCGTTCGAACAGGGCCTGATTCACCGCATTGGCCAAGGTGCTCTTCCCGGCACCGCTCAGACCGGTGAACCAGAGGATTGCACTGCGATGTCCGCGCTGTTCGGCACGGGCTGCTCGATCCACGGAGGCGTGGTGCCAAGCGATGTTGGTGGATGCGCCCTGGTTGGTGAGCTGGCCATAGGTAGGCGAGGCAGACATGGGCGGCAGGCAGATCCGGTTGGCTCGCCATTCTCCATCAGCCCGTTAGTGCTCCCTCAGCGGCGTCAGCCGCCGGCGCGTTTCGGCCGGTAACCCTCTTGGCTGAGCAGCTCGAGGACCACGTCCACCTGATCCCCCTGTAGTTCCACCACGCCATCTTTCGCTGTGCCGCCACTGCCGATCCGGCCCTTGAGTTTTTTGAGCAGAGCCTTGAAGCCGGTGGCATCCAGTTCAAGACCACGAATCACCGTGACGGTTTTGCCGCCCCGACCGCCGCGGGTGGGCTGCACCCGCACCATCTGCTCAGCCTTCGGGGTCGGTGCGGCCGTTGGGCCGGTGGGGCGTTGAAGGCTCTCGGTGCTGCTGAATTCCTGCCAGCCACCCTTCGGCATTGCGATTCCGCGATCTCATCCATCCTGCCGTTTCCGCGCCAGACAGTGAGCCGTCGAGCGAGCCGTCTTTCGGCGACTCGCGGCATCGTGTGTCCGCCTGCTTACGCTGATCCCACGCTTCAGCGGCCGCAGACGCGGTCGGTTGCTCTGTGACCAGCACTCTGCCTTCTCAGCCCACCGATGCGGATCTGGCCGTCAGCGCTAGGCCCACCGATCGCGGACGCTTCGGGCGGTATGGCGGTCAGTACGTGCCTGAAACGTTGATGCCGGCTCTGGCGGAACTGGAGGCCGCCGCTGCTGAGGCCTGGAGGGATCCGGCGTTCACTGCCGAATTAGACCGGCTGTTACGCAATTACGTGGGGCGGGCGACTCCGTTGTATGAGGCCGAACGGCTGACGGCCCATTACCGCCGCGCCGATGGTGGTCCCAGGATTTGGCTCAAGCGGGAAGACCTGAATCACACCGGTGCTCACAAGATCAACAACGCTTTGGGCCAAGCCCTGCTAGCGCTGCGTATGGGCAAAAAACGGGTGATCGCAGAGACGGGTGCCGGTCAGCACGGGGTGGCAACGGCAACGGTTTGTGCCCGTTTCGGCCTGGAGTGCGTTGTCTATATGGGTGCTGAAGACATGCGACGTCAGGCGCTCAATGTGTTCCGCATGCGGCTCCTCGGCGCAACCGTGCAACCGGTGACGGCTGGTACCGCAACGCTTAAGGACGCCACCAGCGAAGCCATTCGAGATTGGGTCACCAACGTGGAGAGCACCCATTACATCCTCGGTTCGGTGGCTGGACCCCACCCTTACCCAATGTTGGTGCGCGATTTCCACGCCGTGATTGGCGAGGAAGCCAAGCGCCAATGTCATGAGGCCTTCGGTCGCTTGCCAGATGTTCTGGTGGCTTGTGTGGGTGGCGGCTCGAATGCCATGGGGCTGTTCCACCCCTTTGTTCAGGACAAAGGCGTGCGCTTGGTTGGTGTGGAGGCTGCTGGTGATGGCGTGGCCACAGGGCGGCATGCGGCCACCATCACCGAAGGACGGGTGGGTGTGCTGCACGGGGCCATGAGCCTGCTGCTGCAGGACAGCGAGGGGCAGGTGCAGGAAGCCCACTCCATCAGCGCCGGTCTCGATTACCCCGGTGTGGGCCCCGAGCACAGCTACCTGCGCGAGATCGGGCGTGCTGAATACGGTGCTGTCACCGATGCGGAGGCCCTGACGGCGCTGCAGCTGGTCAGTCAGCTCGAGGGCATCATCCCTGCGCTGGAAACCGCCCATGCCTTCGCCTGGTTGGAACAGCTCTGCCCGACCTTGCCGGATGGAACGGAAGTGGTGCTCAACTGCAGCGGCCGCGGCGATAAGGATGTGAATACGGTGGCCGAAAAGCTGGGCAAAGCCCTGGGAGGCTGAGGCCTGCCCTCAGCTGAGCAAGCGTTCTAAGGCTCTGGCGACCGAACGGGCTGCAGCTCTGGCGGTCGCATAGGCCATACGCATCGGGCCCACTAGCGCCACCTGGCCTATCCCGTCGGCTCCAGTCCGATAGCTGGCTTGAACCACCGAGAAAGATTGGAGGGCCGCCTCCGGATGTTCGTGCCCGATCCAGACCCCCTGGGGAGCTTGATGATCGCCAGGCACGACGGCTGCCGGTCGTTGGTCGATTAATTCGAGCAGCGGACGCACCAGGCTGCTGTCGTTGAATTCCGGTTGGGCGATCAGACGAGAGACCCCATGCACAAGGGCGCCACTTGCTGCAGGGCGTCGCAGGCGTTGATGGCTGTTGATGGCGTCCTGCAGGGCTCGTCCGCAGGGTTGGAGTTGAAGCGGCAAGCTGTTCCAATCCAGGCTGCCGTCACCGTGCTGTTCCAGCTGATGGCTGGTCCAGTGCTCCATCGCCTCCAGTTGATCGGCTGCTCCATGGGGGAGACGCAGGTTGAGGTGGCTCGCTTGATTGCTGTTTTCCACCAGCATCACCAGCAACCTGTCTCCGCTGCGCACCAGTCGCACCGCCTGAAGGGTTGGCTCCGCTCGCGTCGGTCTCGTGATCAGGCTCATCAGGCCGGTGAAGTCGGTCAGCCGACGTGCCATCTGAAGAAGCAGATCATCGAGGGCTGCCCAGCGGAGGCTCAGCTGGGTGAGCTCCTGTTCGAGATGCTGCGCCGCGACACCGGGTTTCGGCAGTAAGCAGTCCACGTAATGGCGATAGCCACTGGGGCTGGGCACGCGGCCCGCCGAGGTGTGCGGCTGTGTCAGGAGCCCGCGCTGCTCTAGTGCTCCCATCGCTGAGCGAACCGTGGCTGAGCTGGCTTTGAGTCCGAAGCGCTGAACGAGCGTCCTGCTGCCGACCGGCTCGATCGTATCGACGTAGTGATGGACCGTCGCCCGGAGAACCTCCTGTTGTCGGTTGGGGAGGGTCTCCAAGGGTTCTTGCTCAACGTTGCGATCGTACGGGGGCTGAGCGGTCACCCCGCCGGTTCTGTCATGAACCCCTCAGCAGGAGGGAGCAGCCAGGGGTGATCAGTATCGAGGGACCCTCGGGTCCACGGTCACACTCCAGGCATCGATCCCACCGCTCAGGTTCCAGACGGAGCGGTGGGGATCTCTGGACAGAAGCCAGCAGCCGAAGTGCCAGCTGCGGACGCCGGCATGGCAGATCACCACAAGGGCCTCCACTCCTGCGAGCTTGGTCTCGAGCTCCGCCATCCATTGCTCTGATTCGCTCAGGGGCAGATGGAGCACCGGACTTGGGAAGGGGGCGATGGCCAGTTCGCTGTGTTCCCGCACATCCACCAGTAGGGGGGGTGAGGCCTCCTGGAGCCAGTGATGGAGATCGCTGGCCGTGAGGGGCTTCGGAGCCCCGGTTTCGATGTCGTTGCTCATTGTTTGATTCTGCAAGCCCCTGGCATCGGACGCTGGATGGATAAAGATGACGGGAGGTGCCCCGTTGCCGGCCCATGAAGGCCCGCTCTTTTCTGCTCGCTGTTGTCCTTGCGGTTGTGCTCCTGTTGGGAGCCGCTGCAGCCTTGTGGTGGTCGATGGTGCAGCAGAGTCCGCTGCGCTTGGCCGAGCAGCCCCTTGAGCTGCCTCGAGCGGCGCGCTTTGTGCCCAGGCAGTCGGCCCTGAGCCTGCATTGGTTGGTGGATCCGGGGCGGCTTCCGGCCTATGCCCAAGCGGTGGCCCCTACACGCCAGCGGCGATCCGCTCGCGAGGGGATGGAGCAGCTTCGTGATGGCGCCTTCGCCTTGGCAGGACTTGATTACACCTCTGAATTGGCGGATTGGCTCGGCCCTCAGGTGAGCCTGGCGCTGCTGGAACCGGCTGGTGCTGAAGGGGCGATGGGATGGGTGCTGGCCCTGGCCAGCCGCGATGACGATGGTGCCCGGCGCTTTCTGCAGCGCTTTTGGCAGACCCGCAGCCTGGCTGGCACGGATCTCCAGATCAGCCGTTACCGAGGTATTGGCGTGATCAGCGGTCGCGGGGCCTTGCTGGGACGTGATCCACAGCCCCTGGCCACGGCACTGATTGACGATGACCTGCTCCTTCTGGCCTCAGGTCGTGGGGTGCTGGAGCAGGCCCTTGATGGATCCCAGCTTGATGAACTCCATCAGCTCGGTGATCAGGAGCTCAGCCGACAGCTGCGGCAGCTGGGCCATGGTGTCGCCTTGTTGACGGCCAGTCCGGCGGCCATGGAAACCTGGCTTGGTTTCCCTGCGGCACTGTCCCAGCGAAAGGATCTTGAGGGCCTGGTGGCGGCCTTGGTTCCCGAGCGTGCCGATTTGCAGTTGGAGGGCCGTTTGCGTTTCCGCTCGTCAGTCATCCGGCGTTTCGGGGCAGCGGAGCTTTCGGCTCCCCTGCTGAGGGCCTCAGGGGGGCCTGCGGATGCCTTGGCGTTGCTGGAGAAACCAGCCCAGTTACTCAAAAGCGACGTCAGTGATCCTCTGGACCAATGGCTGGGCCCCATCCTCCGCAGCCGTCTGGAGCGGATCGGTTCCCCCGCACTGGAGGTGATTGCCGAACTCGATGAGGGCCCATTGCTCTGGGAGCATCTGAACGATGGCTGGCTTCTAGGCAGTCGCGATGGTCGCCCCGATGATCAGGCCGTGGATGCGCAGCTGAAGCAGAAGGGACTGGTTCGTTCAAACCTGCCTGGTGAGTCCGCATCCCTGAACGTCTGGACGCAACTTCAGCGGCAGCGCAGCCATGGCAAAGAGGCACTCGAGGCCCAGCTCGCCGTCGCCCTGGAGTCGGAAGCCGGAGTCGCGTGGTGGAGCAACGCTCTCGAGGCTCTGCATCAGCGGAGAGATCAGAAAGCCCTTGAACCACGCCTCGATCAGTTGGAGGCGCTTGCCGCCGCCGGGGCCTCGTTGCAGCAACTTGCCCTAGCTGAGCAGGGGGCTCGGGAGCAACTGCAGCAGTGGCGCCCCTGGACGCTTCTTCAGGCCGTGGCCGGTCGCTCCCTGTTGCCGGCTGTTCATGGCATGGCCATGGCTGTTTCCGCAGGAGAGGCTGTTTCTGCAGGAGAGGCTGTTTCCGCAGGAGAGGCTGTTTCCGCTGACATTCCAGCGGCAACTGATCAGGCTGAAGCCAGCGACACCCTGCGCTTCCGTGCCCGGCTCAGCTTCGCTTGATCTATTCCTCCTCCGTCACGGCATTGCCGAGGAGCGCGTTGCGGGTCGGGATGATCCTGAACGGGCCCTGACCCCGTCAGGGCGTCTGCGCACCCTGGCGGTGGTGCGCAGACTGCGAAGTCTGGGTTTCACTGCTGATCGCCTGCTCAGCAGCCCTTTTCGACGGGCCCGGGAGACAGCGGAGCTGGCTCTTCAGGTTGGTCTCGCTTCAGAGCTGCAGCTGGAGTCGAGATTGATGCCTGGAGGTGATTGCGATGCCCTGCTGCCAAGCCTGGAGGGCCGCTGCCTCCTCGTTGGTCATGAGCCTGATCTCAGTGCCTTTGCAGCAAGGCTTCTCGGTGCTCCAGATCAAAGCATTCGCTTGCGTAAGGCCGGGTTCTGCCATCTCCATATCCCGGCGGGGCTGGCTGACGCCAGGTCCGGAGCCCAGCTGGAGGCGTTACTGAGGCCACGGTTTCTTCTCCCCCGCTCGGTTTAGGTTGCCTTCAGCAGCGGAGTGGAGGTGGCACACAACCAGGCTGAGGAGATCCGTCACGACAAGACGGGCATCGTGTTCCGTCCAGGCCTGGAGGGTGTGCCTGCCACCCAGTCGGCCATCTGCGATATCGATGGTCAGCGCGGTCGCCTCTCCTATCGGGGATACGCCCTCGAGGAGTTGGCGGTGAAGAGCACGTTCTTGGAAACCACCTACCTCCTGATCTGGGGAGAGTTGCCAACCACTCAGCAGTTGCGCGACTTCGAGGAAGAGGTGCAGATGCACCGGCGCGTCAGCTTCCGTGTGCGCGACATGATGAAGTGCTTCCCCGCCAGTGGCCACCCGATGGATGCGCTGCAGAGCAGTGCCGCCTCTCTGGGGTTGTTTTATTCACGTCGGGCCATCGATGACCCGCAATACATCTACGACGCGGTGGTGCGTCTGATCGCCAAGATTCCCACGATGGTGGCCGCCTTCCAGCTCATCCGGAAGGGCCAGGATCCGATCCAGCCCCGGGATGACCTCGCTTACTCGGCGAACTTTCTCTACATGCTCACTGAACGGGAGCCGGACCCGCTTGCAGCACGGATCTTTGACCGCTGCCTGATGCTCCACGCCGAGCACAGCCTCAACGCCAGCACCTTCAGCGCTCGGGTGACGGCCAGCACTCTCACTGACCCCTATGCCGTGGTGGCCTCGGCCGTCGGCACACTGGCCGGTCCCCTCCATGGGGGAGCGAACGAAGATGTGCTCGCCATGCTCGAGGAGATCGGAACGCCCGATCAGGCGGCGACCTATCTCGACGCGGCCATTGCCAAGAAGCGCAAGGTGATGGGATTTGGACACCGCGAATACCGGGTCAAGGATCCCCGCGCTGTGATCCTTCAAGGGCTGGCGGAGGAGATGTTTGCGCGATTCGGTCACGATGAGCTCTACAACGTGGCGCGTGCGCTGGAGGCGGCTGCAGAGAGCCGTCTCGGCCCCAAGGGGATTTATCCGAATGTCGATTTCTATTCCGGGCTCGTCTACCGCAAGCTTGGGATTCCTCGCGATCTGTTCACGCCGGTCTTTGCGATTGCCCGCGTGGCCGGTTGGCTCGCTCACTGGCGCGAGCAGCTTGGCGCCAACAGGATTTTCCGTCCCTCGCAGATCTATACGGGCCAGCCGCTGCGCCAGTGGCTTCCCGCTGAAGGTCGTGTTCCGGCTGCGGGCGCCTAAGTTGCTGGCATCTCACCCATGAACATGGTGATCCCTCTCGCCACCACTGCGCCGGCCCTGGTGAGCCCGGGCCTGGATCTGGAGGTCAGCTTCAGTCAGACACTCCAGGGGCTGGGCCTGTCTCCGCAGGCCGCCCATCTGCTCTGGTTGCCGCTGCCGATGCTGCTGGTGTTGGTGGCTGCAGTGGTGGGCGTGCTGGTGACCGTGTGGCTCGAGCGCAAGATCTCCGCCGCCGTCCAGCAACGGATCGGTCCTGAGTACGCCGGAGCCCTCGGCGTGCTTCAGCCCCTTGCTGATGGTCTGAAGCTTCTCGTCAAGGAAGACATCATTCCCGCCCGAGCCGATGGGCTGCTTTTCACCCTTGGCCCTGTGCTGGTGGTGGTTCCGGTCATTCTCTCTTGGTTGATCGTGCCCTTTGGTCAGAACCTGCTGATCAGCAATGTGGGCATCGGCATCTTTCTCTGGATCTCCTTGAGCAGCGTGCAGCCGATCGGTTTGCTGATGAGCGGCTACGCGTCCAACAACAAATATTCCCTGCTTGGTGGTCTGAGGGCCGCTGCTCAGTCGATTAGCTACGAGATTCCCCTCGCCCTGGCGGTGTTGGCGGTGGTGATGATGAGCAACTCACTCAGCACCATCGACATTGTTGACCAGCAGACAGGAGCTGGTCTTCTGAGCTGGAATGTTTGGCGTCAGCCCGTTGGCTTTCTGATCTTCTGGATCTGTGCCCTTGCGGAATGCGAGCGTCTTCCCTTCGACCTTCCGGAGGCCGAAGAAGAGCTGGTGGCCGGCTACCAGACCGAATATGCGGGCATGAAATTTGCCCTCTTCTATCTGGGCAGCTACATCAATCTGGTGCTCTCGGCCCTGTTGGTTTCGGTGCTCTACCTGGGTGGTTGGGGTTTCCCGATTCCGGTCGAATGGCTGGCTGGCTGGCTCGGCCAGTCGGTTGATGCTCCTTTGGTCCAAGTGATCACCGGCACGGTGGGCATCGTCATGACCGTGCTCAAGGCCTATCTGCTTGTGTTCCTGGCCATTCTCCTGCGCTGGACCACTCCGCGGGTGCGCATTGACCAGCTGCTCGACCTGGGCTGGAAGTTCCTGCTCCCACTTTCCCTGGTGAATCTCCTGGTCACGGCTGCTCTCAAGCTGGCGTTCCCCGTCGCTTTCGGTGGTTGAGCCGTTCTCTCACCCCAGACAACACGCCGCTGGACGCGGCATCATGACCCTCTGACGGCACCCTGGCCATGTTCGGATTTCTCAAGCAGGTTGGCGAGTACACCCGGGATGCGGTGGATGCAGCCCGCAATCTCACCCAGGGCTTGGCGGTCACTTTTGACCACATGAAGCGGAGACCGGTCACGGTCCAGTACCCCTACGAGAAATTGATCCCGTCGGAGCGTTACCGCGGCCGCATCCATTACGAGTTCGATAAGTGCATCGCCTGTGAGGTGTGTGTGCGGGTCTGTCCGATCAATCTCCCAGTTGTTGACTGGGTGATGAACAAGGAGACCAAGAAGAAAGAGCTGCGCAACTACTCGATCGATTTCGGGGTTTGCATTTTCTGTGGCAACTGCGTGGAGTACTGCCCCACCAACTGCCTGTCGATGACGGAGGAGTACGAGCTCGCCGCTTTTGATCGTCACAGCCTGAATTTCGACAACGTGGCCCTCGGACGCCTGCCCACCAGCGTCACCACCGATCCTTCCGTTCAGCCCCTGCGAGAGCTGGGGTATCTCCCTGCCGGTGCCATGGATCCCCACGGAGTGCCTGCCGATCAACCCCGAGCCGGTCAGCTCCCTGAGCAGATCCTGGCTTCTCTCTCCAGCAATCCTGGTTCAGGAGCAGGGGATGGGGGAGAATCCTCAGGGTCTGCCCCCGCGAAGGAGGAGAGCGCCGAATGACGATCGCGGCATCCACCCAGCTGATTTGCTTTGTTGTTCTTGGGGCCGTGGTGGTGCTTGGCGCCCTCGGTGTGGTGTTGCTGAGCAACATCGTGTACTCCGCGTTTCTGCTCGGCGGGGTGTTTCTGGCGGTCGCCGGCCTCTATCTCCTTCTCAATGCAAGCTTTGTGGCGGCAGCCCAGGTGCTTGTTTACGTGGGTGCTGTGAACGTGCTGATCCTGTTCGCGATCATGCTCGTGAACAAACGGGAAGACCTCGCTCCAGTTCCAGGGTTGTCAACGCGGCGCCTGCTCTCAGGTGGGGTCTGTGCCGGCCTTTTTGCCTTGCTGGTTCGTGTGGTGGTCACCACCCCATGGGCAACTCCTGGCCCGGCGGCCATTGGCGAAGCAGCCACTGAGCGGATCGGTGAGCATCTCTTCACCGACTATTTACTGCCCTTTGAGCTCGCCTCCGTTCTCCTTCTCATGGCGATGATTGGAGCGATTGTGCTCGCACGTCGGGATGTTCAGGCCACGGATCTCGGCACGGGCGAGGAGGCCGATCAAGGCCTGATCGAAAAGGCGCGGACACCACTTCTGGTCGATCAGGGCCCCTCCTGATTGCGTTGATCACTGTTCCGGTCGCACCGTTTTTTCTTACTCCCTCCCATGTCTGATCTGCTCAGCGGTTCCGTTCCCCTCGAGGCCTTTCTGCTGCTGGCAGCTGTTCTGTTCTGCACTGGTGTTTGGGGCCTGATCAATAGCCGCAATGCCGTTCGGGTGCTGATGAGCATTGAGCTGATGCTCAACGCAGTCAACATCAACCTGATGGCCTTCTCGTCCTATGTGGATGGCGATCTGATTCGCGGTCAGGTGTTTGCGGTGTTTGTGATCACGGTGGCAGCGGCGGAAGCTGCCGTCGGTCTGGCGATCTTGCTGTCGCTTTATCGGAACAGGGTCACAGTGGATATGGAACGTTTCAACCTTCTGCGCTGGTGACCCCGGCGCCACTGTTTCATGCGCCTCGATCGGGTCTGGTTGATCTATCGGGCTGATAGCCCCATTGCCTTGCGTGAAGCACGCAAGTGTGCCGCTGACCTGGAGTCACTGGGGGCCAAGGTCAGCCTGGCCATGAGTGGTCTGAGTGCAGATCCATTTCCGGGTTTGCTGGCGTCCGAGCCTGAGCTGCCGGATTTAGCCGTGGTGCTTGGTGGTGACGGCACTGTGTTGGGTGCAGCCCGCCACCTGGCGGTGCTGAATGTGCCGATCCTCTGCTTCAACGTGGGCGGTCATCTCGGCTTCCTCACCCACGAGGCCAGCCTGCTGGGTGGTCAGGAGCTCTGGCAGCGGCTTCTGGAAGATCGTTTTGCCATGGAGCGTCGCATGATGCTGCAGGCCACGATCAATCGTCGCCCTGATCTCAATTGCCCCGTGGGCACGTCATCCGGGCGTGATCAGTCCAATGGTGGTGATTCGCCAGAGGTTCACTGGGCGCTGAACGATCTGTATCTCCGCCCCTATCGCGATGAAATCGCTCCCACCTGCACCCTCGAACTGGAGATCGATGGGGAGGTGGTCGATCAGATCCGCGGCGATGGTCTGATCCTGGCCACCCCGACCGGCTCCACTGGCTACGCGATGGCGACGGGAGGGCCAATCCTTCATCCCGGCATCGATGCCATCATCGTCAGCCCGATTTGCCCCATGAGCCTTTCGAGTCGCCCCGTCGTGGTGCCACCGCGTTCCAGGCTTGTGATCTGGCCCCTGGGTGATGGAAGCCGTCAGGTGAAGCTCTGGAAGGACGGTGCCAGTGGCACGGTGCTGGAACCTGGTGAGTGCTGCGTGATTCAGCGGGCTCCCCACCATGCCTTGATGGTGCAGCTGGAGCAGCGCCCCTCCTACTACCGCACCCTGGCCTACAAGCTTCACTGGGCCGGCAGTTTGGTGGACAGCGCTCCGTCCCCCAACTGACGAGGCCCCTATCGATTCACGGTCATGGCTCTGGAGATTGAACGGCGTTTTTTGGTGACTGCTGAGGGCTGGCGAACCCTCGCTGGTCCGCCTCAGCCCCTGCGTCAGGGCTATCTCGCTGGTTCCCGGGAGGGTTTCACCGTTCGCCTGCGGCTCAGGGGGGAGCAACCAGGGCTTGCCGACAGGGCCTGGCTGACGCTGAAGGCACCGGCGGCAGGTTTCGCCCGTCATGAATTCGAATACGACATTCCGGTGGAGGACGGAGAGGCGCTCTGGCAGCTCGCCCCCCAGCGGCTCACCAAGACCCGCTTCAGCCTCGATTGTCCAGGCGGTGACTGGGTGGTGGATGTGTTTGAGGCTGACAACGCTCCTTTAGTGCTGGCTGAGGTGGAGCTTCCCGCAGCCGATGTGCCGATCCGGGTGCCGGAGTGGTGTGGGCGCGAAATTACGGGTGATGACCGCTGGAGCAATGCCGCCTTAGCCCATTGCCCCTTGTCCCGTTGGCCCCGGGAGTGGAAAGAGTCTTTCGATTTGCTTTAGATTCTGCTGATGGGTCTCCGGCTTCGTCGGTTCACTCAGCAACGGGATCTTCTGGGGGGTCGCCATGTATGGCCTTTACGACAGCGATGGCATCCTCCGTTTCATGGGCGTGAGCAGGGAGGCCTGCGAGGACTACGCGGCCCTGTTTGAGCTCTCTTTGGCCAGCTGTTCCTTGCTGTCGATTCCCAGAGCGATCGGATCTCCGCTCAGGTCGCGCCGGGCTCGCCGTCCGACAGGGAGCAGCAGTTGAAGCCATCGCGGCAGATCTTGCCATGATCCATTGCCCAGTTCAGTAGGGCCACTCTGTTCTTGGCGCCGGTCTTGGTGAAGACATTGCTGACGTGATTGTCCACGGTGCGCTTGCTGATCGTGAGTCGCTCTGCGATCTCTTGATTGGTCAGTCCCTCGGCGACAAGCTCCACGATTTCGACTTCCCTGGTCGATAGATCGATCGTCAGGGGATCGGGAACGCTGCCGTTGGCCATGGTGACCGTTTCCCACGCCGTTCATTCCATCCTAGGTGCGGGCAGGGTGCTTGATCCCCCATAGTGGCCCGGTGAATGGTGATCGGATTTGACGAGCGCGCTGCAGCGCATCCTGGCTCAAGGAGGTGGTCCTGCTCTCACGGCGGAGGTGATGCCTCCTCGAGGTGGGGATCCCAGCCATGCCCTGGCCATGGCCGAGCGGCTCCGTGATCGTGTCCATGCCATCAACGTCACGGATGGCAGTCGGGCTGTGATGCGGATGAGCAGCCTGGCGCTCTGTCGCTTGCTGTTGGATGCGGGGCATGAGCCAGTACTGCAGATCGCCTGTCGTGATCGCAATCGCATCGCTCTGCAGGCGGATCTTCTCGGTGCCCATGCCCTGGGGATCCGCAATCTTCTCTGCCTGACGGGGGATCCCGTTCGGGCCGGGGATCAGTCCGCTGCCCGCCCTGTGAATGAGTTGGAAGCGGTGCGCTTGTTGCAGCAGGTTTCAGCGTTCAACCGCGGTGAAGATCCTGTCGAGGGTGCCCTTGCCGATGGCCCCACCGCTTTGTTTGCAGGAGCCGCGGCTGATCCCCATTCAGCCAGTTGGAGTGGTCTCGCCCGTCGCCTGGAACGGAAGCGGATGGCAGGAGCAGCATTTGTTCAGACCCAGATGGTGATGGATCCAGAGGCGCTGGAACGCTTTTGCCGTGAGCTGGCGGATCCCCTGGAGTTGCCGGTTCTTGCTGGTGTCTTCCTGCTCAAATCCGCCCGGAATGCCCAATTCATCAATCGCATGGTGCCTGGGGCCTGCATCCCCGAGTCCTTGATCGAACGGCTTGCTCAGGCCCAGGATCCCGCTGCTGAGGGGGTCAAGATCGCCGCAGAGCAGGTGCACCGCTACCTGGGCATCGCCCAGGGGGTCCATCTGATGGCCGTCAAGGCAGAGCAGCGAATCCCGGAGATTCTTGAATGCGCTGGGATTAGCTCGCTGCCGGGGTGAGATCCGTGCCCAAGAGCTCTGCCATGGCCTTCTGCTGCGGAGAGGGTTCCACCAGGTCCTGCCGTCTGGCATCGGTGATTAACCAGTCAAGGGCTGCTTCCTGCAGGTCGAAGTGGTCGCCGTTTTTGCCAACGCAGTAGCGGCCGAACACGAGCTTCTCGACCAGCTGAACCCCCTGTCCGATCCGGGAATAATCAAAGATGATCGAGTTGTCGATCACGGCCCCTTCGCAGATGTGACAGCTGGGACCGATCATCGAGGGCCCGAGAATCGTGGCGCCGTCTTCGATCTTGGTCATGCCACCCACATAGACCGGGCCTTGCACATTGATCTTGTCCCAGTTGGCAGCCACGTTGAGGCCGGCATAGACGCCGGGGCGAACTTCCTTGCCTGGAATGCCCACCTGGCGCACGTCGCCCTGGAGAACACTGCGAATGGCTTGCCAGTAATCGGGCACCTTGCCGATGTCGACCCATTCGAAGTCCATGGGCAAGGCGTAGAAAGGTGAACCAAGTTCCACCAGCTTCGGGAAGAGATCCGAGCCGATATCGAAGGGTTGCCCGGAAGGGATGTGTTCGAAGATGGCCGGTTCGAAGATGTAGATGCCGGTATTGATTGTGTCGCTCAGCGCCTCCTCGACGCGCGGCTTCTCCTGGAAGGCACTGATGCGGTCTTGCTCGTCGGTCACCACGACGCCGTAGCTGCTCACCTGATCCCGTGGAACCCGTTTGGTGACCAGGCTGGCGATCGCACCCTTCTCCCGGTGACGACGCACGGCCTCACTGAGATCAAGATCGATCAGGGCATCGCCGCAGAGCACCACAAAGGTGTCATCGAAAAAGGTCTGGAAGTCCTGGATCTTCTTGAGTCCGCCGGCTGATCCGAGGGCATCACCGATCAGCTCACCGTCTTCGATTCGACCCTCGAAGCTGTAGGCAATCTCGACACCGAAGCGCTGGCCGTCACGGAAATAGTTTTCGATCTCCTCAGCGAGGTGGGAGACATTCACCATCACCTCATTGAAGCCATGCTCCTTGAGAAGCTCCAGCAGAAACTCCATGACCGGCTTCTGCAGGATCGGAATCATCGGCTTGGGGATCACGTGCGTGATCGGCTGGACCCGCGTCCCCTTGCCGGCCGCCAGGATCATCGCCTTCATCGACGTCTCAAGGCCTCAGTTTGGATAGGTCAACATAAGGGGCCGCTCAGGCCACCAACGATGCTCCAGCCGGCACGACAGCTGGCACCTCGAGGCTGGTGAGGGGGAGCTGAGCCATCGTCCCTGGTGCTAACAGGCGTTTCAGCTTGAGAGGAGCATGCAGATGGCCCTCCTGTTCCAGCTCCACCTGGCCCTGGGAGGAGAGGAACAGCAAAGCCCAGAAGACACCGACTCGATCGGTATCCAGGTCCTGGGCAGCCACTTCACCCCATCGGCTGACCAGCGCATCAAAGTCGGTCCAGTGGAGAGCGGCGTCCCAACTGTTCAGAAACACACCCAGGGCTGCGGTGGTTTCTGGCAGTTTTTCCCGATGGGCCAGGGCGGCCACCTGGGCAATCGCTTCCCTTCGGCTGAAGCGCTTCTGGCGCTGACGCCGCTTGAGTTCCAGCTCATCGGATTCAAGCTGCTCGGCGATCGCCTCCAGTTGCTCGATCAGCTCCCCTAAGGTCACCGGCCGGCGCAGTGGCGGTGGGGCAACAGGCCGTCGCTCCAGATGCCGCTCAGGGCGCCGCGGTAGATCAAAGTCAGGGTTGAGCCACCCCTGATCTCCGAATTCAGGGTCGCAACAGTCCTCGAGTACAGGTTCAGGGGGAAAGGTCTGGGCTTCAAGGACTTCGGCTTTCAGCCCCACGAGCACCGCTGCCGCCAGGAAGGCCTCGCTGCTGTCCGCTAGGTCCTGTTCGTAGCTTCCTCCTCGCTGTCGCAGCGTTTCGGCTATCTGCCTGGGCACACTGATCCGTTGGCGGAGCTGGTCAAGAAAGCCGTCGACCACGGCGATCACATCAACATCCCAGGGGTCTAGATCACCCCGTTGGGCCGCATCCTGGAGAAGGCGGATCGCCAGGCGAGCTCCACCCTCTCGATTGCGGATTAGCCCGGCCTCCGACAAGGATGTTGCATCGCTGCCCACAACGTATCGAGTGGGTGTTCAAGACGCCAGGCCTCAGCTGGCCTGCACGTCCACATGATCACTGGGCTCAGCGCTGTGATCGGGCCCGGTTCCTCCGGCCGCGGGAAGCAGGCCCAGCTGGGTTTCCACGGTGGCTCGGTAGCGATTGAGGTCACTTTCCAGATCCTTGATCCGGACCTGTTGTGCCTCTAGCTCCCCCTCCCGGCTGAACTGCTCCACGTTGTTGAGCATCCCGCTCCAGGCGGCGAAGAACCACGCGGACACAGCCCCGATGCCCGCGAACACCAGCAGCAGGGCTGCCAGGGGCAGTGTGTACTGGAGTCCCGGCAGCAGATGCACGGTGGTGGCCGCTGTGTTCTCCAGGGTGAAGAACACCATGGCCAAGCCAAAAGCAAAGATCAGGGTGAAATTGACCTGGCGCATGGCTCGCTGGCTAGACCCCAGAAAATTACGGGTGATGGAGGCGGCTGTTTCACTCGCCTGGCGAACAGACGAAGATTGTTACGCCTCGGGCAGGGTGGGTGCTCGAAGAAGCGCTGGTGCAAGGGACACGCTACGCAGCATCGAGGCGGTGGGTTGTTTGATCCGTTCCATTGCCACCACGTCTCTGTTGACCAGGGCTTCAATCGAACTGCGGTAGCTGTCCGTCATCAGCCGTGGATAGAGGCCGATGCCGATGATCGGCACCAGCAGACAGCCAATGATGTAAACCTCCCGCGGTTCGGCATCGACCAGATTCGTGTTAGCGGCCAGTTGAGTGTTCTCCTTGCCGAAAAAGATTTCGCGGAGCATGGAGAGCAGGTAGATGGGGGTGAGGATCACGCCCACAGCCGCCAGGCCATCAATCACGATCCTGAAGGTCAGGCTGTAAGCCTCATCGGTGGCGAATCCTGCGAAGACCATCAGTTCGCTCACGAAACCACTCATGCCAGGTAGGGCGAGAGAGGCGAGGGAGCAGACGGTCCAGAGCGCAAACATGATGCGCATCTTCTGGCCCACGCCTCCCATTTCATCGAGCTGGAGCGTGTGGGTGCGGTCATAGGTGGCTCCCACCAAGAAGAAGAGGCTGGCTCCGATCAGTCCATGGCTGATCATCTGCAGCATGGCTCCGCTCGTGCCTAAAGCACTGAAGCTGCCAATGCCAATCAGCACGAAACCCATGTGGCTGATTGAGCTGTAGGCGATCTTGCGCTTGAGATTCCTCTGGGCAAAGGAGGTCAAGGCGGCGTAGATGATGTTCACCACGCCGAGCACCACCAGAAGGGGTGCGAATTGGGCATGGGCTTCGGGCAGCATCTCAGCGTTGAAGCGCATGAGGGCATAGCCGCCCATCTTGAGCAGAATCCCTGCCAGCAGCATGTGCACAGGGGCTGTGGCTTCGCCATGGGCATCCGGCAGCCAGGTGTGGAGTGGCACGATCGGGAGCTTCACGCCGAAGGCGATCAACAGACCGGCGTAGCAGAGCAGCTGAAAGCCTGTCCCGAAGCCCTTCTGAGCCAGCACGCTGTATTCAAAGTTGGGGGTGCCTCCGCCGAAAAAGCCCATCGCCAGGGCTGCCAGCAGGATGAACAGAGAGCTTCCCGCTGTGTAGAGGATGAATTTGGTGGCTGCATATTGACGCTTCTTGCCTCCCCAGATCGCCAGTAACAGGTAAACGGGAATGAGCTCCAGTTCCCAAGCCAGGAAGAAGAGCAGCATGTCTTGGACGGCGAAGACAGCGATCTGTCCGCCGTCCATGGCCAGAATCAGGAAAAAGAAGAGCTTCGGCTTGAAGGTCACAGGCCAGGCTGCAAGAACGGCCAGCGCTGTGATGAAGCTGGTGAGCAGAATCAGGGGCATCGAAAGCCCGTCGGCTCCTACGGCCCAAGTCAGGCCCAGATCAGGTAGCCAGCTCACCCGTTCAGAGAGCTGCAGGCCACTGACGCTGGGGTCGTAGCCATTCAGGTAGGCAGCTCCCGTGATCAAAAACGTGATCAGGGCGACGCCGAGAGCAAACCAGCGCACCTGTTTCCCTTCCCCTTGATCAGGGATGAAGGGGACGATCAGAGCTCCAACGATTGGGAACAAGATCGAGAGACTCAGCCAGGGCACCCCTGCCTCAAGCAATTCAGGCGTGAGGGGTGATGTGGGGTCAAAAGGGGGACTGACGGCAAACTCCAACACGGCCCGGCCTTTTCACAGCATTGGCTGGAGTGTAGAAATCCTGCGCAGAAGCGCAGCCACTCGATAGGCGTTGACACACACAGAGCCGGTCAGGCAGCCCTAGCCGATCGGGCCCCCCAGCACTCCGAAGAGCACCACCAGGCCAATCACGCCCCCGAACACGATCAGGGCATAGAACTGGGCTCGGCCCGTCTCAAAGTATTTGAGTCCCTCACCGCTGCCCAGGGTCAGGAGGCCCGTGAGGTTGACCACACCGTCGACAACCTTGGCATCCACCTCAAGCACCTCGCGGGCAAGTTTGCGGCTGCCACGCACAAACAGTTTCTCGTTGATCGCATCGAGGTACCACTTATTTGCGAGGAAGGCGTTGATAGCCGGGAAGCGAGCCGCCACCAGCTGACCTAGATCGAGGCGATGCAGGGCATAGGCCAGCACGGCAATGGTGATGCCTGTGAGGGAGATCGCGACGGAGGCTCCGGCGAGGGGTAAAAACTCTGACCAGCTGAAGTGCTCGGCCATCTCGGCAGCTTCTTCAGGGTTGAGCAGACCGGCAAAGCGACTGTTCCAGGGGGTGCCCAAGAGACCGATCAGCACAGAAGGCACCGCAAGCACGGCCAGAGGCAGGGTCATGGACCAGGGGGACTCATGGAGGCTGCCGGCGTGATGGTCATGATCTTCATCGGCGGATTTGCCGGCAGCCTCCATCAACGCGTGCTGGAGGCTCTTGTCATGGCCCCTGAAGTCGCCTTCGAAGGTCAGGAAGTAAAGCCTGAACATGTAGAAGGCGGTCATGCCGGCGGTCAGAAAGCCGACGGCCCAAAGAACCGGATAGCTGTTGAACGCCTGGCCGAGGATTTCGTCTTTGCTCCAGAAGCCGGCCAACGGCGGAATACCGCTGATGGCAATGCAGCCAATCAAGAAGGTGATGGCTGTGATCGGCATCTTTTTGCGCAGTCCTCCCATCAGGCGCATGTCCTGCGCTAGCACGGGCTCATGGCCCACCACATCCTCCATGGCATGGATGACGGAGCCTGACCCCAGGAACAACATCGCCTTGAAGAAGGCATGGGTCACCAGGTGGAACATGCCAGCCACCGGGGCCCCACAACCCATGGCCAGCATCATGTACCCCAGCTGAGACACGGTGCTGTAGGCGAGCCCTTTCTTGAGGTCCATCTGAGTGAGGGCGATGGAGGCGCCAAGGAAACAGGTGATGGTTCCCACAACGGCGATCACCAAACCAACGCTTGGGAACTGGGCATAGAGAGGCTCCAGTCGGGCGACCAGAAACACGCCTGCCGCCACCATCGTTGCGGCGTGAATCAGGGCGGAGATCGGTGTTGGACCCTCCATGGCATCGGGTAGCCAAACGTGGAGGGGGAACTGGGCCGACTTGGCCATCGGACCCATGAACACGAACAGACAGAGAGCCAAGGCAGCCCAGCCTGGAACCGTGCCATTGCTGATGGCAGCACTGAGGCCATCAGCAATCCCCTGGAAATCAAAGCTTCCCGTGGCCCAGAACAGACCAAGGATTCCAAGGAGCAATCCGAAATCACCAACCCTGTTCACGACAAAGGCCTTCTGGGCTGCATGGGCGGCACCATCCCGGTCGTACCAGAAGCCCACGAGTAGGTAGGAACACATGCCCACCAGCTCCCAGAACACGTAGATCTCGAGAAGATTGGGGCTCAGCACCAGGCCAAGCATGGAGCTGCTGAACAGGGCGAGATACGTGAAAAAGCGCACATAGCCCTTGTCGTGGGCCATATAGCCATGGGAGTAGATCAGCACCAGAAGGGCGATCGTGGTCACCAGGGCCAGCATCACGGCCCCGAGGGGGTCGACCACGTAGCCCATCGGCAGATTGAAGCTTCCGGCGCTGGCCCAGACGAACAGATGTTCGACTGCCGGTGCCCCTGCAAGTTGCTCGAAGAGCACCGCGTAACTGATGACGGCTGCAGCACCCACACAGCTCAGCAGCAGGATGGCCACTGGCTTTCGCAGCCGATTGATCGTGCGGTTGAAACTGATCAGGCCTAAGCCTGTGAGGACTGCGCCGAGCAGAGGGAGCACTGGGATCAACCAGGCGTAATCAGCTGCCGAATGCATCCGCGCGAGTCAGGCTGCTGGTGAGTGTAGGCAGCTCAGCTCAGCAGACTCTCCAGCCGTGAGTGAAGAAAGACGGTGGTGCCGACCGGGATCCAGTGGTGGGCCCACCAGAACAGGCCCACGGCGATGACGATCCCTAGCTGGGCAGGGCGTAGAAGCTCCCGCCATGCCAGCTGTTGGCGTCCATCAAAGATCGCCACGAAGGGAATCACAGATGTGCTGTCCCGCAAGGTGTCAAAGGCGGCGCCGAAGCGTTCTTGCAGACGGCGATCGCCGTGCCACACGGCAAAGAGGTGATGACCGATCAGGCCGGCGCAGGTCACCAACATGAAGCTGCTGCCGATCCAGAGGGCATGACTGAAGCACCAGAGGATCTGCCCCACGGCCTGAGGGTGGCGGCTGATCCGGATAATCCCTGTTGCGTAGAGGCGCACTTGGGGCTTCAGCACCGCCGGGATTTCCAGCAGGTTGTAGGTGGCTGGGTAGAGAAACAGAAAGCTGATTGCCGTGAGGCCCCAGATCAAGGGCACCAGACCAGGCACCCCTTGGAGATTCCAGAGGCGTACTCCGTCGTAGCGATGCGCCAGGAAATACCCGATCACCACCACTGCGGAGGGAATGCTCAGCGCCGCGAAGATCAGCCGCCAGGCCCGGGCACCGATCCGGGCCTCTGCGCGGCTGCGCAGGGCAGCTCCGCCGCTGTGAATAACAGCGAAGAGCAACAGCAGCATCAGCATCACCAGGCTGGTGTGATGGGGACTGCTCGGGTCACTGGGGAGCACGCTGGCGATTGCGGCGAAGCGCGATTCTGGCGGCTGCCGGCCCCACTACAGTTTTTTGATCGTTCCTGCCCAGCTGGCAGGCCCCCATGGCTGATCTCCCGTTCACCCTCGACCAGCTGCGGATCCTGCGAGCCATCGTCAGCGAGGGCAGTTTTAAGAAGGCGGCCGACAGCCTGTTTGTCACCCAGCCTGCCGTCAGCCTTCAGATTCAGAACCTTGAAAAGCAGCTCGAGGTCTCGCTTTTCGATCGTGGAGGTCGCAAGGCCCAGCTCACTGAAGCCGGACATCTGCTGCTGGGCTACTGCGATCGGATCCTGAGCCAGTGCCATGAGGCGTGTCGTGCCCTCGATGACCTCCACAACCTCAAGGGCGGATCACTGGTGGTTGGAGCTAGTCAGACCACCGGCACGTATCTGATGCCCCGCATGATCGGGCTGTTTCGGCAGAAGTATCCTGATGTGGCGGTGCAGTTGCATGTTCACAGCACTCGACGCACCGGCTGGAGTGTGGCCAATGGCCAGATCGATCTGGCGATCATCGGCGGTGAACTTCCAGCCGAGCTCAACGATCTGCTCCAGGTGGTGCCTTATGCCAACGACGAGCTGGCCCTTGTTTTGCCTGTCAAGCACCCCCTCGCCCGTTTGCTGGAGCTCAGCAAGGAGGACCTCTACAGGCTGGGCTTTGTCTGTTTAGATGCTCAGTCCACCACGCGGAAGATGGTGGATCAGTTGCTCGCTCGCTCGGGCCTTGATGTCCAGAGACTGCGGATTGAGATGGAGCTCAATTCCCTCGAAGCCATCAAGAACGCCGTGCAGTCTGGTCTTGGCGCTGCATTCCTACCGGTGGTCTCGATCGAGAGGGAGCTGAATGCCGGCACCCTGCATCGGCCTTCGGTGGTTGATCTCCAGGTGCGCAGACAGCTCAAGCTGATCAGTCATCCCGCCCGTTACTGCTCAAGGGCCTCTGAGGCCTTCCGTCGCGACGTCCTGCCTGTGTTCGCAAGCCCTGACAGCCCCTTACGCCAGTCGAGATCACCCCAGGGAGCTGCCACCCAGGGAGCTGCCAAGGTGGAACCTCTGGTCGACGAAGATCCCCAGGCCCCTTCCCAGGGTTGATCGCAGCGGCTCAGAACTGACCTGCTTCAGGAGTGATGCCAACGGTGTCATCGGCGACCCCCTTGGTGATGAATTTGTTTTCGCTCACGTCGGTTTGATAGACGCAACGCACAACGGGTTTGTCGCGAACCGATCCGATGTAGGCAAAGGTGTTCATGCGCTGTTTGCAGTCCCGTTCCTGGGCTGGGGTGATCGCCCCCTCCTTGCGAAGAACGGCCCAGTTTTCTCGCCGGATCACGCAACCCGCCTGGAGTGATGGCTGGGTCACGAAGCTGCTCACAGGGTTCATGGTTGTGTACATCTCCACGTCCATGACGTAAGCACTCGCTCCCCACTGCCGGCAGAATTCCGGGTCAGGAACAGCCATGTCGAGCTGTTGGCTGCTAGCGATATTGCCTTGGTCTCCCTGGGTCGTGCTGGTCACGGCGCTGCCGATGCCGATACCGATCACGAGCACACCGGCGAGCACGGCGGCGGAGGCACCGTTCAATTTCAAACCTCCACCACCAGGACCACCACTGGGACCAGGACCCGCAGGCCCTCCTGCTCGTCGCTGCTCGTAGCGCCGGTCGTCATAACGGCGATCGTCATACCGCCGGTCGTAGGGGGAGCGACTCACAGAAGTTCAGGGGTTCTGGGTAGCCCCATGGAGTAGTTGAGGACTCGGCAGTCCGGGTTGTAGCTCAAGGATCCAGCCTGAAGTAATTCACGGATGCAGCCCTCAAGCTCGGTGCCGATGCGGCGCAGGCTGTAATCACTCAGCTCCTGGCCAGCTTGGTGATCCACGAGCGCACGGAAGCGCTGCTGCACGGTCGCCACGGCAGCCTCATTCCAGAGAAATTCGTTGTCGGGATCAAGGTCGAGGGTGAGCTGGTCGTCAGCCGGAACAAGGTTGTTGTTTTCCACCCGGGCGGTGAACAGCCGCACGTGGCGGGTGGTGCACTTCAGCAGGGTCTCGGCCATGACGTGGGAGGAGTCCTCAGGAACTCCGGGGGCTTGTGACAACGACTTTAGGAAGCGCATGGGGAAGCAGGCCTTTTAAGGTTGGCTTCACGATTTGGAACACGTCATGCGCGTCGCCATTGCAGGAGCTGGTCTTGCCGGTCTGTCCTGTGCCAAGTATCTGGCCGACGCCGGGCATACCCCCGTCGTGCTTGAGGCCAGGGACGTGCTCGGCGGCAAGGTCGCGGCCTGGAAGGACGAGGACGGTGACTGGTACGAGACCGGACTCCACATCTTTTTCGGCGCTTACCCGAACATGCTTCAGCTCTTCAAAGAGCTCGGGATTGAAGACCGTTTGCAGTGGAAGAGCCACTCAATGATCTTCAATCAGCCGGAGGAGCCTGGCACCTACAGCCGCTTTGACTTCCCGGATCTTCCGGCCCCGATCAATGGTGTAGCGGCGATTCTTGGCAACAACGACATGCTCACCTGGCCCGAGAAGATCAGCTTCGGGCTGGGTCTGGTGCCAGCGATGTTGCGGGGTCAGGGCTACGTCGAAGAGTGTGACAAATATTCCTGGACTGAGTGGCTGCGACTGCACAACATTCCGGAGCGGGTGAACGACGAGGTGTTCATCGCCATGAGCAAGGCGTTGAACTTCATTGATCCCGACGAAATCTCTGCCACCGTGGTGCTCACGGCCCTGAATCGTTTTCTGCAGGAGAAGAACGGCTCTCAAATGGCGTTTCTTGATGGGGCGCCTCCGGAGCGTCTCTGCCAGCCGATCGTTGATCACATCGAAGCTTGTGGCGGAGAGGTGCATCTCAACAGTCCACTGAGAGAGATCCAGCTCGAGCCCGACGGACGTGTTGCCGGTTTTCGGATCGGTGGCATCAATGGCCAGGAGGGACGCGAGATCAAGGCGGACGCCTATGTGAGTGCCTTGCCGGTGGATCCCTTCAAGCTGCTGCTGCCTGAGCCCTGGAAACAGATGGAGGTGTTTCGCAAGCTGGATGGCTTGCGTGGGGTTCCTGTGATCAACCTGCATCTGTGGTTCGATCGCAAGCTGACCGATATTGATCATTTGCTGTTTAGCCGCTCCCCTCTGCTCAGTGTGTATGCCGATATGAGCATCACCTGTCGCGAATATGAGGACCCCGATCAATCAATGCTTGAGCTGGTGTTCGCTCCTGCAAAAGACTGGATCGGCAGGCCTGATGAGGAGATCATCGAGGCCACGATGGGTGAACTGAAAAAACTTTTCCCAATGCACTTTGGTGGTGATCACCCTGCTCAGTTGCGCAAGTACAAAGTGGTGAAAACCCCGCTTTCGGTTTACAAGACCACTCCAGGTTGTCAGCAGCTTCGCCCTGACCAGAGCACCCCGATCAAAAACTTCTTTTTGGCAGGTGATTACACGATGCAGCGGTACCTTGCTTCGATGGAGGGTGCTGTTCTCAGTGGCAAGCTCTGCGCTCAGGCGGTCTGTCGCTGATGAAGCTCCGACTGCCCGGGCTTCGTTCCAAAGGCAGCCGACCAGAGCTGTCTCGTTCCTGGACGATTGTGCCGTGGCTGTCGTTGATTGCTGCTCTGTTGCTGGGTGCCAGTGCCTTCACGACTTGGCGCCTGCGATCGGTCATTGAGACCTTTTCAAAGGCGCAGCTCGAAAATGAAGTGGAGCAGGTGCTCGAGAAGTTCGGGATTGTTGATGGCTTGCTGAGTGGATGGTTAAGCAAGGCCTTGGACTTGTTGCGCAGCGACACCAATGGCAAGGGCCAGGTCAGTCTTGATCAATCAGCTCGCGTGAGAGTGGCAAGCAGTGTGAGCTCCACCACCGTGCCGGTCCTGCGCTTCGGTCAGACGGCAGCTGCTTCGATGCAGCCGGTGGTTGACCACATCTCTCAATCCTTAGATGCATCGATCACGATCTTTGTGCGGGATGGCAATCGCCTCGTGCGGATCGCCACAAGCATTCGAACGGAACAGGGAGACAGGGCTGTGGGCACAGTGCTCGATCCCAAGGGGCCGGTGCTTCCAGTTTTGCTGTCCGGTAAGCAATATGAGGGGCCGACAAACATATTGGGGAAAGTTTATTATGCTTACTACGTTCCGATTGTTTCTGAGTCGGGAGAGGTTGTTGGGGCTTTTTACGCAGGTTACGATATTAATTCTGTTGCCGAAACGATTCGCGAATCAGTTCAAGAAGCTAACTTGCCGTTGGGTTCTTACCTCATGATTCTTGGTGAAAGAGGAGGGCTTATCTATTCGTCAAAAGATTTGCCGACGCGTCTGAGTGCTGATGTCATGAACGGCCTCAAGAGGCGAATGATTAATTCTGAGCAACAAGCTAGTTCTCAGATTGTTCCTGGTTTTGTTGTGAATACTGTTCCCTATAAACCATGGGGGATGAAAGTTGCCTCAATTAGCTCTCCTGCAGCGGCCTATGCCTTAGCGATGCGCTTGTCGATCGGAGTGCTGAGCCTTCAATTGTTGACGGGTTTTGCTGTTGTTCTTTTGTCTTGGTATTTCAGTCAGCGTTTGGCCCGTGCCCTTGCTGAGGGTGATCTGGCGAGAGAACAAGCAGAAGATGCTAATCGTGCCAAGAGTGAATTCCTGGCCAATATGAGCCATGAATTACGTACGCCGATGAATGCAATCATTGGCTACAGCGAAATGCTAATCGAGGAGCATGAAGACCTTGGTCAGGATGAGTCAGTTGAGGATCTCAAGAAAATTCTATCTTCCAGCAAGCATCTTCTTGGCTTGATCAACAGCCTTCTCGACCTGTCCAAGATTGAGGCCGGCAAGATGAGTGTGTATTGCGAGAAAGTTAATTTTACAGGCCTGGTCTCTGATGTAATCGGAACCGCCGAGCCCCTTGCTGCTGTTAATCAAAATAAAATCAAGTTTAGTTTTTCCGAGGCAGCGAATGATGCGGAAGCCGAGGTTGATGTTCAAAAGCTCAAGCAAGTTCTTCTTAACCTAATTAGTAACGCTTGCAAATTTACTGACCATGGTGTTGTGAGTGTGCATTGCGCGATGCAGGTGGTCAGTGATGTCGAATATTTGATTGTGCGAGTGCGTGACTCGGGTATTGGTATGAACAATTCTCAGATAGCAAAGCTCTTTCAGGAGTTTTCCCAGGCCGACGTTGGGACATCCAGAAAATATGGCGGTACAGGCTTGGGTTTGGCGATCAGCCGTAAGTTCTGCCGTCTGATGGGTGGCGATATTGTTGTCAATAGTGCTGAAGGTATTGGCAGTATTTTTACGATTAAAGTTCCTCGTTACGTTAAGCCCTCAACTGAGGTTGGTGATGATCCTGGCGATAAGAGCGAAGCCAAGCATGATCATCACATTGTTTACCCCTCAATCGCACCACTTGGCCGCATTCTTGTTATTGATGATGATGCTGGTTACCGTGATTTGCTAGAGAGGCATCTCAGTCGCTCTGGTTATGCTGTTATCGCTGCAAAGACCATCTCCGAAGGTTTGCAGAGCGCGCGTATCTGGTCACCAGACATCATTGCCCTTGACTTGGATATGTCGGGCGAGCAGGATCTTCAGGTATTGATTGAGATCCAGAATGACCCTTTATTGTCTCACATTCCTGTCATCCTGATCAGTAAGGACGAGGATGGCTGTCAACTCACATTGTCTGAAAAAGTTTCATTCTGTCTTGTCAAGCCAATTGACTGGTCGCTCCTGTCGTCTCTGCTTGAGCGAGCACTTGATGGATCTGTTGCTCAACAACAAAGCGTCTTTGTTGTTGAGGATTCACCTGATATTGCCAAGATGATTGACGAAGCGCTCGCACCTGCTGGCTTGGATGTTTTGCATTTGCATAATCAGCCAACGATTTTCTCCACGTTAGAAGTTAAGCGACCGGCGGTTATTATTCTTGATTTGTCGATTGAATGTATGGATGGAATTGAATTCGTTGAACAATTGCACCGTAATCCCTTGGCCAGTCAGATTCCTATTCTCGTGATTGCATCGGAGCCACTTTCGCCCAATCAGCACTCTCGATTGGCGGGCCGCTTTACGACTGTAGTGTCTGCTACTGAGTCGACAAGCTTGGATTTTTATGAGAAAATAAAGGAATTGTTGCCAACCAACCAGAAGAAAAACGCATGAGCAAGATTCTTCTGGTCGAAGACAACGAGATGAATCGCGATATGTTGTCGAGACGGCTTCTGCGTAAGGGCTATGAGCTTGTATTTGCCGTCGATGGAGAAGAGGCTGTATCTCAGGCGAAGGAACAAAAACCCGATCTGATTTTGATGGATGTCAGCCTACCTGGTATGGATGGCTTAGAAGCGACTCGTTTGATTCGTCAGGATGAACAGACGCTTTCTATCCCCGTGATCGCGTTGACTGCACATGCAATGGATAGTGACAGAGAACGCTGCCTTGCCGCTGGCTGTAACGACTACCAGACCAAACCAATTGACTTCCCCCAATTGTTGAAAGCAATTAGCGGTTTAATTGGAGATCATGGTTGAGATGTCTTCTCTTGACGATGGATCGCAGGAACTCAAGTCATTGCGCCATGATTTGTATAATCCGATCAATCAGATTATTGGCTACAGCGAGCTTTTAAGCGAAGAGCTTCTCGAAGGTGAATCCATTGATGGAGATGATCTTCTAAAAATTCGTGCTGCTGCCTCACAGCTGCTCGACATGATTCGCTCCAGACTTGCTGATCAATCGTCTCTGAATGAGCAGGAAGCTACGGATCAGCAAGGCTCCCCGCGATCTCTGCCCTCTCCACTTAAAGGCGTTCGACCGGAGATCCCCAAGCGTAGTCATCCGGCATCAACTCGGCAACACGGACGCATTCTTGTCGTTGATGATGAGGCTAACAATCGCGATCTTCTTGTTTCTGTTTTGATTCGTGATGGTCATATTGCCTTGTCGGCCTCAGATGGTGAGGAGGCATTGAGGCTGTTGCGTGAAAGCCGCTATGACCTTGTGCTCCTTGATGTGCAGATGCCGGTTATGGATGGACCGACCACGCTTTGGCATATCAATCAGGATCAGAGTCTTTCCTTAATCCCCGTGATTATGGTTTCTGGCGTTGAAGATCTTGAGACTGTCATTGGTTGCATTGAGAATGGGGCAATTGATTACTTGCCCAAACCTTGCAATTTGACGATGTTGCGTGCACGGATTGGTATCAGCCTGGAGAGAAAGAGTTGGATTGATCAGAATCTCAAGCTGATTGATCGCTTTCAGGCTAGCCAGCGCACCTTGGATCGTGAACTGGCAGAGGCTCGGAGCAGGCTTGAGGGGATTCAGGTCAATGATGCCAGTGATGACGAGAGGAACTCTCTTGTTAAGGCAATGGAACGTATGACTTTGGCGTTGGTTCAGCAGCGTCGCGCTATCGGTGAAACTCTTCAGGACCTTGAACTAGAGCTTAATAAGAAGGTTGTTGGTGCTCAAGTGAAGTCAATTACCTCGGACCCCAGTTTCACCTCACTATCTGAGCGTGCTGCCGCGATGAGGCGACGGCGATCTCTGAAGCAAGGAGGAGGCTGATGCGTGCGATGATCTGCGACGATGGTTGCGCCATTGGGGCCGTATCGGTGCAGGACAACCTGGAAGCGGCCTATGAGGCTTGCCGCGCCGAAACGGCAGAGTGGGCGAAAACCTTTTACCTAGGCACTCTTTTGATGCCACCAGAGAAGCGTCGCGCAATTTGGGCGATCTACGTGTGGTGTCGACGTACGGATGAAATCATGGATAGCCCGGACGCTTTAAAGCGCCCTCGCGAGGAATTGAATGAAGAGCTTGATCTTTGGGAAGAGAAGACCCGTGCCTTATTTTCTGGTTCTGTTCAAAGCGATCTGGATCTTGTCATGAACGACACGATTCATCGCTTTGACCAACCCATGCAGCCTTATTTAGACATGATTGAGGGCATGCGTATGGATCTTAATCAGACCCGATATAAGGATTTCTCAGACCTCAAGCTTTATTGTTATCGAGTGGCTGGGACGGTTGGCGTTATGTCTCAGCGTGTCATGGGAATTGACCCCAGCTATACGTCGGCTCCATGGACGCAAGACTGTGATACCACTGAGTCGGCAGTGGCCCTGGGTATAGCGAATCAACTGACGAATATTTTGCGAGATGTCGGCGAAGACCGGCAGCGTGGTCGTATCTACCTTCCCCAGGAAGATCTTCATCGATTTGCTTACAGTGAATCTGACTTGATGTCTGGAGTTGTGAATGAAAACTGGGTGGCTCTCATGCGTTTCCAGATTCAACGTGCGCGTGATTGGTTTCGGCGTTCGGAAGAGGGTGTTCGCTTTTTATCCGCTGACGCGCGTTGGCCTGTTTGGACATCCTTGCGTTTGTATCGAGGGATCCTGAATTCAATTGAGCGTAATCGATATGATGTCTTTCGCAATCGGGCGTATGTGCCACGAATGAAAAAGTTGATGGATCTGCCTTTTTCCTTCCTTCTGGCGCAGTCACGATGATGACATTTGTGTTCAGGCGTTGCTTCTATCTGCCGCTGCTGATATCGCTTATAGCCGAGTGTGCCTTTGTTGATCGTGGAGCTCTGGCTGATGAGGCAAACTCCGCTTTGGCTCCTGAAACCCTCCCCCCTGCTGAGAAGGTTCAAGCGCTTGGAGCAGGTTGGCCGGCGGGTATGCCTCTGCCGATTGAGTCGTTTCCCGATCTGCCCGAGGCGGTGCTTGCCAACCTCGATATGGAGACAGCTGTTCGGTTGGCCGAGGAGCGTAATCCGACGATCCGCGAGAACTATCAGAGGCTTATTGCAAGTCAGAATCAGCTCGGGAGTGCCTATGCCACCTGGTGGCCGACTGTCGATGCCAACTTGAATTTCGGTTGGTATGGCGAGAATGCTTTTTACAACTACGCGGGAGCTACATCGGGTATTGACCAATCGATTTATGGGGGCGGTGACTCAGCGGCCGTATTGCCCTCCTATCTTTTTGATCGTTCCTTTACGAGTAGTTATTGGCAGGGGGTTTCAACCCTTGACATCAATTGGAAGCTTTATGACCCTGAGCGTGGCCCTCAGATTTGGAAAAATAAGTATATAGTTCGCGAGTCTTCGAGCGATTACATTATCTCCCGTCGTGATAATGCTCTCAGGACTCAGGAGGCATTTGTTCGTCTCCAGGCTTCGATCGCGGGGATCAAAACAAGCCAGCAGTTAGTAGATAATGATCAATTCCTTCTGAGCCTTGCGCAAGCGCGTAAGCGCTTGGGTGTCGCTTCAGACCTTGATATCGCAAAGCAGTTGACTGTGTTGCGTTCTGATCAAGTCAATCTTGTCAATGCAAAGCAAGATGCTCTGATCGATGAGGCGAAATTAGTTGAATTATTGAATGCGCCGCTGCAGAAGGGGGTTTCTCCGTCCACCCCTCTGAAGCCACTGGGAGCTTGGAGTGCATCTCTTGATGCAACGGTTCAGTCAGCTCTTGGTTACCGCAAGGTGATTGAGAAGCAGCTGGCGATTGTCCAGCAAAATGAGTCGCAGGTTCAGATTGACCTCGCCATTTATCGTCCAACCATCGAGTTGGTTAATTCGCTGTATTGGACCAAGGGGCTGGGATATAACAATCTTGGCCCACCATGGATCATTGAGTCTGCTCGTAGTGATCTTTGGAACGCCCAGTCTCTCTTGCAGGTCACCTTCACCGGTTTTGATGGAGGTCGGGCCCGCATGGAGGCCGAAGCCTCTAAGAGTCGGGCGCGCGCCGCTGCTGCCAAGGTTAATCAGACGATTAATTCAGTGATTGCCGAAGTTCGTGAATATTTTTCTCGCGCTCAGCAAGGACGAGAAGCTGTGTTGGCGGCTTCAAAACGGGTGCGGGCTGCTTCTGACTCGCTTAAATTGCAGTCGATGCGTTTTCGCGCTGGATACGGCACGATTACTGATGTGGTTCAGTCTCAGCAGGACCTCACCCAGGCTGTTGGCTCCTACATCACCCAGCTCTCTGATTACAACCTTGCTTTGGTCAACCTCTCGCGTTCCAGCGGGCTTAGCTTCGCTGCTGATCCTGATCTCATGCAACAGGTCGGTAATCCCCTCTCTCAAGTCAACATCTCATCTGTTTTCAGATGAGTGTCGTGCCTGCTTTTGAATACCGCTGACGCTGGAGCTTGTTATGAGTCACATCATTGCTGTCCATTCATTCCGAGGTGGTACTGGTAAGTCCAATCTCTCGGCGAATCTGGCGACTTGTCTTGGTTTAGCTGGTAAGCGGGTTGCAGTGTTCGACACTGATCTTGCCTCTCCCGGAGTGCATGTTCTGTTTGGCTATGAGGCTGCAGCAGACGATCTCGTCCTCAATGATTTCCTTCAATCGGATGCACCGATTCGTCGTTGTGCCCATGAAGTGACGCCTGATCCTGTTCGTCATGCCCATGGCGCGATCTATCTTCTGCCTGGATCGATGCAAAGTGATCGCATTGCACGCTTGCTTCGTGAAGGGTATGAAGTCGAGAAGCTTAATGATGCGATGTTTTCACTGGCTGATGAACTTAAGCTCGATTGTGTGATTGTTGACACCCATCCGGGTATCAATGAAGAAACGCTTCTTTCGACTGCGATTGCTGATTCCTTGCTGATGGTCATGCGTCCCGATACGCAGGATTATTTGGGTACTGCTGTTGCAATTGAAGTCGCTCAGCGTCTGGACGCTGCGGACATACGTCTCGTCATGAATAAGTTCCCCGATCATTTTGATCCTGCCTCTACGCGAGAGAAGGTTGCATCGACCTATGGAGTCCCTCTGGCTGCTTTGTTGCCGCTTAGTGAAGATCTGCTCACGCTGGCCAGTTCTGGCTTGGCAGTGCTCAGCTTTCCTAACCATCCCTGGACGGAACAGGTCAGATCCTTGACTCAGTCCCTGATTGATGACCTGATGGGTTGATGCTTGGTTTTGATCCCCAGTCTTTACCTCAGAAGCCCCTCACGATGTCGCTGATGGTGGCTCTCGAGCCGCCATCATTGCGTCGATTGCTGAAGTTGGGTTTGCGTCGTGGTCTGAGTGACGATCAGCTTTGCTGTTTTCTTGCTGAGGAATGGGGGTTGCAACTTGACTCTCAAGACGCGCTTACTCTTCTCCATGTTCTCGATGAGCGTGGCTGGTTCCGTAGCTCCTCCTCTGGGGACCACTGGAAAACCCACCTTGGCTCCTGAACATCCCTACGCCATCTGAAATCATGCAGTTGTTGAACAGTTGGTACGCCGTAGCCCTGGCATCAGCGGTGAGCTCGGATACGCCTCATCCGGTTCAGCTTCATGGTGTGCAGTTGGCTCTCTGGCGACTGGATGACGGCTCCGTTGTTGCCGCGCATGACCGTTGTCCTCATAAAGGAGCATCCCTGAGCGCGGGGAAGGTCACTCCAAAGGGGCTCGCCTGCGGATATCACGGATGGTGTTTTGGCGCTGATGGGGCTTGTGTTGCGATTCCGGCCAATGCAGCGGATGGAACGATTCCCCATCGTGCACGCGTTCGCACGCTGCCCTGCCGTGAGTCCTGCGGACTGGTCTGGGTCTGGTGGGATCGCAACCCTGAAGCCCCTACGGAGCTGGATGCGTTGCCGTCGTTGCCGGATGTAGGCCCCCTCCCGTCAAACGATGATTCCGGCTGGCGGATCCTCGAGGGCTCCGTCCATTGGCAGGCCAACTGGCTGCGGGTGCTGGAGGCGTTTATGGATCTCACCCATGCGCCTTTTGTCCATAGCGGCAGTTTCGGGGCGATGGCTCCCGATCAGTTGATGCCAGAAGAGCAGTGGGCTCGTGATGACTCCGTCTATGAACGTGTGCTCGCCCCGCGCGATCGTCATTACCGGGCTGATCAGGGCCGTGGCCTTCGGGCATGGTTCAACCTTGGCCAGGACGGTGAAGCCGATCAGGCTTCCGATGCTGGTGTGCAGCACATCCAGCTCTGGCTGGCCAACGTTTCATTGGTGCGTGTGGTGTTCGGTGATTTCCGCATTTCACTGATGACAGCCCACGTGCCCGTCTCGCCAGGGGTGACGCTCAATCTTTGGCGTCATTACCGTTCGTTCCTGCGCACACCACTGGCCGATTCCAATGCCCGGGGCCGTGTTGATCGTTTCATGGCCGAAGATCAGCGCATGGTTGAAACCCTTACGCCCCTAGTTCCCGATCTCGACGGACGGGCTGATCTGTTGCTTGGTAGTGATGTTTCCACCCTCAGCCTGCGCAAGATCCTTCGAAGCAAACGCAGCGAGGGCCTGTTGGTGTGAGACTTCCCATCAACGTTTGTTCAGTGTTGTGATGGCTGACATGCAGCGACCGTCTCTCCCGATTGAGGCCCTCGATCACGTGGCTCTTACCGTGCGTGATCCAGAGCTTTCCATGGCCTGGTATCAGCGCGTTCTCGGCTTCGCTGAAGCCCGCATGGAAGGCCTCCAGCAGGGACCACCGTTTCTGCTTCGGGTCTCTCCTGGCAACTATCTGAATCTTTTCCCTGCTGACAGTGCTGATCCCTCAGGCGTTCCAGACCACAACTCGATTGCCATGCGCCATGTGGCTTTTCGAGTGAGTTATGGAGCTCTTGCTGAAGTGGAGAGCTATTTGCGCAACCTTGGCGAAGCGGTGACCGGTTTCGACTACGGCCCCCGCTGCCGGGCCCTCTTCATCAGTGATCCTGATGGTCATCAGCTCGAACTCATCGGTTACGCCGATGGGGTGTTCACCGCCTGAATCGGTTGTCGGCGTAGCGGGCTGAGGCCGAGTAGGGCTACAGCTGCGAACACCAGGATGGCCTGAATCTGGAAGCTCAGGGCGTAACCGGTCAGTGCATAGGTTTGGCCTGCAAGCAGCGGGCCTAGCAAGGATGTCAGGCTCACCACGGACTGGGTCAACCCTCCAAGCACACCCTGCTGATCGTCCGGAACGCACTGTGACATCGCTGAACGCAGCCCTGGGGTGCTGAGCCCAACCCCGGAGGCGAACAGCAGCTGGGTCAGGTAGAGCTCACCGCCCCGTTCGATGGCCGAGACCGCCAACATCGCGGCAGCAACCATGGTGAGACCTGCGAGGGACAGGCGATCGGCGCGAAATTTTTTCAGCAGACGTGGCAGCAGGCCGCCCTGCACCACTGCGGCCACCACACCGACATACATCAGGATCCAGGAGGCCGGTTGGGGGCCCCAATCGAAGCGATCCTTGGCGGCAAGAACGAAAATGCCTGTGAATGCACTGAATCCCAGATAAAAGAGGAAATACACGGAAAGCAGGCGTCGCAGCTCTCCTTGCCCGGGGTTCCATAGCAAAGAACCTTCGGCCTTGGCCGGCACCGCTGCCGCACTCGACTGGGAGGGCCTGGAGTCGGGAAGTCTCAACCGGATGAGCAGCACATTGAGCATGCAGAACGCCGCAGCGACGGCGAAGGGGAGACGGGGATCGATGGCCCCGAGAGCCCCGCCGATCCCAGGGCCGAAGATGAATCCCAGCCCCAGAGCCGCGCCGATTGCACCAAAATGAATCGTGCGTTGATCAGGATCATCCACGGAGTCGGCTACGACGGCCTGGGCAATCGCAAACACGCCAGAGGAGGCCCCGTTCAGGGCCTGGAACAGCAGAAGAACAACCAGCGACTTGGCGAGGGCTGAACCGAGCAGGGCTAGGGCACTGACTGCCACAGTGATCGTGAGCACCTGGCGACGGCCGTAACGGTCTGACAGGCGACCGATCAGAGGCGCACCAAGAAATTGCAGGCCGGAATAGGTGGCGGTCACGCTGGTGACTGCCACGGGATTGAAGGTCCCGGTCAGCTGATGCACGAAAAAGGGCACCACAGGAAGCAGCAAGCCAAAGCTGGCGGCATCCACTGCAACCACCAAACAAAGAACGATCAGCGATTGCTTCTTCATGACGTGCTGCCCCCACCATTCACTGCAGGCGCCGAGTCATCAGCAGCTGCCGTCAGCATCTTCAGAAGTAAAGGATTGACCTGCTCTGGAGCTTCGTCATGGGGGCAGTGTCCAAGCGACTCCAGCTCGACCAGCTCTTGAACGCAGTCCATCTGGCTCCAACGGCGTGCCTCAGCGACGGGCTCCCAGGGATCCGCCTGTCCCCAGATCAATCGCACTGGAGTGCTCAGCTCCGCCAGAAGCTCCGGTGCTAATCGATCGTTGAAGAGATTGATGAATCCCCGAAACGATTCTGTGGCCCCTGAGGCGTCGGCTCCGGCCTGCAGGCGCTGCACCAACGAGTCGTCAACGTTGGCGCCGCTGGGATAAGCCTGTCGCAGAACGGCCTTGATGACACCAGGCCGGGCCAGGGAGCGAAACAAGGCTGTGGTCAGCCAGCGTTGTTTCACCAGTGTCTTCAGGAGGGGGCGTCCGAAGCTTCGAGTGAGGGGCTGTTCGGCCACCCGCTTGTCGTCGATCGCTCGCTGTGCACAGTCGATCAGCACCACACTGCGGGCTGGATGACCGCTTTGTTCCAGACGCCTGGCTGCGGCCAAGGCCACCACCCCCCCGATCGAATTCCCAACCAGGTGCACAGGGGCGTCGATCGTGGCGGCGATGAAGTCACAGATCTGGCTGGCCCAGGTGTCAATGCAGTAGAGGAGAGAGCCTTCGCTAGCTGGTTCGTCCGCCAGTCGGGAGTTCGGTTTCGCGCTCATTCCGAATCCGATCAGATCAATCGCGATCGCCTCGAACCGTTCGTTCAGCACACCCAAGTTGAAGCGCCAGTGTTCTTTGCAGGCTCCGAAACCGTGGATCAGCAGCACCACGTCTTTGCCGGTTCTCAAACTCGGTGATGCAAAACTGATGTCCTGCGAATTCCAGGTCCATGTGTGGACCCAGGCCTCAGGGAAGCTGGCGGCGGGGAGAGGGGCAGCTTGCATCGCAATCAATGGGTGAGTTTCTGGTTGGCTTCCGCCTCTTCCCAGGGCTGGATGCGTCCATCCTCGATGCCCCAGATCCGATCAGCATCCTTGAGCAGGCGCAGGTCATGGGTGACCAGCAGCACAGCGCTACCTCGGCGCCGGCAGAGGTCTCCGAGTAACTCCACCACGTCCTGCCCAGATCGGCTGTCGAGGGAGGCGGTCGGTTCGTCTGCCAGCACGAGGTCCGGTTCAGGAGCGAGCGCCCGGGCAATCGCGACACGTTGACGCTGGCCACCTGAGAGTTCATCCGGGTAATGGTGGAGGCGTTCGCTGAGGCCCACCGCATCCAGCAGGGCCTCAGCGCGTTGAAGGCGGCGCGCTGGGTCTGGTTCTGCCAGCTGCAGGAGCAACTGCACGTTCTGCAGAACGGTGAGAGACGCCACCAGGTTGTGGCTCTGGAAGATGAACCCGATGCGGCGGCGTACCTGCATGAGTTCCCGTTCACTGGCGCCGTGCAGCTGGCGACCGAGCACCTCCAGCGATCCCTCCTCCACAGAGCGAAGGGCTCCGATCAAGGTCAGCAGGGTGCTTTTGCCGCTTCCAGATGGGCCAACAAGCAAGGTGACTTCACCAGAGCGGACTTGGAAATCCAGTCCGTGGAGGATTTGGGTGCGCAGTTCACCGCTGCCATAACTGTGGCAAAGCGAGCGGGCCACAATCACATCGGTGGATGGGGAGCGAGTCATGGAGGGCCGCTCAGAAGACTGAGGCTGGGTCAGCATCGCGCAGTCTCCGGATGGCAATCGCCGAAGCGGCGGCGCAGACCGAGAGTGTGAGCGTGCCTACCAGCACAGTTTTGTCAGTCGTCATATCAATCCGGATCCCAGAGACGGCTGTCAGGAATGCGTACATCCCTGCACTGATGAGGGTGGCGGGGATGAATGCAGAAACCCCAAGCAATAGTGCTTCCTGAATGACGATCACGAGGATGAAACCGTTGGAAAAGCCCATCGCTTTCAAGGTTGCATATTCCTGTAGGTGATCGCTCACATCGGTGTAGAGAACCTGGTAAACCACCACGCCGCCAACCAACAGGCCCATGATTGTGCCAAAGCCAAAAATGACCCCAAAAGAAGACACGTTGTTCCAGTAATCCCGCTCCTGCTGAATGAGTTGAGGCTTGGTCAGCACCTGAACCTGTGCGCCATACATTCTCTGAAGGTCTTTCTGCACGCGAAGAGAATCAACCGTGCCATCCAGTCGTATCAAGCCGAGTGAGATCTCGCCGAGGTTAATCTGTCGAAATGCCAGCTGGATGGCAGTCGCATCACTGCTGATCAAGTTGCTGTCAGCGGCAAAGGTGGAGCCAAGTCGAAACAGGCCCATGATCCGGAAGGATTTTGTGAAATCGGAGAGGATCAGATCCAGTGGGCCATCCTTGTCAAAGGTTTGCGGCACGGGGCCTGTCTTGGCTGGATTGCCCAACGTGTCAAACAAAACGAAATTGGGTGTCTTGAGCAAATCGCTCTGGGCATTGATGGCCGGTACATTGAGCACACGCTCGTCTGGGTCGTAACCGATCACACGCAAGCTGGTGGGCTTCACGCCGCCAAGTTTCTGGGCGCTGATATTGGCTACATAAAGAGGGATCGTTTTCTCGATTCCTTTGACTCCCAGTGCTTGATAGAGCAGTGACTGGGGGAATTGCTGGAAGTTGCCGCTGTCTACCGTTGCGGGGCTAATCAGCACAAGATCAGTTTCTAAGGCCTCGTAGAAGGTGGTGGCGCTGGTCAGCAGACCTGATTGAAACCCCAGCTGCATGTACATCAGCAGCGCTGCGAAGCCAATTCCGGTGACCGCCACCAAGTAGCGAACCGGCTGACGCTTGAGCTGCAACCAGGCCAGGGGCAGGTCGTTGAGGCTGAGTCGACCCCAGAGGCGATTCCAGCGACTCATGGATCAAAACGGACGGTGACATTCAGTCCGCTGAGTCGTTCCAGTTCCGTTTGCCGCGCAGGTTCAAGGTCGAGTTTCACCAACACCACACGAGCATTGACATCGTTGTTGGACGCGATCGCGAAGAGGTCACGGTCGGAGACCTTGCCGATGATGGCGCTGAGCTTGGCGCGCAGGTTGCCTTGGAAGCCGCCGGTCTCTGCCTGGATCGTGGCTCCTTGGCCGATGCGCAGACGGTTGATGTCGGTCTGAAAGACCTGGGCCCAGACCTGCATCGTTTCTGTACGACCGATCAAAGCAAGGCCTTCGTCGGTGGATTTCATCCCTGGCCAGCTGTAGATCCTGATCAGTCGACCGTCGAGGGGTGAGGTGATCTCGGCGCTTCTGAGTTGACTACGGGCTTGCGAAAGGTCGGCGCTAGCGGCCTGAATGTCAGCACGTTTCTCGAGAATGCTGGCGGTGGTCTTGGCTAGCTCCTCCTCGGAGATGGCGCCCCCAGCAAAGAGTTCTTTTCCCCGGGTCTGGCTGATCTCCAGGAAGGGGAGCAGGGCGCTGGTGGCACTGAGTTTTGATTGGGCACGGGTCACGGCGGCAGCCAGCTCGTCGTAGCTGCTCAGGCGCGCCAGGGTCTGCCCCTTACGGATTGGATCCCCCTCCCCGACAAACCATCGTTCAACCACTTCGTTTCCACCGGCGGTTCCCGATGGAGGGGAGAGGGGCACGAGCCCACCGTCTGGCATGAGCCGACCAAGGGCCGTGACCTCACGCTTGAGAGGGCGCTGCACCTCGGGTGCTGGCTTGGGCTTCAGTGCGGTCCAGCCGAGAACTCCCAGTCCCGCAACAAGTGCCGCAAGGGCGATGGGTTTGATGCGACTCTTCGGTCCTGACGGGCTAGGCATGCTGAGTGCTGTCAGGACGCTGTCATTGTTGCAGCAGATTAAACGAAGCCGCGATACGATCGCTCCAATCTGTTGATTCAGAGTTGTGGATCGGCTTAGTGCTCAAGAAGGTGACTACGTTTACAGACAGGATGAGCCTGGCGATTCTGTTTATGTGGTCAAGTCAGGACGTGTTGAGCTGACGACGCTCTACCCAGAGACAGGAGAAGGTGTCGATGAGACCCATGGTCCAGGCCACGTGTTTGGTGAAGTGGAGGTCATTGACGGTCGAACGCGGACGTCGAATGCCCGTGCTGCTACTTCTGTGCAGCTGATCAGAATTCCGAAGGAAGAGTTGCTTGAAATCCTTTACGTCAAGCCAGAAAAAAGCCTTGTGCTTGGGAAGGGTTCTTATGAGCGTTTGAAAAAATTATTCGACGACTCAACCCTGGATTCTGACCTGGCCCGGCTGCGCGAGGAGATGAGGGAAAGCATTCGTGACGCTGTGGTCGCCCATGAAGGCCGTGTCCTTAAAAGTCATAACGGCATGATGGCTATAGCTGTTCCGATTATTCTTCTGTTTGTATTGGCTGGGGCCTCGTATTGGTTCTTCCACCGCGCCTGATCCCACCACTAACGAAATGCGATGACTAAAAACGTCTCAGAATCAGAAAAGCAGCAGGCATTCGATCAGTTCCGCTCGGATCTTGATGATGCTGTCGCCGATGGCATCGATGACCATGAATCCAATATGACGAAGATGGGATTCATGTTTCTAGGCATCTTTATTGGCGTGATCGCTATCGCTGCCCTGTTGCCTTGATCGGCTGGTTGCTGTGACTTGTGGCCCTGAGAGTCCATTGATTTGGACCTCAGGGCAAGGTGTGAATCGCCTCAGACGGCTGTTTTTTGATTGGCGAGCAGGTCCTTCAATTTGGACAGTTCACCCGCCCAGCGGGGATCCGGAGCTTCCTCGGCCTTGGCATCGCTGTGGACCACCTTGTTCACTGCCTTGTGGGCTGAACCGGGTGCATGACCCTGGTCGCGGCCACCACGACGGCCACCGGCTGCGCCAGCGTTGTTATCACGGCGCTCTGAACGCTCCACCCGCAGGGCGTTGCCGCCGAATTCCTTGCCGTTGAACTGTTCGATTAGTGCATCGGCGACCTTGTCATCGTTGACATTGGCAAAGCCGAAGCCACGGCAGGCGCCAGTTTCACGGTCAAGCACCGCCTTGAAGCGAATCCCCTCCCCAACGCTGGTGAGCTGGGATTCCAGCTCCTTGGTATCAAAGTCCTGCGGCAGGTTGCCGACGTAAAGGCGAACGCTCATGAAGGGAGGGAAAAAGCTGAAGATCCGGTCAGTCCGATCGGGTTCATCGTTGCAGGGCCAGTCAACCACAGCGCCCAGAGAGCCAGAGCCGTGCTGCCTCCAGAGCCTCCTCACGGTGATGGAGGCGTCCGAAGGCCCTCTCCAGGCTGAGGTGCTGCAGCAGTTCCCCCAGCCTGGGTCCCTGGGGGATGGAGAGGCTCTCTTGAAGGGTGCGTCCATCCACGGGGGGGCGGGGGTGAAAGAGCGGATCGTCGTCGTTCCGCCAGCGTTGCAGCCATTCCTCTCGCTCAGGGAGCGGAAGAGTCAGGATCAGGGCAGGAAGGTCATCCTCGAGCGTGCGATGCAGTGTCAGGCGCTCCGCTTCTGGCAGTGAACCGAAGGCTTTGCCGTCATCGCGGTGCAGCCACTGGCGCAGCCTTGCGCAGCGTTGTTGCTGGCGACGGCTGAAGCGCAGAGCTTGCAGGCCTTCGTCGCTCAGGCAGGTCGTCAGCCGGAGAAGGGGTAGGGCCTGGTCTCGTTCCTGGGTGGTTAGGCAGCTCGCTGTGGTCTCCGGATCGGCTCCCGCAAGAACACCTCCGAACCCCGGTGCCGGGAGTTCCTGCCAGGGGGCCAGCAGGTCCAGGGCCTTCAGCTCCTGCAGGGCGAGAGCAGCACCCGGGCTTTCCACGAGACGCGTGAGCTCGGCCTGGATTCGTTCAGGAGCTGCGAGGGGCAACCGATGCCGATGTCGATGCAGCATCACGCGTGTTTCCGCTTCGATCGTCAGGGGCAGCTCTGCGATCAGGCGCAGGGCCCGAAGTAGGCGCAGGGGGTCGTCGATCAGGTTTTGCTCCTGCACGGCTTGAAGCCGCGAGCAGCGAAGGTCGGCGATGCCGTCGGTGGGATCGAGCAGCATCGGTGCATCCCCCAACACCAGTGCGATTGCATTCAGGCGGAAATCGCGGCGCCCGAGGTCCGTTTCCAGGTCATCGCCATCTCGACGGGCCAGATCGAGGGTCCAGCCGCCCAGCACCAGGCGGGCCATATCTCGCGCTTCATCCAGTACGACACAGGCCCCTCCATAGTCGCGAGCCAGTCGTTGCGTCAGCTTGAGGGCCCCCTCCGGGACCACCAGATCAAGATCCGGCGCTCGACGTTGGCGTCCGATTAGGGCATCTCGGATCGAGCCCCCGACAAGGGCTGAACCCGCAGGGAGATCCTTTGGGGATACAGGCCAGCGTTCTGGGGTGAGTCTGCGCCAAACCTCACGGGCCTGCTGCTCGGGCTCTAGCTCCAGAATGGAGGCCTCAGCGGCGTCGTGAGCCATGTGCATCTGTGTGGATTGCCGCTGGGTGGATCGCTGTAAGGCCTATCACGCGGTGGAACGCCAGCATGGTGTTCCACACCTGACTGCTGCTCCAGATTGGAAGCCGGATGCCCCTCGCATTCATGTGAGTGTTCTGGAACTCGAGGGTGGTGAGGTCGGTGTGGAGTGGGATGTGCGCGCCTGCGACAGTTTTGATGCGGATCCAGGCCGTTGGCAGCGCCTGAGGCCGGGTGCGAAGCTCCCCTCATGACCCGCTGGCTCCTGGCACTGCACAGCTCTACCCCTGCCCTGGGTGTGGCGGTTCTAGATCTCGAGAATCCCCAACACTCCAGGCAGCAGTTGGTTCTCCCCTGTGGACGGGGCCTGACCAATGAGCTGATCGAGGCTGTGCAGCGTCTTTTGCCCAGCGATCAGTGGGATGACATTGCCAGGTTGGCGGTGGCTATCGGCCCCGGTGGCTTCACTGGCACGCGACTCACCGTGGTGATGGCCCGCACCCTGGCCCAGCAGCTGGATTGCGCCCTTGACGGTGTCAGCAGTTTTGCCTTGATGGCACCCCGGCTAGCCGCCGCTGCGCCTTCTCTGGACCCGACCTCTCCGTTCTGGATCGTGCAGACCCTGCCCCGCCGCGGCCGGGTCGCTGGTTGCTATCGCCTGAACCCAGGTCAACTAGGGGCTGAGGAGCTGGAGCCTCCAGCACTCTTGGCCGATGAGCTGCAACCAACTCCGGCCCTCGTGATGGAGGAGCAGGTGGAAGCGGACGTGGGTCATCTGCTCGATCTCTGCCACCACGCCCATCGTCTGCAACGTCCCGCTGCCTGGAGCACGGTGCTGCCCGTTTATCCCACGTCACCGGTGGGGGTGGTCTGACGGTGAACGGTCGTCGTGGAGTCATGCTTCTGCTGGCGGCACTGATGGGTGCCGCCGCCGCCTGGCCACTGCGGCCTTTCCGGCAGGCCTGGTTCACCCGCACTCCCCCCCAGCGAATCCTTGTGCTGGGAGGAGATGTCGACCGTGAAAGGGCGGGCTTGCAGCTAGCCAGGAGGTTGCAGCTGCCCCTGCTCGTGAGCGGCGGTAGTAATCCGGAGTATGCCCATTGGCTCATGCACCGGGAGGGCCTCTCGGCTGGGCGTGTACGCCTCGACTATCGGGCGGAAGACACTCTCGGCAATTTCACGTCGCTGGTGGATGAGTTGAAGCGAGAGGGGGTGCAGCATCTCCTTTTGGTCACAAGTGAGGACCATCTGCCTCGGGCCATGGCCGTGGGTGCCCTGGTGGCGGGTAGCCGGGGCATTCGTCTCACGGGAGTGCCGGTGGCCTGCTCTCCCCACTGTCAGCAGGAGGGCTTCAGCAAAACGTTTGGGGATGGTCTCAGAGCCCTGGCCTGGGTGCTCACGGGACAAGACCTCAAGCCCTGGGCCCGTGATCATCTCGGGCGGCTGCTCAGCAACCCTGATCAAGGAGTGCGTTGATCCGGCGCTGCAGCTCGAGGGTGGTGGCCTCCAGATCCGGTTTGCGCCGGCTGGCTGGTGCGGGGATCGGAGCTCCGATGCGCAGCACGATCGGGACCGGCCTGAAGCGGTTCTGTCCAGGGCCCAGGGCCCTGTGACTGTTGATGATGGCGACGGGTAGCAAGGGGGCGCCGCTGCGGGCCGCCAGCAAGGCCGCCCCTGGCATCGGCTGGTTGACCCGGCCGTCTCGCTGGCGTGTGCCATCGAGGAACACGCCTGTAGCCCATCCCTCGTCGAGGCGAGCCGTGGCGGTGCGGATCGCTTCGCGGTCACTGGCACCTCGTTTGACGGGGTAGGCGCCACAGGCTCGAATGATGGGTCCCAGCAGCGGAATCGCAAAGAGTTCCGCCTTGGCCATGAAGGCCACGGGGCGTCCAAGCGCGTGCCCGAGCAGAGGGGGGTCGAGATGGGAGCCATGGTTGGCGACCACCACAACGGGACCCTGCATCGGAACGTGATGGTTCCCCTCCGTGCGTCCGCGGAACAAGCCCCGGAAGACTGGAAACACCAGAAGATTGCTCACCAATCTGTAGGTGAGGCTGGGCTTGGGGCTTAGTAGCGCCGGGAGGGCGCCAGCGTCAGAAGGGGTGAGAGAGGAGGTCAAGGTTTTGAATCCTGGTGCTGGATCTGCGCTCAGAGTCCAAGGTCAGCGGCGCTGGCCAGCTGGCTGATGCTGATGCCCTCCATGGAGCGCTTCGCCAGACCACCCAAAACATTGCCTGGGCCGATCTCCACGAGGGTGTCAACGCCGGCTGACACCATTGCGTCCATCGTTTCCCGCCAACGAACCCCATGGGTCATCTGGTTCCGGAGGCGCTGCTTCAGGACAGCT
Organism: Synechococcus sp. BS56D; assembly: GCF_004332405.1. Taxonomy (NCBI): domain Bacteria; kingdom Bacillati; phylum Cyanobacteriota; class Cyanophyceae; order Synechococcales; family Synechococcaceae; genus Synechococcus; species Synechococcus sp. BS56D. The sequence continues at coordinate 59,295 of NZ_PHQU01000002.1, read as the reverse complement.
GCATCACAACTGGGGCTTGGGTCGGTGTTGCTCAAGACCGGGAAGCGCGCATCCTCAAAAGCGATGGCATCGAGATGGGTGGCGAAGGCTTCGGCGGCCTCGGCCATGAACGGGGAGTGGAAGGCTCCTGAAACCGGCAGCGGAATCGCCCGTTTGCAGGTGAGTTGCTCGCTGACGCTTTTCACAGCATCGGGCGTCCCTGAGATCACGACCTGGGCAGCGCTGTTGTCATTGGCAATGACCACGGCCTCATGGGCCGCCACCAGTTCGTCCAGCTGACTGCGATCGAAGCCGATCACGGCCGTCATTGCGCCACCACCTGCTGCGGCCATCAGGGTGGAGCGGCGTTGCATCAGCTCCAGGCCGGTTGCGGCATCAAAGACGTCTGCGGCATAGAGCGCTACCAGTTCTCCGAGGCTATGGCCGGCCACCAGCGCCGGTTCCCGACCCTGCCGCCGCAGCTCATCGATGAGCAGCGTCTCCACGACAAAGAGAGCTGGCTGGGTATTGCGAGTGTCATTCAGGTCGCTTGGATCACCGGCAATGTCTGTGTCCCCCTGGCAGATGGCCAGCAGATTCCTGCCCAGGATCTTTTCGGCCAGCGCGAAACGTTCCTCTGCTCCGGGAAGAGCGAGCACCGGATCGGCCATGCCTAGTTTCTGAGACCCTTGACCAGGAAACACCCAGGCGATCGACATCACTCGCGAGCAGCAGTGCGGCGAGCCTACGAGGGGCCTTGCCAGTGGAACAGCGCAGCCCCCCAGCTAAGACCGGCTCCGAATCCGCTGCTTGCAATGCGGTGGCCAGGCTGTACACGCCCGTCACGGACGGCTTCATCCAGCATCAGTGGGATCGTGGCGGCGGAGGTGTTGCCGTAGTGGGCCAGGTTGCTGAGGACCTTCGCGTGGGGAAGGTTGAAACGATCGGCAACGGCATCGAGGATCCGCTGGTTGGCCTGGTGAAGGAGCAGCCAGTCGAGGGTCTCTGGAGCGGTGTCAGTCGCCTCGAGGAGCTGCTTGAGGATGGCTGGCACTTCGCGGACCGCGAATTTGTAGACCTCCTGGCCGTTCATGCTGATCGGCTGATACCCACCGACCTGGTGCGAGGCGCTGTCCACCAGCGTCTGACGCTCGTTGTGCTGGGCGAGATTCAGGCAGTTTCCCCTGGCACCATCGCTTCGAAGCGCGAAACCCACCAGTCCATCCCGGTCGGCGCTCGTGGCCTCAAGCGCGACCGCACCGGCCCCGTCTCCAAACAAAACGCAGGTGCGCCGGTCGTCCCAATCGACCCAGCGGCTGAGCTGGTCAGCGCCGATGACCAGGACCCTGCGCATGGCACCTGTGCGCAGAAATTGTGCAGCGGTGACCAATGCGAACAGAAAGCCGCTGCAGGCAGCTGTGAGATCGAAGGCAACAGCGTTGCGGGCTCCGAGCAGGGCCTGCACCTTCGGTGCTGTGCCGAACAGGTCATCGGGGGTGGATGTGGCCAGCAGCACCAGGTCGAGGCTGTCGGCGTCCCATCCCGCCATCGAGAGGGCCTGCGTGCCGGCCTGATGGCTCAGGTCAGCAAGGCTCTGATCGGGGCCGCAAATGCAGCGGTTGCCAATCCCAGTGCGGGTGCGAATCCATTCGTCGCTGGTGTCAACCCGTTGGCCCAGCTGGGAGTTGCTGATCTGTTGGGCACCACGGGCACTGCCGCTGGCCACCAGGGCCACGCCACCGGTTGCACCGGAGAGTGGAGGTGATCCAGTCAAGACAGTCGGCCGCAGATTCGGCGTCAGTCAACCACAGTCCAGGTGTTTCAGGCCTCGATCATGGCCTGACTCTCGCCCAGCGCGTTCAGATCGTCCATGACGCCGTGACTGGCCGCCGAATGCGCGAGGCGTAGGGCGCTGAGCACTGAGAGGGCACGGCTGCTGCCATGACCGATGACACAGATGCCATTGACCCCCAGGAGCAGGGCGCCCCCGTGTTCGGCATGGTCGAGTCGTTTCTTGATGCGCCTGAGGTTGCTGCGCAGGAAGGCCGATCCCACCTTGCCCCGGCGTCCTCGCGGCAGCTCGGCTCGCAAGACATCCAAAAGCACGCTGCCGACCGATTCCAGGAATTTGAGCAGCACGTTGCCCGTAAAGCCATCGCAGACCACCACATCAAATTCTCCGGACAGCACATCGCGGCCTTCGCAGTTGCCGGCGAAGTTCAGGCGGGTTTCCTTGCTCAGCAGTTCATGGGTGCGCAGGGAGAGCTCGTTTCCCTTGCACTCCTCTTCGCCGATGTTCAGAAGTCCAATGCGAGGGCTGCTCACTTGCAGCACATCGCGGCTGTAGATGTTGCCCAAGAGGGCGAATTGATGCAGATAGGCAGGCTTGCAATCCATGTTCGCCCCCACATCCAGCACCAGCACCGGCTGGCCGGGATCCTTGGTGGGGAACAGGGCTCCGATGGCGGGTCGGTCGATGCCGGCGAGGCGACCCAGTCTGAAGATCGCGGAGGCCATCACCGCGCCTGAATTTCCTGCCGAGTACACGGCTAGGGCCTCACCTTTTTTCACCAGATCCATGGCCACGTTGATGCTGGCGTCGCGTTTGCGACGCACGGCTGTGGCCTCGTCATCCATGCCGATGGAGGCCCCGCTGGGCACCAGTTCGAGCGTGCCTGCCGCGATGGCCCTCTCCAGGGCGCTGCTGAGCTCCATGGCAGCAGCAGCTTGCAGCACCCGATCGGTTTCTCCGACGAAACGAATGCGGAGGGGGAGCCGCTCGATCGCCTCGAGGCATCCTTCGAGGATCGGGCCTGGTGCGTGGTCACCACCCATGCCGTCAACGGCCACCCAGAGCCGATCGCGGTCGTCAATCGTTTGATCGGAACCCTCACCACCACCTTGCAGCCGGCGCAGAGGATCGAAGACCAAAGGCTGCAGCATGCTGCCGGCCATGGATCCGACGGATCCAGCCACGTTGCCCGCGGCGGTACCGGCGGCGCTGGCCGAGGTGGTAGCGGTGTCCACGAGGCTGGTCACCGCTGCGTTGCGTCGATACCAGATCACGAGCCGACGAACGGCACGAGAACGACGTGGTTTGGTCCGGGGCGACGGAGTCGCGGCGGAGTCAGGGTCCTTCGGAGGCAACTGAATCGACGATGCGCTGGAACAGATAGCCGGTTCCCCGGGCCGTAAGGATCAGCTCGGGATTTGCCGGATCGTCTTCCAGTTTGGAGCGAAGCCGGGAGATATGAACATCCACCACCCGAGTATCGACATGTCGCTCAGGGGTGTAGCCCCACACGTCCTTGAGAATTTCTCCTCGGCTGAAGGGTTCGCCGGAGCGACTCACCAGGAGCTCCAGAAGGCTGAACTCCATCCCGGTGAGGCGGATCCGCTCATCAGCGCGAAACACCTGTCGCTTGTTGGTGTCGATGCGCAGATCAGCCACCTGAATGACGCCGGAGTTGGGGATGCCGGCCACCTGGTCCTTGTCAACCCGGCGCAGAACGCAGCGGATCCGAGCCTCCAGTTCCTTGGGGCTGAACGGCTTGACCACGTAGTCGTCAGCACCGAGCTCAAGGCCTGTGATCCGGTCGGCCACATCTCCCAGGGCCGTGAGCATCACGATCGGAACGTCGGATTCCTTGCGCAGCTCCTGGCAGACGCCATAGCCATCCAGCTTCGGCATCATCACGTCGAGCACCACCAGATCTGGCTCGCAATCGCGGAAGCACTCCAGTGCCTCGTTGCCATCGCAGGCCGTCACGACGTTGTAGCCGATCATTGAGAGGCGGGTCTCGAGGATCCGCCGGATGCTTGCCTCGTCATCGACGACGAGGATGGTTTCCTTCCCAGAACCGGTGGCTGTCATAAGGCCAGCAGCCTTTACAAGATCTCGTCACACATAAGTGGATGAGGGTGCCCATCATTCACTCAGCGCCAAGTTTCTTCATCATTCGACGTGCCCAGGCCGGTTTCCCTCTTCGTTTGCCAGAGCTGTGGCGCCCAGACTCGTCAGTTCTTTGGCCGTTGCAACAGCTGCGGCAGCTGGAATTCGTTGGTCGAGCAGGCGGCCCCCCGGGAGGATGGTCGACGTCGCCGGGCCGGTGCGGATCCGTCCACCGCTCCATCGGCCCGCCTCTCGAAAGCGATTGCAGAGCTGGGCGATCAACCGCTTCAGCGCCTCGCTAGCGGTTATGGGGAGCTGGACCGCGTGCTTGGCGGGGGACTTGTGCCGGGATCGTTGGTGCTGGTGGGTGGAGATCCCGGCATTGGTAAAAGCACCCTGCTGCTTCAAAGCGCGGCCTGGATGGCGGGTCGGCGCTCGGTGCTTTATGTCAGTGCCGAGGAGTCTGCGGCTCAAGTGAGGTTGCGCTGGCAGCGCCTTCAGGAAGCATCAAGCCAGGAGGGAGCAAGTCAGGACAAGAGTGCTGAGCTTCAGCTGCTCGCGGAGACGGACCTGGAACTGGTGCTGGAGGAGCTGGAGGCTCTGCAGCCGGAGGTGGCGATCATTGACAGCATCCAGGCCCTCCATGACGCCGATCTGTCCAGCGCCCCAGGGTCGGTGGCCCAGGTGCGGGAGTGCGCCGCTGCCCTGCAACGGCTTGCGAAACGTCAGAACACTGCGCTGTTGCTGGTGGGTCACGTCACCAAGGAAGGGGTGCTTGCTGGTCCCAAGGTGCTTGAGCACTTGGTGGACGCCGTGCTCACCTTTGAAGGGGATCGTTTTGCGAGCCATCGCTTGCTGCGGGCCGTGAAGAATCGCTTCGGGGCCACCCATGAACTCGGTGTCTTCGAGATGCGTGGCCAGGGCCTGGCGGAGGTGGGCAATCCCAGCGCTCTATTTCTGAGTGGGGATCAAGCCAGTGGTGTGTCCACGATCGTGGCCTGTGAAGGAACGCGCCCGCTCGTGGTCGATTTGCAGGCCCTTGTGAGCACGACCAGTTATTCGAGTCCAAGGCGGACCGCCACGGGCATTGCTGTGAATCGACTGCATCAGATCCTGGCGGTTCTTGAGAAGCACATGGGCCTGCCTCTCTCGCGCTACGACTGCTATCTCGCTGTGGCAGGCGGGCTTGAGGTGGAAGAGCCGGCGGCGGATCTGGGGGTGGCTGCAGCGGTGGTCGCCAGCTATCGCGACTTAACCCTGCCGGACGGCACTGTGCTGCTGGGCGAGCTGGGGTTGGGAGGGCAATTGCGCCCCGTGAGCCAGCTGGAACTACGCCTTCAAGAAGCGGTCCGCCTCGGATTCCGCCGGGCTGTTGTGCCAAGGGGCAGTGGCCTCGGGCGCTTGGCTTCAGCGCTTGATCTGGAGCTGCTCGAGGCAGCACGGATCACCGAGGCCCTCGTCATGGCCCTCGGTGTCGATCCGGCAGACGATCGGGCTTGAACGCCTGAGGAACTGGATCAGAAATACACGTCGACGTTGCTTCGGCCGCTCGATTTCAGCCAGTTTTCGATGTCGAGATAGCCACCGGGATTGAGGCGAACCGCCTGGGTCCAAACGTCCGCGGCGCGGTCAAACCAGCCATCGGCTTCATCGCGCCGGCCCTCTTCCTCCGCCATGCGTCCACGTTTTTCGTAGATCAACCCCATGTTCTTGAGGCAGGAGGGTTGTTTGGGGTTTTCATCCAGAGCCTTCTGATAGGTCTCCAGCGCCCGATCCTCCTCGCCGTTGCTCATGTAGATGATCGCCATGTTCTTGAGGGTTTCGCCCCGGTCGATCGGGTTCTCCTCAAGCTTCAGACTCTCCTCGTAGTTCTCCAGAGCTTCGGCGTAATCCCCATCGTTTTGAGCGGAAAGCCCATCGCGGTAATACACGTAGGCCTCTTTGGCCCGAGCATTGATCGGCAACAGCTTCACGATCAGATCGGCCATGACCGTGAAACTCTTGTCGATGAAGTTGTCGTTGCGGTTGCTGCGGGGCACGGCGGGCAGGAAAGTGTCACCATCCTGACCGGAATCGGTCCTGCCTAGCCTGCAACCAAGCCAAGAGTCGCCGTGAATCCGTCTCGTCCTTCTGCTGTGACGACTGCGCTGGTCCTGGATGTGGAGGGCATGAAGTGCGGTGGCTGTGTGCGAGCTGTGGAGCGCACCCTGCTTGACCAGCCCGCCGTGGAGGAGGCCAGTGTCAACCTGGTAACCCGCAGTGCCTGGGTGCGCCTCAGGGAGGATGAAGGGGGGCTCGAGTCGGTGCTGGCCGCCCTGGAGACCCGTGGTTTTCCGGCGCGCTCCCGATCTCAGACCCTTCCAGGCCCTGCGGAGCAGGACCCTGAACGGACTTGGGGTTGGTGGCGCCAGTGGCGTCAGCTGATGGTGGCGTTGATTTTGTTGCTGCTGTCAGTGCTGGGGCATCTGGCGGAGGGTGGACAGCTGCCCTTGCCCCTGCTCGGTGCCCTGCCTTTTCATGCCGCACTAGCCACGGTGGCTGTGTTCGGTCCCGGACGCTCGATCCTTGTGAGCGGTTGGGGTGCTGCCCGTGCAGGCGCCCCCAGCATGGACACGCTGGTGGGTCTTGGGGTGGGCAGTGCCTATCTCGCCAGTGCCGTGGCACTGGTTTGGCCTCAGGTTGGCTGGCCCTGTTTCTTTAACGAGCCGGTGATGCTCCTGGGATTCGTCTTGTTGGGACGCTTCCTCGAGGAGAGAGCACGCCTGCGGACCGGACGGGCTCTGAGGCAACTGGCGGCTCTGCAGCCCGCAGGGGCCCGCCTGCTGATGGAGGACGGTGCCGTTCGGGAGGTTCCCGTTGCTGACCTGCGTCCGGGTGAGCGGGTGCAACTGCTCGCCGGGGATCGCATCCCTGTCGATGGTGTCGTGCTGGAGGGTCACTCGGCCGTGGATGTCTCCAGCCTCACCGGTGAGCCTCTGCCCCTTGAGGCGACCCCTGGTTGTGAGCTCGCTTCCGGATGCCTCAATCTGGAGGCCACGTTGGTGCTGGAGGTCCGTCGGGTTGGCGCCGAAACGGCCCTCGCTCGGATCATTGCGCTGGTGGAACAGGCGCAGGCGCGCAAAGCCCCGATCCAGGGTCTGGCGGATCGGGTGGCGGGCTGGTTCTGCTACGGCGTCGTCGCCCTGGCTCTCTTGACCTTCCTGTTCTGGTGGCAGCTGGGAGCACGCCTCTGGCCCCAGGTGCTCGCCATGCCGATGGCCTTGATGACCGAGGCCAGTGCTGTGCATAGCCATGGCGCCCATGCACCCCTGGGGGCGGGCGCTGAAACGCCCTTGGGTTTGGCGCTTCAGCTCACCATCGCCGTGCTTGTCGTCGCTTGCCCCTGCGCCCTCGGTCTCGCCACCCCCACGGTGATCACCGTCTCCTCAGGCTTAGCCGCGCGGCAGGGCTGGCTGTTTCGGGGAGGGGATGTGATCGAGCTCGCGGCCTCTCTCCAGCAGCTGGTGTTTGACAAGACCGGCACGCTCACCCTCGGCCGCCCGTTGGTGGCATCGGTGCTCGCCTGTGAGGATCCATCCCGGACGCTCCAGCTCGCCGCAAGCCTTGAGCAGTCCAGCCGTCATCCTCTGGCCCATGCGCTGCTGCAGGAGGCCCAGCGTCGTCAGCTGTCCTTGCTGGCGGCTAACTCCAGCCGCACCATCTCCGGTGCGGGGGTCTTGGGGGAACTCGAAGGGGTCAGTGGTGTGCTGCGGGTTGGTGCTCCGGAATGGCTGCAGGCTGAAGGGGTTGGCTGGTCGGAGCGGATGCAGGGGGCTCTGGATCAGGCGATGCAGGCGGGCCAGTCGGTGGTCGCGGTGGCTCTGGATCAGGAACCCCTGGGCTTGGTTGGGATCGATGATCGCCCCCGCCAGGATGCGCTGCTCGCCCTGGGGCGCCTGCGGGATCAGGGGCTCAAGCTGGCGATGCTCAGCGGAGATCGTCGCGGAGCGGTGGAACGGCTTGGTCATCAGCTTGGCTTCCAATCCGATCAGCTCGGTTGGCAGCTGCTGCCTGAGCAGAAATTGCAGCACCTTGAGCAGCTGCGTGCCCTGGGGGCGGTGGCGATGGTCGGCGATGGCATCAATGACGCCCCGGCGCTGGCTGCGGCAGATCTGGGCATTGCCATTGGTACGGGAACTCAGATCGCTCAGGACACGGCTGATCTGGTGTTGCTGGGTGATCGGCTCGAAGCGATTCCCGAGGCACTGGCTTTGGCGCGTCGCACCATGACCAAAATCCGTCAGAACCTTGGCTGGGCCTTTGGTTACAACCTGATCGTGTTGCCCGTGGCCGCTGGGGTCTTGCTGCCGGGTTTCGGCATCCTGCTCTCTCCCCCCCTCGCGGCTCTGCTGATGGCCTTGAGTTCGATCACTGTGGTGCTGAATGCCCTCAGCCTTCGTTTGCCATGACCAGCACCCGTGGGCGACTGCTTGTGCTCGAGGGCATCGATGGATGCGGCAAAACAACCCAGTGGCAGCACCTTGCCGCCTGGCTTCCCACCAGTGGACTGATGCCCCCTGGTGCCCAGCTTGTGCAGACCCGGGAGCCAGGGGGAACAGCCTTGGGGCGAGCTCTGCGCGAACTGTTGTTGCATCCGCCGGAGGCGTGTGAGCCACAGCCGCTGGCCGAATTGCTTCTTTACGCCGCTGATCGGGCTCAGCACGTGGCCCAGTGCATCCAACCGGCGTTGGATCGAGGCGACTGGGTGCTCAGCGATCGATTCACCGGCTCGACCCTGGCTTATCAGGGGTATGGCAGGCAGTTGGATCAGGATCTGATCCGTCAGTTGGCCACCATCGCCACCGGTGGGCTGACCGCCGATCTCACCCTCTGGCTGTCACTGCCGGTAGCGATCAGCTTGCAGCGCCGTGGCGAGCGTCAGGACGATCGCATGGAGGCCGCTGGAGGCGCTTTTTTGGAACGGGTGGCCGCCGGATTTGCTGCTGAGGCGGTCGCGCAGGGATGGGTCACGATCGATGCCAGCCAACCTGCAGCTCAGGTCAGCCTTGATTTGGAATCGACCCTCCGCGATCAGGCGAGGGCTTGGCTCTGATGGTCGCGCTCCAGCAGACGCCATCGCTGTTCAGCGACCTGGTGGGGCAGCCCTTAGCCGTGGCCCTGCTCCAGGCCGCTCTCGAGCGTGATCGCGTGGCTCCGGCTTATCTCTTTAGTGGACCGGAAGGGGTCGGCCGGAAACTGGCGGCGCTGCGTTTTTTAGAGGGGGTCCTGGCCGATGGCCGGAGCGATCAGCGCCAGCGTCGTCGGCTGGAAGCCCGCAATCATCCCGATCTGCTCTGGGTTGAGCCGACTTACTCCCACCAGGGTCGTTTGGTGCCCCGTTCCGAGGCGGAAGAGGCGGGTGTGAGTCGGCGCACGCCGCCCCAGTTACGCTTGGAGCAGATTCGTGCGGTCAGTCGCTTTCTGGCCCGCCAGCCTCTGGAAGCCCGTCGCGGGCTGGTGGTGATCGAGGAGCCGGAGGCTATGGCGGAGTCGGCGGCGAATGCTCTGCTCAAAACCCTGGAGGAACCGGGGCATGGACTGCTCATCCTGCTGTCGTCGGCTCCTGAGCGCCTCTTGAGCACGATCCGCTCCCGTTGCCAGCAGATCCGTTTCATCCGTCTGGGCAGTGACGACATGCGAACGGTCTTGCAAGGGCTGGAAGGGGATGGGCCGCATCGGGGCAGCGCTGCGTTGCAGGAACCAGATCTGTTGGCGCTCGCAGCGGGATCACCTGGCGCCTTACTCCAGCATGAGAGCCAATGGCAGGCCCTGCCTGAAGAACTGCGTACCCGCTTGGAGCAGCCTCCTCAAACTCCAGCGGAAGCCCTCGCCCTCGCCCGGGATCTCAGCGAGTCGTTGAGTGGAGAGCAGCAACTGTGGCTGTTGAGCTGGTGGGAGCAACATCGTTGGCGCCAGCAGCACTGCGAAAGGGAGCTGCAGCGGTTGCAGCGACTGCGCCAGCATCTGCTCGCTTTTGTGCAACCCCGGTTGGCCTGGGAGGTGGCGCTGTTGGATCTTTTGGTGGACGGGGCCTGAAGCGATCAGGCGCTGGCGCGTTTGGACTGATCGAGTTGGTCGCGCTCTTGCCGCGCCTGGGAGAGCACGTCGCCGAGGTCGTCGAGCTGGGCCCCAGTCGGTAACTCGAGGCAGTAACCAGCGCCGTAGACGGTTTTGATGAAGCGGGGCTTGCGGGGATCGGGTTCGAGTTTCGTGCGCAGGTGACGCACGTGCACCCGGATCGTCTCGATGTCGTCATCGGGCTCGTAGCCCCAGACTTCTTTGAGAATCAGCGAGGGGGCCACGGTTTGGCCATGGCGCTGAAGCAGGCAGTGCAGAAGCTCGAATTCGAGGTGGGTGAGACGCACCGGAGTGTCGAACCAAATCGCTTCGAAACGCTCCGGCACCAAGGTGAGCGGACCGTAACTAAGAATTTCTTGATGGGATCCAGTGCCCACGGGTGCCCGGTCGCTTCGACGCAGCAGCGCTTTGATTCGCACCTGCAGTTCTTCGAGGTCAAAGGGCTTGGTCAGGTAGTCGTCTGCACCGGAATTGAAACCGCTGACCTTGTCTTTGGTGCCGCCTAGGGCGGTGAGCATCAGGATCGGGATGCCAGCTGTGCGCTCATCTCGGCGCAGCCTTTGGCAGAGAGTGAGACCATCGACCTTCGGGAGCATCAGATCCAGGAGGATCAAGTCGGGGGTGTACTGCAGGGCGAGGGCCTGGCCTTTGATGCCGTCCTCGGCGCGTTGCACGTCAAAGCCGCTGTGCTCCAGGTGGCCACCCACCAGCTCGCGCATGTCCCTGTCGTCTTCGATCAGCAGGATGCAGGGCTTCATCGGTACTCAGGCGAGGGGAATAGCAGGAGTTGAAACAATCTCTGTGCGGATTCTCCCAAGATTTGTAGGGGGTTGCAGGCCTTGTCGTCGAACCTCCCTATTGGTGTGAAATGGCTAGATATCCAGTGCTGTCAAGGTTTTTTCGCGGTTGCCTGGGCGACAATCCCCTTCCCTCTTCAGGAAGTCTTCCAAATTTCACGGCGTTTGTAACGGGATTTTCCGGTTTGAGAGGAAAATCGGCGGCGGCGGCGGCCATAAAAAAACCGCAGCGTGAAACTGCGGTTTTGTGAATTGAAGCTCCCCGGGCGGGATTCGAACCTGCGACCAATCGATTAACAGTCGACCGCTCTACCGCTGAGCTACCGAGGAATGGGACCCGAAGAACCTACCTCTCAGCCCCGCCGGCCGGCAAGAGGTTGAAGTTTGCGGCGTAGTTGCGGCCCCGGGCACCAGGCTCCGATTCGGCCTTTCTCCATCCGTGCGGCTCCATCGGCGTGGTCCAGTTCGTCAAGGCGATGCGTCACCCAGAGGGCGGTTAGGGGGTTGGTGGAGCGATGGCACAGCTGCTGCACTGTCGCCAACACCGTTTGCTGGCTGGCCGGGTCTAGGAGGGCCGTGGGCTCATCAAGCAGCAAAAGGCTGGCTTCGCTGGCCAGGGCGCCCGCAATCGCTAGCCGTTGCTTCTGGCCGCCGCTGAGGGTGTGGATCGGCCTCGAGGCCATCCCGGCCAGCCCGACTTGCTCAAGCACTTGGTTGACGCGCTGCTGGCGCTGCTCAGGGGCAAGGGACTCGGGGAGACTGAGGCGCAGTTCGCTGCCGCAGCTGGGAAGTAACAGCTGATGGTCTGGATTCTGGAAAACCAGGGCCGGGCGCAGCCGGTTGACCAGCGTGCCCTGCTGGGGATGGATGAGGCCTGCAATCAGTCGGAACAGCGTGCTCTTGCCGCTGCCATTGCTGCCCACAAGCATCCAAAGGCCGGGGCCTGGCAGGTTGAGATTGCAGTGATCCAGAGCCTTGCTACCGCAGGGCCAGCCGAAACTGACCCTCTCGAGCTTCAGCCCTCCGGGCTCAGCCATCAAAGGCGAAGCCTGGACGCTTGCTGCCACCGGTGGCAGCAGCCTTCTCATAGATCTGCACGGCCAGGACGTCGCTGATCAGCACGCTGATGCGCTTGCCTTCCACTTTCTCGCAGGTCAGTTCGAGCATTCTCGGTTGCCCCTGCTCCAGGCTTTGTCGGATCTGTTGATAGAGGGTTTCGGCATCGCCGTGCTCCTTGCGCTGCACCGAGACCGGCATCGGGCTCATTCGGAGGGCCAGTTCAACGACGTACACGGCGGCAGAAACTTAGTGATCGCATTCTTGCGAATCAGGCGCTCGCCCGGACGCGTGGGCATTTCTACTCATCTGTGAACGACGCCCTCTGGGTTCGGCCCACAAAAACCGCTGCGCCCCCTAGGCTCGCTTCGTAAAGCTTCATGAAGCTCTCCTCATGACGATCGCTGTAGGACGCGCGCCACAGCGGGGATGGTTCGACGTCCTCGATGACTGGCTCAAGCGCGACCGCTTCGTTTTTGTCGGCTGGTCCGGCATCCTGCTCTTCCCCACGGCCTATCTGGCCATCGGTGGTTGGCTCACCGGCACCACCTTTGTCACCTCCTGGTACACCCACGGCATCGCCTCCTCGTACCTGGAAGGTTGCAACTTCCTCACCGCTGCTGTGTCCACCCCCGCTGATGCGATGGGTCACAGCCTCCTGCTGCTCTGGGGCCCTGAGGCCCAGGGTGACTTCGTGCGCTGGTGTCAGCTCGGCGGCCTTTGGGCCTTCGTGGCTCTCCACGGTGCCTTCGCGCTGATCGGCTTCATGCTCCGTCAGTTCGAGATCGCTCGTCTCGTTGGCATCCGCCCTTACAACGCCATCGCCTTCTCCGGCCCGATTGCGGTGTTCGTCAGCGTCTTCCTGATGTACCCCCTCGGCCAGAGCAGCTGGTTCTTCGCTCCCTCCTTCGGTGTGGCAGCGATCTTCCGCTTCCTGCTCTTCCTTCAGGGCTTCCACAACTGGACCCTGAACCCCTTCCACATGATGGGCGTGGCTGGCATCCTCGGCGGTGCTCTGCTCTGTGCCATCCACGGCGCCACCGTGGAGAACACCCTGTTTGAGGACGGCGAGCAGTCGAACACCTTCAAGGCGTTCGAACCGACCCAGGAAGAAGAGACCTATTCGATGGTCACTGCCAACCGCTTCTGGAGCCAGATCTTCGGGATCGCTTTCTCCAACAAGCGCTGGCTGCACTTCTTCATGCTGTTTGTGCCTGTGATGGGCCTGTGGACCAGCTCCATCGGCATCATCGGCCTGGCCCTCAACCTGCGCGCCTACGACTTCGTGTCGCAGGAGATCCGCGCTGCAGAAGATCCCGAATTCGAGACCTTCTACACCAAGAACATCCTTCTCAATGAAGGTCTGCGTGCCTGGATGGCACCGGCTGACCAGCCGCACGAAAACTTCGTCTTCCCTGAAGAGGTTCTGCCCCGCGGCAACGCTCTCTGATTCAAAGCACGTTGTCTTTCAGAAAGTCTCCCCGAAAGGGGAGGCTTTTTTTGGCTTATCAATGTCAGGGATTCAGCGATTGAGAGAACTGTTCGAAATCCCTTTGTGCTGATGAATTCCCTTGGTTCTGGCGTTGCAACAGAACAACGTTGTCTTCGAAGGCAACAACGCCATACCCCTGTTCTGAAAGCTCATTGAGCTTTCGGAGATTGCGCTTCAGTCCGTTGCGCTGTTTGCGAAACGTCTGAAACAGGTATTGGTTGTGGAGATCAGCCGCAACCCACTCCACCTGAACTTGTTGGCCGACCCGATTCTGATAACGGTTGTGGTAAGGAAAGCGGATCAGCACCTCTCGATTGGCCAAGTGAGGGATCAGGCCTGTGGTGGCCGCAACACTGCTGCTGTCTGGGATGGTCTGGATCAGCGCAAGGGCTCTTTGCCCATGGCGAAACTGGGCTATTGGATCCCGGTAGATCCAAGGTTGGATGCTGTCTGGAATCATCCAGGACAGGCTTTGGTTGGGATTGGCCGTCACGGTGAAGAAACAGGACAGGGCGATGGCTCCAGCCCAGATCCGTCGGAGGCGGCGAGATTCGAAAAGCGCCTGACGGCTACGCCACCAGAGCACGGCTCCAGCAAACAGCCCCGGCACCACCAGATAGGTGTAACGGATGCTGATAGAAAGCGGATTGTTAAAGCCCTGAGCCAGGAGCAACCCCAGCAGGGGAAGCCCCATCAGCAGCCAGCTGTCGATCGAGATGAAGGGCACCAGGATCAGCGGTAGGCCCTGGGCCAGTAAGTAGGTGATGGTGTTGCCCGGTGGTGACACCACTTCGCGCAGCAGAACCAGGGGCTGGCGCAGCACCTGCCCAAGCACCTCCAGGCTGCTGGCCTGGTCACGGCCTTCGAGGTATTGCCCGAAGTTTTCCACCATGAACCGCTGGGCGTTGTCTGCGCTGAACAACGGCATCAGAACGTTGGTGGACAGGGCTACCCATCCGCCACCGAACAGAATCAATGTCACCGCCATCGGCCAGCGCCCCCTACGGCGCAGACCCAGCCAGATCCCAATTCCCATCAGTACAACGCCGGTGTCCTCCCGAATCAGGGGAATGGCCAGAGCGGCTGCCCATATGAGCCAGCGCTGCTGGCGCTCCAGCCCCAGGAGCAGCAGAAATACACATAACGGCAGCTGACTGAGATCGGTGAAGTTGCTGAGCATGCAGGGCGCGATCACTGCATTGGCGCCGTAGAACGCGATCGTGACCATGGCCGCCAGGTCGGGCTTGAGCTGCCGTTGCGCCAACCGGTGCAGCACCAGCCCAGCTGCGGTGATCAGCACCACCTGCAGCATCGGCAGGGCCCATTTGCCTAGCAGCCCCACCAGCGGAATCCACAACGCCAGGATTGGGGTGAAGTGCTGCCCGAGCCGGTGGTAACCGAGGGCGGGCAGCTCACTGCTGTGGATCACGTTGGTGGACAGCTGTGACGAGAGCGTGCTCTCGAAGGGGTGCCCCCGCAGGCCGTTCCAGAGCACTTGCATCAAGATGCCCTGGTCCATGGACGCTGTGAGGGTCTGCATTCGCCACCACTGCAACGCGCATCCGATCAGTAGGAACAGTGCTGCAGCCAGACGTACGCGCCGCTTCGCAGACTCAGCTGTGCGGGGGGGTGAGGTCTGAAGCGTGGTCATGGAGTTGTTCAGCGTGCTCAGGTTCCGATGATCTGCAGAGGGTCAGGCCCGAGGGCCAATCCCGGCAGCGCCATGCATCGAGGCCAGCCTGATCGATCAGCCGTTGTTGCACCTTTCTTGTGGAGCCCCAGCCAGGGTCGGTCGGGTTCAGCAGCAGCACCGTCCAGGCTTGGTCGTTGAGCTCACGGTTGAGGGAGGCTCTTGGGAAGGCGATCCGGCGGCGCTGGCTGACGTGCGGCACCAGGTAGCTGGTGGTCAACACGGCATCGTCGGCTTTCACTTGCGCGATTGCCGCTCGGGCGTCCTGCAAAACGTTGAGCCGTTCCAGGTAAGGACCGGTGAAAAACCAGGGTTTGGCCAGCGCCAACCAGCAGATCACGGCCCAGGTAAGGGCCCAGGGAAAGGGGTGGGACGCTTCGGCTTTCCTGGACTTGAGGCCATCGATGGCGGCCACCACCGCCACCACCGCGAGGGGAAGGCTGTAGTGGTGGATCAGGGTGCGGTAACTGGGCGATGCCGACAGCAGGTTAGTGAGCAACAGCGGCACGGCGATCAGCAGGGTGGGCAGGGAGCGCCGTCGCCAGAGCCAGAGACAGGGCAAAGTCAGCAGCAGCAGATAGAGGGCTCCGCCGCTCCAGTCGATGCTCTGCAGCACATTCCCCAACGAATCGGTTAAGTAAGCAAAGTTTTTGGTTGCTTTTGGCCCCTCGCCATCGCGAAGCAGGGGGTACAGCCAGCGGCTCAACATCAGCAACCAGAGGCCTGACAGTGCTGCCGCGCTCGCACTCCACCGCCAGCGCCGGCGCCAGGCCAGGTCTAGCGCCATCCCCGCCGTGATCAGCACTAGGCCATCGCGAGCGCCCAGCATTAGCAGCAGCAGCGCCAGCCAGAGTCGGGGCCGTTCAGCGCGTTCCGCCCAGAGGGCGAGGGCAAAGGCCGGCATCACCCAGGTTTCCGGATGCATATCAAACAAGCTGGCGTTGAATACCACCGGCTGCAGCCACCAGAGGCCGCAGGCGAGCCAGCAGCGTTGCCGCGACAATGCTGCCTGATTCGCGAGCATCCAGATCGGCACCGCCGTCAGCCCCAACGCCAGGGCCTGGCTGGCCAGCAGCCAATGAACCGAGGGCAGCAGGGCATAGGCGGCGCCGGCGGCATAGAGCAGCCAGGCGCCGTGGTCGGCCAGCACATGCACGTCTTCCATCGACGAGATTGGGGCGTGCCCTGTGCCGATCAGCCAGGCCCATTGATCAAAAAGGCCGAGGTCGTAGGCGTTGCTTTGCAGCAGCCAGTGGCGCAGGGCTGAAGCTCCCCAGGCGAGCAGGCCGAGCAGCACAGACCAGAGCCAGAGCGCGGCGGGAGGCGGCGCCGGAGCGCGATACGGCGGTGGTTGGTTCATGGCTGTGGCTTTTCAAGGTGTTGCGGGGCAATGCCAGAGGGCCCAGTCTCTCTCCTGAGCGGCGCTGACCTTCTCGCACTCATGTTCCTGCTGCCGACTCACCCGCCAGTGCTCATTGGCGTCTGTGTCGTTGGAATGAAGCAATTCCTGGCCGGCATACCAGCCCAGCGAAGGTCGGGTTGGGCCTTTGAGAATGACCACGGCATCCTCGGGGAGCTGGCGGATCAGACCAGCGATGGGCCTGGGGTCCCAGCTTTCGTTCAGCTCCCAGAGCCAGAGCTGGCTCTGCCAGAGCATCAGCAGGGCCAGCCCCCAGCCCACCAGCACGGCCACCAGGCCGCGATGACGCGAGCGGAGTGAGGTGCCGCGCAGGCCAGTGCCACCGATCAGCAGCCCGAGCCCGGCAAGCAGGAGGGCGGCGATCGGCAGCTGGTTGGTTGCAGCAAACAAGCTGGTCAACCCAGCCAGCACAAGGCTGACTACACCGAGAAGTTGGAACCCCCAGCTCAGCCAGCGTGGCTTGCCCGTCTGCAGCAGCTGGGCCAGGCCCTCGCCGCAGAGCAGGGCGATCGGAGGCCAGAGAAGATGGCTGTACCAAGGCAGCTGGGTGCGCAGGGGGAGCACAACGGCGGCACTGCCGATCAGCAGTCCCAGTTCCCAGCGACCGCTGCTCTGCTGCCGGTGGCGCCAGGCCCATGCCAATCCGGTGGGCAGCAGCAGCAACCAGGGCCAGCCACCCTCGAGCACTTCGGTGATCGGCATCACCCAGGCGCCTTGGTTCTCTCCTACCACCTCGGTGATCCGTCCCAGACCCTGGCCGCCCCACATCACCAGAGCATCGGCACCCCGCTGGTGCAGATGCCAGCCATGCCATCCGATCCCTGGCAGCAGACCAAGGCCGAACCAGCTGAGTGCCGGGGTGCGCCAGGGCCACCGTTCCCAGAGGCTGATCGCCAGCGCGATCAGGAGAAATCCCAGCAGCGCCGGCGGCTTGAGCAGCAGAATGCCGCTGCCTCCCAGCCCCGCCAGCAGGGCATGCCAATGGGTTGTTCTGCTGGTGACCCAGCCGCTCCATAGCAGCAGGGAGCAACTCACGAGGGTGCCATCCAGCATCGCCAGCCGACCGTGGCGCGCCATCGGCAGCAGGGTCATCAGGATCAGCGCCGCCATCAGGGCTCGGCGATCTCGCTGGCGGCGTGCGTCCGGGGTTGCAGGTGTCGGATTCAGGCCGCAGCGCAGCCAGTAGATCAGGGGCACGGCGAGGCTTGAGAGCAGGCATGGCACCAGTCGCACCACCCAGTCGGCCTCTCCGAAGTTGTCGACAGCCCCGCCGATCAGCCAATGCAAGCCCGGTGGTTTGTTGAGGTACGCCCCACCCCACTTGTAGGCAATCAATCCATCAAGAGGATGATGTCCTTCAACCACTTGATGCCAAGTGGATCGGGCCACAGTGGCCACCAGGCCCTCATCCCAGTCTCGGAGGGGCAGATTCCCAAGCCAGGGAAGCCAGAGCAGCAGGGTGAGGGTCCACAGCAAGAGCGGTGTGAAGGCAGCCCTGCGTCCCGGAACGACACCAGTTCCGTTATGGTTCAAACGTCAAGATCGCAGTGATGTGAGGCCATCCTCGACCTTCCGAGGCGATGTTGGCTTCGAAAGCAACACCGGCGTTCATCAATCCATTCAGGAGGAGGTGTCCATGATTCCCAGTTCTTTGATTCAGGGTCTGCTGATCGCGGAGAACGCCGACTGACGGCACCTTCTGACTGATCAATCGGTTCCGCGACAGAGCGGACCCGGCGAGAGCCCCCGGCCGGTCTTCCGGTCGGGGGCATCGTTTTAGAAAGGCATCACCGGTTGCGGGGATCTCTCGGTAAGGGCCTTTGGAGACGATCACTCACGGCTTTATGCAGGTTTGATTGGATGGCTCCATCGCGTTGCAGCACAACAACACCATCCTTGAGGGCTTGCACTTTGAAGGTGTCGAGTTGCTGGGGCAGGTCTTCTCGGATGCGTTGAAGAGCTTTCCAGTCCCCCCGGAAGGCAACCGCGTAGCGCTCTAGCCAGTCGAGATCGATGGCGATCCAGTCAACGGAGCGCTCCACTTGATGTCTGTCGATATAGCTGGTGTTGTAGGGGTAACGCACCGCAACTTCCCTGCGTGCTAGCAGGGGCACCAGATTGGTGTTGGCGCTCACGCTTGCATCCGCCGGGATCATGCTCAAGACCTCCCTGGCTGCTTGTCCGTGTCGCCATTGCGCCAGCGGAGTGCTGTACACCCAAGGCTGAACGCTGTCGGGGATCAGAAAGGACAGGCTGCGATGGGGATTGCTGCTGATGGTGAGCACGAGCGAGAGGGCAAGAGCTGCTCCCCAGGCCAGGCGCGTCCGCGGGCCGGGTGGGGCGACGGACCTGCGCTGCCACCAGAACACCGTGCCCAGGCTGAATCCCGGCACCACAAGGAGTGTGTAGCGGATCGTGATCGACAGAGGGTCGTTGCTGCCCTGGGCTAGGAAAAGCCCAAGCAGGCTCGGCCCCGCTAACACCCAGGCATCGAGGCTGATCAGGGGCACAAACAAAAAGGGGAGGGCGTGGCCGAGGAGATAAAGAATCGTCTGCCCAGGAGGGTCGATCAGCTCCTTGAGAAGGGTCAAAGGCTGACCGAGGGCCTGTCGCACCATGCTCAGGCTGCTCGCCCCATCGGCTTTGTCTGCCGTGAGGTATTGGCCAAAGTTCTCGACCATGAAGCGCTTGCTGTTGTCGTCGGAAAACAGGGGCATGATCTGACTGGTCACCAGCAGCATCCAGCCGCCGCCCCAGGCGATGAGCGCAATGGCCAGTGGCCAGCGGACCCTTTCTCGCAGCAGCATCCAGAGCCCTACGGCCACCAGGAGGATGCCGGTGTCTTCCCGGATCAGTGGGATCAGCAGCGCCGCCGTGAGGATCAGCCAGGACCGTCGCTCGAGCAGGCCGAGCATCAGTGCGAACACCGCGAAGGGAAGCTGGCAGAGATCAGTGAAATTCCCCAGAGTTGGTCCCACTAGGGCATTGCCGCAGAAAAAGCCGTAAGTGATCCAGTTGGCGGTGCGGATGGGGAGGCCGCTGCTGGCGAGCCTGTGCAGCAGCAGACCGGCAGCGGCGATTAGCGTCACCTGAACCAGGGGTAGAGCTGCAGCGCCAATCAGTGCCAGCAGGGGGGCCCAGAGCAGGAGTGTGGGGGTGAAGTGTTGTCCGAGGCGGGCATAGCCAAGAGCTGGCGCTTCGCCGCCATGGATCACGTTGGTGGAGAGCTGTGAGGAAAGGGTGCTTTCGAAGGGATGGCCCCGGAGGCTGTTCCAGAGCACCTGTTGGAAGATTCCCTGGTCGTAGCTGGCCAACAGCACGTGGGAGCGCCAGGCTTGAAGCCCAAGGCCGATGACCCAAAAGAGAAGAGCAGCGATCAGCGCTTCGCGCGAAAAGCCCATGAACGTTCTCGGCGAGCGCTGGTCTGAACGCACGGACAGGTCCCTGGGCGGAGTTAACACCGATTCTGGAGTGTTGCCGCGGGGCGGGAATTTGGTAACAGCAATAACGCTTTTCCCTTGTTTTAGTTACGGCTGTTACCAGTCGTTGTGCAAGCTGGCACAGGTCAGGTTGGTTATTGGCAGGTAAAGAACGACCTTATTGATTGGCGCACTGCGCTTTTCCTGTGTGAGGAACTCCATGAAACTCTTCCAGCAACTGCTGGTGGCACCTGCTGCCCTGGGCCTTCTGGCTCCTGTGGCTGCGTCTGCCGCTGAGCTGAACATCAACG
Organism: Synechococcus sp. BS56D; assembly: GCF_004332405.1. NCBI lineage: Bacteria > Bacillati > Cyanobacteriota > Cyanophyceae > Synechococcales > Synechococcaceae > Synechococcus > Synechococcus sp. BS56D. The sequence continues at coordinate 39,122 of NZ_PHQU01000002.1, read as the reverse complement.
GTGTGTCTGACTACGCCGCTTCTAGCGAGCAGGTCACCAGCATCTCCCAGTTCTCTGACGTCTACCCGACCGACTGGGCTTATCAAGCTCTGAACAATCTGATCGAGCGCTACGGCTGCGTCGCCGGTTACCCCAACGGCACTTACCGCGGCAACCGCGCCATGACCCGCTTCGAGGCGGCTGCTCTGCTGAACGCCTGTCTCGACCGCGTCACTGAAGTGACCGACGAGCTCAAGCGCCTGATGGCCGAGTTCGAGAAGGAACTCGCCATCCTCAAGGGCCGCGTGGACGGTCTCGAGGCTCGTGTGGGTGAGCTGGAAGCGACCCAGTTCTCCACCACCACCAAGCTGAAGGGCAAGACCACCTTCGTGATCGGTGCCAATAGCTTCGGCGGTGACGCCACTGTGGTTGGTCAGTTTGGTATCGGCACCGCGGGCGACTCCAGCCCCTTCTCACCGTTCTTCGGAATCCCTGAGAACCAAAAGATGGCCAACACCGCCAATCAAAACCTTGGCGCTGCTGTCTTCAACTATGACCAGCAACTGGAACTGCTCACCAGCTTCACCGGTAAGGATCTGCTGAAAGCTCGCCTGCGCACAGGCAACTTCCAGAACAGCGCCTTCGGCTTTAACGCTTCCACTGGTATTGCTAGCCCCTTCGGTGGTACTTACACCACCGCCTCTGGCATGGAAGCAGCCTTTGAAGAGCCGACCGGGCGTAATGGCATTTCGATCGATCGACTCTTCTATCAGTTCCCCCTCGGCAGTGATTTCACCGTCACCGCTGGTGGTGTTGTCCGTCAGGACGACATGTTGGCGGTGTGGCCGAGCGCTTACCCGACTGACACCGTTCTCGACTTCTTCACCTATGCCGGTGCTCCTGGTGCCTACAATCTGAACCTCGGTTCCGGTGCTGGCATCTGGTGGCAGAAAGATGCCTTCAGCGTCAGTGCTAACTACGTGTCGGCCAACGGCAATACCAGTAATTCCACCGCGGGTGGCATCGCAACGGATTCTGCCTCAGGCACTGGAACCGTTCAGATCGCCTATGCCAAGGACAGCTGGGGCCTGGCAGCTGCCTACAACTACAGCTCTCTGAACAAGGGCAACATGTACCAGGGAACGGCAACGCCCCTGGCCACTCAGGTGGGAACCCTCGGCAACACCAATTCCGTGGGTATCAGCGCCTGGTGGACTCCCGAGAACTCCGGTTGGGTTCCCTCCGTTTCTCTTGGTTGGGGTCTGAACTCCACCAGTGGTGCTGATGGCAAAACGCTCTCCGGTTATGAGTTCGACTCAGCTACGACCCAGTCCTGGTATGTGGGTCTGCAGTGGGCCGATGTGTTCCTGAAGGGCAACGCGGCCGGTATGGCTGTGGGTCAGCAGGGCTTCGTGACCGCCCTGGACCTCTCCGGCAGCGGAACAGGCCTGGGAACAGCCTCGCAAGCTGAGGACACCCTGGTCCGCGACGGCCAGTACGCCTGGGAATGGTGGTACATGTTCCAGGTCACCGACAACATCTCGGTCACTCCTGCGATCTTCTACCTGAGCCGTCCTCTTGGTGCGGCCACCCAGGGCGAGACCTTCAATCAGTTCGGCGGTCTTGTGAAGACCACCTTCAAGTTCTGATCGTTCGGATCGATCCATCAGCTTGCGCAAAAGCGGAGCTGATCAGCACCCCGGCCATTGGCCGGGGTTTTTTGTTGGTAGACAGATTTTTCACTGACCAGCTGGCCGGCGATCAGATGTCCTCTGTACGCTCGGTTCGTTCGTGGTCTGGCGTGCATTTTTGTGCGCACTGCTACCGCGAGCTCCATTTCCCTCAAATTGGTGTGAGGAACTCCATGAAACTCTTCCAGCAACTGCTGGTGGCACCTGCTGCCCTGGGCCTTCTGGCTCCTGTGGCTGCGTCTGCCGCTGAGCTGAACATCAACGGTGTGTCTGACTACGCCGCTTCTAGCGAGCAGGTCACCAGCATCTCCCAGTTCTCTGACGTCTACCCGACCGACTGGGCTTATCAAGCTCTGAACAATCTGATCGAGCGCTACGGCTGCGTCGCCGGTTACCCCAACGGCACTTACCGCGGCAACCGCGCCATGACCCGCTTCGAGGCGGCTGCTCTGCTGAACGCCTGTCTCGACCGCGTCACTGAAGTGACCGACGAGCTCAAGCGCCTGATGGCCGAGTTCGAGAAGGAACTCGCCATCCTCAAGGGCCGCGTGGACGGTCTCGAGGCTCGTGTGGGTGAGCTGGAAGCGACCCAGTTCTCCACCACCACCAAGCTGAAGGGTCAAACCACCTTCGTCATGGGTGCCACGACTGCTGGCGGCGATAGCCAGGACAACACTGCCTTTAAAAAGACGGGAGCTGGCGGAGCCGACGCTTACAACCAAGCTTTCGGCGCCTTCAGCTTTAACTACGACCAGCGTCTGGCTTTCAACACCAGCTTCACTGGTAAGGACAAGCTGTACGCCCGTCTGCGCGCCGGTAATTTCACCAAGAAAAAGAATGCCTTCGGTGGCGAAGGTGTGAACCTGACGGCTCTGGATGTCGCGACTGATTCCGGTGATGGTGTGACCGAGAACAACGTTGTCGGTCTCGACCGTCTGTACTACAAGTTCCCCGTCGGCAAAGAGTTCACCGTGATTGCCGGTGCGATTGCTCGTAACACCGAGTCGCTGGCGTTGTGGCCCTCTGTGTACAACAAGGGTGGCGCCAAGATCCTCGACTGGACTGCTCTGATGGGCACCAGCGGTGTGTACAACAAGGAGACCGGTCAGCTGATCGGTGCTTACTGGAAGCAGAAGGTTAAGAAGGGCTCCAACGCCTTCAGTGTGTCGGTCAACTACGTGGCTGATGACAAGAATGGCAACACCTCCAACTCTGCAAGTGGAGGTTTTATGACCTCCAATTCTGAGGCCAGCTTCCTGGCTCAGCTGGGTTACGGCGGCCCTCAGTGGGGTCTTGCCTTCGCTTACCGCTACGGCCAGTGCGACTCCGGCAACGGCTATCGCCGCGGCACCGAGTTCGCCAAGAACGGCGACTGGAACAACCCCTGCACCTACACCAACACCAACGGTGACACCGTGCGTTCTGGCAGCAGCTCCAACAGCTACGCCCTGAACGCCTACTGGCAGCCCAAGAACGCCGGTTTCATCCCATCCGTCTCCCTGGGCTGGGGCATCAACCAAACCACCACCGACAACAAGAAAGACGGTTCTGCCGTCACATCCCAGAGCTGGATGGCTGGCCTGAAGTGGGATGACGTGTTCCTGAAGGGCAACGACCTGGGCTTCGCCTTCGGTCAGCCCACCTTCGCCACCGGCCTGGAAGGTGGTGATACTCCCTACGATGGCAACTATGTCTTCGAGCTCTACTACAACTTCCAGGTGACCGACAACATCGCCATCACCCCGGCTGTGTTCTATCTGTCCCGCCCCATGGGTCAGTACACCAGCAATCTGGTGCAGGATGGCAACGGCTACGACGGTACCTTCAACGTCTTCGGCGGTCTGATCCAGACCACCTTCAAGTTCTGATCGCAATCAGAACGGACGATGGGAGCCCTGCTTTGGCGGGGCTCTGATCCATCACTTCTTGCACAGCCAAGCGTGAGGCACTCCTCACATTGCCTTGCGATCAGCCCCCGGAACCCCGGGGGCTTTTTTGTGCATCTTGAGGGCATTCCAGTCAGCGCCCTGTCGTCTGCTGCGGGGGTTTGATTGGATGGGTGGAGTGTTGGTGTTCAGTACCGCTCCCACCGTCTATGCCGATTGCGCCTGACATCACAGCGCTGGTGGGTCGCACCCCTCTGGTGCGCCTCAATCGGCTCCCTGCTGCCCATGGATGCCACGCGGAGATCCTCGCCAAGCTGGAGAGCTTCAACCCCACGGCTTCGGTGAAAGACCGCATTGCTGGCGCGATGGTGCAGGCGGCTGAGGCAAGCGGCACCATTCATCCTGGCCGCACGGTGCTGGTGGAACCCACCAGCGGTAACACAGGTATTGCCTTGGCGATGGTGGCGGCGGCCCGCGGTTACCGCCTGATCCTCACCATGCCCGACACGATGAGCACGGAGCGGCGCGCCATGCTCCGGGCCTACGGCGCAGAGTTGCAGCTCACACCAGGTAGCGAAGGGATGCAGGGGGCGATCGCCTTGGCGCGTGAGCTGGTGGAGGAGATTCCCGAGGCTTATTTGCTGCAGCAGTTTGACAATCCGGCCAACCCTGCGGTTCATGCCGCCACTACCGCGGAGGAGATCTGGGCCGACACCGACGGTGCCTTGGATGTGTTTGTGGCTGGCGTTGGCACCGGCGGCACCCTCACCGGCTGTGCCCGAGTGCTGCGTGAGCGGCTTCCTCAGCTGCAGGTGGTGGCGGTGGAACCTGCTGGAAGCCCTGTGCTCACGGGAGGTGAGCCAGGCCCCCACCGGATCCAGGGCATCGGTGCTGGCTTTGTGCCGCCTGTCTTGGAACAGGACCTGATTGATGAGGTGCTCGCGGTCAGTGATGAGGAGGCGATGGCGATGGGTCGCCGTCTCGCCCGGGAGGAGGGTTTGCTCAGCGGTGTCAGTAGCGGGGCTGCGGTGGCAGCCGCTCTGCGGATCGGTGCACGTCAGGAGATGGCTGGTCGCCGCATCGTGGTCATCCTGGCCAGTTTCGGTGAGCGCTACTTGTCTACGCCGATGTTCAGTGCAACGGCCGTGATGCCTGCCCGGCGGGATGGGCACCTATGAGTCGTGCCCCCCAGCTTGATGCCCATGGTGGTGATCCCTATGGCGTGCTGGGGGTCGGGCGCACCGCCAGTGATGCCGAGATCAAGGCTGCTTACAGGCGCCTGGTGAAACAGCATCATCCCGATGCTGGAGGTGATCCCGAGCGGATTCTGGCTCTGAATGCCGCCTGGGAACTGCTGGGGGATGCCGACAAACGTCGTTCGTTTGACCGGACGTTTTCGGCCATGGCAGGGGGGAGCGATGAGGCGAGCCGGCGGGGGGCTCGCAATGCCAGGGCTGCCCAGGCGGCCCGCCGCTCCAGCGGCCAGGGGGCCCATGCCGATGACGCCCTGGTGCAGTGGCTGCAGACCGTGTATGCCCCAATCGATCGGCAGTTGGGTCAGGTCATCAATGCCTTTCCTGCTCAACTCCGTGCTTTAGCCGCCGACCCGTACGACGACACACTGATGGAGGCGTTCTGCATCTATCTCCAGCAGAGTCGCCAGCGCATCGACAAAGTCAAGACGCTGTATCAATCCCTCCCGACGCCAGCGACGGCCCGTGGTTTCGGTTTGAGCGTCTATCACTGTCTGTCTCAGGTGGAGGATGCCCTCAACGAGTTGGATCGCTACACGATGGGTTATGTGGATAACTATCTCCACGACGGGCGCGAGATGTTGCGAGAGGCGAAACGTCGGCGTCAGCGTTTGCAAGAGGAGCGCCGTCGGCTGGAGATCATCTGATGGGCCCGTGGCTGTTCCGTGCGCTTGTCCTGCTGATCTGGTTGCTTGCCACCGGAATCGACCGGCTTTGGTGGATGCTGCAGAGCGGGCTCCCCGCTTGGGATCAAGCCGACTATCTCAATAGTGCCCTTGAGCATGGTCGAGCCCTTGGGTTGCTCCCCGGTGGTGGTTGGCGGGGTTGGCAGGCCCTGCTGGATCTCTCCCCAAAGATTCCGCCCCTGGCATCGCTGGTTAACGGCACGGTGATGGCGGCAGCCGGTGATGCCCCGGCTCAAGCGGCCTGGAGCCTCAGCCTTTGGCACGGCCTGTTGTTGCTGGGCGTCGCCTCCTGGGCCTTGACGTTGCGGCAAGAGCGCCGTGAGGCCAGAGGCTTCGCGCTCTTGGCCAGCTTGCTGGTGGCTGTCGCTCCAGCGCTGCTGGAGTTACGCAGCGACTACGTGTTGGAAATGGCTCTCAGTGCCACGGTGGTGTTGGCGCTCTGGCGTCTGAGCTGTTGGTGGCATCCCCAGCGCGGAGGCCGCTGGAGCCAAGCGATCGCGGCGGCGCTGGCCTGCACCGTGGCGCTGCTGGTGAAACAGAGTGCGCTGCTCGTGCTGATACCCGCTCTCGCCTGGGTTGCCTGGGGCTCGCTTCGTCGCGGTCATGGTCGCCGTTGGCAGCTGTTGACGGGCCTGATCCTGGTGTTGGCGGGAGTGCTGCCCTGGTTGCATCACAACTGGATCACCACCCTCGGTGGCACCAACCGGGCGGTGTTGGAGTCGGCATCCCGAGAGGGGGATCCAGGCCCGCTGACCCTGGCGGGATGGCTCTGGTATCCCAAGCTTCTGCCTGGGCAGATCGGTGTCGTTCTGCTGGCCGTCGGACTGGGAGGACTGCTGCTCTGGTGGTTGCAGCGCACCCGTACCAACGGGGATGACTCCCTGGGCTGGAGGTTTCTGCTCGTCACCCTGTTGGCGGGGTGGATCGTCACAAGCCTCAGTCCCAACAAGGACGACCGTTACATCGCACCGCTCTTGGCTCCCTTGATCCTTCTGCTGACGCGAGGCTGGTGGCAGTGGGGACTCTGGTGGCGTTCGCGCTGGCCTGGATCGTTGCCATGGTTGGCGCCGTTGGCTCTGGTCTCGGGCCTGCTGGCGTGCCTTCCGGCTGGCTGGAGTGCCCAGGCGTCTCGTTTGCGCCAGCAGCCGCAGGGCCCTTTGGAGGCCATCGTCCGCCGGGCTGGTGGAGGTGATCCCCAGGCTGCACCTTCCACGCTGATCGTCGTGCCGAGTACCCCTGATCTCAATCAGCACAACGTGAGCTACTACGGCCGGCGCCACGGCGGTCAGCTGGTCGGCCGCCAGCTCGGAGGCCGTCGCAGTGACCTGCAGCCAGTGCTCGATCGCGCCAGCTTGGTGCTGCTCGCTGAGGGCGACCAGGGGTCTGTTCGCGAGAGCGCCAGACGTCTTGATCAGGCGGTGCGCCGCAGTGGTCTGTTCGAGCGGGTGGAGCGCTTCCCAAGACCTCAGGGCGGCAGTTATTCCCTCTGGCGGCGGCGGCCTCAATCACGGCCGCTCCCAGGATTTGAAGAGCGTTTTCCCACGCTTGCTGCGGGCTTGGCGCAAGGGCCTGCCGGCTTGGATCCCCTGTTTCAGGCAGTAGCTCTGGAGCACATGCTCGATGGCCATAGGCTCTATCGCGACCGGGTCCGTCGACAGGCGGAGCAAGAACGCCGACGCGATCCCCAGGCGGTTCAGTCCCATTGGAGCCTTGCCCTGCTCGCCCTGCTGGGGAATCGACCAGGCGAAGCAGAACGAGAGTTTGCCGCTCTTCAGGTGCGGCTGCCAGGGAACCCCTGGCCTGCGGCCTATCGGTCTGTGGTGCTCCTGGCGGATTGGGCCCCTTGGAGGGCGAGCGCAGTGGCGGCCGAGGCTCGACATCGGCATGGCTCCCAGCCGTTGTTGGTGGCTCTGGATGACCTTGGGGCCGTGCTGTCTGGGGCCTTCTGGCGCTTGCCCTCTGCCGCTCTCTCGGTCCCCCGCGCTGTGCAGGAGGTTGAGCAGCAGCTTCAGCCGCAGGCTTCGAGCTGATCCAGCTTTAGCCACACATCCGGCACTGGACGACGCCAGCGCACTTGGGCGTAGTCGCCTTTCACGAGAAGGATTTCGCCCGGGCCCTCGAAGATGTAGGCAGGGGGCAATGGATCGCTGGCTGCAGCTTCGGTGCTGCCGGCGTAGGCCTGGCGGTTGACCCGCACCAGGGTGCCTTTCTTGAGGGCGGGGGCTGTCTCGGCCATCACGGGAATTGTGCTGTGAAGCAGGCTAGAACCATCCGATCGTCGCGTTGTCTCCCGCTTGGCCCATCAACTGGCGGTGTATCTGCTTGCTTTCGGTGGCTTGCTGCTGGTGGCGGTGCTTCTCGATGATCTGGCAGCTCGGATCCGAGTGCCGGGCATCTTGATGGTGCTTCTACTTGGGCTGTTGATCGACAACAAGCTGGAAGTCTCCTCAGGCACAGCTTCCCTGCTCAGCCTGAGTCACGCCGCGCAGATCACTCAGATGGCTCTGGTGCTAGTGCTGTTCTTTGGGGGGCTGACCACCAACTGGGCTGAGGTCAGGGCTGTGATTCGCCCTGCGGCGAGGCTTGCCACGTTGGGGGTTCTCCTGACCTCAGTGCTGATCGCACTGGTGATCCTTGGTTTCGGGTCCCTTGACCCCGATGGCTCCATGGCAGCTCTGTTGCCCAAGGCCCTGTTCGTGGGCGCCATGGTCGGGAGTACCGACGCTTCGGCCGTGCTGGCACTGCTCCGCCCCCTGGCGGGTCAGCTGCCCCAGCCTTTGATGGATCTGATTGAAACCGAATCCGGGTTCAATGACCCGATGGCTGTTGTTCTGGCAGGGGTGGCACTTGCCCTTGCCGGTGGCGAGGGGGTCGCCGCTGCTGATCTGGTGATCGATGTGGTTCGCCAGTTCCTCCTCGGCATCCTGCTGGGCTTTCTTGGCGGCAGCGTCACCGTGCAGCTGCTGGGCAGTCGCACCAGCCTGAACCACAACACGATGCTTCCGCTGGTGAGCCTGGCTCTCTTGATGGTGCTCAGTGGCGGTGCGGCGTTGATGGGCGGAAGCCCCCTGCTCGCGGCTTATGTGGCCGGTCTGGTGCTCGGCAATGGCCCCAGCCTCGATCAGGCCGTCCTTGAGGAGGCCCATGCCAGTTTCGCCAAGATGGCCGAGCTCGTGCTGTTTCTTTGCATGGGCCTTGTGGTGGAACCTCAAAATGTCGTTTTTGCAGCGGGTTGGGGATTGCTCCTCTTCCTCGTGATGCAGCTGGTGCGACTGGTGATCGTTCAGGCCCTGCTCCTGCGTACGCCATTTCGCCCTCCTGAGCGAATGTTCGTCTGTTGGGCAGGCTTGCGGGGGGCGGTGCCGATTGCTCTAGCGATTGATGCCTGGGCTTCCGGAGTGCCCTGGGGACGCGAGATGCCACCGCTTGCCCTGGCGGTGGTTCTGTTCGGATTGTTCATTCAGGGGTTCGCGTTAGTGCCCCTCGCCCGTCGCATGAAGATCACGCTTCCCGTTAGCGGTCCCTAGGCCCTTAGCCTTCAGAGCCTCGCCAATCAAGCCCCATGCGCCTGCTGCTGCTCGGTTGCACCGGTCTGGTGGGCCGTGAATTGATCCCCATGCTTCTCCAGCAGGGGCACGAGCTCACGGTCGTCAGCCGTCGTCCGGAGGCGGTCAGGATGGAGCTTGGGGCGGCTGAGGTCACCTGGGTGGGGGTGGATCCGGCCCAGTCATCCAGCTGGGAGAAGGCTGGAGCGTTGCATGCAGCGTTGGTAGCAGCTGAAGGCGTTGTGAATCTGGCTGGGGAGCCGATTGCCGAGCAACGTTGGACTCCCGAGCATCTGAAGCGGCTCTTCGATAGCCGCATCGCCACCACGGAGCATCTGGTGCAGGCGATGGCGGGCCTGGAGCAGCCTCCCTCCGTCTTGGTGAATGCCTCGGCCGTCGGTTTTTACGGCACCAGTGAAACCGCCTCCTTCGTGGAATCCAGTGCAGGTGGAGATGATGTCCTTGGTCGGCTCTGTCAGGCCTGGGAGGCCGCCGCAGCGCAAAAGCCCTTGGCCACAAGACTGGTGGTGGTGCGGATCGGCATCGTATTGGCCGGCGATGGCGGAGCACTGGGCAAGATGCTGCCGGTGTTCCGGGCTGGCTTCGGTGGTCCGATCGGCACCGGCCGTCAGTGGATGAGCTGGATTCATCGCACTGACCTCTGTCGTCTGATTCAGACCGCCCTGGAGACGCCGGCCTGGTCAGGGGTGGTGAATGGCGTCGCTCCTAACCCAGTGAGCATGGCGGAGTTCGCCTCCACGCTTGGTCGCTGTTTGGGGCGTCCCAGCCTGCTGCCAGTTCCTGGACCGGTGCTCCATCTGCTGCTGGGTGATGGGGCTCGTGTGGTGTTGGACGGCCAGCAGGTGCGTTCCGAGCGGCTTGAGCCACTGGGCTTCCGCTTCAGCCATCCTGATCTGATCGAGGCCCTCGCCTCTGCCACCAAGACCAGCCGCCGCTGATGAGGGCTGCGCTGATCAGCAGGCCGATGGCCGGAGTAAACAAGGGCTCCCAGAGTTCCTGAAACAGTCGCAGGGGTTGTTCAACCCCCTGACTGCTTGCCAGAACGGCCGCTGCAAACCAGAACGCGCCTGCAAGAACGAGAAACACATTCAGCACCAGCAGCCGGTCGAGCCAGCGCTTCCAGAGCGGTTCCTGCGGATTCGCGTTCATGTCGTAAGGGGGCCTTGGCAGAGGTGGAGCTGATCATCGATCGCCTGGGCGATCCTGGTGCCGCCGCCAATCGTGCCAAGGCGGATGCGGGCTTCGGTTCGGCACTGCTCCTGCAGCTGAGGATCCGAGGCACTGCGCTCCAGTAGCTCTAGAGCGAGCTGCGCTGTCGCGCTCAGGGTCTCAGGGCTGCCGATGGGACCCTCAGCGCAGAAGACGGTGGGGCCAAGCAAGCGCCGCTGGGCCTCGGCAAAGCTGGCCGTGAACTGGGGGCCTTGCCCTGCCAGCTGCAGCACAGGTTTGGCCAGGCCCACCGCCTGCTCTGCGGCGGTTCCAGCCATGCAAAGAAGCAGATTTGAGCTCTGCAAGACGGAACCGAAACAGCCGCGCCGCAGGGTGATCCTGCGGCCTCCTTGCACCAGCTGTCCGCTGACGTTCATCTGCCAGCCCCGTTGGCTCACCAACGCGGCCAATTCAGGGTCGGGAAAGCTGTTGACCAGGGCCAGGTCAAGGGCCAGTTCGCCGCTGCTGATCAGCGGCTCCGGCAGCCTCTCCACCACTTGAAGCAGCAGCAGGAGGTTCTGTTCCAATTCCGGGCGCCGGCTTCCTGGGAGTAGGCCAAGACGCCGCCTGCAGGAGGGAAGCGGTTCCTGGCGCTGCAGGACAGGATCCATGAAGGGGTTGCCAAGGAAGCGCACCGGCCGTCCCAGCTGCCTGCTCAGATCATCGGCGCTGCGTTGGTCCCGGCTGAAGACCAGGCGTGACTGACGGCCTGAGAGGCAGCTGCCGCAGGGCCAGGGCAGGCGCAGCACCCCCTCATAGTGACTGGAGTAGGCCACGAGGTAGGTGGCGACCGGCCTTCGGCAGAGCCAGGCCGCCATCACCGGAATCACATCACCCACCACCACCACCAGGTCGTAGCGATGGGCGACCTTCAGGAGCCTCACCAGGCCACCGAGCAGGTGGAGCACCTGACCCTGCACGAGTTCCGTCAGCCTGCCGCGCAGGCTCGTGTAGCCCAGTCCACCTGTACTGAATTCTCGGGTGCGCAGGATCAGTGGCAGTCCTGCCTCTCGGTAGGGGTGGCCGTTCCCCACCAGAGGCAGGGCATCCACCTGATGGCCGAGTTGCTGGAGGGCAAGGCCAAGCAGGGCGCCAGAGAGATCTTCGCCATGGCCATTGCTCAGCAGCAGCAGGCGCGACACCTCAGAGCTCCAACCAGGCCTTCACCTTGGTGAGGGCGGGCCAGCCGGGCTTGCGGGCCAGGCCATCGGCGATCGAGGCTTTGAGCTCGTCTCCCACCTCCGGAGCCATCGCCAGCACCTGTTGCACCATCTGGATGTGATCGCGCACCCCTTTGGCTTCGGTTTCCAGCATGGCGAGAGAAAGGTTGATCCTGGCTTGAGGGTCTTGGGGGTTGAGTTTCACCGCTGTGCGGGCCGAACGCAGGGCTTCTTCCCCCTGATCACAGAGCAGTTGGAGCCAGGCCAGGCAGGTCCAGCCTGCCGATTGCCTGGGGGCCGCGTTCGTGATCGCGATGAAGTCATCCAGCAGTTCTGAGGCCTCTGCGCCGCTCTGATAACGGCCCATCGCCTGTTCAAACAGGCTTTCCTCGTTGATCGCGTTCACCGTTCAGGTTGTTCCTGCAGTGCTCTCAGATTCCCATGCAGCGGACTCAAACGGCGAAGGAGCTGCCACAGCCACAGGTCTGAGTGGCATTGGGGTTGGTGAAGTTGAAGCCACCACCGATGAGGGCGGTACTGAAATCCAGCTGCATTCCATAGATGTAGAGCAGGCTCTTGGGATCACAGATCACTTGGAAGTTGGCGCCATCTGGGGAGCTGTAGTCGTAGATCTCATCGCCCTCCTCGATCTCGCTCGCCGGCACGAAATCCATCGTGTAGCTCATGCCGCTGCAGCCACCGGAACGCACCCCGACCCGCAGGACACGATCCTCTCCCTGTTCGCGGCAGAGCTTGGCGAGCTGCTGCATGGCCGTGGCTGTGATCAGGATCCCCTTGCCGTCCTTCCCGGTGTGGGGCGCCGTGCCGTCAGCCTTGCCGTCAGCCGTGTTGGTCGTGGCAGCGTTGAGAGGGGATGCGGTCACGGGCATGGGTTCAGACCTGCCCTCACTGTATGGATCCCCGCTGCGTCCTGCCGATTCATAGAGTCGTCCTGTTGTTGGCGGATGCTGCCGGTGCGGGTCGCGATCGTGGGCGCTGGGTTGGCCGGTCTGGCCGCCGCCGTGGATCTGGTGGATGCCGGGCACGAGGTGAACCTCTATGAGGCGCGGCCATTTTTTGGCGGCAAGGTGGGCAGCTGGGAAGACGACCAGGGCAACCACATCGAGATGGGGTTGCATGTGTTTTTCTTCAACTACGCCAACCTGTTTGCGCTCATGCGCAAGGTTGGAGCGATCGAGAATCTGTTGCCCAAGGATCACACCCACTTGTTCGTGAACTTGGGTGGTGACCTGCGCGAGCTCGACTTTCGTTTTCCGATTGGTGCCCCCTTCAACGGCTTAAAGGCCTTTTTCACCACCCCCCAGCTCAGTTGGATCGATAAGTTGCGCAATGCCCTTGCCCTGGGCACCAGTCCGATCGTGAGGGGGCTGGTGGATTACGAGGGGGCCATGCGGACGATCCGGGCCCTGGATTCCGTCAGTTTTCAGGACTGGTTCGTCGGCCACGGTGGCAGCCCCGAGAGCATCCGCAGGATGTGGAATCCGATTGCCTATGCCCTCGGATTTATCGATTGTGAGGCGATCTCTGCGCGCTGCATGCTCACCATCTTCATGATGTTTGCGGCGAAGACGGAAGCCTCGAAGCTCAATCTGCTCAAAGGATCCCCCCATCGCTGGCTCACAGGGCCAATCTTGGATTACATCAAGGCCCGTGGGGGGCAGCTGCATCTGCGCCACCGGGTGAAGCAGGTGCATTGCAACGCTGCCGATCAGCCGGAGGTGAGTGGCCTAACCCTTGGCACCCCTGAAGGAGACATCCATGTGGAAGCCGATGCTTATCTGGCCGCATGCGACGTGCCTGGCATTCAGCGTCTGTTGCCTGAAGACTGGCGTCGGTTCCCGCAATTCGACGCGATCCACCGGCTGGAGGCCGTTCCGGTGGCGACTGTCCAGCTCCGCTACGACGGCTGGGTGACCGAACTCGGGGATCAGCAGGGTCAGGACCAGCGTCGCCGTGATTGCTCGAAGCCTGCTGGACTCGACAACCTGCTCTATACCGCTGATGCAGATTTCAGTTGCTTTGCGGATCTGGCCCTGGCCAGTCCAGAGGACTACCGCAAAGAGGGCCAGGGCTCACTGCTGCAGTGCGTGCTGACGCCTGGCGATCCCTGGATTCCGAAGTCAGTGGATGAGATCGTCGCCCATACCGATGCGCAGGTGCGCGCTCTGTTCCCCTCTGCCAAGGAGCTCACACTCACCTGGAGCAACGTGGTGAAGCTGGCCCAGTCGCTCTATAGGGAGGCACCAGGGATGGAGCCCTACCGCCCTGAGCAGCGCACACCCGTGAGCAACTTCTTCCTGGCAGGGAGCTACACACGGCAGGACTACATCGACTCGATGGAGGGGGCGACGATGAGCGGACATCTTGCCGCTGCTGCGATTCTCGACAGACCTGCGGCACTGGCCACCAACACGGCAGTGGCTTAAACCATGGGACGTTGGCTCGAACACACCGTCACCACGGAGGTCAAAGCGCCGGTGGACCGCGTCTGGGCGGTGTGGAGTGACCTCGAGGCGATGCCGCGGTGGATGCGCTGGATTGAGTCAGTGAAGACCCTCGAGGATCCTGATCTCACCGATTGGACCCTTGCCGCTCAAGGATTCCGATTTCAGTGGAAGGCCCGGATCACCACCCGCGTGGAAGCACAGCAGCTGCATTGGGAGTCCGTAGGCGGGCTGCCCACCAAGGGGGCCGTCCGCTTCTATCCCGAGGCGGATGATCGGACGGTGGTGAAGCTGAGTGTCACCTATGAGCTGCCTGGAGTCTTGGCACCCCTGATGGAACCGACCATCCTGGGTGGGATTGTCACCCGCGAGTTGCAGGCCAACCTTGACCGTTTCCGTGACCTGGTGGAAAGCGATTACGCCGTTTCGAGCTGAGCTGTTGCTCTGCACCCTGTTGGCGGCCTGTGGCACTCCAGTTGCGCGCATGCAGAGCCCAGCGCCATCTGTTCAGCCTTCTGCTCCGGAGAAACGAGCTGAGGGTGCCGAGTCGGCAGCACCCACTCTTCAGGCTCCAGGGCTGGTGGCTCTGCCCAGTAGCGCTCAAGTGGAGGCGGCTGTGCCGCGCGGCCGTCCTGATCCATTCGCGGCCCTTCCCCTCCCTGCCGCTTCTGCAACGGCTGGAGGTGCGCAGGCCGAGCCAGCGACCTCCGGATCTGCACCGATCCTCAGCCTGCAGGGGGTGCTCGCCGTGGGCGGTCAGCTCCAGGCGCTGATCACGACGGATGCAGGCTCCGGTGCCGTCTGCGTCGGAACGCGCGGCCGTTGTTTTGCTGAGTCGGCACCTCTCCTTCCTCCCGACTGGAGCGTGCGGGCGATCGATCTGCGCAGGGGCTGTCTCACCTATGCCGTCGGTGCCAAGCTTCAGCCGCCCGTCTGCATGACCTGAACGCAGCATTGCACCAACCCCTCCAGGTCGTGGGGGTCGGCTTCGCCATCCACCCGGCCCAGCAGTTCGCGGCAACGCATGCTGGTTTGGGGACCAATCGAGATCAGCTTCACCTCCCGCAGGAGTGCCTGCCAATCAGCGCCAAAGCATTCGCTTAGCAGGGATGCGGTATGCGACACGGTCTTCCCGCTACTGAACGTGATCGCATCCACCTGCTGGTTCTTCAGGGCCTCTGCGGTGACAGCCGGCATGTCTGCAGGGCAGCGTGATTCATAGGCGGCCACTTCCACCACCCTGGCCCCTGCTTCCCCGAAGGCTTCCGCCAGCACGGTGCGACCGCCGCTCTGCACGCGTGGCAGCAGCAGGCGAAGGCCCCACCCCGACACGGGGAAATGCTCGATCAGGCTGTCTGCCACGAAGGTGGGCGGCACGAAATCCGCGGGAGCGCCAAGCGCCTCCAGGGCCGCTGCAGTTTTGCGGCCAACGGCGGCAATCTTCAGGCTCGCGGGGCGACGGCTGAGGCTGCGGCCCGTCAGTTGCAGGCGCTCCTCCACCGCGTTCACCCCATTGGCACTGGAGACCACCAGCCAATGGAATTCATCCAGTTCCGACAACGCGTCATCCAACGGCCCCCATTCATCGGGCGGGCCGATCACCAAAGCCGGTAGGTCGAGCACCGCCGCACCGAGCTGCTCGAGCTGCTTCCTGGCTTCCCCTTGCTGCTCCTGAGCCCTGGTGACCACGACGGTGCGCCCGAGCAGGGGCTGCGCTGCGTTGCTCATCAGCGTGCCTCGTCCAGTTTCACGAGGCCCTCCACCTGGGCCCGCAGCGCCTGGGCATCCTGTGGGCGTGCCTGTTGATGCAGCAGCTCAATGGCCAGACGGAAGCTGCTCCTGGCCCCATCGATGTCGCCCCCGAGCAGCCGAGCGACCGCCAGGTTTTGGTGGCTTTCCGCATGCTGAGGGTTCAGGGTCAGGGCCCGTTCATAGGCCTGGAGGGATGCGGCGATGTCGCCCTTACGGCGTTGCATCAGGCCAAGGTTGTACCAAGCAAGGGCCACCTCCGGTGCCCTCTGGGTGGCAGTGCCAGTGAGCTGCAAGGCCTCCTCGAGTGCCCCCTGCTGAAGCAGCAGGGCCGCCAGGTTCAAGCGAGCGCCCAGGCCCAGTCGGGTGCCGATCGGCAGCTCCAGCGCCTTGCGGTACGTGCGGATGGCCGTGTCTGGATCCGTTTCTGCTTGGGCGATCGCCAGGTGCAACAACAGTTCGTAGTGCTCGGCAGGTCGTTGTTCTCCCTGGGTTGCTTCCAGGGCCGCGAGTCCCTGCTGAAGCAGGCTGATGCCCCGCTCCTTGTTGCCTTCGGAAACCTCGAGGGCGCCGAGCTTCGCGCAGGCATAGGGGTCGTCGGGGTGCTCCGCAAGGGTGGCTTCCATGGCCTGGCGCAAGCGTTCGGCTTTGTCACTCCCTTGCAACAGCTCAGGGCGGTAGCCGTCATGCAGCAGGGCCGGCTCACTGCAGTTGACGATGCGCCAATGGGGTTCGCGCTCCAGGATCCCCTGCACGCTGTCGTCAATCATGGAGTGATAGGGCCGGCTCCAAGCAATGTCGGGATGTCGGCGAAACAGTCGGCTCACGCTGGAATAGGGCGCCATGGCTGCCCCCTGCTCGTAGCGGAGCAGGTTGACCACGAGCACATCCGGCTGGGCCATCAATGCCTTGAGGGGGGGGATGGCTTCTGGGCGCAGTTGCTCATCGGCATCCAGCACCAGCACCCAGTCGCCCTTCACATGCTCGAGGGCTGCGTTGCGGGCTGGGGCGAAGTCGCCTGGCCAGTCGATGCGCTCCACCCGCGCACCCGCTTGTTCCGCCAGCGCAATGGTGTTGTCGGTGGAGCCCGTGTCTACCACCACCATCTCGTCCACCAGGTCCTTGACGGATCCCAGGCAGGCCTCCAGACGCTGCGCTTCATCGCGCACGATCATCGAAAGACTGAGCATCGGATCGGGCCCGGAACTGGTGGGAGGTTACGGCTGCTGCTCAGTCCGTGAAGCCCTCGACGGCCATGGCGCTCGGTTCCGATGATCCCAGCAGCAGCGAAAGTGCTGCCTGCTGAGCCTCAGCCATCTGTCCTGGGGCATAGACCGCTGGGATCTGCGGCTCGAGCTCCCTGCGCAGATTGGCCCAGGTGTATGGGCATCCATACACCACAAGACCCGCCAGTCGCTGCTGTTTCTGGAGTTGCCGCAGGGCTGCGCTCCAGGGTTCGGCTCGATCCCGCTCGCCCCGGAAGGGGTTGCCCCGCAGGAACAGTTGCAGCAGCACATTCCCATCGCCGAGGCGCTCAAGAGCGAGGGGGTTCTCGTCCGCTCCTGGTTGCCATGGCGAGATGCCTTGGGGGTGGCAGATCAGGCTTCGATAGCCAGCTGCCTCCGCTAGCGCCAGCGACGGTGCATCGGCTCGCAGCAGGGGCGATGGCAGAACAGTGTCGACTCGCAGCAGGTTGATCCCTTCAGCGTTGAGAGGTGGCAGGGGCAGTGGTCCCTGGGTCTCGAGGCTGAGTTGAATCAGCTCCAAAGCCAGGCTCCTCTCCCCATCGAGTTCAAGGGGCTCGTCTTGAAACCCCTCGCCCGTCGCTCCGGAGGCGGCAGCTGCCGCGACCTTCTGGAGCGCCTGCTGCCGGCGGGCGAGAGCCGTCTCTAGGTGCTCCCGGGGGATGACGCCGCTCTGGAGAGCAGCCACGATCGCCTCGATGGCGGCATCGGCATCCGCCGGCATCAGGATCAGATCCGCCCCAGCGGCGAAGGCCAGCCGCGCTGCCTCGCCGGCACCCCAGCGCTTGCTGATCGCCTCCATCACCAGTGCGTCGGTCACGACAAGCCCCTGGAAGCCCAGATCGTCTCGCAACAGATTGGTGAGTACTGCCCGGGAGAGGGTGGCTGGAAGCTCGGGATCGAGGGCCGGGATCAGGAGGTGGGCCGTCATCACGCTGTCGACTCCAGTTTGGATCAGCTGCGCAAAAGGGGGCAGTTCCACGCGCTCCAGGCGAGCTTTGTCGTGGCGCAGCACCGGCAGCTGCAGGTGGGAGTCCACGCCGGTGTCCCCGTGGCCAGGGAAATGTTTGGCGCAGCCGAGCACTCCTGTGCTGGCCAGTCCCCGCTGGAAGGCACAGGCGAGGGCCTTCACACAGTCTGGAGAGTCGCCCCAGGCCCGAACGTTGATGACCGGATTTCCCGGGTTGTTATTCACATCAGCAACCGGAGCGAGCACCCAGTTCAGTCCGCAGCGTCTGGCCTGACGTCCGGTGCAGCGTCCGTAGCGCTCCGCCAGCGCAATCGCTCGTTCGGGATCGCGGGCATGCAGTCGGCCGAGGGCCATCGGAGGCACCAGCCAGGTGCTCCCCTCGAAGCGTTGGCCGACCCCTTCCTCCACATCGGCACACAGAAGCAACGGCTCTCGGGCCCAGCTCTGCAGGGTTTGGCAGCGCTGCTGCAGCTCGGTGCTGCTGCCGCCGAGCAGAATGACACCACCAATCCCCTCACCGATCAGACGACGCAGCTCCTGATTCGGGAGTTCCCAGCGGGGGTAGCGGCGTTGTCGGTCTTCAGCATGGCCGCTGCCGCGCACCACCAGCAGCGAGGCCACCTGTCGTCGCAGTTCGGCCTCGGGGCTCATGGCCGCTCATCATCCGCGTCGGAGCCTTCGGGGATGTCTCCCCGCTCTTGACGCTCCTCCTCCAGGCGGTTGAGCAGGCTCAACACGGAGGTGCCCTTCTCAATCCCGCGATCCTGCTGGAACACCACCTCAGGTGCTCGACGCATCTGCAACCGACGCCCGAGTTCACCACGCAGGAAGCCGCTGGCAGCCTGCAGTCCTGCGAGCACTTCTTGTTTCTGGCTGTCATCGCCATAGATGCTCACGAAGATCTTGCAGTGCTGCAGGTCTCCGCTGACCTCCACTTCGGTGATGCTCACCATGCCCTGATGCACCCGCTCATCGCGGATGCCGTTGATCAGTAATTCGCTTGTTTCGCGTCGGATCAAGGCCGCAACTCGTTCGACACGCCGTCCCGGTGCCATCGCCTTCTTCAGATCAGGGGGGATGGCGTCACCATGGCACGGAGCACCAATCCCACACTGATGAGGCCGCTCACCAGGGCGCCAATCAGCGCCACAGCGGTCACAGGATTGCTGCGCCGCTGGGCCAAGGGCTCCGCAACCGAGTTGAGAACCCCCAGGCTGAAGGCGATCAGATAGCGGGGATACCGCGTCACATTGATGAAGAAGTCCTTCATGGCCGGGAGCTACAGCTGAAGCGGCTCCCCATCATCGCCGAGACCCTGAAGCTCAGGAGCGTTTGAGGTAACGCTTGCGTCCATCGGCAGTCAGCACATAACGACCGCCATGCGGCCCTGTGAACACTTCCATCTGGAGAGGAGATGGAGTTTCCGTACTGATGCTGCGCATGAAATCGATCATGCGTTCCAACAGTGTGGTGTGGGCCATGGAGCAGGTTTCTCTCTTCAAGATATGGATCTGTCAAGACGATTTGCGCTCAGTTCGTCACTGCTTTGTCAGCATGTGGTGCCCTTGGATTGCACACAGTCCACTCCTCAATCCTCCCGATCTCAGCACTGATCCTGGATGGCTAGCCTGGAAGCCGCAGGCGGGTGTTGACCGTGCTGGAGCTGCATCAATTTCGTCATTCTGCCTTTTGTCTGAAGGTGCGGATGGTGCTTCAGGCCAAGGGGCTCAGCTATCGCGAGGTGGAGGTGACGCCGGGCTTGGGTCAGGTCGACGTCTTTCGCCGCTCTGGTCAGCGACAGGTGCCAATGCTGGTCGACGACGAGACGGTGATTGCCGATTCCAGTTCCATTGCCGCCTATCTCGAAACCCTTGCCCCAGAGCCGCCTCTCTGGCCCGAAGACCCGCGGGCTGCAGCGCAGGTTCATCTGATTGAGGACTGGGCGGATACCACCCTGGCCCACGCCGCCAGGGTGGCCTTGGCTCAGGCCGCAACCATTGATTCGGAGCTTCGGGTTGCCCTGCTGCCCGATGACCTCCCGGAGCCCCTGCGCAGCACCGTTGCAGGGATTCCGACCGGACTCCTGCAGGGGGTGGGGGAGATCGTGGCTCAGGGGGAGCGTGCATCTTTGCTGACCAGCCTGACCGAGTTGGCCCAGGCGTTGGAGCAGGCTCCTTGGATCGTGGGCGATCGCTTGTCGATTGCTGATCTTGCTGTTGCCGCTCAGCTCTCACTGTTGCGCTTTCCTTCCTCCTCGGGAGCCGCCTTGGCAGGTCGCGGTGTGGCTGGGCTCAGTGACCATCCCCGCCTCCAAGGTTTGTTCCGTTGGAGGGATCAGTTGGAGGCCCAGCTGATGCAGAGCGATCCTGCAGTCGTGTGAGTTCGAGCCGGTAGCGATGGACTGATTCAGGGCTGCGATTCAGCCCTGTGTCGGGTCCGCTGTAGCGGGCCTGCCATTGATCGGCGCAGATGCGTTCGCGGGACGCTGGGGCGCATGGTTGATAACGGCTCAAGGTTTCAACTCTGCTGATCCTTGGAGCCTCAGGACCGTGGAGGATCTGTAGGACCAGTTCGTCACTGAGGAACTCGCTGACGAAATCGCTGCGGTTCGGATCACTCTGTCGTCGTCCGATCACGGTGGTTTCCAGCAGGCGATCGCCGCGCAGCCTCGCGAGTTGACGGTTGGGTTCGCGCTCTGGTTGCTCGACTGTCAGCAGAGTCGATCCGAGAACTGCCTGGCCAACGGCAATGGCATTGAAGGCTCTGTCGCCGACCACAGCACCCCCCCGGCGGATGAAGCGAGCCTTGTGTTCCAGGGGCGAGGAGTCATCGTCCAGCCTGTCCAAGGCCATGCTGCTGACCGTCCATTCGCCTTCAAACCAGCTGGGGTAGACGAGATCACTGTGGCGGCCAGGACGGGGGAGGGGGGCTGGCAGCTGCCATTCCGGCCAGAGCTGAAGGCGCTGGCCCAGCGTGGGCTCGTCCGCAGACCAGGCTGGTCCGGCCCCGCTCAGCAGAAGCAGTCCGATGATCAGTGGCAGCAGTCCTTGCACCTTGTCTGACCCCCTGATTCGTGCCTGTGATCACTACGTGGTGCTGGAGCCTGGTCGCCCGGAGCAACTGCTCAGCGCTGCCGACACCCTGACATGGCTGGAAGCGCACTTGCGGGCGCTGGATGCGCTTCCTTCCGACCTGCAGGCTGCCGGTTCCGTTGCGGCGGCCGCCATCCGGCTGCTCGACACCGCCTGTGATCTGGAGGTGGCTCCCGGGGTCACACTCCAGTGGT
Organism: Synechococcus sp. BS56D; assembly: GCF_004332405.1. NCBI lineage: Bacteria > Bacillati > Cyanobacteriota > Cyanophyceae > Synechococcales > Synechococcaceae > Synechococcus > Synechococcus sp. BS56D. The sequence continues at coordinate 17,978 of NZ_PHQU01000002.1, read as the reverse complement.
TTGCGGTGCGCCTGGAGCCCCCTGGACGGGACTGAGCACCCCTGGGATGGCCTCCAGTGCCATGGCGGCGACGGCGTCTGGTGATTGCGACTGGATCCGTAGATGCAGATCAGCCTCGGCGTAGAGCGGGCGTCGGGCTGCGAGCAGCGCATCGAGGCTCGCTTCGGGATCCCCGTTCTGCAGGAGTGGACGCTCTCCAGGATCCCGCTGCAGACGCTCCAGTAGCTGCTCCCGGTCGGGGTCGAGCCAGATCACCAGCCCCTGATGCAGGACCCCCCAGTTCTCTGGTCGCGTCACGACGCCACCGCCTGTGGCCACCACCAGGGAGTGTCGTTGTCCGATCGCCTGCAGCACCTGGGCTTCGAGGGCGCGGAAACCTTCCTCGCCCTCTTCTTTGAACAGACGTGGAATCGATCGGCCAGCCAACTGCTCAATCACTGCATCGGCATCCACAAATCCGTATCCCAGGGCCTGGGCCAGGGGCCTGCCGCTGCTCGTCTTGCCGCTGCCCATCATCCCCACCAGGTAGAGGTTGCGGCCCCCGAGCCTTGTCTTCAGAGGGTGAACAGCTGTGGGGGAAGGCTCGGTCATGGCGAGGGAACCGCGGGGTCGGACGGTGGAAGACAGGAACTCCCTAGGATGCCTCCTGGTCTGGGCATGCCATGGCTGACATTTCCGCAATGGCCCTTGCTCCCCATGGTCAGGGTCGACGCTGTGTGATTACACGGCGGGCCTGCTTCAGTTCGTCGCATCGTTACTGGCTCCCAGAGCTCAGTTCCGATGACAACAATGCCCGATTCGGTGCTTGCGCCCTGGCGCCTGGCCATGGGCATAACTACGAACTCATCGTCTCGATGGCGGGTCCCCTTGATGCGGACGGCATGGTGCTCAACCTCTCGGAGGTCAAGCACGCGATCCGTGAAGAGGTGACCGGATCCCTGGACTTTCGCTGTCTGAACGACGCTTGGGATGAGTTCGACGTCTCCAAGCCCGAGGGCTGTCTTCCCACCACGGAAGCACTCGTCCGCGTGATCTGGACGCGTCTTGTTCCCCACCTTCCTCTGGTCGCTTTGCGGCTTTACGAATCACCAGGCCTCTGGGCCGACTATCTCGGACACGGCATGGACGCTTTCCTCACGCTTCGCACCCACTTTGCGGCTGCACACCGCCTGGCCCGCCCTGAGCTCTCCCAGGAGGAGAACGAGCGGATCTACGGGAAGTGTGCAAGGCCCCACGGCCATGGCCATAACTATTTGGTTGACGTGACCGTGCGAGGCACGATCGACCCACGGACCGGGATGGTCTGTGACTTAGCGGCGCTTCAGAGCCTTCTGGATGACCTCGTGGTCGAGCCTTTCGATCACACCTTCCTCAATAAGGACGTGCCCCATTTCGCCAGCTGTGTTCCCACGGCGGAGAACATTGCGCTTCATATTGCCGATCGTCTGGCCACTCCCATCCGGGCCATCGGAGCGGTGCTGCACAAGGTGCGCCTGCAGGAAAGTCCAAACAACGCAGCTGAGGTTTATGCGGAGACGCCTCAGCTGAATGCGAGTCCAACCGCCCTTGAGGCGGTGTTGGCCTCCTGAAGCTCACCGAAGCACCGACGCTTCGGCTGGTGCTCGCCATCAGCCTGGACGGCCGTCTCGCCCCTGCTGCTGGCGGAGCTGCTCAGCTCGGTGGAACAGGGGATCGTCGCGCTTTGGAGGAGGCCCTGGCCTGGGCTGATGGCGCCCTGATTGGCGCAGGCACGCTGCGGGCCCATCGCACGACCTGCTTGATTCGCGATGGGGAGCGTCAGGCGCAACGGGTTCAGGACGGCAGGCCTCCGCAGCCGGTGGCCCTGGTGGTGTCTCGTCAGCAGAGCTTTCCAAGTGAATGGCCGTTCTTCAGACAGCCCCTGCAACGTTGGTTGCTTACCCCACCTGTGGCCACTCCAGTGCCCTCAGGGTTCGACCAGCGGCTGACGCTCGGTCAGTCCTGGCAGGAGACACTCCGCTCCCTAGCCAAAGCGGGGCTCCAGCGCGTCCTGCTGCTCGGTGGTGCTCAGCTTTGTGGATCTCTGCTGGCCGAGGATGTTGTGGATGAGTTGCAACTCACGCTGACTCCGAAGCTGCTAGGGGGTTCTCACCACTGGCTGCCGACCGGTCCCAAGGGGCTGCCTGACCTGCTCACGGAACCAGGCGCTTGGTGCCTCGAACGTTGCGATCGTCTCGAGGCCGATGAAGTGCTGTTGCATTACTGCCGCCAGCGCTGAAGAAGATCCTGAAGGGGGAGGTCACGAAGGTTGCTCTCCTGGAGGCCCAGCAGGGAGGCCAGACAGCGCTTGATCACCACTTCGGCATCGTCGCCGACTCTGCCGGTCAACAGTTCACTGATCACCCCCAGCTCTCGGCCCGTGCGACTGGTTTCACGGATCAGGCAGGTGCTCACTGGCTTGGCGAGCGAGCGGCAGGGCTGTTCCGCCAGCTTGCTCAGCTCTGATTCCAGAGGTGCTTCCCCTTGCCTGCCGATCAGTTGCCGGCATTGATCGGTCAAACGCGATTCAATCCGGGGTTGCATCATCTGCAGCACGGGGGCCAGCCAGCCGGCCGAGGCTGCTGGGCTAGCCAGCGCCAGGCAGGCGATGCTCAGTAGCGCTGTTGGCATCTGGCGCTGGAGAAGGGATGAACCGAGCAAGGCGCATCACGGGCGGGATTGAATTCTGATCCCTGCCCGCCGCCATGGTTAGGGTCACTGCGACTTCGCCCTTTGGCGGTGATGGCATCCCTCTCCGCCCGGTGGCACCGCTCCCTTCGCGAGATTCCAGAGGCCGCCTGGGTGCAACTGGTCGGCTCGCAGGCCATTCCCTTCTATCGCTGGTCGTGGCTCACGGCCCTGGAGGAGTCCGGGAGCATCGTGCCGGAGCAGGGATGGCAGCCCCTGCATCTCTCCCTCTGGCGTGGCGCAGACAGGCTGGTGGCTGTCGCGCCTCTCTATCTCAAGGGGCACAGCTATGGCGAGTTCGTCTTCGATCAGGCTTTCGCAAGGCTCGCCGCTGATTTGGGGCTTCGCTACTACCCCAAACTTCTGGGCATGAGTCCGGTCAGCCCTGTCGAGGGTTATCGCTTCCATATCGATTCTGCGGAGGATCCTGCGGTCTTGACCGCGCTGATGTTCGAGCTGATCGATGATTTTGCGCGACGAAACGGCATCCTCAGCTGCAATTTTCTCTATGTCGATCCCGCTTGGCGGCCCCTCGCCGAGGCGGCGGGCTGTGCGACTTGGCTGAATCAGCAGAGTCTCTGGTCAGCCGAGGGGCAGCGGGATTTCAACGATTACTTGAGGGGCTTCAATGCCAACCAGCGCCGCAATATCAAACGGGAACGCAAGGCCGTTCGCGAGGCGGGTCTTGAGGTGACGGCCCTCAGGGGTGAGACGCTGACCCCTGGGTTGTTGACACGCATGCATCGGTTCTACGAGCAGCATTGCGCTCGCTGGGGGATGTGGGGAAGCAAATATCTGGAGGCCTCCTTTTTTGATGCCCTTGCGGGCGAAGCCCTGCGTCCGCATGTGGTGCTGTTCAGTGCCCATCGGGGCGACCCCCAGGAGCCAGTGGCCATGTCGCTGTGTATTCAGGATCAGCAGCAGCTATGGGGCCGTTACTGGGGCAGTGACGAGGAGATCGACTGCCTGCATTTCGAGGTCTGCTACTACGCACCAATCGCCTGGGCTCTGGAGCAGGGGCTGCAGCACTTTGATCCCGGTGCCGGGGGCAGCCACAAACGCCGCCGCGGATTCGTCGCCAGGCCTCAGCACAGCCTTCACCGCTGGTACGACGAGGGCATGGATCGCTTGATCAGGACCTGGCTACCCAAGGCCAATGCCCTCATGGTCGAGGAGATTGATGCGGTGAATGCTGAACTGCCCTTCCGGGCAGAAGCTCCTCAGTTGGGAGCGTCCGCGGCTGATTTGTAGGGTGTCGGGATGGCAAGCAGCAGCTCTTCGGCGTCGTCCCACCCCTCCGCATCCGAGCCGGTGGCTCCTCCTCGAGATCCGGGTGAGGGCCGGGCACTCGATGATCGATTGTCCCAGCGTTTCATTGCCCTCGACCCGGCCGGGTATTTCTTGATCCGGGTCGATGCTGCCTCTGCAGAGCTGGTGGCTGAGCACTACCGAAATGATGTGGATGACCGAGGGCGTGCGACGGATCCCGACACCGGTGAGGTGCTGGGTTGTCGGGGCGGTAGACCCCGCTCCCCTGATCGTGTGTACCGCGGCAAGACGGCAAAACAGCTGGGAATCGAGCTCAGCGAGGGGGATGAGCCCCTTCCTATCAGCAGGCTCGACCACGCCCTGTATCTAGGCCGTGAACTCCAGAAGGCCGAACAGTGCCTCCTGGAGGGGCGCCCCTACGTGCAGGACTGAGAGCGTGTCGATCAGGCCGGTTGAAGTTCGCGCGGATTGCTGGGTTCCTCGGGGGGCAGTGATTCGAGTTGTTCTCGAATCTCCTGCTGCACGATGGACCGATATTCCAGGAAATGTTCGTTGTGCGCGAGCACCACGAGGAACTGCTCCAGCAGGGCCGGGTTGTGGCGGGCCATGCCGAGCATGTAGCGCCAGAAGCGGGTCCGGGTGCTTCGCTTGATTCCCTGGCGCCAGATCACGATCGACAGCGCTCGGAGATCCGTCCAGGTGGGCAGCTTGGCAGCAGCCTTCCAACGGGGTGCCCCCATCTTGAGGTAGTAGGTATAGACCCGATCCATGTAGGCATTGGGTTCGTAGAGAGCGCAGAAGGCCTCCACGTATTCGTTCGCAATGTCCCGGATCGGGCGGGTTGGTTTGAAGTTCAGAAGATTCGTCTGGTTCACCCCCTTGGCGGCGGCTTTCTCCTGAATGAGGCGTCCTTCCTTCTCCAGGCGATACCAGAGCGCCGTGTTGGGGAGAGCTTGCAACATGCCCATCATTGCGGCCGGGATGCCAGTGCGGGTCACAAAGTCGACGATCCTGCGACCGGCTCCATCTTTTTCGCCATCGAAACCGATGATGAAGCCCGCCATCACCCGGATGCCGTTGGCGGTGATCCTGTCGACAGCGGCATCGAGAGGGTTGCGCGTGTTCTGCACCTTCCGGGCTGTTTCTAGGCTCGCCTCGTCAGGCGTTTCGATCCCGAGAAAAACGCTCTCAAAACGGGCGTCGTGCATCATCTGCATCATCTCCTCGTCGTCGGCGAGATCGACGGAGGCCTCGGTGGCGAAACTGAACGGATAGCCCCGCTCCTCCTGCCAGCGCCTGATTTCAGGGAGCAACAGCTTGGCGTTCCGTTTGTTGCCGATGAAGTTGTCGTCCACCAGAAAGATGGAGCGTCTCCAGCCCAGGTCGTAGAGCCGCTGTAGCTCGGCGATCAGCTGTTCGGGGGTTTTGGTGCGGGGCTTGCGGCCGTACAGCACGATGATGTCGCAGAACTCGCAGTTGAACGGACAGCCACGGGAGAACTGCACGCTCATGGAGTCGTAGGCATCCAATTCCAGAAGGTCGAATCGGGGAATCGGAGTCGAGGTCACATCCGGTTTGTCACCCTCAGCGCTGAACCGACCGCTCCGATCACCGCGTTGAATCGCTTCCACGAACATCGGCAGGGTGATCTCACCCTCGTCCAGCACCTTGAAATCCGCGTCGGCGATCTCCGGTGCATCAGGGGTGGAGCTGGCGTAGGGGCCACCAACGGCAACCAGGAGGCCTCTCCGTTTCGCTTCGGCGATCTGTCGCTGCATGTCGTCCTTCTGGACGATCATTCCCGAAATCACCACCAATTCCGCCCAGTTCCATTCCGCTTCGGTGAGCTCCCGCACATTGCGGTCAACCAACTTCATCTCCCAGTCCTGAGGAAGCAGGGCTGCAACGGTCGCCAGTCCTAGGGGTGGAAGCAGAACCTTGCGGTTGACGAGCTCGAGGATTTTTTCGTAGCTCCAGAAGGTCTTGGGGAACTGGGGATAGATGAAGAGGGTGCGCATGGATCTTGCTGGCGGACGCTGGCTTGACGGTGCTTGGGCTGATGGCGCTGAGCTGAGGCTTGCCGCTGACCCTTGGCGCGGATTGCGTCAACCTTAGGGGGTGTGCCCACGAAGGCGTCCCTGTTTCTGGTCTAATAGTTGCGACTTGCTGTGTCTGTCGTGGGCGTTGTCATCTATCTGGGTTTGGTCGGTGCCGGTCTCGTTACCGCTGCAGTGATCAGCGGCGTGCTGCGTGGCATCAAACTGATCTGAGCTTGGTTGTCTCGTCCAGCACGGTTTGACCGCGCTGGCTGATTTCAACGACGGCCAGCGCAAGGCCAATGCCTCCGGCAATGGCGAATGCGCTCTTGAGACCGAGGGTGAGTGTGATGGCTGCGGCCAGGATCCCGCTCAGTCCTCCGCCCCCAAGGAAGGCGATCTGACTGAGACCTGCCATCCTTCCTCGCATCACCTGTTTGGATCCAACTTGGGTGATCAAGTTGGTGCTGCTCAGAAGCCCGGCTGTTCCGGCTCCGATCAGAAAGGCCATCATCAGCACCAGGCCTCGCGTCTCCCCCCTGGCCATTCCCAGCTGGGCCAAGGCCGTGATCAGAGCGAAGCAACCCAAGGTCAGGCATGGACGCTGACAGAAGCGGTGACTATTTCTCTGCAGCACTAGGCCGCCGGTAATGCTCCCTGCGGCCAGCACGCTGGTGAACAAGCCAAGGTCCCTCGGATCAGGTCCGATCGTGTCGGCGGCGATCAGTGGTGCCAGGCCGGGGTGGAAGAAGCCCACCAGGCAGATGACTGCGGTGAAGCGCAGCACATGGCGCAGGATGGGCCCGCAGTCGCGCCAGGCATGCAGCAGGGACGCGTGTGCTTGATTGCCACTGCGCTGTTCCTGTTCGAGATTCGGTTTGAGCAGCCAGATCACGCTGGCAATGGGCAGCAGATAGGTGAGGGCATCGAGGCTGAGGGCTGTTGCCGCTCCCGTGAGGGCCACCAGCCATCCCCCAATTGGGGGACCCACGAGCTTTCCGACGTTGAAGACCACGGAAAAGCTGGTGAGGTAGGGGGCGAGTTGGGTGGGTTCATCCACCAGCAGTGCGCAGTATTTGTTGCGTGCTGTGAGCTCGTAGGCGCTGGCGATTCCCACCAGCAGCGTGCTGCCCAGCAGTGCGCCGACCTGGGCAGTGCCTTCTAGGAGCGGGATCGACAAAGCGCCTAGCAGTCCAGCGGCCAGCAGTGCCCACTGGGCCTGAATGAGCACTGTTTCGCAGCCGACCCTGTCGGTCCTCACGCCCGCCGGCCCACTCACCAGCAGGGTGGGAAGGGACAGGGCTGCGAAATGAAGGGCCAGCAGCATCGGATTTTCCGTGCCGTTCATCAGGATCCAGCCTTTCGCCGTGAGCCCTGCGAAGGACCCTGCGGTGCTCATTCCTGACGCCACAAGAAAAATGCTGCGCTGTCTGGCCTGGGAGAACCGTGTGGCGGTCACGATGAGGAGCGGGCGGCCGCCACCATGGCCGCGGCTCCCACGATCTGCCCGCTCAGGTCATAGACGTCGGAGCCGGTGATTTTGACGGGCACCATCGTGCCAGGACCGGCCTGCAGACCGTTCTCCCCTGGCTGAACGAGCACCTCGCCATCCACCTCAGGCGCAAAGCGTCCGCACCGTCCGATCATGGCGCCAGTGGAGGGGTTGTGCTGCTCGATCAACACATCCACTGTGCGACCCACCCAAGAGGCATTCGCTGCGGCGGAGATCGGTTGCTGAAGGGTCATCAGCCTGTCCTTGCGGGCGATGGCAAGGTTCTCCGGGACTCGGTCAGGCAATGCGGCTGCCGGGGTCCCCTCTTCGGGGGAGAACGTGAACACGCCCACATGATCGAAGCGCTGGCTCTCCAGGAAGCGAGCCAGATGCTCGAACTGGGCCTCGGTCTCCCCTGGGAAGCCGACGATCAGCGTGGTGCGTAGCACCGCATCGGGGAGCTGTTCGCGGATGCGGTCCAGCAGTCGTTCATTCACCTCTGCCTGCCAAGGACGGTTCATGGCTCGCAGCACATCGGGGTGACTGTGCTGCAGGGGCAGATCCAGATAAGGCAAGACGTTGGGCACCTCCCGGTAAGCACTGAGCACCTCGGGGGTTAGGCCGGTTGGATAGGCGTAATGCACCCGGATCCAGGGGATCTCAACCTCGCCAAGGGCGCGCAGCAGATCAGCTAGGCGGGGCTTTCCATAGAGGTCCAGTCCGTAGTTCGTGGTGATCTGGCTGATCAGGATCAACTCCTGCACACCCTGGGCTGCGAGCTGATGGGCTTCGGCCACGATGGATTCGATCGGCCTAGAGCGTTGATCGCCTCGAAGATGGGGAATGATGCAGAACGCGCAGCGGTAGTCGCAGCCCTCGGCAACCTTCAGATAAGCCACGGCCTCGCCGGTGGTTCGGTATCGGGGCAGGTGCTCATCACCCACGAAGGTCGGGGTCAGGCTGACTCGGTTCACTCGCTCCCCGGCTTCCACCCTCTGCAGCACCTCAACAATGTGCTGGTAATCGCCGGTGCCCACGATCGCTTTTGCTTCCGGTAAAGAGTCGAGCAGTTCCTCCTGAAAATGCTGCGCCAGACAGCCGGCGATGATCAGCTCCTTTCCCTGTTCTGCCAGGCCCACCAGGGTGCGCACCGATTCCTCACGGGCGTCCTGGATGAAACTACAGGTGTTCACCACCACCACGCTGGCGTCGTTTTCATCGCTGCTGACGCCATAACCCGCTTGGGCCAGGAGCCCAAGCATGTGCTCCGTGTCGACCCGGTTTTTTTCGCAGCCAAGATGGGCAAAGGCAACGGTCGGTCGACGGGTTGTCTGAGCCTCAGTGCCTGGATCTTTGCTCATGCCCCGACCGATTCGGCAATCTCTCACCATAGGGTTGCGGCCCTATTCCTTTGTGTTCAGCACGGTTCTGGCCGGCGGTTGCTGTCAGACTTGACGCGCTCTGGACGCAGCTGATGTCGACCACCCGCCTCACCAGTCGTCGCCGCCAGGATTCCGGTTCGAAATGGGTCCGAATCGCCATGGCGGTTCTGGCCACGGTTGGGGTGATCGACACCGGCTCAATCACTCTCAAGCGCTGGGGAATCCTGGGGGATCTCAGCTGCCCGCTGGGGGCTGATGGCTGTGACAAGGTCCTGAACAGCGCCTGGGGCACCCTGCTTCAGGGGGATGGCTTCAGTATTCCGCTCTCCTTCGCCGGCCTGATTGCTTATTTGGCTGTGCTGGTGATGGCGATTGTGCCTCTGCTGCCTGGGTTAGCGGAGAACAAGGCGAATCTGTCTCGTCGCACCTGGTGGGGCTTATTCGTCGTGTCCGTTGGCATGGCGATGTTCAGCCTTGTGCTGGTGGGCCTGATGCTGTTCAAGATCCAGGCCTTCTGCTTCTTCTGTGTTCTGTCGGCACTGATCTCGATCGCTTTGCTGATTCTTTCGGTCGCCGGCGGTGGCTGGGATGATCCAGCGCCGCTTCTGTTTCGAGGGGTGTTGCTGGCTCTTGCCGTTTTGTTGGGCAGCTTGATCTGGGCTTCGGTGGTCGACCCCAATCGCCCTGACGCTGCGGTCACCGGGCCTGGAGCGCCTCCCTCTGTCACCACCTCGAGCAATCCAGCCAAGATTGAGCTTGCTGAGCATCTCACCGCTTCCGGTGCCGTCATGTACTCGGCCTACTGGTGCCCGCACTGCCATGAGCAAAAGGAGTTGTTCGGCAAAGAGGCCGCCGCCAAGCTCAAGGTCGTGGAGTGTGCCCCGGATGGTCAGAACAGTCAGACCAAGCTCTGCCAGCAAAAAGGCGTGGAAGGCTTCCCCACCTGGGAGATTGATGGAAAGCTCGATTCCGGTGTGAAGCCACTGGCGGATCTCGCCAAGCTTTCCAATTACCAGGGCCCAAGCATCGACTGATTTCGATCGCCTTCACTCCCGTGAGTCAGCGCACAACGGGTCGGGTTCCGATCGCCTGGCCCAGCTGTTGTCTGGAATGACATTCCCACTGGGGCATGGGCCAGGGAGCGTCATGACGGAAATGGCCTCCGCGACTCTCCTTCCTGAACAGACAGGCCTCCAGCAGCAGGGCACTGGCCCGCAGTCGATGCTGAAGGTCAAGCAGCAGGTTCAGCTCCCGCCGGCTCTCCTCATTCAGTCGGTGCAGCGCGTCCACAGGCTGTGATCTGATCAGTTCCAGGGATGGCTCCGCTTCCAGTTGGTCCAGCGTCACTTGAACCTGATTCAGAGCATGCGCCATTCCGCGGCTGTCCCGGTCCACTCCCGCCACCTGCCAGCAACGCAGTCGCCAGATGTCGATGGTTGCCATCAGCTTTTCGGCGCTTATCCGGCTGCGGCTCTGCAGGGGTGCGCCTGCCCGGAGATCGGTGCCTGGGTGATGGACGATTGCCTTGGCTGGAGCGTTTGGAAGGTCGATCGTTCGTAGCTGTCGGGCAAAAACCAGACATTCCATCAGGGAATTGCTGGCTAGGCGGTTGGCACCATGCAGCCCTGTGCAGGCCACTTCCCCCACCGCGTAGAGACCAGGAAGGTTGGTTGAGGCATGGAGATCAGTGGCCACTCCTCCCATCCAATAGTGGGCTGCGGGGGCCACGGGAATCGGCCGCTCCAGAGGTTGAAGCCCAAAACTGCGGCAGCGTTCCAGGATGGTGGGAAAGCGCTGGACTGCGCGCTCTCGAGGGATCGGTGAGAGGTCCAGGTCGATGTGATCCGTGCCCCGGTCGCGCATGGAGCGCACGAGCGCCCGGCTGACCTGGTCGCGCGGTGCCAGATCAGCACCCGCAAGATCTGCGACGGGGCTTTGCCCTTGGTCGTCCCGCAGGACAGCCCCTTCGCCACGCACCGCTTCTGAAATCAGGAAACAGGGGGCGCCTGGAAGGCGCAGAGCCGTGGGGTGAAACTGCATGAATTCCAGATCTTCCACTGCAGCCCCCGCCTGCCAGGCGAGGGCGACGCCTTCTCCGCAGGCCTGGGGGGGATTGGTGGTGTTCGCATAGAGATGGCCTCCTCCCCCTGTGGCGAGCACCACAGCCCGGGCTGAGATCCAGTGCAGACTTGGGCCATCGAGCACTTGAACTCCGCAGCAGCGACCGTGCTCCACCCAAAGTCGGGTCACGCGGATCCCCCGGCGATGCAGAAGGTCATGACGTTGTTCGACGCGTTCGCGCAGCACATCGACCAGCGCCCTTCCGGTCTGGTCTTGTACGTGCAGCACCCGGTGATGGCTGTGGGCTGCCTCAAGGGTGGTGGCTAGCTTGCCGCTGCTGTTGCGATCGAAGGCCATGCCCAGTTGCTGAAGCCTTTCGACGCAAGCGGGGGCCTGATTGACCAGCAGTTCAACAGCATTCCTGTCGCAGAGCCCTGCCCCGGCGATGAGTGTGTCGCTGGCATGACTGCTGGCACTGTCTTCCGGTCGAGTCACGGAGGCAATACCGCCCTGGGCCCATCGACTAGAAGAGCGCCTGCTGGTGTTGCGATTGAGCAGCAGGATGCGCAGTCCTTCGGGGAGCTCCAGGCAGGTCATCAGACCGGCAGCTCCTGCACCGATCACGATCACATCCCATGGCCCTGGGGGAATCGGTTCGCTCGATGGCTGGTGCTGCGTCATGGCATCAGCAAAAAAACCGCCGGGGTCACCGGCGGTTCGGGATGCAACATAGTTTGACCGAAGCCGGTCTCAAGATCGGCACTCAGCGGTACTGACCATCGTTGATGCGGTCGAAACCTTCGTTCAAGGCGATCGAGGGAGCAGTCACCACAAAGTTGTCGCGATATTTGGCGAACAGTTCCTTCTGACGATCACTCAGGTCGAGGTTGAGCACATCGTCAACACTTTCGTAAGGACCGCCGAGCACGATCTTGCCGGCGAGGGTGGGATACATCCCAGGGAATTGCTGGAACCGGCGCACAGAAGAATTGTTGAGGTCGACCTTGTTACCTCGCTCGGCCAGTTTCTCGTCAGCGACGTTGCGAAGGTCGTCAGCGTGCACGGCTGGGGGCATGACGAGGCCAAGCACCAGGCCTGCCATCAGCATCACACCAGTCAGCCAGGAGACCAGCCGCTTCATCGGAACACTCCGTCAGGGATCGGAACGGGACTGCCGGCGACGCCGGTGAGCAAACCTTACAAGTGCGTCACGGACAAACCCCCCGTTGCGGCGTGAGCTTTTGCAGTTCGTTTCAGATCAGTCCACTGAAGCGCGGTTGGATCAGGGCGGTCAGAAGGAACAGGCCGTCGATCATCAGGGTCGTGATCAGAACGGCAGAGGCCACTCCCCAGCTGGCATCACCTGATGGGCAGAGACGTCCACGGCGGCGGAGGGTTCTGGCGATAAGCAGGATCAGGCCCGTGAAGGCGAGAAGGATGGCTAGCGAGGTTGGGCGGCTCAGGGTCAAGGCAGCCTGCTGGAGAAGCGGCTGAGCTTCCTCGATCGGTGCCTCAACCACTGCTGGCCAGAGGCGCATCACGCCGGTGAGCGCCATCGCCAAGTCAGTCAGTGTTGTGCCAACCAAAGAAGCTAAATAAAAACTGCAACCCAAGCGCCAACGCCCTTGCAGACCTGTGAGCGCAAGGGGAAGGGCAAGGGCTTCGATGGGGAGATGTAGGAGCGGATGGGCCCGCAGCCAGCCCCAGAAGAGAGTTCCCGCGAGCCAGCTTCCACTGAAACCAACCAACAGAGCACCCCAGCGGGCTTTCGCTGGCTCAACTCTCATTCCCAGCAGGATCCCGACACCCAGGAGCAGGAAGCTGAACAGGCCGGCACTGAAAGGATGGAGGCGCACCCAGGGGGCCTGAAGAAAAACGGGCAGCACGACAAGTGCCGCTGCTCCACGGGAAAGGATGACCTCCTCCCCAGCCTTCGGAATCGGAAGCAGCAGCTCGGCGCCATTGAGCCTTGGAGGGTCCAGGGCAGCCGCTTTGATCAGGCCGCTGGACAACGGACGACTCCTGATTGTGAAGAAAGTCCCGAAACCTTAGAAGATTCGACCCCGCCCACTGCGCTGGCGTAGGTGGCTTGGTGGTCATAGCGTGCGGCTGCTTCGAACCGATTCATGACCGACGTCGCCACCGCCCCTGGGTTGCTCGAAGCCTGCTGGCGGGATTTTGTGCTTGGCGTGGTGCAAGGGCTGACGGAATTTCTGCCAATCAGCAGCACTGCTCACCTCAAGGTGGTTCCCGTCCTGGCTGGTTGGGGTGACCCCGGCGTCTCGGTGACAGCCGTTATTCAGCTTGGAAGCATCGTGGCGGTGATTGCTTATTTCCGTCAGGACCTTCAGAGCGTGCTGAAGGGCATCTCCGTAGCTGTTTCCCGTGGCCAGTGGCGTGAACCCGAGGCTCGTCTCGGTATCGCCATGGCGGTGGGAACGGTCCCGATCCTGATCGCAGGTCTGGCAATCAAGCTGTTCTGGCCTGGTTATGAGTCATCGCCCCTGCGCAGCGTGCCTGCCATTGCCGTGGTCTCGATTGTGATGGCCTTGCTGCTGGCCCTCGCCGAGAGGATTGGTCCCCGGATCAAGCAGCTTGTTCAGGTGGAGGGGCGTGACGGGTTGGTGGTTGGCCTTGCCCAGGTGCTGGCGTTGATTCCCGGCGTTTCGCGTTCGGGCAGCACGTTGACAGCCTCTCTTCTCGATGGCTGGCAACGGCAGGATGCGGCCCGCTTCTCCTTCCTGCTGGGAATTCCGGCGATCACGATCGCTGGACTGGTGGAACTCAAGGGTGCCTTCACCGAGCCGAGCGGCGGGGGTGTGCTGCCTCTGCTGGTGGGCATCGTGTCGGCCGCCGTGGTGTCTTGGCTGGCCATTGATTGGCTGCTTAAGTTCCTCCAAAGGCACAGCACCTGGATCTTCGTGATCTATCGCTTGCTCTTTGGGGTGCTGCTCCTGGTCTGGTGGGCCGGCTCAGGATCAAACTGAGATCAGCTGCCTCCATCGCGGTGTGGAATGAACCATCCGCCGGCGTCGCTCTGGCGGCCCTGGATCCGGAATCGGCCTCGCGTCAGCCCGCACCAGCCGTCGTGGCCGCCGTTGAGCCTGGGTCCATCGGTGAAGAGTTGGGTTTTGAACCAGGAGACCAACTGCTCAGTATCAACGGCATCCGACCGAGGGATCTGATCGATTACCGCTATCTGGTGGTGGAGGAAGAGCTCCATCTCGAGGTGATGGATGCAGCGGGCGAGATTCATCAGGTGGACCTTGAAAAGGATGCGGATGACGGCCTTGGTCTCCAGTTCACCGAGGCACTCTTTGATGGACTGCGTCAGTGCAATAACCACTGCCCCTTCTGTTTCATCGATCAGCAGCCGCCTGGGCATCGCAGCAGCCTCTACCTCAAGGACGATGACTACCGGCTGAGCTTTCTTTACGGCTCCTATCTCACCCTCACGAACCTCACCGAGGCGGATTGGCAGCGCATCGAGGCCCAGCGCCTGTCTCCCCTGTTCGTGTCCGTGCATGCCACGGATCCAGACCTGCGCTCCAGGTTGCTGGAGAATCCGCGCGCCGCACTGTTGCTGGATCAGCTGCGCTGGTTTGCGGAACGCGATTTGCAGATTCACGCCCAGGTGGTGGTCTGCCCAGGCCTCAATGACGGAGCAGCGCTGCAGCGCACATTGGAAGACCTTGCTGCGTTTGCGAGCGGTGCTTGGCCTGCCGTGCTTTCGGCCGCTGTGGTGCCCGTGGGCCTGACTCGCTTTCGGCCTTCCGGCGATGGACTGGTCCCTGTCGATCCTGACCATGCCAAGGAGGTCATCACCCAGGTCGAGGCCCTACAGAGCCACTTTCAGGAGACTCTGGGCAGTCGGTTTGCCTGGCTCTCAGATGAGTGGTACTTGATCGCAGGCCGTGCCCTCCCGCCAAGGGCCAACTACGAGGATCTGCCCCAGCAGGAGAATGGAGTCGGAAGCATCCGAGCCTTTTTGGAGGACTTAGATCAGGCCACCGAGACCCTGCCCCCTCGGAGTGAAAAGCCGATGCGCAGCAGCTGGGTGGTGGGTCGTTTGGTCGACCACGCCTTGAGACCCGTGCGTGACCGCCTCAATGGCATTGAAGGCGTGTCGCTTTCTCTCCACGGTCTACCGAGTCCGTACTGGGGACAGGATCAGGTGGTGACGGGCTTGCTCACTGGAGAGGATCTACTGGTGGGTCTTGAGGGGGTCGACCTCGGAGATCAGCTCTTATTGCCCTCGGTGATGCTCCGACAGGGGGCACCGGTGTTTCTCGATGACATGACCCTGGACGAGGTGCAGGCTCGATTGCCGGTCACGATCCGGATCGTGCATGGAGCAGCTGACATCGTGGCCGCAGTACTCGGTCAGGAGCCTTAAAGCCCCTAAGCTCCCGGCAGATTGCAATCTGTCGTGGCCAGGACTGCTGCCAGTTTTCTTCTCATTGCAGGTGCTCTGGCCGCGACTGTCCCTGCGGGACTGCAGGCCCAAGATGCACCTGTTCAGGCTCCTGTGGCCTCTGAGGCAGCTAGTTCTGGAGCCTTGATTGATCAGAAGACTCTCCCGACCGCCATTGAGCTCAAGGGACCGCGTCCGAAAGCCGATCCGTCCGTCCTGCCCCCTGCTGCTACCACGCTCCCTGAAGCGCTAAGCCCCCTGCAGGCGCCTCCAAGTCTTGCGCTCCCAGACAAACCGTCTCAGGTGCGGATCCGTGAACTCCGTCCTCTGACCCTTGCGGAATCTGAGCAGCTGATGGAGGTCAACAACCCCAGTCTCAAGGCAGCGGCCAGTCAGGTGGAGCAAGCCAAGTCGGCTCTGCTTGCCGAGATTTCCCTCTGGTATCCCACGGTCAATCTCTCTGCTAACGGTTTGCCGCAATACCTCGCCGCTGATCAATATCGCAATCCTGATTTCTCATCCACGTTCAATCCCTCGACCGGAGTACCGACCTCGTCTCCTTACACCACCAGCAGCCAGTGGACGGCCAACTTTGCGGCCCAGGTTCAGTGGAATCTCATCGACCCCAAGCGAGTGCCAAGGATTGCTGCAGCTCGCGACAATTTTGAACGCGCTCGTGATGCCTACCTGATCGCTCTTCGGGACCGACGGCTGGAAACAGCAGAGTCCTATTTCGATCTTCAACGCGCCGATGAGCAGGTGCGGATCGGTCAGCAGTCGGTGCGGGCTTCCCTGGTGAGCCTGAAAGACGCCCGCGCCCGCTTTCAGGCTGGTGTCGCCACCAAGCTTGAAGTGCTGGAGGCTGAAACTCAGCTTGCCCGAGATCAGCAGGTGCTCACCAACGGCATCGGCTTCCAAAACAAGACCCGCCGATCCCTGGCCGGATTGTTGGATCTCCCCCAGGACGTGACCCCTACCGCTGCAAGCCCATCGCAGGTGATCGGCGTCTGGCAACCCTCTTTGCAGGAGAGCATCGTGGCCGCCTATGCCTTCCGCGAGGAACTTGATCAGCTGATCCTCGATATCTCGATCAACAACAGCAATGCCAATGCGGCTCTCGCTGCTGTGCAGCCTGTGCTCAGTCTGGTGAATACCTTCAGCACGGCTCGCTTCCAGGGCCAAACCAACGTGATTTCGCCCGTGGATATGGACGACTACGGCTGGAATGCCAACAACACGGTGGGCCTGAATGCCACCTGGAACATCTTTGACGGCGGGCGTGCCCGCGCTGAATACCGCCGCAACAAGCAGCGGGCTGAGGAGAGTGCCTTCAACTTCGCCTCCACCCGTGATCGCATCCGCGTTCAGGTGGAGGAAAGCTTTTACAACCTCCGCACGGCCAATCAGGACATCTTCACAACCTCCCGGGAAGTGTTGTCAGCCAGGGAGTCGCTGCGTTTGGCTCGCCTGCGTTTCCAGGCGGGTGTGACCACCCAAAGGGAAGTGGTGGATACCCAGCGGGATCTCACCCAGGCCGAGGTTCGCTATGCCGATGCGATCAACACCTACAACAAGAGCATTGCCCAGCTGCGTCGTCGCACCGGTCTTGATCAGGTGAAGGCCTGTCAGCCTCAGAACCTCCCAGCCACTAAGCCAGCTGAGGACGATGCCTATGTGGTGCCGATCGAACCTTCTCCGAATCGTCCGGCTTGCCAGGCCATGGCCTCCGCTGCCAAGGGCTGATCGGGATCTGTGGCTGAACTGCTCACGTCCCATCAATTGACCGGCGTTCATCAGTTGCTGGATCAGGTGGCGGAGCGACAGCGGCGTGATTTCGGCCACATCGTTTCTGATGTGAAACCTGACGGCACTCTGATCACCGCCTGTGATCGGTGGAGTGACAGTGCGATCGTTGACGGCTTGGCTTCCCTAGCCCCAGGTGAGGGGGTCTTGAGTGAGGAAGGTTCCAAGCAACTTCCAAAAACGGAGGCTTATTGGGTGGTGGATCCCCTCGATGGCACCACCAATTTCGCTGCTGGTATTCCTTACTGGGCCATCTCAGTGGCCCGTTGCATCGATGGCCGTCCGGTTGAGGCTTTTCTGGAGATTCCATCCCTTCATCAGCGGATTGTGGCGATTCGTGGCAAGGGAGCTTGGCGAAATGGCAAGCCCTTGACACCCCAGACCCGCCTTGCCGCTGACAGTGCCTGTGTGTCTTTATGCAGCCGCGCGATCCGCGTGCTCCAGCGCCGCCCCGATCAGCCGTTCCCCGGGAAGATCCGGCTTCTTGGGGTGGCGAGTTTGAATTTGCTCAGCGTGGCGATGGGGCAGACCATGGCTGCCTTGGAGGCCACTCCGAAAATCTGGGATCTGGCTGCGGCTTGGTTGGTGCTCTCCGAATTGGAGTGCCCCTTGTACTGGCTCGCGGCCGACCCTGCCTGTCTTCAGCCTGGAATGGACCTTGCTGAAGCGGATTTCCCGGTGTTGGCTGCGACCTCTCAGGAGCAGTTGGACCGTCTGATGCCCTGGGGAACAGCGCTACTACGCCCCTGAGGTTGCGCGAAGGGGAGTTAGTGGGTTATGTTTTTGGACTGCGCAGGAAGCCGAAGGGCGGAAGG